>JBCAWO010000016.1:0-90602 GCA_038534515.1 Cyanobacteria bacterium J06554_1
TAAACGGCTTATTTGCTGGTGAAGCCATTGCCAGGCACTACCCACGATGTGAATTCAAGCAAAGAAAACTGAAGAACTAATGAAGATGACTCTGTTGACGGACGATTATTGCTTTTTGTTAAGCGGCATTCATATTTTCATAAGTTCTCCATTTTCTTTGCTTATTCTTTTTTCAAACCTTAGTGAAAAGAATCTCTTGAATGTTGTACAGCATTCGGTGGGGATTTTAAGAAGATTTAGTCGCTTTTTTAGTCAAAGCTCAAACGCTCAGGCGTTTGCATGAAAAAGTGACAGCTGAAGCCAACTACTTAGCGTTTAAACGGAGAGAACTTATAATGAGCCTGGTTACAGAACTCATTCTCAGCGCCGATAGTGAAGCCCGCTATCCTGCGCCCAAGGAGCTTCGAATTTTTCAAGACTTTGTTAAAACTGGAGAACAGCGTATCCGTATCGCTAGAACCTTAGCAGAAAATGAACAGAGGATTGTCCAAAACGGTAGTCAGAGGTTTTGGGAGCGTTGTCCAAACACCCCTAGCAATAGTGGTAATGACCGCAAGACAGCCTCCTGTCAGCGCGATCAAGGCTGGTATGTACGGCTCATTGCCTACTCTATATTGGCCGGGAGTGAACGCCCCTTAGAAGAAATTGGTACGGTCGGCATAAAAGAAATGTACAACAATCTGGAAATTCCAATTAGAAATATTGCCGAGTGCATGCGCTGTCTTAAGGAAGAGGCCATGACCATTTTGAGCGAAGAAGATGCTCAAGAGGTTGGTCCGTACTTTGATTTGATTATTCATTCACTGCTGTAGATAGTTCTTACTGCCGTAAGCGCTGCAGTTTTCCAGTCTGGATAAACCTGGAGAGGCTGGAGAATTTTGCGATCGCAACAGATCAACCCACCCCCACTCATCCCTAGCAAACCATTTTCTCACTCTCAAGGAGATCTCCCATGCAAGACGCAATTACTACTCTGATCAATTCCTCTGATATGCAAGGCAAGTATCTAGATGATGCTTCCCTAGAGAATCTACAATCCTATTTCCGCAGTGGTGATTTGCGAGCACGGGCCGCCATGTCCATCAGCGCCAATACCTCCACAATCGTCACTAAAACTGTGGCTAAAGCCCTACTTTACACCGATATTACTGGCCCTGGCGGCAACATGTACACCTGTCGTCGCTATGCGGCCTGTATTCGCGACATGGAGTATTTCTTACGCTATGCTACCTACGCCATGCTGGCAGGTGACCCGTCGATTTTAGATGAGCGAGTGCTCAATGGCCTTAAAGAAACCTATAACTCTCTGGGTGTGCCAGTGGGGGCAACGGTGCGATCTGTACAAGCTATGAAAGAGGTGGTCAATGAGATGCTGGGGGCTGAGGCCGGTCGAGAAATGGGTGTGTGCTTTGACCACATCTGTTCGGGGCTTGGTTAGGGACTTCCCTGGCTAGCAGCTGTATATGCTAAGGCAACCCATTGATTATGAGCATCATCACCCAGGCAATCGCCAATGCCGATCGCGAAGCTCGCTATCTCAGTCGAGGCGAGCTAAACAACATTAGCCACTTCTTTCAAGATGGGCAGCAGCGTCTTCGCATCGCGTCTATTCTCACCAACAATGTGCAGTCAATTGTTGAAAAAGGCAGCCAGCGCTTTTGGCAGCGCTGTTCAGTCACCCCAAGTAATAGCGGCAATGCGACATTCCAGGCTTCTTGTCTGAGAGATCAGGGTTGGTTTCTGCGACTGATTTCCTATGCGATTGTGGTCGGTGATATCGACCCCATCCAGGCCAGTGGTGTCAAGGGGGCCAAGGAGATGTATCGCTCCCTAGAAATCCCTCTGAGAAATGTGGCGGAATGTATGCGCTGTCTTAAGGAAGTCACCCTGGAGCTGTTGAGTTTGGAGGACGCGACAGAAGTTGCTCCTTACTTTGACTATCTGATTCAGGGACTGATGCCCTAGTGGGCATATAGAGACATTGGATTTGGAGACTTTAAAATACCATGACCGATCGGATCAACGGGGGCAGTCCGACTGTCCATCCGCAGCTGTATCACACCGTGCCGACAGCTGTTATTCTTGGGGCACAACAGCGCGATCGCTACCTAACCCAAAACGAAGCTAAAGAACTTTCAGCCTTCTTTGGCACCGGGCTTCAGCGATTAGAAATTGCCCAAACTCTGTCTCAACAGGCCAACAACATTGTCGCTGCGGGCGCTAATCGCATTTTCGTTGGTGGTAATGCCATGGCCTATCTAGAACGTCCTGAAGATCCTGTTGGGTTACCAGGTTCGGGCTATTGCGTCGCAGAAGATTATCTCACCGCTGCTAAAAAAGTACAGGCAACCTCCCGCGATCTTCCCCGCTCTGTGGATCCTGTCAACGGTCTAATGGAGTGGGTTAAGGGCATGATGGCTGGGGGTAAACCTGCTGCTCCTAGCCGGTTTCGCACTATCGACATCGCCCGCTATGGATCTGTCCGAATGAAGCGTTCTCTCAGGGATCTAAGCTGGTTTTTACGCTATGTGACCTATGCCATTGTGGCCGGTGACACCAGCATTATCAGTGTCAATACCCGAGGTTTGCGGGGGGTAATTCCAGAAGATGTTACCCTCGCCACTGTCGTAGCCTTACGAGAGATGCAGTGGAAAGCACTTACCTATTTCTCTTCCCAGTCAGCTGCTGCCCTGGTGAAGCGATATTTTGACGTGCTGATCAGTGACTATTGGGTCGAAAAACTATCGCCTCGACTGCGCTCAGGGGTGTCAAAACATCATCCAGGGTTGCAGTTACCCCAGAGCTATGGAGACAGCAGCAGCCCTCAACCCCGATGGGTAATGAAGCTCTCTCTGACTGATATTGAGAAGAATGAGGTGTTGAGAGCAGCCTATCGACAAGTGTTTGAGCGAGATATTACCCATCCCTATGGCCCTACCCTAGAGGAACTCACGTCCCAGATTAAGAGCGGTGCTTGGTCAATGAAAGAGTTTGTCCGCCAGCTAGGAAAATCACGTCTCTATCGGCAGCTATACTATGAGCCCTATTCTATTAGCCGCAGTATTGAGCTAGCATGTCGCCACTTTCTAGGGCGGGGTCTTAGCTGCATGGAAGAGTTTCAAACCTACTTTGATGTTGTCTCTACTCAAGGATTTCCAGCCTTGATAGATACCTTTATCGATTCTGAGGAATATGCCGATTACTTTGGCGAAGAGACTGTTCCCTACCTGAGAGGATTAGGGCTAGAGGCGCAGGAGTGCCGGATTTGGGGACCGCAGATGGAGTTGTTTAAATACAGCGCCCCCGTTCGCAAAGTACCGCAGTTTGTGACCACATTTGCTGGGTATCAGCAGCCCTTACCAAATCAACATCCCTATGGTGTCGGTAACGACCCGCTAGAAATTCAGTTTGGCGCTATTTTCCCTCAAGCAGATCGCGATCCTCGGGCTCAACCGGCTCACTTTAGCGAAGATAGTCGTCGAATTTTGATCAGCAGCGGAGCTGGCAGCTCTAAGAATGGCTCCGCCGGGCATCTAGGCCGAGTGCCTGGATCGCCAGGACATCAAGGGATTAGATGGGAATCGGCGGGTCAAATCAGCCGACTCTTTAACCCCATGGGACGTGCTGGAGTATCGTCTCTTAGCCTGAATCTCACCCACCACTCCCATGAAGCTGTAATTCAAGCGGTTTATCGACAGGTGTTTGGTCATGGGGTGTTTGAAGGCCAACGACAGCCCATAGCCGAAACCCAGCTTAAGGCCGGGAAGATCACCCTACGAGAGTTTGTAAGGCAGCTGGCTAAGACCCGACTGTTTCGCCAGATGTACTGGGAAAAACTCTACGTTACCAAAGCGATTGAGTATATCCATCGCCGGCTGTTGGGACGCCCCACCTATGGCCGCCGCGAGATGGCCAGGTACTATGATATCTGTGCTCATCAGGGCTTTTATGCCCTGGTCGATGCCCTGATCGATAGTGATGAATATGGCCAGGTATTTGGGGAAGATGTTGTACCCTATGAGCGCTATCTGACGCCCCGTGGGGTTGCCTTACGATCGCCCCTGGGACCGGTTGCTTGGTCCAAACCCAGGGATAACCCAGCTACCGCCGGTGAGTGGATGCGTAGCCACCCCTATCCTGTCTCAAATGGTAAGCCCGGGGAGGCCGATCATCCCCAGACAAATCTATCGGTGAATTTATCTCCCCCTGAAAATCCGGCATTAGAGTTGTTGCAGCCAGCCAGTCATGCTGACAGTTTCAACGATGATGACATGCGCCCAGCCGCCGTCTCACCCGATGGGCAAACGGATGCTGTTGGTGATGAAGTTGTGGTTGAAGCCAGCACCCAGGTCTAACTCGTCATTTCACGATATAAATCGGTTCTCTAACATGATGAAATCTAACGTTAAGGGGTTTAGAGCTGCCAATTCTCGAGAGAGATTAGTTGGTAGGACGCGGAAGACGTGCGATCGCAACCCTAGAACCTACACCATCTATCAGCGGCAGCAAAAATTGTTGGCCCGATTAGGGCGATTTTTCCAGTTCTACAATCCACTGAACTATCACATCCACATGGGTTGGTTTGGCGGTCTGCGTATCTATTCCAAAACCCAGTACTTCCAATCACGTAGCCATGAGTATCGTTAAACAGGTCATTCTTAATGCCGATGAAGAAGTGCGCTATCCCACCCCCGGTGAGCTGCGTATGATTCGCAGCTTCTGCAAAACTGGAGAAGAGCGAATTCGTCTAGCCAGATCCCTGGAACAAAAGGCTCAAACCATTGTAGAGAGAGGCACTCGAAAATTTTGGCAGGTTTGTCCGAGAACCCCTAGCAACAGCGGTAATCGTCGTAAAACCGACGCAGCTAAGCGAGATGTTGGTTGGTATATTCGCTTAATTAGCTATTGTCTGTTGGCAGGTGACGATCGTCCCCTGAGGGAGATTGGTCTGGTGGGTATGAAAGAACTGTACACCAATGTTGGCATTCCATTGGCCAATATTTTGCAATATATGCGCTGCCTCAAAGCCGAGGCGAATGCTCTCTTAGACGAAGCTGAGGCAATGGCCATTATTCCCTACTTTGATGAAATTATTCAGGAATTAGCCCTGCCAGGGCCACCCTACTTCATGAATGATGGCATTGGTGAAAGTGAGCCAGCTACCTGAGCTTTTTTCAAAAACCAGACAAGGAGACTATTATGACAATTTCAATGGGAGCGCTTAAGCCAGCTAAAAGCTGGGTAGGCAAGCTTGATGATTGGTTAAAACGGGATCGCTTTGTGTTTATCGGGTGGTCAGGGCTGTTGTTATTTCCCTGTGCCTATTTAGCCATTGGTGCCTGGTTTACTGGTACGTCCTTTGTCACCTCTTGGTATACCCACGGTTTGGTATCTTCATATTTAGAAGGCTGCAATTTTCTGACCACGGCTGTGTCTACCCCTGCGGAGAGTATGGGGCATTCGCTGTTATTTCTGTGGGGGCCAGAGGCTAACTGGGACTTTATCCGCTGGTGCCAAATTGGTGGGCTGTGGAATTTTACCGCATTCCACGGTGTCTTGGGGCTGATGGGCTTTATGCTACGACAGATTGAGATTGCCCGTCTGGTTGGTATTCGACCCTATAATGCAGTTGCTTTTTCCGCCCCGATTGCAGTGTTTGTCGCAACATTTTTGATCTATCCCCTAGGACAATCAAGTTGGTTTTTTGGGCCTAGTTTTGGTGTGGCTGCTATCTTTCGATTTCTTCTATTTTTCCAAGGATTCCACAACTACACCCTGAACCCCTTTCACATGATGGGTGTGGCTGGAGTGCTCGGGGCGGCTTTGCTTTGCGCAATTCATGGAGCCACCGTTCAGAATACATTGTTCAAAGACTCTCAGGGTAAAAACACCTTTAGCGGATTTTCAGCTACCCAGGCAGAAGAAACCTACTCCATGGTGACGGCCAATCGTTTTTGGTCTCAAATTTTTGGCATCGCCTTTTCTAACAAGCGCTGGCTTCACTTTTTTATGCTGTTTGTGCCGGTCACAGGTCTGTGGATGAGTGCCATTGGTATGGTCGGTCTGGCCTTTAACCTGCGGGCGTATGACTTTGTCAGTCAGGAGATTCGAGCAGCGGAAGATCCAGAGTATGAGACCTTTTACACCAAAAACATTCTGCTCAATGAAGGAGTACGTGCCTGGGTATCCGAGTTAGATCAGCCTGCGAAAAAGTTTGTCTTTCCAGAAGAAGTTCTCCCTCGCGGTTTTGCCCAATAGCTAAGCAGAGGGGCCCAATGGGTTGGCAGATATCGAATTTTTAATGTCCGTTTTTTGAGGAGGTCTAACTCTATGGAAACACCCATCGAAACAATGCCAGACCTATCGGTCGCGCGGGAAGATTCATTCCTGGCACCCGCAGGTCCCGGCTACGACGAAGCCTCCAGTGGCTATGCCTGGTGGGCGGGCAATGCTCGCTTTATTACCCCTGAACTAACGGGGCGGTTTTTAGGAGCCCATGTGGCCCATGCAGGGCTTATCGCCCTATGGGCTGGCGGCATGTTGCTGTTTGAGGTTTCTCATTACAATCTGTCCCAGCCCATGTACGAGCAGGGAGGTATTCTAATGCCCCACATTGCCAGTTTGGGCATTGGTGTCGGTCTGGGAGGTGAAATTACAAATATCTTTCCCTTTTTTGCCATTGGGGTGGCTCATCTGCTTGGCTCTGCTGTACTTGGCTTTGGGGGCATGTATCATGCACTCCGAGGCCCAGAAAAACTCTCCGGCTTTTTCGAGTTTGACTGGACAGATAAGGCTAAAGTCGCCCAAATTCTTGGATTTCACATTATGATGTTGGGCATTTTTGCCCTACTGTTTGCTGGTAAAGCGATGTTTTGGGGCGGTCTGTACGATCCCTGGGCAGCAGGGGGCGGGGATGTTCGCCTGATTACTAATCCCACCTTAGATCCTCGAATAATTTTTGGCTATTTGGTGAGAAACCCGTTTGGCGGCAGCGGCTGGATTGTTGGTGTGAATAATCTAGAGGATGTGATCGGCGGCCACATTTGGATTGGTGCTATTTTGATTGCTGGTGGGATCTGGCATATTTTGGTGCCGCCACTGCGCTGGACCTATAATCTCTTTCCTTGGACTGGGGAGACTTACCTGGCTCAGAGCCTGGGTAACGTGGCTGGACAGGCGTTTATTGCCACTGCATTTATTTGGTTTAACAATACGGTTTATCCCAGTGAATTTTATGGTCCAACCATTCCAGAAGCATCCCAGGCCCAGTCTTTAGTGTTTCTCATGCGAGACCAAAACTTGGGAGCAGATGTGGCCTCAGCTCAGGGGCCAACCGGTCTTGGCAAGTATCTTCAGCGGGCTCCCACGGGAGAAATTATCTTTGGGGGTGAAACCATGAGGTTTTGGGATGCTCGGGCCCCCTGGCTAGAACCCCTGCGAGGGACTAACGGACTGGATTTGGACAAGCTTAAGCATGATGTGCAACCCTGGCAGATTCGGCGGGCATCAGAATATATGACCCATGCACCGCTGGGATCTCTTAATTCAGTGGCCGGTCTGGCAACCGAAACCAATGCGTTTAATTATGTTTCTCCACGCACCTGGCTGGCAACTGCCCATTTCATTTTTGCTTTCTTCTTCTTAGTAGGCCATTTATGGCACGCTGGGCGGGCCAGGGCTACAGCGGCTGGGTTTGAGACCGGTATCGACCGAGACAATGAGCCTGTTCTCTCGATGCCGCCGATTGATCCGAGCCTTCGAGATGACTGATCTATTGTCTAACCCATTCTGTCTATGTCACTTCTCGTCTAAAGGGGATGACAACCTACAACATAATTTAAGGAGAGAAACTCAATGGGACTGCCTTGGTACCGCGTCCATACGTCTGTCTTAAACGATCCGGGACGATTAATTGCTGTGCATCTGATGCACAATGCTCTGTGTGCCGGATTTGCTGGCTCAATGCTGTTGTTTGAGCTGGCGCGCTATGACCCCACCGATCCAGTCTTAAATCCGATGTGGCGGCAGGGCTGTTTTTTAATGCCGTTTGTGGCTCGCTTAGGGGTGACCAACTCCTGGCAGGGCTGGAGTATTACGGGGGATACCTTTATCGATCCGGGATTTTGGACGTTTGAGACGGTTGCGATCGCACACATCCTATTCTCCGGTCTAGAATTTCTCGCCGCCTGCTGGCACTGGGTCTACTGGGATGTCTCTACATTCTTTGACCCCAAAACCGATGAACCCATTATCGATCTCCCCAAAGTCCTCGGTATCCATTTATTACTCGCTGGGCTACTGTGTTTTGGCTTTGGCGCATTCCATCTCACCGGAGTCTTTGGGCCAGGAATGTGGGTCTCCGACGATTTTGGACTCACCGGCCATATCCAAGGAGTTTCTCCTGATTGGGGACCCTCCGGATTTGACCCACAGAACCCAGGTGGCGTGGTTGCCCACCATATAGCCCTGGGCATTGTTATCATCATCGGTGGGCTGTTTCACATCTCTGTAAGACCGCCAGAATACCTTTATAAAGCCCTGCGCATGGGTAATATCGAGGGCGCACTGGCTAGCGGGTTGGCCGTCTTCTTTGTAGGGGGCTTTATTGCTGCTGGCACCATGTGGTACGGCACCGCCACCACCCCCATCGAACTGTGGGGACCCACCCGTCATCAGTGGGACCAAGGCTACTTTCAACAGGAAATTAGCCGACGCGTGAATACAGATCTGGCCAATAACAAGAGTCTCTCAGAGGCTTGGTCCGCTATTCCTCCCAAACTGGCCTTTTACGATTATGTAGGCAATAGTCCAGCCAAGGGCGGATTATTCCGAGTTGGACGCATGGTAGACGGCGACGGTTTACCCACCGGCTGGTTAGGACATCCTATTTTCAAAGATCGAGAAGGTCGAGACCTCACCGTTCGACGGATGCCCAACTTCTTTGAAAACTTTCCCGTTGTCCTGTTTGATCGCGATGGCATTGTTCGAGCAGATATTCCCTTCCGACGTTCAGAAGCCAAATATAACTTCGAACAAACCGGAGTAACGGTGAGTTTCCATGGCGGAGAGCTTGACGGTCAAGCCTTCACTGACCCCCAGGACGTGAAAAAATATGCTCGCAAAGCCCAGCTCGGTGAATCCTTTGAGTTTGACCGCAGCGTCTACAATTCCGATGGTGCCTTTAGAACCAGCAACCGTGGTTTCTTTGCCTTTTTCCATACCTGCTTTGCCCTGGTGTGGTTCTTTGGTCATATCTGGCACGGGCTAAGGGCTCTCTTCCAAGATGTCTTTTCAGGCGTCGATCCGGCCCTAAATATTGAACAGGTGGAATGGGGCTATTTTACAAAAGTGGGCGATCCAACAAGTCGACAAACCACGATTTAACCAGGATGCCCCAACGTTCGACATCAATGGATTCATGCAGGAACTCACCCCCTGCATGAATTCTTTTTTCAATTTCCTTTACAGTCCCCCATACCTCAACAGGAGGTTGTCTATGTCGCAAAAATACGTTTCTAGAAAAACTGCGCCCCTTCAGTACGCGCTGAGAAAGCTAAACTCTGAAGCTGGTCGAGTTTCCCCCGGCTGGGGCACCACTCCAGTCATGGCAGCGTTGCTAGTCTCGCTGCTAATCTTCATTCTGATTATTTTGCAGCTCTATAACGGCACCATTGTGCTAGAGAGCGTCAATTAACGAGATCTTTCCGTGGAGTCAACCCATGCCTTATCTATTCTACTTAGCCTATGGTGAAGGGCAGTCTAGCGCGACTGCAAGCGGTGTATTTTCAGGGCTAGCAGTCTTTGTTGTTAGCTGCGTCATTTTTGGTGTCCTTGCCTATAAGACCTATCCTGCAGACCGGCCGTAGTAATAGCCCAGGTCCTATGTAATCTTTGCCAAGGCAGCAGCGCAGCGAGCTGTTGGCGCAGCCTCTCCTTCAGAGCTATGGGTTCAGCAGCTCGCTACATATCGACAAATTGGAGCTTACAACCATGTCTCACTTTAGCTATATTAAAACCCGCATCCGCGATTTAGAAGCTCTGCAGCTATCCCTAACCGATTTAGATATCGACTGGAAGCCGGGTCCAGGCTCAGTCAGGGGGTATCGCGGGCAGACCTGTACGGCCAGTGTTGTCATTGAGCAGTCCAATGGCCATGATATTGGCTTTGCCTGGGAGAATGATGAATATGCCCTTGTGGCAGACTTGCAGTTTTGGCAGCAGCCCCTATCTGTCGCAGGCTTCTTGCAGCAAATCACCCAGCGCTATGCCTATCACAAGATTCTAAACGAAACAGCCCTACAAGGATTTGAAATTGCTGAACAGCAGCAACAAAAAGATGGCTCAATTCGGCTGGTTGTACAGCGCTGGAGTCGGTGAACGTGTCAGTACCGGACACTATCAGCCAGAATTTCGTCACAGCAAAAAAGCGACTTCCCGAAGGAAGTCGCTAGCAACATCAGATCTGTTGCTCAAAAGGAAATCTCTGCCTTAAGCTGAAATCTCTGCCTTAAGCTGGAATGTCAGGAGCCTGTAGCGCCACAGGAACAGGGTCTCCACCGCCAGCTAAATCTAGGGGGAAGTTGTGGGCATTACGCTCATGCAAGACTTCAAAGCCTAAGTTGGCTCTGTTAACCACATCGGCCCAACTGGGCAACACCCGCCCTTGAGAATCCAGAATGGAATGGTTAAAATTAAATCCGTTGAGATTGAACGCCATTGTACTGATGCCGAGAGCAGTGAACCAGATGCAGATTACGGGCCATGCTGCTAAGAAAAAGTGCAGCGATCGCGAATTATTAAAGCTGGCATATTGAAAAATCAGTCGACCAAAATAGCCGTGGGCAGCCAAGATATTGTAAGTCTCTTCTTCTTGACCAAACTTATAGCCATAGTTTTGAGATTCGCTATCAGAGGTTTCACGAATCAGGCTCGAGGTAACTAAAGAACCATGCATTGCCGAGAACAATGAGCCCCCTAGTACTCCAGCCACACCCAGCATGTGAAACGGATGCATCAGAATATTATGCTCGGCTTGAAAGACAAACATAAAGTTGAACGTGCCGCTAATACCCATGGGTAAGCCATCGGAAAAACTACCCTGACCAATGGGATAAATTAGAAACACAGAAATTGTTGCAGCCACGGGTGCAGAATAGGCAATACAGATCCAGGGGCGCATACCCAAACGATAGCTGAGTTCCCACTCTCGCCCCAAATAGCAGAGTAAGGCTGGAATATAGTGGAAAGCAATCATCTGATAGGGACCACCATTGTAAAGCCACTCATCGAGGGTTGCGGCTTCCCAAATCGGATAAAAATGGAGGCCAATGGCGTTAGACGATGGGACAACGGCTGCTGTAATAATGTTGTTGCCGTAGAGCAAGGAACCAGAAAGCGGCTCACGAATACCGTCAATATCCACGGGTGGGGCGGCAATAAAGGCAATAACAAAAACCGTGACAGAGACTCCGAGCAACGGTAGCATCAAGACACCAAACCAACCAATATAAAGTCGATTCTCAATGCTTGTGATCCAATTGCAAAACCTATCCCATAACGATGTTTCTTGACGTTGGAGAACAGTAGTCATTGATCTTCAAAATGAATTTATTTAAGCGACTAAGATTTAGTAGAACAAAATAATATGGAAATCTTATGAAGAGATGAGTGGTGTAGCAGAAAAGTATCAACGCTTAATGGTTTAACCTGCCATATTGCGGGGAGTTAGCTAATGGTGGCATAGCGTTTAACTATAGCTGATGTTCCAGCCGTTGCCGATTTACAAGATAAACCGATTGGTTAGAAGACCATAGGCCCCTGTCTGTAACAGATAAAATTATCTTGAGGAGCCGTAACGCCACGCTTTAAATCTTCTCTCTTAGGTCTTTATCATGATCTTGATGTTGCTATAAAGGTATTTGGGGCTATCAACATTAGGAGAGCTGCCGGTGGTATTGGTTTTGTATTCGTTGCATTTTCCGTAACCCATTCAACCCTGGCCGTATCTCCCCATATGCTTGGGATATCGTTCACAAGGAATTCGGATAATGGCTAGACGGCTGTGGTTATTGGGATTGGGGTTAATGGCTATGGTAGGGCTAACCCATCAGGCTGAGGCTGATTTTGCGTCTGAGCCAGCCAATGCGGTAGCCCAAGATGTTCCCCGGATTGTGCGTCGGCAGCAGTTTGAGGACTATCGTCAGGTGATCGAGCGGACCCGTTCGATGATATATGACCAATCTAGCCAAACCCTTGCCGATCGCTGGGGGCTGGATATCCTTGATGTGACTTGGGAAGATACGGGACGCTACGATAATTCTGCTGTTGGGCCTAATATCAGTGATATGACTATTCAGGTCCAGCAACAAGATCCCGACACTGGCGAATATTCGCTGCATTTGATGCCAGTGATTCGTTATCCTAACTTCTCTGATATTACCGGCGATGTGCCCATGGACCAGTTCTATGTGCTCACTGGCAATGAAAAAGGTGGTGAGCTAGGGAGAGTCTCCTTAAAGGATGTGCTGGGCGATTTGCGTAGTTATTTAAGCGAGCCAGACTCCTGGACTGGTTCTGAGAAATCCTTGCTGGCTGGTCGCGATAGCCACGTGCTAGTCAGTGCTCAGGCGGCTTTCTTGCCCATTCCCCAGGGAGATGAGGCAACCTTTAACCCTGTGCTTTTTAACTATCAGTCTTATCCGGGGGATCCAGCGGTGCTGACCCTATTGGTAACTCGCGAGGGCACTAGCGCTACGGTTATTGATAATCAGCGTGATGGATTTGATGCAGGTCGCACCTGGGGACAGCGATTATTTTTTAATCAAAATGGTGAGCGAGCGAGCTTAACGGGGCAGCGGTTAAGTGATTTTGAGCTAGAGGGCAATCAGTCAACGGATCCATCAGTCATCGAGCCGTCGATTGATACTGCCGCTGATAAAGCTGGTCTGAATATGGTGATGCTGATTCAGGTGCCGCTTAAGCAAAAGCAGCCGTTTTTGCCGTCTTCACCGACGGCTATGGCGGACGCAATGCCCATGGGTGAGGCTGAATTTAGCACCATACAGCGTAGCAATGTAGAAGCGGCTGTGATTGGCCATGGTGAAGTTGAAGGGCCGTTTACAGAAATCGATGATTTAGAAATTGAAAGGGATCCTGACTTCCCCATCCGCGTAACGGTCCAGTTTTATAAAGCCACCAGCAATGGGGTGGTTTCTGCTGACGACATGCGCGAAATCCATGAGCAGATCCAGAAAGTCTACGACGATGCTGACTACGTGGGCAGCTTGGTTCTAGATGGTCGCCAGGGTCGCCCCACTGAGTACGAAGGCGACCACACTGAGCCCGATGACTGGTGGGAGCAATTTTGGGAGCATTCCCGCGAACGGTTGGATATGAGTGAAGAAGACGCACAAGAGCTGCGGGAGCGGCTACGGGATGATTAGGTTCGGTCAACCCGACCATATCTTTATGGACGCTCCTAGTTTTCCTTTTGTAAGCTGGGGGTAATAAACTTTGTCCACGTTCATGACTAGAGTTTTTCCTTAGCGGAGGCTACGGGTTGGACGTGGTTAGCCCTTCACCCGGTTGAGTCATGTCTGCCATCGTGCCGTCCCAGGAAGTTCAAAATCGAAAAACAGCTAGCTATCTGCTGTGGCTAGGATTTTTATTTGGCATAGGCGGACTACACCGGCTGTACAACGGCAAAATAGCGTCGGGGCTGCTGTGGTTTTGCACCTTTGGGCTGTTTGGCTTTGGTCAGTTTGTTGACCTGCTGCTAATTCCTGACATGGCCGAAAAACGCCATCGCCAGCTCTATGGTGATCGTCCGTCTAACTTTGATATGCAGCCTGTGGTGGCGGCTGAAGTGAGTCAAGAGACCCTGATGGTACAGCTGCTGCGTCTGGCCAAACTCCACAGTGGTCAGATTACGGTGACCCAAGCGGTGATGGAGACTGGTCAGTCATTTGAGGAGATTGAGTCAGAGCTAAAGGCGATGGTGAAGTCTGGCTATGCGGATGTCACCAATCGCCCTGATTCCGGTGTAGTGGTTTATGAATTTCCGGAGTTGATGTAGTCTCCCCCACGCTCCCCGCAAATAATTTCTGTAGAGGCGTTCCATGGCAGAGACGTTCCATAGAACGCCTCTGCGTTATTGCCTAAAAATCAGGTCTTTAACCCAGTCCTTGCCCTGGTCGACGACTTCAGCACCCAAAACAACGATTGATGCAACTAGACCAACGGCCAGGGTGCAAAGGGTGAGTCCGGCTAGGCTAATGGCACCGTCATCATCTAAAAGGCCAAAGCCAATGACGAAGATGCCGATGGCGGGCAGGGTATTGGTGCCGGGAATCGGAATCATCATGCAGGTGGACATCAGTGCGATCGCAACCCCTAAGACCAACCGACCCACCGGGCTTGTGCAAATAATCGATAGCCTAGGCCGCGATACCGCTTCAATTTTTTGCAGCCAAGGCAGTCCCTTGGTAATAAACCCGGCTACCTTCGTCCGTGCAAACCCCTTATCCAGCCAGCTTTCTGGCAACCAAGGCTGGGCCCGCCCAACAATCAGCTGCACCGCCAGCAATAACATCACAATGCCAAACGGAATTGAATAACCCGGTGCCGGTACGGGTAGCGCTGATGGCAGTGACAATAAGACAAACAAAAAACCAAAGGTGCGTTCCCCACCCAGGGTAAGCAGCTCTTTTAAGGTGACATCGCTACCCGGTGTTGAAACGTTAGCGGCTGCGGTTTCATGGGGAGTGGGCGTCAGGGATGGAGCATCTAAAAAATAGCGCTGAAGTTCAGCGGATAGCTTAGCCATAAATCAGTCGGTTTAGACGTTACTTATAAGAATTTCGCAGCAGGTACCGGCGGTCTGGAGGCGAATAAAAGTTTAAGTGTGCAAACCTGGCACACCCAGCCAATCGACTGGACAATCGTTATCCAGGTTCCGCCAGCCCATAGCCAGCTTAGCCTCAATTTGCCTCGCTCAGTCTGTCTGGCGGACCTGGCTACAAAATTGCCGGGCGGCTTGAATGGCTTGCGATCGCAAATCCACTAGGGGTTTAGCAAAGGGCGGTTGCCAGGTCGACAGACCCCACAAATCTGACGTAACCAGTACCTGACCATCACAGTGCGGTCCAGCGCCAATGCCAATGGTGGGAATATCCACAGCTTGGGTGATGGTTTTCGCCACATCAGTCGGTATGTGTTCTAAAACAATCGCAAACGCCCCTGCCCGTTCCAACGATTGAGCCTCTTGTAAAATCCGCTCGGCTTCCTCAGATGTTTTCCCCTGCTTACGAAACCCGCCAAACTGATGTACTGACTGGGGAGTCAGCCCCACATGCCCCATCACCGGAATGCCTATTTGGGTCAGTCGCGCCACCGTCGCCACCATCGCTGGCTGCCCACCCTCCAATTTCACCGCCTGGGCTCCCGTTTCTTTCATGACTCTCCCCGCATTTGCCAGGGCGTGTTCAGGACTCACCTGGTAGCTCAAAAATGGTAAATCCACCACCATCAGAGCCTCAGATATCCCACGGCGCACGGCTTTTGCATGGTGCATAATCTCATCTAATGTCAGGGGTATGGTCGTGTCGTACCCCAGCACGGGCATAGCCAACGAGTCACCCACCAAGGCAATATCCACACCAGCCGTATCCACAAGCTGTGCCGAAAGATAATCCCAAGCCGTGAGCGCTGCAATCGCTCGCCTCTCCTGTTTCCAATGGATTACCTGAGAAATCGTAACGGTCATAGCTGATTACACCGTAGTCACTTTTCACCAGCGGTTAGCCCAACCACCTCTTCTACAATTAGGCCACAACTCATCCATTTTGAGGGGACAATTCGTGTGTAGAGGCGTTCCATAGAACGCCTCTACGATGTATCAACGGACAATGGCTCTCTATTGAGCTAGTCCTCTCGGACTGACAAACGCCTCATGGGTGTTGGCTCGCCCCGTTGTCAGGCTCATCCAAGCCAAACCTTCTGTTGTTCCCACCCAGAGCTTATCGCTGACATCAGTCGCCAAAGAGAGAACATGATCCGACGGCAAATTAGGCACACGACTAACAATGGCTCCGTTGTAAGGATTGAGCTTAAACAGGCCGTTCTCCGTGCCCACCCACAGACTTTGGGTTTGAGCAAAGGCAATATCAGTCACACTCTTACCGCGCATTTCGGTCACAGACCGGAGCAATGTACCCGTATCTGCTTCAAATACAAATAATCCTTGGGCAGTGCCCACCCATATTTGCCCCTGGGGACCAGTTGCGATGGTCTGTACCGAGCGCCCCGGTATATTCGACACTCGATTTAAGACAAAGGCCGTTGCCGTATCTACCCGAACTAATCCCGTTAGGGTCCCCACCCATAGCTGCCCAGTTTGATCCACCGTCAAGGCATTGGCGCTGGTGCCGGGTAATTCTTGCAATGTGGTCATTAAAAGACCCCGGTCCGGACTCACCATAGCCAACCCCTGATCGGTACCAACCCACAAAAAACCCCGCCCATCAACTGCCATATCCAACACTCGATTGGAGGGCAGTCGGAAATTTTGTGCCGTAATCTGATTGATGCGAGGATCTACCCTAACCAAACCGTTATAAGTGCCTAGCCAAATGCGACCCACCCGATCCTGAGCCATGGCGTCGATAAATCGATTAGGAACATTTACCCGAGACTGGATTACACCGGTTGCTGGATTAATTCGGGCTAACCCCTGGTGGGACCCTACCCAAAGACTACCGGTATAGTCTGACTGCAGGGCCCCCACCTGAAAGTCAGTGGCCAGAGGACTGCTCTGGTAAGGACGATCCGACGGTAGGGGCGCAACCCGTGGCGGTGGATCAGTATATAGAGGGTTACTGTTTGATTCTTGAGCACCAACTGGTAGAGAAGCTGCACCTCCCAAGAGTGTTACACCTACGGCCAGTCGAATTAATTGCTTAGCAGAAATCACAGTGACGTCTCCAGAGAGTCTACGAGTCATAATCCACAAGTCTATTTTTCCTGCAGCAGAGGCCAACAGGTAGCTTGATGCTTTTGATAGCGTGCCCACGCACCTGTGTCAATCTAAAGCAACCCAAGTTAGCCTGCCATTCATTAGTAAATCTAAAAACTCTATTAAAAGAGAAAAGACTTTCTCAACCCCTATGGGATAGTATTTTTGACCTAAAGGTGCATTCTTTATCTCGCATAGCCAGCAAATCCCTACGTGCTGTATAAGCGGGCTCATATTTCGAAAACTTAATGGTATGGCACGTAGATTCATAAACAAAAGTTATGAATCTATACAGAACTTCCAAAATTCAACTTATCAGATCGCTGATAGTATTCTTAAAGCATTAGGCAGTAGCTAACTGCCTAGGAAATAAGGAGAACAGTCAATTTGGCTGTCTGGCAGTTTTTGCTGCTCGATACCATTTTTTGAGCTGAGCCGCCTTGGGAAGCTATCAGGCATTCGTTGGCCTTTCCTTCCTAGGTATGGCAACAGTTCTAAGCCATCTAATTTGATTCACAGGAAGGGAGATATGTCTTACTCTCAGACGTCGACGCAGTCGAAGGCTGGTTACAGTGCAGGTGTAAAGGACTATAAGCTGACCTATTACACACCTGACTACACGCCTAAAGATACCGATATTTTGGCCGCTTTCCGGATGACCCCCCAGCCTGGGGTTCCTCCCGAAGAGTGTGCAGCAGCTGTGGCCGCAGAATCGTCCACAGGTACCTGGACGACCGTATGGACTGACCTTTTGACCGACATGGATCGGTACAAGGGTCGTTGCTATGACATCGAGCCCGTACCTGGCGAAGACAACCAGTACATCTGCTACGTTGCCTATCCTCTGGATCTGTTTGAGGAAGGTTCCGTTACTAACCTGCTGACATCTCTAGTGGGTAACGTGTTTGGTTTTAAGGCCCTGCGTGCGCTACGTCTAGAAGACCTACGGATTCCTGTTGCATACCTCAAGACATTCCAAGGGCCTCCCCACGGTATTCAGGTTGAGCGCGACAAGCTTAACAAGTACGGTCGTCCTATGCTGGGTTGCACCATTAAGCCCAAGCTCGGTCTATCTGCTAAGAACTATGGCCGTGCGGTTTATGAGTGCCTGCGTGGTGGTCTTGACTTCACCAAGGATGATGAGAACATCAACTCTCAGCCGTTCCAGCGCTGGCGCGATCGCTTCTTGTTCTGTGCCGATGCCATTAACAAAGCTCAGGCAGAGACTGGCGAAATCAAAGGTCACTACCTGAACGTAACCGCTGGCACCTGCGAAGAGATGTTGAAGCGAGCTGAGTTTGCAAAGGAACTCGGTCAGCCCATCATCATGCACGACTTCTTGACTGGTGGCTTTACTGCTAACACCACACTGTCTCACTGGTGCCGCGACAACGGTGTGCTTCTGCACATTCACCGGGCGATGCACGCGGTAATTGACCGTCAAAAGAACCACGGTATTCACTTCCGCGTTCTAGCTAAGTGCTTGCGGATGTCTGGTGGTGACCACATTCACACCGGTACTGTTGTCGGTAAGCTTGAGGGTGACCGCGCTGGTACTCTTGGTTTCGTTGACCTGCTACGTGAGAACTACGTCGAACAAGACAAGTCCCGTGGTGTTTACTTCACTCAAGACTGGGCTTCCATGGGTGGTGTAATGGCTGTTGCTTCCGGTGGTATCCACGTGTGGCACATGCCTGCACTGGTTGAAATCTTCGGCGATGATTCCGTTCTACAGTTTGGTGGTGGTACTCTGGGTCACCCCTGGGGTAATGCTCCTGGTGCAACTGCTAACCGTGTTGCGCTTGAAGCTTGTGTGCAAGCTCGTAACGAAGGTCGTAACCTAACTCGTGAAGGTGGCGATATCATCCGTGAAGCTTGTAAGTGGTCTCCTGAGCTGGCTGCAGCTTGCGAACTTTGGAAGGAAATTAAGTTTGAGTTCGATACTGTTGACACTCTCTAATTAGAGACACCCTCTGATTATTGAATCTGGAGCAGCAGCAAAAGGAAATCTAAAACTGCTGCTCCGGTTACTGCATCAGCTTTTTGAAGCTGCTTTAATGCTTGTGATGCATTGAGCCTCACCGATGGACCTAAAGCGAATTGCAAAAGATACGGCTAAGACGCTGACAAGCTATTTAACCTATCAAGCGGTTCGAGTGGTTATGGGTCAGTTGAAGGAGACGGATTTGCCTCGTTCTTACTGGTTCAACGAATTTGCGACCCGAGACAAGTTGCAGGATGGAGAAGCCTTTATTTCTGCGTTAATGCAGGAGCAGGCGGATCTGGCACTCCGTGTAATGACTGTCCGACAACATCTTGCGGAAGAAGTGACTGAATTTCTCCCAGAGATGGTGACAATGGGTATCCAGCAAGCAAATATCGAGCATCGTAAGCAGCATTTGGAACGCATTACTCAAATGAGTTCTGAGGAGCTTCAGGGCAAGGCTGATGTGGGTGATAGAGATTCTCAGTCTGACTAAACCGTTGTAAACCAATACTGACGAGTAGATTATGAAAACTCTGCCTAAAGAGCGTCGTTACGAAACGCTGTCCTATCTTCCCCCCCTATCCGATGCTCAAATTGAGCGTCAGATCCACTATGTTCTGGAGCAGGGCTATTTCCCTGCTGTTGAGTTCAATGAGGATTCTGATCCGACAGCTTACTACTGGACTATGTGGAAGCTGCCTCTGTTTAACGCAAAGAGCACCCGTGAGGTACTAGACGAAGTTCAAGCTTGTCGTTCTGAGTATCCCGACTGCTTTATTCGCGTTGTGGGCTTCGATAACGTGAAGCAGTGCCAGATCCTGAGCTTTATTGTTCACAAGCCCGGTTCTGGTGGTAGCAGCTATCGCTACTAATCTTTGAACGCTGAGTTTGAAGCGCGTTAGCTTGAATTAAGGGGAAAGCTCTGATGGGCTCTCCCCTTTTTGCTGGGAGTTTGCTGGGAGTATGATGTAAGTGCGGTAAAAAAACTTCCAAGTCACAGCCTTTGAGACCGCATCTCTATAATTTGCTTTATGTCATCCCGTGAACAGCTAATTCAACGCCAACGTCTTCTTAAAGAGGTTGATCAAGTACCCAACTTTGCAGTTGGAGCTATCTTTGCACTTGCTTACCTATTAAATGTGTTGGTGAGGTTTGTAGTGTTTTTACGAAGGTCTGATGCGTCTATATCAGTTGACGCGACCCACTCATCTATATCAGCTGCCGAACTCGCGGATGATTTGGCTGGATGTGTGGACGGTGGACCTGTAGATCTATCGATTAATCCTGACTATATGGCAGGTTTTGGCTCTTAATGCGGCGTAGTGTTGTGCTAGATACAGGGCCACTCGTTGCATTTTTGAATCGTCGAGACAGCTATCATCTGTGGGCTGTTGAGCAGTGGAAACTGATTGAGCCACCTTTACTTACTTGTGAGCCGGTAATTGCAGAAAGCTGCTTTTTACTCAGGCAGTTCTCTGGTGCCAGTAATTCCGTCATGCAGCTTATAGAAAAGCAAGTTATCAAAATAGATTTCGTTTTAAGTGATGATGTGAATGCGTTGAGTCAAAGTCTAGCTAAATATTCATCTGTACCCATGTCTTTGGCAGATAGCTGTTTAGTCAGAATGGTTGAGAAACGGCCAGAGAGTCAGCTGTTGACGTTAGACGGTGATTTTAGGATTTACCGAAAGAATCGTACTCAAGCAATATCAGTGATTATGCCTGACTGAGTTTGGTGATGTTTACACTTTGATAGCGCTGGGTTCGGCGGCGGCGGCAATGATGCGATGACAGCCTGACTCTGGATAGGCCCAGTCGTAATAGCACTCTTTAGGGTTGCCCCAGCATAGACCCAGGTAAAGCTCACTGCGGGTGGCGGTTAGGTCGGCCCATTCTGCATCTTGGATATAGTTTTGGACCTTGGCGGTGTCTATTTCAATCGGGTCATGACCGGCTTCCCAAAGGCGTAACCCGTCAATGGAGGCCTGCCAAAACTGAAGAATGCTGGCTTTGGCGGCGGCGAGGGCCACCTTATCTGCCTGGATGGCTGTTAGATCTGGATGAACCTCTGGCAGTTGAATGGTGTGGTCTTTAAATGTGCAGGGATGCCACACCAGACCTGACACATTATGGTCACGCTGGTACTGATGGATCTGTGCACGAAAGTCCTGATAGGCAAAGACTTTGCTAAGTTTATCGGCACCGATTGCTTTGGAGACGACTGGATTTGCCAGGCGGTCGTCGGTTGATAGTAAAACCCGTTCTCCACGCCAAGCGGCTTTGAGTTCTTGATCGAGGATGTCGATAAGTTGCTGGGTGGTGTAGGTCATTACTCTACCGGATGGCCTGGTGGCATTTTAGCAATCGTTGTTGGCCTGTGCCGTAAAGTAGCCGACTTGCTCAAGGATTCTAGAAAGACTCCATGAGTAACGTGTAGATGTCAGCTGACTTGACTGATTCAGCTATCTGGGCGTTGGCAGGTTTACCCGTTCGCCCCCACCAGTCAATAACGGTGCGGCCTAGATTTTCAGGACTGGTGGTATCGATGGTGGTGTAGGTGGCTCTGAAGCTGAATAGTTCTGGTTTTAGCAGATAGGCAATGACGCACGGATCGTGGAGCGGTGCCCCGTTAATGCCGTAGCGTTCAATGTCTGGGCTGCCATAGTGGGCTAAAAGGTCAGCGGTGGCAGCCCCGATGGGGGTATTGAGCTGTCTGAAGGCGTTTAATCGCTCGGGGGTGGTGAGTACCTGGTGGGTGGTGTCGAGGGTAATAAGTTTGATAGGGATACCTGACTCGAACACTACGCGAGCAGCGTGAGGGTCGACGTAGATATTAAATTCGGCGGCGGGGGTGACGTTGCCGTGGGTAATGGCTCCGCCCATGGCAATAATGGTGTCAATTTTGTTGGCGATTTGGGGCGCTTGAATTAGGGCGACTGCAATATTAGTCAGCGGACCGAGGGTGGCCAGGGTAACGGGTTCGGTGGCCTGTTGCAGGGTATCAATTAAAAATGCAACAGCGTGTTGCACCATTAGGGACTGGGTGGGCTCGGGTAGCTCTGCCCCTTGTAAACCGGTGACTCCATGGATATCAGCGGCGGTGAATAAGGGTTTGAGCATTGGCCGTGGGCAGCCGGCGTAAACGGGAATGTCACTACGGTTGGCGAGGGCACAAATCTTGAGGGCGTTTTGGCTAGTGTAGGGCAGGGGGACATTGCCTGCGACGGTGGTGATGCCCAGGATATTGAGTTTGGTGGGATGGGCGAGGGCGAGGAGAATTGCGATCGCATCATCCACGCCAGGATCGCAGTCGATAATAATCGGACGAGCCATGATGTGAGTCAAAAAGCAGGCGAGGGACCTTTTCTAGCCTAACCCGCCCCATGGGCAAGCATTGGCAATCCCCAACTATAGCGAAAACCAACAGTGGCCAATCCCCATCAACTAAACTAGTAAACTAACCTGGTAACGCAGCGTCGATAGGACTTAGTTGAATGCAGTATTCCCCTCGTCAGCATTTCGTCAAATCCTTGGGTCTGCTCCTGTGTCTGGTTCTGGCTGGTTGCGAGGGGAGTCCGTTGGGGAATTCCTTAGAAAAAAATTTAGAACCCGACCCGCAGCTGGTCGAGGAAGAAACCGCTGATGACGATATTGCCAGCGTGCCAGATGGAGTGGCCACCCCTGAGCCGGTTGCAGAGGAGCCTGAGCCCAGCGAGGACGAGACAGAATCCCCTGACCAGGCAGAAAGCCCGGCTATTCCTACGTTTACCCAACCTAGCTACACCGATATTGGAGAAGCACCCGAAGAACTGCAGCAGCATATCGAGGATTTGGTCGCGTTAGACCTGCTCATGCTGATTGATGTCAAGGCCGATGACAATATTGAGCGCAACCCTAACGAGTTTTTGCCTAACCAAATCATCACCCGCCGTGAGTATGCCCGCTGGTTAATGGAGGTGAATAATCGCTTCTATACCGATCAGCGCGCCAAAAAAATTCGACCAGCGGTGGAAAGCAGCCAGCCTGCTTTTCAGGATGTGGGTACGACTAATATTGATTTTTCCGCCATTCAAGGATTGGCCGAGGCTGGTATTATTCCCAGCCCGCTCAACGGCAGTACGACGGCTTTGAAGTTTCGACCCGATGCGCCCCTAACCCGCAAGGATCTGATTCTGTGGAAGGTGCCTCTAGATACCCGCAGCGTTCTTCCAGAAGCCACGGCAGCAGCGGTAACGGAAGCCTGGGGATTTCAAGATGCGGGCAAAATTGAACCCGTCGCCCTCAGGGCGGTCCTGGCCGATCATAGCAATGGGGAGTTTGCTAACATTCGGCGCGCATTGGGTTACACCACCCTATTCCAGGCCGATAAGGGGGTAACCCGTGCTGAAGCAGCCGCTGTGCTCTGGCGCTTTGGTAACAGCACAGAAGGGATCACAGCCGCTGAGCTAAGCGATAGCGACGAACCCGACGCTGGCAGCGATACCCCTGATGCTGACAGTAATGAAACCAATGAAACGCCAGACTAATTTCCAGGGGCTTGGGGCTATTGCTCCACCTGGGTAATGCCTATCGGATCGATGCTTCAGCCTGACCCACGCGCCGCTATGATCGAGACTCTGTAGATCATTACAACCTTTTCCCAATTCACCCACGACATGGGAGAATGAAGCCCGCTTATTTTGTCAGGATTAAAACGTTGTGAAGGCCATTGTTATTGGTAGTGGCGGGCGCGAGCACGCTATGGCATGGACATTGTTACAGTCACCAGATGTGACTACGGTAGTGTGCATCCCAGGAAATGGCGGCACGGCTACACTGCCGGGATGTAGCAATTTGGCCATGGCCGTGGATGATGTGGAAGGCATTGCTCGGTTTTCACTGGTGCAAAATATTGGTCTGGTGGCCGTTGGCCCAGAGCAGCCCTTAGCGGACGGGGTAGCTGATGGGTTAAGGGCTGAGGGGATTACGGTATTTGGCCCTACCCAGGAGGGGGCTCAGCTAGAGTCTAGTAAAGCCTGGGCCAAGGCCCTCATGCAGGAAGCTGGGATTCCAACGGCGGCGAGTGCCGTATTTGAAGAAGCGGAGGCGGCGACGGCCTATGTGGATGAGCAGGGCGCTCCCATTGTGATTAAGGCGGATGGGCTGGCGGCGGGTAAAGGGGTGACGGTGGCCATGACCGTGGAGGAGGCTAAGGATGCGATCGCAGCCATCTTTGACGGTCAGTTTGGGGCCGCTGGTAAACGGGTTGTCATCGAAGAATTTTTAACGGGTCAAGAAGCGTCGATCATGGCAGTGACCGACGGTCTGACCATTCGGCCGCTGATGCCGGCCCAGGATCATAAACAGGTGGGTGAAGGCGACACTGGCCCAAACACCGGGGGTATGGGGGCCTATGCCCCCACCCCCGTGGTGCCGCCCGCCCTCCTGGAGCAAATTCAAACTGACGTTTTAGAGCCTGCCCTACAGGGTTTAAAGAAGCGTGGGATCGACTATCGGGGCGTGGTTTATGCCGGGTTGATGATCACCCCTAAGGGAGAGCCCAAGGTAATTGAGTTTAACTGTCGCTTTGGTGACCCCGAAACCCAGGTGGTGCTGCCCTTATTAAAGACACCCCTGGATAAAATTATGCTGGCTTGCTGCGAGCAGCGTTTAGAAAGCCTGCCTCCCTTTGAGTGGAAGTCAGGGTATGCCGCCTGTGTGGTGATGGCGGCTGAGGGCTACCCTGGCAAATACTCTAAGGGCATGGCAATCAGCGGTATCGATGCGGCCACCGACACCGGGGCCATGGTGTTTCATGCGGGAACCCAGCTTGAGCGTGGTGTGGTAAAAGCTAGTGGCGGTCGAATATTGGGAGTAACCGCTCTGGGGGGTGGGTTTGGAGATGCGATCGCAAATGCCTACCGCGCCGTCAGCAACCTGCAATTTGAGCACGCCTACTACCGTCAGGACATTGGCCACCGGGTAAGGGCGCAGTTTTAACTGGGTTTAACTGGTCTGAGCGGTTTTAACGGCGTTAACTACCCAGCCATAGGCCCAAGGACATCACTAACCTTGAGTAGCCCCTGGGCGTCTGTAACTCAAAACTAGAAGCTCAAAACTCACAACTCCCTGACCCTCAAGGGTCTGACCACCTTTCCCACGCCATTCCCCATTTTTGGATTCATGTCACAATAGCGTTGAGCTGTTTATGTAGGTTGAATGGTTGAGCTGTTTCAAAAAATTCGGACGTTAATTGCTGACTGGTGGAAAGACTTTACCCTCCAGACTCGATTGATGGCTGCGGCCACATTAGTGGTATCTCTGATTATGAGCAGCCTGACCTTTTGGGCCGTCAATACGATTCAGCTTGATGCCCGTTTAAATGACACCCGCTTTGGCCGCGATTTAGGTCTGCTGTTAGCCGCTAATACCGCTCCCCTGGTGGAGTCACAGCAGCTTGATGAGCTAGCTCTGTTTTCCCGGCGTTTTATGGAGAGTACGTCGAGCATTCGCTACATGCTCTACGCCAATAAAGAGGGCTACATATTTTTTGGCATTCCCTATTCTGAATCGGCCGTACAAAGCTCCCTGACCCTCAGCCGCCGCATGCAGCTGCCGGAAAATTATGTCAAGAGTGTTGACTTACCGATGGTACGCCAGCATCTGACCCCGGCCGGTGAAGTGACCGATGTGTTTGTGCCCCTCAACTCTAAGGGTAATTATCTGGGTGTCTTAGCCCTGGGGATCAACCCCAACCCTACGGTGGTTGCCTCCTCTCACCTCACCCGCGATGTCACCATTGCTGTGTTTGTGTGTATTTGGGTGATGGTGATTTTAGGCGCTGTGTTTAATGCCCTCACCATTACACAACCCATCAAAGAACTGTTGACTGGGGTCAAAAATATTGCCGCTGGTGACTTTAAACAGCGGATTGATGTCTCCCGCGGTGGCGATGAGCTAGGGGAGCTGATCCAAAGCTTTAACTACATGGCAGAGCGCCTGGAACGCTACGAAGAACAAAATATTGAAGAGTTGACCGCTGAGAAAGCGAAACTAGAACGTCTGGTATCCACCATTGCCGATGGTGCGATTTTAATTGATGCCAACTTAGAAGTGGTGCTAGCCAACAATGCAGCCAGCCGCATTTTTGGTTGGGATTCCCAGCTGCCGCCCGATGGCAATGTTCTCCAGCACCTGCCCACCGAGGTGAGGGTGCAAATGACCCGACCGCTTTACCAGGCAGCCAAGGGCGATTCCTCTGATAGCCAAGAGTTTCGCATTGCCCTAACGGAGCCCACCAGTCGCACCATTCGTGTCTTGCTCAACTCGGTCCTCGACCAGTCTGGGGAAACGGTCAAAGGTATTGCCCTAACCGTGCAGGACATTACTCGAGAAGTGGCGTTAAACGCTGCGAAAAGCCAGTTTATTAGCAACATTTCCCACGAACTGCGGACACCGCTCTTTAATATCAAATCGTTTATTGAAACCCTCTATGAGTATGGTGACGATCTATCCGAGCGAGAACGCCAGGAGTTTTTGGAAACGGCCAATAATGAAACAGATCGGCTAACCCGCTTGGTAAATGACGTGCTAGATCTTTCACGGTTGGAGTCCAACCGACGCTATCAGTTTTCCGCTTTGGATATTCATCCGCCGATTGAGCAAATTCTACGCACCTATCAGCTCAATGCAAAAGACAAGGGCATTGAGTTAATTCAAGATATTGAGGAGGGGTTACCACCGGTATTGGGTAACTATGATCTGCTGCTCCAGGTGTTTGGTAATTTAGTGGGCAACGGTCTCAAGTTTTCAACGGCGGGGGGCTGTGTGGCTATTCGGGCCTATCGAGCTCCGTCAACGGTGGATCATCCAGACTTTGCGGGGAACGTTCGGATTGAAATTGCCGATACGGGAATTGGCATTGCACCAGAAGATCAAGATGCGATCTTTGATCGCTTCTATCGGGTAGAAAATCGGGTGCATACCCTAGAAGGCACTGGTTTGGGGCTATCGATCGTTAAAAATATCATCGATAAGCACCACAGCAGAATGTGCCTTGTGAGTGAGGTGGGTGTTGGCACTACCTTCTGGTTTGATTTAGCTATTTATGAAGCCCACATTGCTGCTAAAGCTGATGTGCCGGCTGCCCTGGGGGATGCGGCTCAGGATGCGAGTGGGGACAAGGCTGCTGAAGATGCGATCGCACCTGTCGCAGCCCAGGCTACACCAAAGGAGTCAGGTTAGCCCACCAGTTAACCAACGATGGTCCGGCCCCTAGCTCGCGGGCAGAAAAATCAGACCGGTTAACCCATTGGGGGTTAAATGCTGCTGGTTCAACACAGACGGTATCAGCAATGGCAGCGCCATCTAACCCCAGGGCTTGGGCGTATCGTTTCAAAAAGCCCTTTACATAAATGGCTTCCGGCAGCTTTGCCCAATTGCCAGTTTCTATGGCGCGGAGCTGATTGGGCTGAATATGAGTTCGCTGAGCCACCTGCTGTAGCGATAAGCCCTGCCGAGTGCGAATAGCTTTCAAATGACATCCCACAGTTGCTAGCTGCGTACAGTCATTCTCATCCGTTGCGGTTTCTACTGAAGTATTAAGAAAAACGCTCATTACGTAACATTGGGATACAACACACCTATATGCAGTCTATTAATTTCACTTTCATGAAGCAAGCTGCAGACAACCTGGTTTTACCGTGAAGTTACTGGGATAGTGTGTAACAAGCCATACCAAGATCAAAGATGGTTCTACTTATAGATGGTCCACAAGCAAACCATATCTAGGGTTTCAGCCGTTTTTGAAGGTAATCAGCCCTATGCTCCGTTATTTATGGCTAGTTATGGTCTAGGTGTAAATGCGGACATATGTAAATAAATCATGACATGGTTACGGTTTTACAGTGTCTTTCCAGACTCGATAACTTATTAAACTCCCTATCATTCTGACCTCGTTTCTAAATGCTTAGGCCATGATGAATCTAGGAGAGGAGCGAACAAGTCCCTTGTTTGCGAGGTTTATGATGGCCTTTTTATCCTCTACTATTCAGTCTGTGGTTCGGCAACGTGTGGCTCGATGGCAGCGACGACGATTGTCCCAGCTCGCCCAACGTACGTGTGAGCTATATCTTGGGGAGAAAGGTCCGCAGGCTCAGATCCACTGCCAAGAGGTTTTGCAAACTCAAGTCAATTTAGATGCAGAGACTCTACAACGGCTGCTGCGTACAGATATTGGCGAATCACTACTGAAAAGAGTAGAGCAGCTAATTGATCTACCTGACGATGCGATTAGTCGTCAAGCGCTCATAAAACAGATTACACGGGCGGATCAGTTGTCGCTTATGGGTTTGCTTTATCAAATGGCTGGGAGTCTGCGTACTGAGCGCCTGTTAGAAACGGCTCGGCAAATTGATCTGCTGCTCCATACCACCGATGAGCTGATCAGCCTACTGAAAACGCTGATGCTGCAGGAATCCATAGCTCAAGCTGTACCCGAGGTTGATCCTCGTTTGCCGGGACCACGGGGTATTCGCCAGAACGTCTTGCATCTGCAGCGAAAAGCATCGCAGCCGTTTCATGTTTTTCTCTACGAGCCCGTGGGACAGGTTGCTTCCTCTATCCCTGTTGTGGTGATATCCCATGGGTTAGCTGCCAATCCTCAAACAATGCTTCCCTATGCCAAGCATTTATCATCCCATGGCTATTTGGTCGCTGTTCCCCAGCATCCAGGCAGCGATACCCATCAGGTTCATAATCTCCTTTCGGGCCGTGTTGATGAGATTTTTTCACTACAGGAGTTTTTTTCCCGCCCCCGCGATATCAGTGCTTTGTTAGATGAGTTAGAACACCGTAACGCACGTGACTATGGTGGCTGCTTGAACCTGACGAATGTTGGCATCCTGGGAGAATCTTTTGGTGGCTATACCGCCTTAGCATTGGCTGGTGCCACCATTGACTTTGACAGGTTAGCTCAACGATGTGAACGCCTTGCTGACAGTGTGAATGTATCCCTACTACTTCAGTGTCGTGCCCTAGCGTTGCCGTCGCCGGGAACCCCACTAAAAGATTCACGAGTTAAGGCTATTTTTACTGTTGATCCCATTGGCAGTGGTCTCTTCGGTGCCGATGGATTGGCTGCTGTGACGATTCCCACTGTAGTTGCAACTGGCAGTAGTGATAAAACAGCGCCCATGGCTCTAGAACCACTTCAGCTGTTTCCTCAACTTGCTAGCCAAGAACGATTTTTAGCCGTCATCCGAGGTAAATCCCATGTGCACGACTTGAGAACGTTATTGTCTTCTTTGAAACTCGCAAAGCAGACCGATTTACCCAGCCTAAGATTATCACCCCCCATCATTGATAGCTATCTGTGTGGATTGAGTGTTTTATTCTTTAATCACTACTTGCCGTCATTGGATAGGTCTACTGGGGACATGTTCCCTGCCCAGCTACCTGCCTATGCTCACGCCATCAGCCAATCGCCCTATGAGTTGCACTTGATCAGTGCAAAATCTGACCCTATGTTGCGGCCCGTGATCCATAATTTCCAACAACGCTTGGCCCAGCTTAAATGGCAAACTATTACTGTCCAACATCAAGACGGTATGTTTTCAGCCACCGATGGATTAAGTCTTTACTACCAGAGCTGGTTGCCCACCTTGCCGATCAAGGCGACGGTGGTTTTAGTCCATGGATTGGGTGGCCACAGCGGTCTATTTCAGAATGTTGTGAAAGCACTGATTCCTGATGGATATGCGCTGTATGGATATGATCTGCGTGGTCATGGTCGGTCGCCGGGGCAGCGCGGTTATATTAATCGCTGGGCAGAGTATCGCAATGATTTAGCGGCTTTTATGGCCATGGTCCACCAACAGCATCCGACGATTCCTTGCTTTTTGCTCAGCCATAGCCTGGGCGGCATCATGGCCTTAGACTATGCGCTCTATGGCACTCTAAATTCGTCAGAGCTTAATAACACAACCTATCCACCAGTTGCAGGCATTGTGGCTGCATCATTGCCATTTGGAACCCATGCGACTACTGACCTCCGTTTGAAAATTGGTCAAGTCCTTTCCTTAGGCTGGCCTCGATTTTCTCTGTCTTTGGGGTTAAAGACAATTTTGCCATCACGAGATCGTTCTGTCGTATTGGCCTATGCGCACGATCCCTTAAGACACCAACAAGGCACGGCACGCTTAGCGACAGAGTTTTCAAAGACAGTTCAGACACTATATGCCCATCAGTCGTCCTTGACGATACCCCTATTGATGCTGCATGGTACTGCCGATAAAGTTGCTAATTATAAGGTAAGCCAAGAGTTCTTTCGAAGATTGTCCCAAACGAATAAGACATTTATCAGCTATAGCGGAGCCTATCATGAGCTATACAACGAAAGTAATCATACAGAGATCATGAAAGATATCGCTGCTTGGTTAGAGCAGCGACTCAATGCAGAGTAATGTTTTCATCTGATGCAATCGTGTATGTTTTTATTTCTTATTGATCAGTAGAGTGGCGTCTACTGATCTGAAGGTACACGTTGTTAAAACAATCAACTGAGGGGATTTCTGACTAGAGTATTTGTCGTTGGTTTTCCCCTTTGTCAGGGTGGAATATTACAGCCTTATTAAGACAACCTCCCTTCTAATGGGCGATCCCACTATAATAGGGATAGTTAGAGAACCCAGTTGTAACAGCTAAGCTACTCTACAAACACTAAGTTATCGATTTTTCTATTGCTTAGTTGACTGGCTGGATTTATGACTGTCAAAGTTGCTATTTATTAGGCTGTTTTTGTTGTTTTAATTTAGGTTTTACCGTTGCTGCTCCTTGGTATGAATTTATCTGCTAAGTATCGGCACATCACATATCTCACAGATCGGTTCATACCCTAAATCAGCAACGACCAGTTTTTTGTGTCATAGCCTATTAATCAATTGCGACTTTAAATTCTGTAGGTGACTCTTCTGTTGAGTCTCTTTATTTATGGGCTTTTCTATCTAAGAAATGCCTGGGTTGGGTGTAAGTGATTTTTTCTCATTGCTAGAGCTACGTCCATAGAGGGGCAATGTTCTGCCTATGGTTAACGTTAAAAATAACTTGTAAGACCTATATAGTTTGCCTTTATTCGCTCCTTTCTATAGGCAAATTATAGGGTGATTTGTGCTGTTGACAGCAGTCCTGATGTATTGAGGTAGAGAGGCTGTATGCCCTCTAAAAACAATGCTTGATCGATGTAATCGTTGCTGCCCATTATATGTTGCGCCAGCAACAAAGGGCTCAATACAGCTTCATCACACCATTCCTGACTTACTGGATATGGGCTGTACTTATGGGCATACTCCTGTGCTGCATCAGTGGTCATCCCATGGGTGGAAGGCCTATACCTACGAAGAGTTTCGTACTGCAATAGAAGAGTTCGCTCTGGGGCTCAAATCTCAGAGATTGGGGCATGATGACAATGTTACGAAATTAGAGCGGATTGGGCTAGCCCTAGACAGTGATATTTATTGGGCTTTAACTGACATGGGCAGTTTATTGGCGGGACTGGTCACTGTGCCTATCGATAGGGGACAACCTTTAGATACTATTGGCTGGATAGTGTCAGACGCTAATTTACAAGCATTAGCCGTCCCTAACTGGAAAACGTTACAACGCCTCGGTGATCATATTCAACAGATTCAGCTGATCGTAATGTTAGAAGAGTCTCCCCCTCCTGTTTGGGCTGGATCAAAGTTAGATGGTGTTGTGATTAAAACCTTGACAGATATTCAGCATCAAGGTCGTTGCAATCATTCTCTAAAGATGATTCAGGCTTTGAAAAAGGCAATTGATCCTGATGGTGTGGCTACCATTGTCTACACGAGCGATGCTCAGGGGACGGTTAAGGGTGTCATGCTCAGTCACAAGAGTTTGACAGGCAATATTTGGGCGGCTTTTAGTAGTATGCCGGGGCTAAAGCGGGGAACGCCAGAAGTCGCCCTGTCGTTTTTACCCCTCAATCATATTTTTGCGAGAACCTTCCTATATGGCCATTTTGGCTTTGGGCACGACATTTATTTCACCTCACCTAAACGCGTCTTTCGTCATTTATCTGCTGTGAAGCCAACTATTTTTATCACGGTGCCCCGTCTGCTAGAGAAGGTGTATGAGCGGATTAATAGTCTGCGGCAACAATCTTCCGGTTTAAAACATCATTGGCTGAACTGGGGATGGCGGCTGGCCCACCATTACGACTTCAGTGGTGGGCATTTGTTTGGTCATCGTTTACAGCGCTGGCTGCTGAGGCATGGCATGTTTGGGAATTTGCGTCGGATGTTTGGGGGTAATATTCGCTATTTACTCTGTGGAGGGGCCGCTCTACGTCCTGAGATCATGACCTTTTTTAATGGTGTGGGCATTCCGGTAAAGCAGGGCTATGGACTGACAGAGACCAGTTCTGTCCTGAGCTATACCCGCGATTGTTGGTTGCGCTCAGGTACCGTGGGGGCACCTATTCCTGGGGTTGAAATGCGTCTTGCTGTCGATGGCGAGGTATTGGTGAAAAGTGCCTATACCATGGAGGGCTATCACCATAATCCAGAGGCTACTGATGAGGTGATTGACTCTGATGGCTGGTTCCACACGGGGGATTTGGGTGAGTTTTCTAGCGATGGCTTGCTGACGCTCCATGGCTGTAAGAAAGGGTTGTTTAAACTCTCTACTGGCAAGTATGTGGCCCCAGGCCCCATTGAGAAAAAATTAGAGAATTCGCCCTTAATACGGCAGGCTTTGCTGGTAGGTCCGGGGCAGAAGTTTTGTGGTGTGTTGATTGTGCCTGAGATTGAATCATTTAGGACATCTATCCAGCCCACGCTGATGCTATCGCCCTATCAAACCCTAATTGATCATGTGAATACTCAGTTGCCCTATTGGTCAACAATCAAGCGGTTTGCCCTGATCCAAACCCAGGTAAATGCTGAGGTCAGCCGCAATCACCGCTATCAGATTTATGCCCAGGCGATTGCAGAGCTGTATCGAGAGCCAGAACCAATGCCTCAGATTCAGGCCAGCAGAGTTTCTCGTTTGGGACGGCGACGTCTAAAGGCGCTATCTCATCGTGAGCGACAGACCAATATTGCTTGATCTAAGGAGAACCACTATGACGTTACTTCCCTTCAAAACAACGGCTGTCCTCGGTGCTGGCATTATGGGTAGCCAGATTGCAGCCCATTTGGCGAATGCTGGTTTACAGGTGTTGTTGATGGATTTGCCTGCCCCTGACGGTAACAAAAATGCGGTGGTGGAAGGGGCCTTTAAAAAGGCACAGAAACTATCACCGCCCATATTGTTTACCTCTGATGTTGCCCATCGGATTGAGTTGGGTAATTATCATGAGCATTTTGCTCGCCTGAGTCAGGTGGACTGGGTGATTGAGGCTGTGGTTGAGCGATTGGATATTAAACAACAGTTGATGGCTCGGTTAGAGCCTGTTGTCAGGTCAGATGCCGTCATTTCTACTAACACTAGCGGTTTGCCCATTACCCAGATTGCAGCTGGGCGTTCTCTGGAGTTTCGACAGCGATTTTTAGGTACCCACTTTTTTAATCCGCCCCGTTACCTGAAACTGTTAGAACTTATACCTACTGAAGAGACTGTTCCAGCCATTATGAAACGGATGGAGTGGTTTGGCCGTAACTACCTGGGTAAAGGTGTAGTGGTGGCCAAAGACACTCCCAATTTTATCGCTAACCGCATTGGATTGTTTTCTACGTTCCTGGGTATTTATGCCTTGACTGAGGGTGGCTATTCCATAGAAGAAGTGGATACCTTGACAGGGAGATTGGTCGGTCGGCCAAAATCGGCCACATTTAGAACCGCGGATTTAGTGGGGCTAGATACGTTACTCCATGTGGCTGAGAATATCTATGGGGCGATTCCCCACGATGAACAAAGGGAGATGTTCCAAGTACCGTCTCTGCTCAAAACGCTGGTGGAAACCGGTTCACGGGGAGCTAAGGCAGGCCAAGGATTTTATAAAAAAGTAGGCAAAAATATCCTTTCAGTTAATCCGAAAACCTTTGTCTATGAATTGCCAAAAACTCTTGAGTTGTCTGGGCTAAAAAATATTGCTCAGCTACCTGGGCTAACCGATCGATTGAGGGCACTTTACTCACTGCCGGGTAAAGCTGGCGAGTTTTTCCGGCAGACCACATTGGCGTTGTTGAGCTATAGTGCCTGTCGTTTACCAGAAATTGCCGATAGCCCTGTGGATATTGATCGGGCCATGCGTTGGGGCTTTGGCTGGCAAATGGGACCGTTTGAAATATGGGATGCCATTGGGTTTCACAAAATTCTCTACGATATGCAGGCTGCGAGCTTGACTGTGCCTGAGTGGGTAAATGATATGGCAGCGACGGGCGAGGGTCATTTCTATCGAAGTCACCATGGTGTGCCCAGTAGTTTACTCATGGCTGAGTCTGTGCTTGGTCCCATGGGGGAACAACCGGTGGAACAGCCTGCGGATGAGATTCACGTTCCCTTGATCAAAACTGTCAACAACAAAGTTTGGGAGAATCCAGAAGCAGGTTTGTTGGATATGGGGGATGGGGTACTGCTCTATGAGTTTCGCTCTAAGGGGAATACCCTGAGTACCACCGTTGTGGATGGTCTGCAGACGGTGCTAGATATTTTGGCCTCCAATGATCAATATCGGGGCTTGGTGATTGGTAACAATAGCGAGCACTTTTGTGGTGGGGCAAACTTGGTGGAAATGGCGACTGCTGCCCAGACCGGTAACTGGCAGCTAATTGCTGATTTGTTGGTGACATTTCAGACAGTGCTACAGCGCATTCGTTACTTCCATAAACCCATTGTGGCTGCAGTGCAAGGACGGGCTTTGGGGGGTGGGTGCGAGTTGGTTATGGCCTGTCCCCATGTGGTAGCCGCTGCTGAAAGTTATATCGGATTGGTGGAACTCAGTGTGGGGCTGATTCCCGGTGCTACGGGTAGTACCCGTATGGCTAAATGGGCGGCTCAACGGGCCATTAGTGGGACCGCTCAACATATTCAGCCATTCTTGAACCAGGCGTTTAAGACTGTGGCGACGGCAACGGTGGCAGGTAGCGCCCATAAGGCAATGGCATTTGGCTTTTTGCCAGCCCATACAGACATTGTTATGAACAATGATCAGCGGCTCTATGTAGCTAAAGAAGAAGTTCTGTGTCTAGATCGTGCGGGTTATCGACCGCCTGCCCATGACAGTTTTTGGGTATTGGGACAGCCGGGGCGAGCGGTGCTTGAGCATATGGCCTACACCCTGCAACAGGGGGGCTTTGCCAGTGACTATGATCGATTTTTGGCGGGGCGGCTGGCCTATGTAATGACGGGGGGGGATTTGACGGCTCCGGCTAGGGTCCCTGAGGACTATTTGTTGAGCTTAGAACGAGAGATCTTTTTGCCGTTGTTACAACAGAAATCCACCCAGGAGAGAATTGCTCATTTGTTGAAGACGAAGAAGCCGTTACGGAATTGATGGTTGGGAAGGAGAACATTATGCAAAATACCTACATTGTGGCTAGCGTACGTACTGCTGTTGGTAAGGCTCCGCGAGGTACCCTGCGTCATGTGCGGCCTGATGATATGGGGGCTGCGGTGGTCCGTGGTGTGATGGAACGTTTACCCGCCTTACAGCCCAACCAAATCGAGGATGTGGTTATGGGCTGTGCTATGCCAGAGGCGGAGCAGGGGTATAACCTGGGTCGGGTGATTGCCCATCGAGCTGGTTTACCACCGTCGGTGCCTGGGATGACGTTGAATCGATTATGTTCATCTGGATTGCAGGCTATTGCGATCGCACATCAAGCCATTAGCCTGGGCCAATCGGCGGTGGTGGTGGCAGGTGGAGTGGAGTCCATGAGCCTGATCCCCATGGGTGGGGATCGCTGGAGCCCAAACCCAGCCATGATGACTGATACGCCTCAGGTATATACCACCATGGGGCTAACGGCGGAAAATGTGGCGAAGCAATTTGAGATTTCACGGGCAGATCAAGATGAGTTTGCGTTGAGATCGCACCACAATGCCCTCAACGCCATTGCCTCTGGCCGCTTTACCGAAGAAATTATTCCCCTCACCGTTACCGATACGGTCTACAAAGAGGGCACTACCGACACCCATAAAACCCAATTCCAGGTGGATGAAGGTCCTAGAACTAATACCAGTTTGGAGGCCCTAGCCGCTCTGCCGCCAGTTTTCCGCCGAGGGGGCAGTGTGACCGCCGGTAATTCTTCCCAGATGTCGGACGGAGCCGCCGCCGCTATTCTGATGGGCGAGGCCATGGTGCAGGAGCTAAATCTTACCCCCATGGCCCAGCTGCTAGGGTTTGCAGTGGCCGGTGTCCCGCCTCAGATTATGGGCATTGGCCCGGTGGAAGCGGTGCCCAAGGTGCTGAGACAGGTAGGGTTACGACTAGCGGATATCGGTCTGGTTGAGTTGAATGAAGCCTTTGCATCCCAAAGCATTGCCGTAATTCGTAAGCTGGGGTTAAACGAGGACATTGTCAATGTCAACGGAGGTGCAATCTCCCTTGGGCATCCCCTTGGCTGTAGTGGTGCGAAACTGACCGCAACATTATTACATGAGATGAAGCGACGCCATATCCGTTACGGTCTGGTCACCATGTGCGTTGGTGGCGGCATGGGCGCGGCAGGTGTGTTTGAAAATTTGTTGCTCTGATTTATGTCAGTGACAAAACAAGACTAGGCTTAAAGAGAATAGATTGGCCATTTGACCCAATCTGTCTTTAAAAAGATTATAGATTCTCCTTGATACTCCTTAATACTAAGGGTGCTGACGACCAGGAGATTCTAGATAACACCTTACATGCCCTAGTCCAGTTGTGACCGTGGGGGTAGATATTATGGCTCTCTTGACTGTTGGTTTAATTGTTGGATTGTTTGGATTGTTCACTACTCTGGCGTACATTAATGTGCCCATGGTGATTTGGTTTGCCTATGGGGCGTTGGTGTTGGGCGTCGTTCAGGCTCCCCTATGGCTGTGGGGATTGTTTGGACTGGTTGCGGTGATTTTCAATATTCCGTTCATCCGGCAGGTGGTGATTACAGCACCCATTGTTAAAGCTATTCAGGCATTTAGCCTGTTGCCAGCGATTTCAGACACCGAACGAGCCGCCATCGAAGCGGGTACCGTGTGGGTTGATGGGGAGCTGTTTTCGGGTAAGCCCAACTTCAAACGCATTCTGGCGGAGCCCTACCCCACCCTCACAATGGAAGAACAGGCCTTTGTTGATGGACCGGTGGAGCAGGTGTGCCGTATGGCCACAGACTGGGAGATTCACCAGCGTAAAGACTTACCCCCTGATGTGTGGACCTACCTGAGGCAAGAGCATTTCTTTGGCATGATGATTCCCTCGGAGTATGGCGGTCTGGGGTTTTCTAATACGGCCTATAGCGCGGTGATGACTAAGCTGGCGTCACGGTCCTTTACCCACACGGCTACTGTCGGGGTGACTAACTCCCTGGGACCGGCCAAGCTATTGCTGCGCTATGGTACCGCTGAACAAAAGCAGCGCTATTTGCCTAAGCTGGCCACGGGAGAAGAGATGCCCTGCTTTGCCCTAACGGAATCAACAGCTGGGTCTGATGCGGCTAGTTTGCGGTCTACCGGTACGGTGTTTAGGGGCAAGAATGGGGAACTGTACCTGCGGTTGAACTGGCAGAAACGATATATCACGCTGGGTGCGATCGCAACCCTCATCGGCCTCGCCGTCCGTCTCCATGACCCTAACAATCTCCTCGGCAAGGGCACAGATGTTGGCATCACCTGTGTGCTTGTCCCCGCTGACACACCCGGTGTTCAGTTGGGGCGTCGCCACGATCCCATGGGTGTCCCCTTCTATAACTCCCCAATTTCCGGTCGCAACGTAGTCCTACCTGCTAGCCAAATTATCGGCGGTGTCGAGCGGGCGGGGCAGGGATGGAGCATGCTTATGCAAAGCCTTGCAGCCGGTCGGGGTATTAGTTTCCCTGCCACCAGTACCGGTGTGGCCAAGCTGGTCTCGCGGGTCACCAGTGGCTATAGCGTTGTGCGAGAACAGTTTGGTTTATCCATCGGCAAATTTGAAGGTGTGGAAGAACCCCTGGCCCGCATTGGGGGCCTCACCTATCTAATGGATGCAGCTCGTCTATACACTTGTGGTGCCGTCGATCAGGGTGAACAGCCTGCCGTCGTCTCTGCCATTGCCAAGTATCAATTTACTGAGCTGTCACGCCACATTATCAATGACGGCATGGACATTCTCGGGGGAGCTGGTATTTGTCGTGGCCCTCGGAATCTCTTAGCCAACATTTATACCGCCACTCCCATTCCCATTACCGTGGAAGGGGCCAATATTCTCACCCGCAGCTTGATTATCTATGGTCAGGGTGCGATTCGGTGCCATAGCTATATTGTTAATGAAATTTCAGCTGTAGAAGATAACAACATTGCTGCCTTTGACCATGCATTTTGGCGACATGTGGGAATGATCGTGCGTAACCTCACCCGCGCTAAAGTCCTAGGCTGGACTCGAGGTTACCTGGTCAAAGCTCCTGTTCGAGGCAAAACAGCCCGCTACTACCAGAAGCTAGCCTGGACCTCTGCGACGTTTGCTGCCTTGTCAGACTTAGCAATGCTCACCTATGGCGGTCGACTTAAGCGCCATGAAAAAATCACCGGACGCTTTGCTGATATGCTCTCCTGGATGTATCTCGCTACCGCCACACTGCGTCGATTTGAAGCAGAAGGCCGTCGCCCAGAAGATCTACCGTTGATGCATTGGGCTATGAGCCACAGTTTTGCCCAACTCCAGCTTGCCCTAGAAGGACTATTAGCTAATCTAGAGATTCCTCTACTGGGTAGGCTAATGCGGGCAACCACATTGCCTTGGTTCCGGTTGAACCCCATCGGCGTTATGCCGACTGACTCCCAGGGTCATGCCGTAGCCCAGTTACTTCAGTCTCCCGATGGTCGCAATCACATTACCCAGGGGGTGCATGTTCCCACCGATGCGGAGCAGGCCCTGGGGCGATTAGAGCGGGCTTATCAGCTCTCCATCGTCGCTATGCCAGTGTTGAAAAAGATCAAAACAGCTTTACGTAATGGGCAGCTGAAGATTACACCGCCAGTTGGTCAGGTGGAAGCCGCTCTACGCGCTGGGTTGATAACGGGTGCAGAATCTGACCTGGCGATGATTGCTGAACGGGCACAGCTAGATGCTATTCAGGTAGATTCGTTTACTCTCAGTGAGTATCAGCGAATTGGGAAAGAATATATTAAAGAAGAGGTTGCAGAGGCTGATTAGAATCTGAGAGATTTATACAAAACCGTCTATCCGCTGATCATCATAGTCTGCGGATAGACGGTTTTTACTATTAATGAGGAAACGTGCTTAAATCCTCGATTTGCTAGGTAAACTTGAGGTAAGGTTATGATTTTTGTAAGAACTTAAAGCTGCTAGTTTATTTCATCGGTTTGCGTAAAAGTATCAAGTTCTATTGATGTAAAAAGCACAGGTTCTACATCTACTCACGCATGGCATCACCCATGTGACTAAAATCCTTGTTTCCTATGCAAACACCAACTACTGCTCCCGACAATAAACTACTTAAAGCCGCATGGCAGCGACAGCAAGCCTACAGCAAAAATGCCTCCCGCCACCAACGTCGCTTTCTCCTGCTGAGGAGTCTGCTAGCTACCTTGAGTGTTCTAGTCGTGATACTGGCTGTAGTAGAGGGAGATGACCTAAATTCGCCTTGGGATGCCATAATCGGTCATACTCTTTTAGTTTTGCCCATTACCATCACGGCACTGCTAGCCTTTTCTGTACGATTTGATCGAGGACAAAATTGGGTGCTGCTGCGTGGTAGAGCCGAATCTCTAAAAACAGAAATTTATTATTACCGCACCTGTGTAAAGCCCTATGAGAGCAAAGCTCGCGATGCGCTACTATCAAAGCGCATTCAATATATTAGTGAAGGCATAAAAGGTAGTCCTGTGCATCAAGGGGCGCTGTCTCCATACGAGCACGAAGTGACTCCTGATGGACAGGAAAATCGTCCCAAGCTACGCATGGGGATTGTTATTTTTGTGGGCAGCGTCATCCTTAAAGAGGGTGCTAAGCTCATGGGTCTACTCTGGGATTTTCTGTTTAAGTTCAAAGAAGACAAGTCTAGTCCTCAAACCGAAGAAGAAAAAAATCGGTGTTCTGACCTGACAAATCCTGAACACTATCTTCAGTTTCGTCTAGTTACTCAGTTTGAGTGGTACCGCAAGCAAGCTAAGAAATTGGCTCAGCAGCTCCAGATCTTTCAAACCAGTGTCTATATATTTGGTGGGGTAGGAACACTTTTAGCCGCTTTTGAGATCTCTAGAAGTTGGGTGGCGGTAACGACTGCTCTGGTAGGAGCATTCACGAATTATCTAGAAGTCAAGCGAATTGAGGCTAGTTTAATCGGATATAACCAAGCCGCTGACACCCTATACGACATTCGTGCTTGGTGGTATTCCTTGGCAGCAGAAGAGCGCTACGATCCCAAGACCAAAAGACCCGATCAAAAGCAATTTCGACGTTTGGTAGACAGCTGTGAAGGAACCATTCGTAGTGAAACGACTAGTTGGTTACAAGACATGCAGGATCGCTTAGCACAGCTCTATGGCATTGACGATTCGGACTCAGAAGATAAAACAGGTGACGACGACTCCACAAATTCAGTTCAAGACAAGGCGAGCCAGCAAGATGAAATTGATGAGAAAGAAAACTCTGACCCAGACAATAGAAGCGTAGAATAAGTTTTCATCAAAGTGGGCATGGTAAGCAATTCTCCGTGCTTCTTGGGATTTTGCTGACCCTGATAAGGTTTGCCAAATTTGAAAACTTACTAACCGTTGCAGGTTTATGGAGATGAAGCGATCCGAAATGAATACAGTTTGATAAACACATTTCTCAGCTTGAATCCTCTCGGGGATCATCATGCCTGCAAAGATTTACAGCGGATGTTTCATTGCACGTGATTGGCATGGGACACTTACTGCATGTCATGAAATCACTACCCCATAGCCAAATTCTTTCATTGTGTAGCTTGCAATACCCTTTGAAGGGTGTAAAACTAAAGCAGTCACTTAAATGTATAAATCGCTACCCGACATCTTAAATTTACAACTCAAGATGTAACTGGGTTTTAGATCTCGAGCCTTAACTTTTACGGATGTAAGAAGACACTTCAGTCCTTAAATCTGCTATTCATCTTGAGGCCAAGCAGCGCAACGCACAGAAATATATAGTTCTGAAATTCATCTCTGAAATTCATCAGAGAGTTTGTCTCAGTGTTTAATTACTCTTCCTAGTCCATAGCTAGCACTCTTCTTATGATGTCTACATTGTTTGACACTCACCTAGTCGCATTGCACAGTCAGCATTCTATCCAAAGTCATGATCTATTGATGATCTTCGATCTGGCAGAAGCTGAAGGTATGGTTGAAAATATTGATTCCTATAGCTTTGACGACTTACTTGGATTAACTGTCCATTTGTTTGTAACCACTCAATCCCCATCTATCCGTGAACAGCTTGCGCTACAGCTCTCCAAATTTGGGAGTGCGGCTGTTTTGCCTCTGATTAAAATCCTTTGTCGTGTTCAGTCAATAGATAACATACAACTGCTGGTACAGAAGAGCCTTGAGACATTGGCAATATACCCTTTGATTATTGGTCTGGGGCAAGTACTAGATCATGAGGTGGATATTTCCTTGAGGACAGTGGCAATGCAATTGTTAATCCAGCTTATCCAAGAAAATGATCAGTCTGTTCTCTTGATATTACCTAAACTGGTTTCAAAAAGAACGTGGCAGTTAATAAAGCTGCAATTACTCGCAGAATCACCCTATCCAAAGTTTAATACGACATGTGTTGATAAGAGTTTTCGTGTTCAAGTTCACGTCCCTCCCTGCCAATATAAAGAACCACACGATTTGGAAAACAAAAATCGTAAACATGACCAACATGGTTTGTCTAGTAACAGATAGTTGTTCTTTGTGGAGATGTTAGCTAGTGGATGTGTAGTGGCCCTTACGTATTAGAGTGACTTGCTAAGGATCCAAATCATAAAAGGACTGGTCATAGAATTAAAGTCTGCATAGGCATAATCTCCATATAATGCTGTTACTTCAAAGCCAACCTGCTTGATCATGGTTTCAAAGATCTCCTTGTCAAGGATGCTAAACTCAATATCCATAAATCTTTTGGACTGGAGGATGCCCTGTAGGTTATAGGTTTCAATAAACTGTAGGCCATGGACTAACTTATTCTTGGGATCATAGGTCTCCATTGTCCAAAGCATTAATGATCCTTGTTCATGGGGTAATTCATGACGGGCTCTTAACTTTAATCGACCATCAACTGTTTTGAGCCTGACATGGGGGTTATGCAATGAACAGACAAAACGTCCATCTGGTGACAGATGCCGATGGATGCGGGTAAGTGTCTCTTTCTGCTCGTTAAGAGATCGCAGCTCAGCAAAAGACTGGAACGGTAACAGAATACGATCAAATTGTTTGCCAAGATCAAGATGACACACGTCAACAGCGTGAATCGTTGCTGATAAACCCTGGTGAGTCAGTTTTTGCTCCAGTACAGCCAGCATTTCTGGAGATTTATCAACACAAGTCAGTGTTACCCCTGATTCAATTAATGGTAAAGAAATCCGGCCTGTTCCACACATCAACTCTAGAATATCGGACGATGTACCTTGAACTTGGTCAATTAAAAAAGGAATATCTAGGGTCGTTTGAACATAGCTGTCGTATAGATCCGCAACATTGGCATATTTAATAGGTTGTGTCATGACTCTAATCTCCCATTGCTATTTGTTCCTCTACAGCCGATACAGTCAACATCTTAGCTAAGACCCTGTTTCAACCATCGCTTTAGCTCTAACAGAGTGCAGAAAATATACGATATAGCCAGATAAGATCGCAGAAAAAAAGCACCATACTGACACAAATGCATAGCTATAAAACCAGTAAGTGACCACCAGTGATAGAGCAATGAAACCCCCTGCAATTCTCATTTGAGGCATTTCAGAGAGCCAAAGAGGTCCCAAAACAATCAGCATATAAATTAGCCGTGACACCGCACGAGGTAGAAACTGGTCATAGATTAGCTGAGTCTGATAGTTGATAGAGCCCTGGGCCGCTGTCACAGTGAATGTACCGGGAAAAAGCAGAAATGGACCATATAGAGATGCTCCAAATAAAGCACCGAGCAATATCGTGGTTAGAAGTAACTTTTTACCCCAGGGACGTTGCTCGAGGACAAACATCGTCAGCGGTAGCCAAACTAGCCAAAACCCATGGGAAAAAGCAAGAAACCCCAAGGCTGCTAGTCGCGTTGTGTCTGTCTGTTGATTATGAATAGCTAGCCATTGGATACCTTCAAAGCTTTGCTGAATGCCAAATACGAAGGGAATAAGAGCAAGGGGTAGATACCTCCGATCTGTGCCCATAGCCAGGTTACAAGCATAAAGTCCCGTGGGTATTAGGCAGGTAGTAGCCGTAAAACTAGCCGTGGCAGAGAAACACATAGGAGCACAAGATGAGTGAGTATCGCCATGTTAACGATGAAATTATGCGATGAGGTGAAATGAGATGTCCGTCATTATATTTGCTCAATCAAGCGCGGCTTAAGACAGCTGCTCGCGTTTTTTGCGCTCAATGGTTTCGCGGGCAATTTCGTAGGCTTCTGTGAAGGTTTGAAAGGATTCTCGAGAGAAAATATCTTCTTTGGTCAAGGTCTCACCAGCTTCAAAAAAGAGTCTATCTAGCCGATTTGAAAGGGTTTTTAAGTCAGTGCCCTCAGCCTGAATTTTTGTCATCAGCTCAACCACTGCATCCACGTAGAGTGATGAAAACCGACGCTGTCGTTCTTCGATCTCGCGTTCTATCATCTCGCGAGCTGATTTGTAAGTCTCGCTAAAAGCACGAAAGCCTTCATGTCCTAGGGTAGAACTAGCAAATTGAAACGCTTTATCCAGTGCCTCATGCTGATCTGAGAGATAAACTAATCGTGCAGTTAACCAATTAGTATCATCAGGTTCACGAGGCTTGTCATAAATATTGAGTTTTTTCATTAGCTCTACAAGCAGCTTGATCTGTTGGTTGGCCTGATTGTTTCTAAAGCTGACATACCCTGAGTAAGCCATTAGGAACAGGGTAATCAATAAAGCAAAAAAGTCAGCATTTTCTATAACAAACGGCAGCTGGAAAGGGGTAAAAAAAGCGGTCGTTCCCCGATGGGTAGGAATTACTGTATCTGCGGATGGTGCTGCAACATTACTCACTAAGGGGACTACTGTCTCAGGCTCAAAGTCGGCAGACCTCAGCTCCTCTAACTCGACGAGTTCTGCCAGGGTATCTCGTAACTCTTGCTGGTGTTCAAAGAGAATCTTTGTGAGTGTTTGGGCATGACGTTTGGGTAGTGACTGGTGAGCTACCAATAGCCGATCAATGGCAATGGTCTCTAGATCGATAGGGGGAACTGGAGGGGAACCTTGATAGGTACCCTGAGGTATCAAAGAAGGTCTATAGGCGGGATAGGTAGTATTTTCCAAAGCATTTGCTTGGGGGATGGCGATAGGCTGCCAGCCTTGAGCGATCAGCTGTTGAATTCTACTATTGCCTAAGCGTCGTACTCGAAAAACAGCCGCAATGTCATTGCTTTCCAAGGTGTTTTCAAGGTCTTGAGGGCTAGCTTGATTACTGAGACTAAGATCAATATCTAAGTAGGAAGGAAAGTTAAAGTGGTCAGATAGCGTTTTAAGCGACGGCCGCTGACCCCCACCCTCTGGAGTCGCAATTTTCTTGCCGTTTAGCTGATTGGGGCCAACGGTCAGTTTAGAAAGATCAGCAGTGTCTGGGCTGGCAATACTAATCTTTTTAGGATCCACCAGCATTTGAAAATGATCTTGGTAGAGTACCGCTATTGCCCTTGCAGCTGATGCGGGTGGTAGAGAGTTGGCATTGTTCTGGGCTGGTTGGGGAATCAGCGAATAGTAAAGTCGATCGGCTTGGGCCGTGATCACATCGGCTTTAATGTTGGACGCAGAGTGGCCAGATGTGCAAGTCGCAGGTTGGACCAGAGGACTTCTCTCAAGGGCACGAATATTATCATCGGTGCCATCGGTAGCACATACATCTAGACGGATGGAGGAATTAGCTTCAACAACAACTTTTAAGGCCCGACTAAATAGATAGCTTTCACCTGTTTTGTTGCCGGCAGCTAAGACTAACTGTGGTCCGCCAAACCCCAAAAATTGAGATAAAAACCAGAAAGAACCAATAAATAAGCTGCCACCGAGAAAAAATAAGAGAGACCTAGATATTATGGGTGACCGCTCAAATTGACTTGCCGAAACGGCTGTGAGCTTTGCCGGTAAACGGGTCGACATAGGTCTGGTAAACAAACTAATGGACAGAACATCAGGTTGAGTAGGACACAAGCGGGCTACTTAATCCTTTCTCCATGTCATGGCATTGACAATTCATTTACCTGATTTTATTAACAAAAGTTAAAATACTGATGTATTCTGCAAATCATGTTCGACAGTTTGGGCTGCGTCTCAAGATATGAAATGCAGCTATGCAGTTTCCTTAGATACGGCTTGGAAAGCGAAGAGCTCATACCGGAGTAGCGATGACTATTTGGAGCACAGGACTTCGACTCAGTATTCAATGGACAGCGTTGTGTGGACTGGCTCTTGTGCTACCTGGCTGTGGGTTTTTTGCCCCCAGCGAAGCCCAGGTGGGTCGTCCAGATCGAGACCCAGACCAACCCGTGGCTGTGGAAACCGCCCGTGCCCAGCTCGGCACCGTGACAGAGGCTCTAGAGTATACGGGCACTACTCAACCCCAGCAACAGGTGGCCCTACGTGCTCAGACAGCAGGGGAAGTTGTCTCCCTCAGGGTAGATGTGGGGGATCGGGTGCAACCAGGGCAAGTGCTGGCACAGATAGATAGTGGCTTACTCACCGCACGGGTGAATGAAGCTCAGGCGGAACTATCTGTGCGGCAGGCGGAAACAGCCGAAAATCAGGTTGCGATCGCAGACGCCCAGGCCGCCGCTGCCCAAGCCCAAGCCACTCGAGACCAAGCCCAAGTCGATGCCGACCGCCTACGCACCCTAGCCGACCAGGGTGCAATTTCTCAGCAGGCCGCCGAAGCTGCCGAGCTAGCCCTAATCAATGCAGACCAGGCCGTCAAATCAACCCAGGCCCAAATAAAAGCACAACAACAAGTCATTGCCGCCGCTGCTAGTCGAGTCAGTGCCCAAGCTGCCCTCGTAGACGAAGCCCAGGAACAACTCGCCTGGGTAAACCTAAAATCACAGCTCGCGGCAACTGTCCTAACTCGCCTGGTTGACCCCGGTGACTATGTTCAAGTCGGGGCCACTCTGCTCGAACTCGGTGCTCTAGACACCCTCAAAGTCAATGTCCAAGTGTCTGAACTAGACCTCGGACAGCTAACCATCGGACAACCCACCCAGATCCGGCTCGATGCCTTCCCCGATATAGACACCATCTCAGGACGTATCACTCGCATTTCTCCCGTGGCCGATGCCACATCGAGGCTAGTCACCGTGGAAGTAACCATGTCCAACCCAGATAGCCGTATCGGTAGCGGTCTTTTAGCAAGGGTCCAATTTAAACCACCAGGGGATGACCATATTGTTATTCCGGCTAGCGCCTTAGAGACTGGCACCAAGGAAAATACCGTTTTTATACTTGACCAGAAAAACGAGGGGACTACTGTAACAGCTCGCCCGGTGATAGTAGGACAAAAACGTCAAGGACAGGTAGAAATTCTCTCTGGACTAGACGCGAATGAATCCTTTGTCGTACAGAGTGATAGGCCGCTGCAATCAGGACAAGCCGTACGGATAAGCATTTTGTCTGAGGGGGTGGCAGAGTGAGAATTAGTCTCAGTACCCTGGCCATTCGTCGCCACATTGCCACGCTGATGCTCTCCGTGGCAGTCATTGTCTTAGGTCTTTTCTTCACCTCGCAGCTGCCGGTAGATCTATTGCCCTCCATTACCTATCCACGCATTGGTGTGCGCGCCGATGCCCCAGGAGTATCTCCGGAGGTGGCCGTTGACGAAGTTACACGCCCTTTAGAGCAAGCACTGGCAGCCACAGAAGGTGTCGTCCAAGTTGTGTCTAAAACACGGGAGGGGCGAGTTAGCGTTGACCTGTATTTTGAACCGGGGGGCGATATTGATCAGGCCCTTAATGATGCCACAGCAACGCTAAACCGGGCTCGTAACCGACTGCCCGACAGCATTGAACAGCCGCGACTGTTTAAGTTTGATCCGTCTCAGCTGCCAGTGTACGAGATGGCCCTTACCTCAGAATCGTTGCAGGGGATGGAGCTGCGGGTGTTTGCCGATGAAGAACTGGCACGGGAGCTAAATACTGTAAAAGGGGTGGCAAGTGTAGATGTGTCAGGGGGAGTACAGGAAGAGATCCAGGTAAATTTAGACCCGACACGGATGCAAGCATTGGGGTTAGGCGTTACCGATGTGTTGGACGTTCTGGAAGAACGTAATCAAGATACCGCTGGGGGGCGTATAAAGGGTTTAAACAGCGAGCCCCTAACGCGAGTCAATGGCCAGTTTCAGTCAGCTGAAGAGGTTCGTAATCTTATTCTTGACGTGGGCGATCAGCAAGTATATTTGCGAGACTTTGCCGATGTGCTAGATGGCACTGAAGAACAGCGAATTTTTGTCAGCCTAAATGGTCAGCCTGCCGTAAAGGTGAGTGTGCAAAAGCAGCCAACGGCTAACACGATTGCCGTGGTGGATGGCGTCAAACAGCGTCTAGAGCAGATGAAATCATCGGGCCTTGTCCCTGAGGATCTGGTGCTCAATGTCACCCTAGATGAATCGGTATTTATTCAAAATTCAATTCGTAACGTAGCCACGGCTGGTCTGACGGGGACCGGGCTAGCGGCCATTGCTGTGCTGCTGTTTCTGGGCTCCTTACGACAGACATTCATCATTGTTTTAGCCATTCCCCTGGCTAGCCTAATCACGTTGTTATTGTCGGGAATTTTTGGTCTGTCGCTAAATGTGTTTAGTCTGGGGGGATTGGCTCTCGGCGTAGGCATTGTGGTAGATAACGCCATTGTGATGCTAGAGAATATAACAGAAGGCGTATCTGGGAGTTTACGACCGGTGGTTCGGCAGGCGGAAGCTAGCAGTCAGGAACTGGAGTCGGCACTGGTGGCCTCGACCACAACAAACCTGGTGGCAGTTCTACCGTTTCTGTTAATGGGTGGGTTTATTTCGCTGTTGTTTAGTGAGCTGGTGGTGACCATTAGCTTGGCGGTGGCAGCCTCGCTGATGGTGGCGCTGACGGTGGTCCCCACATTGGCCGCCCGTTTACTAGTCGTCAAAACATCTAGCGGCATAGGAAAACTTTGGCCGATTCGGTGGTTTGGCCGGAGGCTACAAGCACTTACCCTGAGCTATGGCAGCACCCTGGGCTGGGTATTGCAGCGGCGAGTTGTGGTTATTGCTGCAGCCATGCTCATGTTTGGTGGGGGTAGCTGGGCGATGTTCCAACATATTCCCCAGGAGATTTTGCCCAGTATCAGCAATGGCCAAGCCAGGGTGTGGGTCAATCTGCCCCCTGGCACGACCTTAGATGAAAATCGCCGGGTGATGACTGCGGTAGACCAGATGCTGATAGCTCAGCCAGAAACTGACTATGTGTTTAGCACCTCAGGGGGATTTCTCTTTGGTAACATCAGCATCGATAACGCCCTGCGCGGGTCCAGCACCCTCACCCTAAAGCCTGGCACCGATGTAGAAGCCTTTACTGAACGAATGAACCAATCGCTGAGGGAGCTGAATTTAGTCAACACCCGGATGCGAGTCTCCCCCGGCTCAGTACGGGGTTTGATTTTAAGTAACTCTCCGGTGCGGAGCGATGTGGATATTGTTTTGCAAAGTAGTGATTTAGCACGGCTAGATCAGGCTGGGGAGCAGGTGCTGGATGCCCTGGCAGAGCGGGCTACCCTGGCTAGCTATCTACCCGACGCAGATCCTCCCCAGCCGGAAATTCAGATTCGGCCTGATTGGGAGCGGGCAGCTGATGTGGGGATCTCGGCTGAGGAGATTGGTCAGACGGTGGAGACAATTCTGTCGGGGGCAGTACCGACACAGCTACAGCGGGGCGATCGGTTGGTGGATGTGCGGGTACAGACACCGGATAGTTTGGTACAAAATCCGGCTCAGCTGACTCAGCTGCCATTGTTAGGTAGTCAGGTGCGGCTGGGAGATGTGGCAAGGATTGAGAATGGTCAGTCGCCTGGAGAGATCCAGCGGATTGATCAGCGTCAGGTATTTATCATCGAGGGGCGTTTGGCAGAGGAGGCCAGCCTGGGCGAGGCCCTGGATGAGGTAGAGCAGATAATGGAGACGGTGACGCTGCCGGAGGGGGTGACGCGGTTGCCTAGCTTTAGCGCGCAGAGTAATGCAGCGATCCAACAGGGGTTAGGTTTATTGGGTGGTCTCGCCGTATTTTTGGTGTTTACGGTGATGGCAGTGCAGTATAACTCGCTGATTGATCCGTTGGTGATTATGCTAACGGTGCCGCTGGCCTTGGCTGGTGGGATCTTGGGGCTGTATGTGACAGAGACGGCGATTGGAGCGACGGTGGTGGTCGGAGCGGTGCTGCTGGTGGGCATTGTGGTGAACAATGCGATTATTTTGGTGGAGCTGGCCAATCAGATTTACATAACAGAAGAGTGTAGCCGCATGGAGGCAATGCTAAGGGCGTCTCCCCAGCGACTACGACCCATTTTGATGACGACGGTAACAACGGTGTTGGGGATGTGGCCACTAGCGCTGGGGCTGGGCGAAGGAGCAGAATTTTTGCAGCCGTTGGGGGTGGTGATTTTTTGGGGATTGTCGTTGGCGACGGTGTTGACGTTGTTTATAATTCCTTGTTTTTATACGTTGTTGCATGGGGCTGGATTTGGACCCACCCATCCACAATCCAAATTGCGCACCCAGCAGCTAAAAACTAAACTGCGCGAATATACATGAAAATAAGAAACCGTTTCAAAGCCGTGCAATCGATCTAATATCCATTATCCCAATGTTGTTAATAGTGAGGCTAGATGAGACCGGTCGATCCCTGGTCCGTACGGTTGGCCCCTTTCCAGAGATGAATACCATTGATAACTAGATAGATGGCTAGTGCGATCGCAACCCCATAAATAACAACTGGCATAGCAGGCGATTCAGTCAGTTCTGGGTTCGAATCATCCCTAACAGGTATCCAGAACATCATCAGCTGCTGGATCAATTCTCCGCTCCACACCGCTCATCATCGAATTTTTCCTACGACTCAGCCTAGGGCATACATCACATCAGTAGTTTTACTCCTTCGTATTGGACCTTGTATTTAACTCAGACCTTTCCTATGGTGAAGTGCTGTATCTCAGCCAAGGCTGGATTCATAAGGTCAAACGCGCGGTAGCCTCATCGACCTAGCTAGAACTAATATGGCTAAAAACCTGGTTTTCATCGCCTCACTGCCAAAAACTTGCAGAAAACACTGGAAACTCGTTTTCTAAATCTGAACTTTATGCCTGCTATCCAAGCTTCATAAGATCTTCATAGAAAAAATCCTGCATCGTCTTGAGGAAAAAACATTGCCCATCTATAACTGGAGAAGGAAGATTCAAAATTTCTTGCTACTAGTTCGAGCGTCATTTTCTGACTAAAAGGTAACCTATATAGAGCTGTGTTGAGCGCAGCGAGCAGGCATGAAGAAAGAACTGTTAGCCGCAGGGGTAGTTATCTCATCCTGCATGTTTTCTGTAGAAGTAAAGGCCGCCTCATTTACCGGCTTAAATGTCTTTGGCGACAGTCTAGTCGACTCAGGTAATCTATTTAACCTTACCGAGGCCCTACTCTCTCCCTTGGGCCTCCCAGCCCTACCCCCCAGTCCCCCCTATGACCAACGCAACTCTAATGGACCTATCTGGATTGATAATGTTGGTCAGGCATTAGGGCTATCGCCTACCCTGGCTACAGAGTTTATTGTGAATCCTGCCATTACACCACCTCCCACCCAGGGCATTAATTTTGCCTTTGCCGGGGCGCTCTCTTCAGATGTTCACATCCTAGATGACGATCTTCCCTTCTTATCGGATTTCTTCCTGGGCTTTCAAGACCAAATTGATTTATTTACGGCCCTCTCCGCAACACTGCCTGTAGACCCCAATGCTCTTAATGTTGTTTGGGTTGGGGCTAATGATTATAACGAAGCTTTCTTGTCCCCAGCCTCTTTAGGTGGTGTGTCATTAAATGAGCTTCCTAACGTTGTTACTGACAATATTATTGATGGGCTTACCCAGCTCAGTAGCGTGGGTGTCAAGGAGTTTCTAGTTCCTAATTTACCCGATATCGGTGAGGCCCCATTTGCTGATTTCTTAGATAATCTATTTCAACAGGATATTTCTACACAGCTAAATCAGCTTACGTTTGCCCACAATGAACTATTGTCGGCAAAACTCACTGTGTTTGGCCAAAGCCAACCCGATGCAACTATTGTTTCTCTGGATATCAACAGTTTGTTTGCTGACATCTTGGCAAGCCCCGGCGAATTTGGGCTGACCAATACGACAGAATCTTGCTTAATCAACTTTCAGCCCGGATTTCTGTTTGACGGTGTATGTGATCAACCAGACGAGTTTTTCTTTTGGGATGATACTCACCCCACTACGGCCGCCTATGAAATTATCAGTGATTTTGCCCTAGCTGCCCTTGATGACGATGCTCCAACGACCAGTGTGCCAGAGTCGTCTTCTGTAGCAGCACTACTGACAGTGGGGCTGGTTGGATCTGGAACAGTCCTTACAAAGCGAAGAGCGAGAAAAAAGAAATAGAACAACAGTTCGGATTCTATGTCCGTCCTCTAATCATGGACTTTTCCGTCGGGCATGGTGGTGCCAGTTAATGTAGCTCCAGCTAAGTTAGAACTACTGAGTTCGGCTTTAAATAGAATGGCCCCGCTGAGATTGGCTTCGCCCAGGTTGGTGCGACCCAGATAGGCGTTGGTTAAGTCAGCCTGGGTAAGGTTGGCCCCGCTGAGGTTGGCACGGCTGAGATCGGCGCGCAGCAGTCGTGCATCGGTCATGATGATTTGGAAGAGCTGAGCACCGCAGAGCCTGGTGTCGGTAAAGTTGACGCCCTTGAGGTTGGCACCGGTAAAGTCGCAGCCGGCCAGGTTTGCCCGTTGGGCACGGGTACGGGTGAGGTTGGCATAGCGAAGATTGGCCCCTTCCAACTGGGCATCGGCTAAAGACGTCCCCTTAAGGTTGGCCCCGCTGAGGTTGGCATTGCGCAGGTCGGCATCTTTGAGAAAGGCTTCGCTAAGGTTGGCTCCACTGAGGTCTACGTTAGCCAGGTCAGCACCTTTGAGGTTGGCTCCGCGCATATCTACCTGTCGCAGATGGGCCCCCCGTAAAATTGTTTGCTCACTGCGTAGTTCTTGTCGTAGATTAGCTCCCCGTAGACAGGCCCCGGTGAGGTTAGCCCCGCTGAGGTCCGCATTGCGTAGGTCAGCATCGGCTAAATTAACGTCAAACAGATCGGCCAGGGTAAGATCGGCACCCCGCAGGTCTGCTCCCTGCAGGCTGGCTCCGTGCAGGTTAGCGTCACTCAGATTGGAGTAAATCAGATTGGCCTGGTTGAGGTTGACACCGCTGAGGTTGGCATGGCTTAGATTGGCCTGCTGCAGATTTACCCGGCTCAAATAGGCGAACATCAGGTCCGTACGCTCTAGGTCAGCCTTAGAAAAGTTAGCGCCGATCAAATCTGCTTTGGGTAGTTCTAGACCCGCTAAACATAGACCACTGAAGTCTTTGTGCCCGCTGTTGTAGCAGTCTAGTAGTTCAATATTATCCATAGGAGGCGGGTCTCATAGACGTAACAGCAGCGGTCATAGCAGTTTTGGCTTCTACGGGAGCCGGAGATTTGTCAGGCTTGGCATAGTAGGGCTTAACGGCGTTCAGAATAGCTGTGACCACAGGCTCATTTTCGTCAGTGTCTTCAAGACAGTGGACAATGATGGATAGCTTGCTTTCTAAATCTTGGAAAGATGGACAATAGTTAAAGACTTCTCGTAAAAAGTCTTCTAAGGTTTTGCTGCGCAGCAGCGACCACTCTTGTGAACTACCGGCAAATGGACTGTAGAGGGTTGAGTGCAGCAAAATTTTGGCCCGTAGCGGATTGCAATACTTGATGATGTCCAGTCTTAGTTCAAACAGATCGGCTCGGTCTTTGACTTGGGCAATATCGCCCATGGGTGGACCTTCGACCGCTTTGGTGGAGAAGGCAACGGTGTTGTCAGGATGGATGCCGACGGGTAAATCGCCAAAGCAGGTTTCGGGGCTATCGGTGTCGCTGGCATTTTGTAGCCCCGGTGTCGACATCGGAATCAGCTCAGTTTGGGCGCTGTATAGGGGATTAAAGGCCTTGAAAATGATGTTGACGATTTTAGTATATTTAGCTTTGCGGTTTAGGTGGTGTAATAGATGACGCAGCCGATATTTGAGGTCGTTGGGGGTGGGGGTAAGCTGGTAGAGCTGCTTTACGAGGATGGCTGTATCTGCCTGCTCAATTTTTCGGATATCTGTTTCCCATACTTTGTGACAGAGACAGTAAAGGACTTTTTTGATGCGAATAATTTGGGGATCGTACTCTAGCTCATCAGCTACGTGCTGATAGCGATCTTTTGATTCTCCTGCAACTTCTTCTGCTACATCCTCTGTCTCTGGTGGCGCTTCAGGTAAACGATTGGCCGCGCGCTCGATGTATAAGGGAGTTATGGCTTGCAGGATGTCTTCTGCTACATCGGAGTAGACTTCCTTGTGGTTGAGGGTGGCGACAATGCGATAGAGACTGGCACGACACTGGTCAACTGACGGATTGCGACGCATCAAAGACTCGATCAGGTGCTGTAGGGAAAACTGATCGAGGACGGTGGTGTCGTTTTCCCACAGATTTTGGCAGGTGCCGAAGATGAGCTTTTTGATACGCAAATGCTCGGCGTGATCACCCAGGGTCTGCAAGGCCTGATCAAGCGGGCTGTCAAAGACATACCCTTCAGCGCCTTCGGCAAAAAACGGCCGGGTCATCTCCGCATCGCAGATGTCTAGTTCAACGACCGGTCGTAGCTGATAGGCGGGGACCTGTTCTTGAATATTTTTTAGGTTTAACGGACCGAGGAATGTGGCATCGAGATCGAGTCGGCTTTTGACCACATCGTAGACTACCTGGGAAACGCAGATTTCTCCAGGGGCAGCAAAGCTTTCTAACCTGGCGGCAATGTTGACGCCATTGCCCATGACGTCTGAATTATTGATGTACACATCGCCCAGGTGAATGCCGATGCGATGGTCAAAGCTGTCCCGCTTGCTGTCGCTGCGCAGCTTCTTTTGAATGTTAAGCCCACAGGCGACGGCCTGGGCGGCACTGAAGAAACACATCAACAGGCCGTCGCCGGTTGACTTGAGTACCTGACCGTTAAACACCTTGCATAGGCCTGCAATCTGCTTAAGATCTCGATTAATAGTGGCCAGTGCCCGCTCTTCATCGGCGGACATCTGGGCACTGAACCCCACTGCGTCAGTCACCACGATGGCGGCGAGTACACGCTGCTGGTTTTGAAGCGATTGTTGCGCTCCTTCCATAGAAAACCTGACTGACGAGACTACCTGATATTAAGATTACCCTGGCCATATAGGGTGATCCGTACATCATGAAGCAATGAATATGGAATTTTCGGAAGAATTTACTCGGCCTTTTTATGTCTTCGTACTAAAATCCGTAATTACTGGTAGATCGCGTGCCCCTTTATTCTCATAGCAATATAACCCGTATTTCTGGTTCGCGATAGGCCAATATTGAGATCGGATCCTAAATGACGTACTTATTTCTCTCTTGTAGTAGACGGTTTGTTTCGTAGACGATTTGTCATGTATTGCTGACCGATGGGCTTGGTTGGGACGTCTGGGGCAGTTTGAAGAGTTCTGGGGGCGTTTTTGGGAGCACGTCTTTATACAGGCAGTATTGGGGAGTACTGAGTGGGGCTTTCCCTGGGAGAGTGATGTGATTTTTGATACGTTTGTTGCGTCGTTGTTTTGTTGCGCGGTTGTTTGTTAAAAATCTATCTTTGTTGATGCTCTGAGGCGGTTGGTCTGACCTTGGGGAGAGCGTTTTGGGTGCTGCTCGAGGGGAGTAAATATAAATGGTTCTTAAAAGTGATGGACTGGGGGATGATTTGGTGGTCCAATGCTGTTGAGTCTAGTGCCCGAAAACTAATTTATGCCCCAACTCAACCTTTTGGCTGTAAACGTACTGGCTGGTATGGCTGCTGTCTGGTACACCATGGCGGCTACACCTGCGATCGCATCGGACCCGCAGCCTACGTTTGCGGATTTGTGTGAGGCGTTCCAGGGTGTTTCCAGCGACTGGAGTTCTGTGCTTTACAGCCGCCCCTATGCCTGGCAAACGGTGGAAGCATTGATGGCGGCGCTGACTCTGAACGATTGCGTTTTGGCGGAGCGACGGTTGGCGACAGTGAGCACCCTCCGGGGACCCCAGCTGCAAACCACCTATTTGCCAGAAAACGGTCTGATGGTGGATTTTCCGGTCGGTGTAGACTTGCAGATGATTGCGATCGCAACTCCCAATCTGACCGAGCTTAACCTCAGTGGCCACGTCATTCCCGATTTAACCCCTATTGCTACCCTCAGCCGGTTGCAAGTCCTGCGGGTGGCTAACACCCAGCTCAGCGATATCACTGCCTTGAGCGCCCTTACCCGGCTCACTACCCTCGATGCCAGCTATAACCAAATCGACAACATTGCGCCGGTTGCCGACATGGCCACCATCCGGTCGCTCAATGTTGCCTACAATCCGTTTACAGATGTGAGCCCCATCGGAGAAATTCTGACGCCCGCTGTGGAACAGGAGTGGCAGCTACTCGATCTTAGCGGCATTGATATTGACGCTGAGACCTGTCCTGAGAACCTGGGGGATATTTGTCCAGGAGACTATCGAGGAGAGGGATAGGACTAATGGGATAGGTTCTCCTGAACGGTTCTGCGTAGTCTTTCTGTTAATTGTTCTACGGTGCTAGCTTTATCCTGTCGAAAGTCTTTGACGTAGTGCTTTAAATTGATCGGTTCACCCACTCGAAAAATAGCTTGACGGTGAGCTTTCGGTTTAATATGCTCAACCTGATAAACCTCGCGCTCTAGGCGCATCAGGGTATCTAAAAATCTCTCTGGTGTGGGGTCGGCGGCAACATAGCCGTCATAGATGGCATCAAAGTTGAGGAGCCGCACCGTAGTCCAATAGAGGGCATCGTCTTCGGCTACGGTTTTAGGTTCTTCAGATTCTAATAGGGCCTGGATTTTGTATACCCGCTCTCGAATCGGCGCTCCGTTGGGCTGTAAGTTTAGCTTCTGCTCGCACTGGGCAATTACATGGTGCCGTAGTTGGTCAATGCGTTGGTTCCAGCTTTGTTCGGTATCTGGGGTTAGCCCAAATTCTGTTTCTATACGGGTGATGACGAGGGCTGCGATCGCAAGTAGCCTTTTATAAAAGTCCTCGGGTTCAGTGGGGATAATTCCTAACTCTTGCTCTAGCCCCTGTAGAGTTTCCTCAATAATGACCGTCATTGGTTGCGTATAGCGATACTTAAGCGATATCGGCACCACATACAAATCCACATCAGGGTCTTTTTTAGTCAGCTGCGCCACCACCTGTAGCGGCATCTGAATGGCTCCTGAGCGAAACGGCATCACCGTATCGTTTTGATAGGAACACCCCCCCTCTGGAAAAATCACCACCTGGGTCTGGGATTCTTTTAATAAGCTCAAGGTTTGGGCAATACTGGCCCGATCCCCCAGCCCTCGCCGGATAGAATAACAGCCCATCCACTGCAAAAAACGGCCCTGCAGGCCCTTAAACGACTCTTTCGCGACGATGTAGTGCCACAGCTGACCCACCCGTGCCGCCAGACTAAATAGTGCCATGCCATCCTCCATGGTGGGATGGTTACATACATACACCACCCGCGCCCCGGCAATGGCCCGCAGCTTGGCTACATCATCATCAGACACCACCAACCCACACCGATACAGCCGCTGGAGCACCAGGTAGGACACACTTTGCACCAGCCTAATGAGTAGCGGCTGCTGCTTAGGAGGAAAAAATAACGCAGTTTCAGAGGCCATAGAATCAACGGTCTGGTGTAGATCACCGAGCCAAAACGCACTCTACGGTTATGCCCTGCCTAAGCATCAAATGGCAACTGCGGTCTCTGTAGCCGATGACCGCCGCTTCTACCAGACAATCTTGCACCTATACCCCAGCCTCACAAAGATTTTCCAAACCTTTAAGCAGGGGGAAAGTGCCCTATGGCTGCTGATTTAAGAGATTAGCTAGGACGTGTCTCCATCCCCATTTGGAACAAATGCTGCTGGAACTTTAGTCTTTAAAGAACGTTATGGCATCGCAATATTACGGCATCTTTCTAAATCTGAAACTTGAATTCACATCTCGAACGGCCCTATGAAACTGGTCAAGGTTAGCTCGCTACTGGCATATTTGGGGATACCTCTAGTAGGTGCGTCAGTAGCCCTCAATTTTTTCCTCTTTGGACAGCTCAAGAAATACTATATTGAACTGAACCAAGTGCGCTTAGATCCTTTAGGACTTAGCTACCATAATCCAGATCCAAAACTTAATGACAAGGGGACCGCAAAGCGGGTCGTTCTCTTGGGAGATTCTAGAGCCGCAGATTGGGATGTTCCTGAGGTAGACGGATATGAATTTATTAACCGAGGCGTAGGCGGTCAGACATCGGCCCAAGTCAGCCAGCGATTCGATTTTCATCTAGGAAATTTAGAGCCCGATATTGTCATTATCCAAGTGGGGATCAATGATCTCAAAGCTATTCCCCTGATGCCAGAAAGTCGAAACATTATTATCGATCTCTGCCGCTCCAACATCCGTCAAATGGTCGAAGATTCCAAAGCCCTGGGAGCGACCGTGATTGTGACCACAATTCTCCCAGTCGGAGAAGTTCCCCTGATTCGTCAGCCCGTGTGGTCAGACGATATTGCCCAAGCCATTTATGAAGTCAATGGATACATTGATTCTTTAGACGACGATGATGACCAGGTGGTTGTTTTTGATGGATTTTCTGCCATCGCAGATGGCCAGGGGCTTATTCCTGAAGATCACCGCAAGGATGAATTGCATCTAAACAAGCAGGGCTATACTACCCTAAATGAGGCATTTGTTGAATTTCTGAACACTGCTGATCTTCCTGTCAATTCCGCTGATTCTGAGGAACAAACCTCATAGTCAAACAGGGTTTTATTGGGATGCATTGGTAAGGGACAATCCTGTAGGGGCTCCCTTATGGACAACCTGCGATACCGGGCACTATCAGTCCAGATTTCGTATGAGAAAAAAAGCCCCGCTATTAGCGGGGCCAAAGGAGAGAAAGCTGTCAAAACAGAATAGAATAGCTGGCAACTAAGGCGAGGCTAGAAGCTGTAACCAATACCGGCAATGAAGTCAACATCATCGCTGCCATCTTGGAACGGAGACCAAACAACAGAACCATTCGCTAGCCACCGCTCGTTAAAGCGATAGTCGGTACCGCCAGTGACTGCAAACTCAATGTCGCTGTCATCGCCGAGTTCACCATTGATACCAGCACCTAAGAAAGGATTAACCCGACCAGCGGCATCAAGAGAACTAAAGTCGTAGGTGATGGGCAGAACGTAGGCCACATCGTCACCATCATCAAAGTCAAAGTCGGTACTAACAGCGGGACGTACAGACAGGTGCTCAGACAGGGAGATTTTGCCGTTAACAACAAAGCCTTCATCACCGCCACCGATACCAACATAGTTATAATCGGGAGCTTCTTGGGCAAATGCGGTGAGGGGAGCTGCTGCCAGCACGGCGGCAGTGAGGCCAAGTGAGTAAAGAATACGGTTAAACATCATGGTGAGATTCCTCGAAACGTTTTTAGTAGGCCGAGGAGCCAGCTGTTGGCCGTTAGCGCAACAAATAACTGAACCTCGTTTCCATGGTTTTGTTGTATCCCTGATGTTTCTGCGGTGCGTAAAATATTAGGACACTTCCTGCGATTGGTCTACGTTTTTGGGGTGTTAACCACTGAAAACTCGTTTAATTTAGCTGTGCCAGTTAGGGGGATGGCCGCAACTGCTACGCAGTCAGTATGGGGCTATGGACATGGCCACGGACGCTGGGTCTGTGACTGTGAATGGGTCATCGTTTAGCCAGCGTATCAGCGACGGTTTACCATGGAGAATGTCAGTTTTGGAGTGTGTTATTCACAGTGATTTTTATCCAACGCAGCCTTATAGTCTTTTCCCTGTGTCTCACCTGTATCTTTAGTCTGCTGGTAGGACCTGTTAATGCCGCCGATCTATCCCCTGCCCCTGAGTCAGCCAAGGCTTACATTATTTCTCCTGACGATGGAGACACGGTCCAAGCTCCGTTCACTGTGCAGTTTGGTTTATCTGGCATGGGGATTGCCCCAGCTGGTGTCGATCGGCCTAATACGGGGCACCATCATTTACTCGTTGACATCGATGAGCTACCACCGCTAACCGAGCCTCTGCAAGGCTCTAACCAAGTTCTCCACTACGGTGCAGGACAAACCGAAACCCAGCTAAATCTTGAACCTGGAGAGCACACCCTACAGCTAGTGTTGGGCAACTATGGCCATGTTCCCCACGACAGTCCGGTGATCTCAGAAAAAATTACCGTCAGCGTTCAATAGTCCGTTTAACCGTCCGTTCAACAGTCATTGAAACCTTTATCTACTGACCAGCTACTCGCCATTGACCGTCAGCATGTTTGGCATCCCTATGCTGCCATGCCTAACCCGCTGCCGATTTTTCCAGTCAAATCGGCCCAAGGCGTTTACATCGAGTTAGAAGATGGCCGTTCCCTTATCGATGGCATGTCCTCCTGGTGGACCTGCATCCATGGGTACAATCATCCCCGTCTTAACCAGGCGGCCCACGATCAGATTGGTCGCATGTCCCATGTGATGTTTGGTGGTTTGACCCATCAGCCTGCGATACAGCTAGCCCAGCGATTGGTGGCACTCACCCCCCAAACCCTACAGCAGGTGTTCTTTTGTGACTCTGGCTCGGTAGCAGTCGAAGTGGCGATGAAAATGGCCATTCAATATTGGTATAACCTGGGCCAGCCCCAAAAACATCGCTTTCTCACCGTGCGGGGCGGCTACCATGGCGATACCTTTGATGCCATGTCCGTGTGTGATCCGGTCAATGGGATGCACCACCTGTTTAATCAGGTTTTGCGGCAACAATATTTTGCTGACATTCCCCAGATTCCGTTTTGGGGTGTGTGGGACGATACCGATATTGCAAGTTTTGAACAGCTCCTTGTTGAAAACCACGGACAGATAGCCGCCGCAATTTTTGAACCAGTGGTACAAGGGGCAGGGGGAATGCGGTTTTATAGCCCCGACTATGTGCGTCGCGCGCGCGCGCTGTGCGACCAGTATGGGGTGCTGTTGATTTTGGATGAAATTGCCACAGGCTTTGGCCGCACAGGCCAGCTGTTTGCCTGCGAGCATGCCGATATTGCACCTGATATTTTATGTGTTGGCAAAGCCCTGTCGGGTGGGTTTATGTCCCTGGCCGCTACACTCACAACACCACAGATTAGTCAGGTTTTTGCCCAGGGTGAGGCTGGGGTGTTTATGCATGGCCCCACCTTTATGGCCAATCCGCTGGCCTGTGCTGTGGCGTTAGAGAACCTGGCCATCCTAGAAAGCTACGATTGGCAGACAAAAATTCGGCTGATTGAGGCGCAGCTAAAAGCGGAGCTGTCGCCGTGTCGTGAATCGCCCTTGGTCAAAGACGTGCGGGTGTTAGGGGCGATCGGTGTTGTGGAACTGCATGAACCGGTAAATATGGCGGTGCTGCAGTCCCAGATTGTAGATTACGGCGTGTGGCTCAGACCCTTTGGGCGACTGCTGTACACCATGCCTCCTTACATTATTGAGCCTGGTGAACTGAGCTGTATTACCCAGGCGATGGTGGCGCTTACTCGTTAGTATTGACGCAGTGCTGCCCCTTCAGGGTGGTCAATCTGTAGCGTCTGCCTGCAGTCTTGTCTATCTGAGCGTGTTACCCATGGTGCGTTTTCCCCTGATCGGTGTTCTCATAGCTAGTTTGCTTGGAAGCTGTAGCGCAATCGGTATTCGTGAGCAGGATGCACCGCCTAACCTTGCTCCTGAAGCAGTTGCTGAGTCTGTATCTGACCCGGTGTCTGAAACTAAAGACGCCACTCAGGTAGTCAAGGCTGATGACGTTCAGCTTGCTCCGGGGCGTTATTGTTATCAGTTTGATGATGGTGTTTTTACTAACCATCTGCGTCTCAGGGTTGATCAAACTAGTCAATTGGCAGGAGACGCTCGCTCCTCAATTCAAAATGACGATGCGGGCTATTACACAAGTTATGCACAAGTATTTTCAGGTCCATTAACCGGCCATCAAGCCGCTGTTAATATCACCACCTGGATTGAATACGATGTTCAAGACACGCGTGAAACTTGGACATTTAGAAACGATGAACTGTTAACAGAGACGGCTTTACTCAATCGGGCTGACTGTCAGCTAGTAGACCTGGTATTTCAAGATCAAGAGGGTCTAGAAGCTAGGGACTTGCTAGATGGGGCCAACGCTGTCCATACCCAGCGGGTTGAATTTTTACCGGGTAAAAGTGCGGCCATTGTTAGTAATAGTGTGATTCGAGGTGAGCGAGACGTTTATTTGTTAGGGGCCAATGGTGGTCAGCAAATGGACGTGTCAGTCAAGGCGTTGGAAAATAACGCCGTATTTGATGTGATTTCCCCCAGTGGTTATATTCTGTCGCGCGAAACGGTGAGCGAATCGTTCTTTTTACCCCATACGGGGGACTATCAGGTCATTGTTGGCGGCACCCGTGGTAATGCCACCTATGAACTCACCATCGGTATTCAGTAATTTTGCTGAGGTTCTAGCTAAAGTTTTGACTGAAGTTTTGACTGAAGTTTTGTAAATTGCCTGCCGTAAATTTCTGCCCCTAGCCGATAGGTCATTAAGGCCGCTTATGAGCGCCGAAGTGACACCGTTCGTCTGGAAATCAACTATGGGTAGTCTTCTACGGAGCTTGGTACTTGGCACGATACTGATACCAAGTCTATGGGTAGCTGATGCCGTTGCAGCCCCCATGGAGACCAGTACCTGTTTGACAGAACTATCGGTGGACCGTTCGTTTCAACCTGAGCCTCCTGGTGTGCCCCAGCGACGACTAAGCGGCGGTACCCGATAGTGTGGTGAAAATGTGACCAGCCGGCCCTGCCAATCTATAAAATCTATGATTAATGTGTGCCAGGGCAGTCCCCTGGTGTGCAGCCGTGGCCTTACTCGCTTATTTCTATGTCTGACAGCCCAGCTAATTTTTCGGATGGTGCGTGCGATCGCTGGCAGTTTTGGATTGATCGTGGGGGCACGTTTACGGATATTGTGGCTCGCTGTCCTGGGGGGCAACTGCGGGTACATAAGCTGCTGTCTGAAAATCCGGGTCGCTACGCGGATGCTCCAATTCATGGAATTCGTGACCTGTTGGGGCTGGAGGACGCTCAGCCTATCCCTGCTGAGCGCATCGAGGTGATAAAAATGGGCACGACGGTGGCTACTAATGCCCTGCTGGAGCGTCAGGGCGATCCCACCGTGTTGCTGATTACAAAAGGCTTTAAAGATGCTCTACGCATCGGCTATCAGAACCGCCCTGATATTTTTGCCCGCCATATTCAGCTGCCGGAGATGCTATATGAGCAGGTGATTGAGGTGCCGGAGCGCTATAGTGCCCAGGGTGAAGAGCTAATGGCCCTGGAGAACGCTGGAGCCTGGGTGGATGAGTTGGAGCGGGTATTTGAGCGCGGGGTGAGAGGTGTTGCGATCGCACTTCTCCACGCCTACCGCTACCCCGACCACGAGCGCCAGGTAGCCGCCATTGCAGAACGGATCGGATTTACCCAAATCTCAGTTTCCCACCGTGTGAGCCCCCTGATGAAGCTCATCAGCCGCGGCGATACCACCGTTGTCGATGCCTATCTTTCACCCATTTTGCGACGCTATGTAGAGCAGGTGCAATCGGCCCTCAGCTCATCAGGGACCTCGCCGCGGCTAATGTTCATGCAGTCTAACGGCGGTCTTACCGATGCCCATCGCTTCCAGGGCAAAGACAGCATTCTCTCCGGTCCAGCAGGCGGTATTGTTGGTGCTGTCAAAACCTGTGCCAGGGCTGGATTTAATAAAATTATCGGCTTTGACATGGGCGGTACATCCACCGATGTGTCCCACTACAACGGCGAAGAGAACAATGGTGATTATGAACGCACCTTTGAAACTGAGGTAGCGGGCGTGCGGCTACGGGCACCGATGATGGCGATCCATACCGTTGCCGCCGGGGGCGGTTCCATACTGCAGTTTGATGGAGCTCGCTACCGCGTGGGGCCAGAATCCGCTGGAGCCGATCCCGGACCCACCTGCTACCGTCGCGGCGGTCCACTGACGGTCACCGACTGTAATGTCATGGTGGGTAAGTTACAGCCTCAGTTCTTTCCTGCTGTGTTTGGTCCCGACGGTGATCTACCGTTAGATAAGACGGCCGTGACTAAACGCTTTCAGCACCTATCTCAACAGATTGAACAACAAACTGGCAATTTCCAATCACCCGAAGAAATCGCCGCCGGATATCTCACCATCGCCATTGAAAAAATGGCCAGTGCCATCAAAAAAATCTCTATTCAGCGGGGCTATGACATTAGCAAATATACCCTCTGTAGCTTTGGGGGAGCCGGTGGCCAGCATGCCTGTTTAATTGCTGAAGCATTGGGAATGCAACAAATCTTTCTCCATCCCTTTGCTGGGGTTCTCTCTGCCTATGGCATTGGCCTAGCGGATCTACGCATCCTGAAAGAACAGAGCATTGAAGCGACCCTTGCTGAAGAGACCCTGCCGCTGCTAGCTGAGACCCTGGCTACCTTAGCTACCAATGGTCAACAAACAATGATTGATCAGGGGGTGACCCCAGAAAGAATCATTACTCTGGAGAAAGTTTACCTGCGCTATACGGGCACCGACTCAGCTTTGATTGTCTCCTTTGCTTCCCTGACGGAAATGAGCACCCAGTTTGAGCAAATTTATCAGCAGCGCTACGGGTTTACCATGCCCAACCGAGCCCTGATGGTAGAAGCTGTTGCTGTGGAAATTATTGGACAGACAAGCCCCATCGAGGAACCCTCTATTTCCCAACAACGCACAACGCCCCCCACTGCCATTGCCGCTCCCATCTACACCAAAGGCAACTGGCAGGATAGTCTCATCTATCAGCGAGCCGATCTTCTCCCCCATGATGTAATTCAGGGGCCCGCTCTCATTATTGAGCCGACGGGCACCAACGTGATTGAGCCCAACTGGTGTGCTCAACTGACCGACAAAAATCATCTAATTCTGCAGTATCAGCCATCATCAAAATCTTCTACTAAGCAGATAATTACCCAGATAGCCGCCCCAACAACCTCTGTCGCTAAGGCCGATCCGGTTAAGCTAGAAATCTTTAATAACCTCTTCCGTGCTGTTGCAGAAGAAATGGGTATTACCCTGCAAAATACTAGCTACTCGGTCAACATCAAAGAGCGACTAGATTTTTCCTGTGCCATCTTTGACCAGCAGGGGCAGCTGGTGGCCAATGCTCCCCATATCCCAGTCCATCTTGGTTCCATGGGCGAAAGCGTTATTAGCCTGATTCAAGCAAAGGGAGCAGTCATCCGGCCCGGTGATGTTTATGTCTCTAACAATCCTTACAATGGCGGCACCCACTTACCAGATATTACGGTGATTACGCCTGTATTTATTGACATAGATAGGACGGGCAGTGCTGCTCCGGTTTTCTATGTTGCTTCTAGAGGGCATCACGCTGATATCGGTGGCATCTCTCCGGGGTCTATGCCCCCCTACAGCACCACGATTGACCAAGAAGGTATCCTGATTGATTCTTTTAAGCTAGTGGAGCAGGGAGAGTTTCGCGAAGCTGCGATCGCAACGCTGTTGCAGTCCGGTTCCTACCCGGTTCGCAACCTCAATCAGAACCTGGCAGATCTGCAGGCACAGGTGGCTGCCAACGAACGCGGCGTGCAGGAACTACGGCGCATGGTGACCCACCATGGGCTAGGACAAGTGCACGCCTACATGCACCATGTACAAGAGAATGCCGCTGAGGCCGTGCGTCGGGTGATTAAGGCGCTCTCCGACGGAGAGTTTACCTACACTACCGACAGTGGCACCCACATTCATCTAGCGATTTCTATCAATCAAACAGAGCGCTCGGCCCGCATTGATTTTACGGGCACATCGCCCCAGCAGAACAATAACTATAATGCCCCCTTAGCGGTGTGCAAAGCCGCCGTTCTCTATGTCTTTCGCACCCTGGTGGATGATGATATTCCCCTCAATGCAGGCTGTCTTAAGCCTTTAGAAATAATTGTACCTGAGGGCTGTCTGCTCAATCCACGCTACCCTGCCGCCGTGGTTGCAGGCAATGTGGAAACATCCCAGGCCATGACCAATGCCCTCTACGGTGCTCTTGGTACCATGGCCGCCAGTCAGGGCACCATGAATAACTTCACCTTTGGCAATGACAAGTATCAATATTACGAAACAATTTGTGGAGGGTCCGGTGCCGGACCCAATTTTGCTGGAACTGATGCGGTACAAACCCACATGACCAACTCTCGCCTCACCGACCCTGAGGTTTTGGAATGGCGTTTCCCCGTTCTGGTTGATAATTTTTCTATCCGTCCCAACAGTGGTGGTAACGGGAAATATTCAGGCGGTAACGGTGTGATTCGACGCATTCGTTTCCGTGAAGCCATGACGGCGGCCATTATCTCAGACCACCGACAGGTTAATCCGTTTGGCTTACAGGGTGGTCAGCCTGGTCAGCTAGGCAAGAATAAAGTAGAGCGCGGCAATAAACAAGTAGAGACGATTGATAGCAATGCCCAACTGTCTATGGCCCCCGATGACAGTTTTATTATTGAAACACCTGGTGGTGGTGGGTTTGGGGCGTAATCTGTCATGTATAGAGTCAATACCTCTTAAAGGTGATTTTTGATCTTAAGAGATATTTCCGTGGCAAAACTTCTGAGAAACTTTTCAGATGGCATCTCTGCATTGTTTATAGCCTGGCGCATATAGTTCAGGTCATATGTACTCGCTGAAAGCTATAAGTAGCAACGGCTATGGGCGCAGCAAATCGATGTTGGCGCAGCCTTTCCGTTGGAAATACGCATTCATCGGTTTGCTATATCTTGATCGCTGAGACCCGATACGTTGAGACACGTTTTACTGTAGGCCTCACTCCTAAAGAACTGATTCCATTCTTGGGTAGTCAGATTACGAGGTAAGCGCCTACAGGCTTCTCCAATGAGATCATCAATTTCAATTGATAGAACGTTAGCCGTATTACCGCTTTGGGTTAGCAGTGTCTTGTCATTAGCGTTCAAATGTACGCTATCCACAACGTCCTCATGGGGAATGCGAATGATCTCCTGTATCTGCTGCTGAGCTGGTTCTTCTGTCACCGGCTCAGGATCCCATTCTGTGGCTAGCGTTAGCTCCCAGACTCTTGCCGTCTTATCGACACTGCCCGTGGCTAAATAGCGACCGCTACTGCCAAAGCTCACATCTGTTACCTCATCATCATGAATAATAGGAGCCAGTTCTAGGTTCTCATTAAAATCCCACACCCTTGCTGTCTTATCCAAGCTGCCCGTGGCTAGATAGCGGCTATCATGGCTAAAGCTAACAGCGACCACAGGGCCTTCATGCACAATTCGGAGAGATTCCTCATTTTTTACCAAATCCCACACTCTTGCAATATTGTCATTACTGCCCGTGGCTAGATAACGACCATTATTACTGAAACCCACATCTGTAACCTCTCCCTCATGGACAATGCGGGCTAGTTGCTTATTGTCTTGAATGTCCCATAAAATTGCAATATTGTCGTTGCCACCGGTGGCAACATAACGGCCGTTATGGCTAAACCGGACACTCAAAACCTCTGCCTTATGTGGGATACGGGCAATTTCCTTGTTTTTCTGCCATTCCCAAATTCTCACTGTGTTATCCGAGCTGCTTGTAGCCAGATAGCGATTGTCTTTACTAAATGCCACGCTTGTTACTGGCTGTTTGTGAACAATCTGGATGATTTTATTTTTGTCCTGTAAACTCAACACTCTGGCGATGTTATCATCGCTGGCGGTAGCTAAATAGAGATTATTCGGGCTGAAGTCCACATCCTTAACATTGGCGTTATGGACTATGCTGGTAAACTCCTGTTTATTGCCCAGGTCCCACACTTTAGTTGTCTTATCATTACCCCCGGTAGCAATATAACGACCATCTGGGCTGAAGCTGACATCCTCTAACGAATCATCGTGGACAATGCGAGCTACTTGTGGCTGCGATCGCAAATCCCATACCTTTGCCGTCTTATCTCGACTTCCCGTGGCAATATAACGACCATCCGGGCTAAAACTCAAATCGGTGATGGCATTATCATGGATAATCCGCGCAACTTCTCGATTATCTTTCAAGTCCCAAACTTTCGCCGTATGGTCACGGCTTCCGGTGGCTAGATAGCGGCAGTCGATACTGAAGCTAAAGTCCTCAATACTTCCCCCATGGGCAATCCGAGCCGCTTCCTTATTTTCCCATAGGTCCCAAACCCTCATGCTTTTAGTTCCCTCACTACGGGTAGCAAGGTATCGATTGTTTGGACTAAACTGAAGGTCCACCACCTTGTTGTCATGGACGATACGGATAAGTTCTTCTTTTTGTTGTAGATCCCAGACAACTGCCGTATTATCTTGGCCACTTATCGCTAAAAAGCGACCATTGGAACTAAAACTAAGCCCTTCTACTGCTCCTTGATGGATAATGTTATTAACATCTTGATTTTTCTGGAGATCCCACACCCTTGCCAGGGCGCTAGTTTTGCGGTTAGCAACATAGGAGCTATTGGGGCTAAAACGAATATCTTCTACATTTCCCGCATGACTAATCTTAGAATGACGAGACTCCGTTAAAGACTGAACCCAAATTTTCTTCTCGTTCAGGCGATAAGCAAAATAGCCGTCATTCGGGCTAAAGCGGACATCATGGGCTACCCCATAATAGGTAATCGGTCTGCGGTCTACCTGCTTTTTCTGTAGGTTCCATAGGGTAACCTGGTTGCCAGTACTTAGAATGGCAAGATACTGACTTTTAGGACTGAATATAATCTTCTCAACACTTGCTGGAGATTTAAATTCTTTAGCTTGCTGGTTATTCTGTAAATCCCACAGTGTTGCTATGTTGCTTTCACTCAAAGTGGCTAGGTAGCGGCCATCGGAGCTAAAACTCACCTCTGCCAGCTGTTCTTGGGAATTAAAGCGTTTGGCTTCTTTGTTTTCTTGCAGATCCCATACTATTGGGACACTATCACTACTTTGGACAACAAAATATCTACTATCGGGGCTAAAACTAATTTCTTTGACGTCCCCTTCAAGGCTCAACTTTTTTATCTCCTGGTTTGTCTGTAAGTCCCATAACCTAGCCGTATTGTCATTACTGCGGGTAGCAAGATGGTGGCCATCGGGGCTAAAGATAACCTCTTGGACTGCTTTGTCATGGCTAACAACAGACTTTTTGGGTGGCAATAATGTCAAACTGTTGTACAACACATAACTAGCCTCTCCAGTAGCCGCCTGTTTATCCTGTAACCCCTTTATGGCTTCCGTTGCCAACAGGGCACCTTTGTCTAATTCTTGTTGCTTAAACTGTCGAGCTCGAGTCAGTATCCGCTGATATTTTGCGATCGCAGTCAGATCAGAAACTTTACCTTTAGCTGCTTCTGCAACGTTAAGAGCCCGTTGAGCCTCACCATATTGAGCAAATGCAAACCCTCCTGTCCCCACAGCCATTGCCAATAGGGTTCCTAAAATACCAATGGTGATCCGTTGTAAATTATTTGTTGCTCTACGAGCGGCCACCGAAGCAGACACATAATCTATCTGACACTGGGTAGGTCTGGGTTCCTTACCAGTGCTTGAGTGAATCAACCATTGCGCCGCTTCTTCTAAGACACGACCCCGCAGCAGCAGCCCGTTATCCCTATCGCTTTTATCCCAACCTACCGCCTGGGTGAGGAGCACAGTATGGGCTTTCCAATAATCTAAATCGATGTCGATACTTTTTACCAGGTCTACAAATTTAGCCTCAAAGTCATCCTTTTCTCGAAAATAGATCCAATTTATCTTTCCTAATTCAGGATGTACGTCCTTCACCTCAACATTGCGGCGGACAATGGGAATCAGTCGCTTATTGTTTTTGACGGCATGCTCAATTTCTTTACGGCAGACTTTGGAGGCGACTGAGTCGGGGCTCAAAATAAAAATGAAGGTGTGGGCTGCCTCAATTCCAGACTCTATCTCTTGCCACCAGTCTGCGGTCAGGGGAATATTTTGCCAATCTACCCAGGTGTCATATTTGCTTCGGATTAAGGCAGCATCAAGAATGCGGACAAACTCTGTATCTTTGCGGGAGTAAGAAATGAATAAGTCAGCCATGGATTTTACTAAGTAGATGCATAGAGTCTGGCACTATCAGTGGTTAGGCTCTGAAAGACCACAGGTAACGGAATCTCATTAACTTATCCACGACTGCTAAGTAGATTTACAGACTTGGATAGGTAAGATAGATAAAACTACAAACCCTATCTGTCAACAAACAGGGAAAACCATGCTTTAAACTCTAAGCCTGCTTGATCAAACTACAAGTTGTTTGTATAAAAAGTAACATCAGCTATTGCCCTGATTTTTGAATGCATCCTTACTTTTTTTAGAGATAGCAAACATTCTGATTTATTAGCGGGTGCGCGTCACATTGGCGCTATGGCATAACCCATTCAGGAGATATGAAGTGGATGCCCTTCGATACTGGGCACTATCAGCCAGGGTTTTGCATTAGGCTACCTTAGCTGTTCTTTGCAAAGTTTCTCTCCTCAATTCTCGGATAAATTTCGACGCTTGCAACCCAATAGGCTATAGCCACGGCCTTTGCTGTTTGTGCAGTCCCCTTACCTCAATGGATATGACATTTCTACTAAGGGTGCATTTTAGCCAGGTAAATTACGTGGCGGTATCATATCCCCCTTGTAAAATTTCTGTTCCAGATTTCCTAGCCATAGCCATATAGCCATAGCCAACAAAGGCATACCGGTCAAAACAGCTCCAGTTAACCAAGATATTGTTTCAGTCGTTGCAATTATCAACGGCAATAAAGACCAAACCGTTGCGCTAAAAATCACTAGTCCCTTTCGAATTGTCTTAATCCGTTTCAGTGCCGGTCCACAGCTCCCACAGTGCTTTGTATGGGACTCATATCGATCCATCAACGCATCTGTCGACAACTCTGGCGGTAGCGCTTCTCCACTAAATGGGTCGGCTTCGAAATCACTAATCCACTTACGAAACGCCACCACATACCGATCTGCCTGAGTCGGTAAATAACAACTCTGGGCATAGGGTTGTTGTTTTTGCTTCTCCAACAACCGCTCTTGAATGTGCAAAAAGATTTGATCATCCTCTAGCACACGATTGTTGCCCACATGGCTATACCAGCGCGGAGTCAGCTTAATAAAAAAGCTCGGTAGCTTTGACGAAAACTTAAATGGAAACCGTGCAAACAGACGACATTTCCCTTTTTGCATCGGTGTTGCGTAGACCACTGTCAGCGTTCTACCAAACTGTTTCGACGTCAGGTCGTGATACATCAACCCAGGAGCCACAAAGGTTGTATGCTGTGTCCCCAAGGCACCCTTACGCGGTCCCTCTGGCCAAATTCCTTGAAACCCCTGCTTTCCTGATGCCAAAATATCCATCTGCATCGGAGCAGCATTCTCTCGCTTGCCCACTGTTTTATGGTGTGTGTAGGGAATATGACTAGCATCTAACACATTCTCTAAAAGCGTTAGCGCATCGTAGGGTAAATCCCGAAATGTGTTTAGCATCACCCAGCCATCGGGCTCTTCTTCCACCGCTTCAATAATGGGTATCTCCACCTGTGCCGCGTTTGCTACCTTGCCGGGGTACACAAACAACAATCCCTGCCGGACTGCCGTTGGCATGGAGGTTACACAGGCTCGATTCGATAGGTGGGCCTTACTATCGGTTGGCTGTTGGGGAATGTGCTCACACTGGCCCGCGCCTGAGAATGCCCAGCCGTGATAGGGACATTCTAACTGTCCTGCTTCATTGATCCGGCCTTCTGATAGTGGGGCTAAACGGTGAGGACACTGGTCAGCCAGAACGCTCCAGGTTTGTGATGTGGGTTCCCACCAAATGACCACGGCTTGCCCTAGCAGGGTAAAACGGGTTGGCTTGGTTTTATCAAGATCCTCTACATAGTGGACGGGATACCAGGCTTCAGACCAGTCAAAACGCTGTGGATCTGGGCCACCAGCAGTTAGGGTCGTAGAACTTTCTGGTGTTCGTTCAGTGTAGGTAGCGGTCATGGGGGGAGGTAAGCATCACTCATCGTTTTTCCATTGTGTTACAAAACTTCAAGAATTGCATGGGGACTCACCTACGGTGATGGCAGGTGATTGGTCTAAAGGGCTAAAAGCATTCTAAAAGCAGCAAAAATTAGAATGCACAAACTTTCTAGACAGACATTCTGTGTCGTTTTTCAATTGGGCCACCATCATCACCAACGTTGGCACCCCTGCCACAGTAAAAAGTGTTGCTTCTAGCGGTGGTGATAATACTAGGGAAAAATAATGCTATTTCTAACGCTCTGATTACTTGAGAACCGTATCTAGAATCTCCCTGGCAGGTTGGGCTTTTTCGAGGGCAGTTTGATAGTCGCTGTAAATCTTGACCAGTTTAGACAGACCGCTGACTCCGGTTTTGAGTCGGTCTAGCTCTTCACCTGACAAGAGTTCTCCATCTAGCATCCGCACAATTAAAGGCTTAATATCACCCACTTCCTGGCGCGACTTTTGTAACTTGTCCACTGTCGTCATCAAGGTTTTAAGGGCGCTGAAGACCGTGTCGAGGTTATCAGTGTCGACCGGTTTTTCGGCGGCTGGTTCGGGGGCTGCCGGAGCAGGTGCGGTTACGTCTGTCTCGGCAGTAGCTTTGGGTTTACTGGAATTGATTGGTGCCATTGGTATCGCCGTAAAGAACAGCACCTAGTTTAGGGTCTTTCCGCAACTATGGGTATGGATGTTGCTAGATACGACTAGTAAAACTTAATCAATCCGTTGGCTACCCATGGTGAGCTGATGTCTAAACGGCGATTGCATGGGGGTAATTGTCCTGTGGGTGCCTGCTATTGCTAGGTGAGAGCGGCTTTTAAGCCAGCTCCATTCGCAGAGGGCAATTAGTGACCAGATACGTTGGTCTGGAGTTCTGTCACGATTTTCTGACCTGCTGGTGTGTGATTTAGATATGCGATCGCATCTTCTATATACCCGTGCACACATTTGCGATAAAACTCTGGCAGTCCTGAGCGCACATCTATCAAATGGCGGTAGCCCAGGGTTTCATTGGTGCCATTTTGCTCAAATTCATAAAACAGGGCGGGCAGCTTTTGCAAATAGTTGCGATCGCTAAATTGTCCAATCAGGTCCGCTGATCGCCCCAACGTGGCTAACCCTTGAGGGTCGGGTAGGCTACCCTGACGAACCGGAAACCTGGTCAGATCAATAATCTGCTGTACCGTCGTCATATCTATCAGGTGTTCATCCTGAAACTGTTCTTTCACAAACTGCTTACCGCGATCCACATGATAGTTGCTGAGGGATGCGTCCGTTGAACCGAAGGGTAAAAAAACGTACTCATCCTCCAACCCTGTGGTTTGGCGTCCCAGGTCACAATCATCCTGCTGGCATATACCTTTGCAATAGCCAATGTCATGGCACAGCAGAGCAGTCATCAGGTGTAGCCAATCCCTTGACGTTACGCTCCCAGGGCCTTCGCAGAGCTGTTTAGCCTGCAAAATTTCCTGGCCAACTGAGGTAACTAAGATAGTGTGCTCCAGGTCATGGTAAAGCGCATCGCTCTGGGCAATCGTGTCCAAGACCATGCCAGCGACGGAACCTAAAAAATCGACATGGTGGTGTTCACCTTGCCCAAAAACGGTTTCATAGGTTTCTTGTAAGTAGCTAACAAATGTGTCAACTAACGTTTGCTTTGGGCTATACATTGACAGATGGATTAAACCAATAGTTGCAATCAAACATCACCCTGACAATAAACACGACGGCTAACGCATCTGCCTGCCATATCTGCACCTGGTCCATGACACCCATGACAGCTCGGCGTTCACAGTTCAGGTCGCACATAATCCATGAAAGCTTTAGATGACAAAAGCTAAGTACGCAGTCAATTGCTAAGTGCATTTAGCAATTGGCTAGTTGTCCGGTCAGCACCCAAAAAATACATATCCATAGAACCATCATGGACTAAAAGCCCAGAGGTTATGACCCTAGAGGGACTCATCCATGATGAATAAGTATGCTAGGCATGTAAGAAAAGCATACCTGGGTTAGGCATCAGCGGGATCGTTCAGTTTAACGACACCTACCCATGCTGCTATGGCCTCCCGGCCTACTGGTTTATTGAGACTTCTACCGGGGTGGCATAGTTGCGAAGAATTTCCATAGAACGTTCCAGGGCAATGATGCGTTCAGACACCTGGTGGGCTGGGGAAAGTTTTTGCAGAATTTCTAACCGCTTTAGTCTGTGCTCAACCTGGCCCTGGGCACCTACCAAAAACACCTCTCGCCGTTTATCCAGGGCATCCTTAATCATGGTTTCAATGGCCAAAAGGGCGGTTACGCCCAGTCTGGGGACGGCGGTCAGATCTAGAATTAAGATTTCATAATTTTCCACAATTGCTAGCCGTCTGGAAATGGACTTGGCCGCGCCAAAACTCATGGGGCCGCTAAGGTGAAACATTAAAATTCGGCCTTTGGCTGCTTTTAGTAGCGAACGCTCATTGGGGGTAAGCCAATTTTCGTTATCACCGTGGGTCACGGCCCGCATGTCCTTTACTTGGATGTCGGTGAGGGCCTGAATAGTCAACAGGTTTGCTAAAAAGACACCGACGGCGACGGCGGTAATCAGGTCTACAAATACGGTGAGCCCCATCACCAGATACATCAGGCCAGCCCCTTTGGTGGACAGCCGGTGAGCCCGTCGTAAAAATCCCCAGTCAATAATGTCGATCCCCACTTTGATCAAAATACCCGCTAGCACCGCATGGGGAATGGGTTCGGTTAGAGGCCCAGCCCCCAGCACAATCACTGCTAATGTGATGGCATGGATGATGCCAGAAAGATTGGTTTGACCACCCGAGCGTACATTGATCACGGTACGCATGGTGGCCCCAGCCCCCGGTAACCCACCAAATAGGCCGGACAGAAAGTTACCAATGCCCTGGCCCACCAGCTCTCGATCAGAGTTGTGCTGGGTGCGGGTAATGCTGTCTGCCACCAGGGAGGTGAGGAGTGAGTCGAGGGCTCCCAATAACGCCAGCATGATGCTGTACCCCAGCATGTCCTTAAGGTTGTCCAAGGTGAGCTGAGGCATCTGCAGGCTAGGTAGCCCAGAGGGAATATCGCCAATGCGAGGGATGCCGCTATTGGGAAAATACCGGATCGAGATCAAGGTACAGACCACCAGGGCAATTAGGGGGGCTGGGATAATCCGATTGAGGCGGGCGGGCGCTGCAAAAACGATCGCCAGGGTAAGGAGACCAAGGCCAGTGGCGATGGGATCAATATTGCCAAGGATTTCTGGATACTGACGTACCGCATCCATGACGCTACCACCGGTTTCATAGCCCAGCAGGGGACCGATCTCTAGCAAAATAATAATCACCCCCACCCCTGACATAAAGCCAGAAATGACGGTGTAGGGCATGAGGGTAATGTATTTGCCCAGCCGCAGCACCCCCATCAGGATCTGAAACAGCCCCCCGAGCATGACAACGGTAAAGGCCATGGCTAGCCCCGTTTCTGGGTTTTTGGCGAGCAAGGCGGCCACGGTGGCGGTCATGACTACCGTCATGGGGCCTGTCGGTCCTGACACTTGGGAGGGGGTGCCGCCAAACAGGGCTGCAAAAAAGCCGACAAACATGGCCCCGTAAAGACCTGCAATGGGACCCACACCAGAGGCAACGCCAAAGGCCAGGGCCAGCGGCAAGGCCACCACGGCTGCGGTAATGCCACCGAAGAAGTCTCCCCGTAGATTATTGAACTTGAGGCGCGGTAAGAGGCCGCCTAAAGAAATGGTCATGATCGGATGTCTAACCCCAAAAGTTCTGAGTTAATTGAAAATAAATTGGAATACCGAGGGTGATGTGAGACGGAAACCTAGGGGCCGAGGCCACACCTGCCCCATTAACAAACGGCCCATCGACAAAAAGACTGAACCATCAAGACAGGATGTTCGCAGACCGCTATCCCAGTCAAACGTCTCCTGCAAATCCTGGCTGTCGTGTCGGTGGGCAAAAACTCTCACCCGTAAAAGAAGATTAACGATACTAGCTGGAGACTCCATTAATGCCAAGGCTGCTGCCACAGAACCACAGCAGTCCACATTTACCCTAGAGAGAACAGAGCTAGCCGTTACAAGCGTTACCGCACGCATAGAGCCATATGCGGCTGAAACCTTTGCCGCATTGTAGAGGTCTAGCTTTAATCGCAAGCTAAAGAAAGCATAAATAGCTACCGCCAATCCCACCGTCGCCGGGGCAGTGTTTGATGTTAAATCTATTTTGTGGAGTGCATGCGCCCCTTTAAGGTCGCTGGTAAACAATAAGCGCGGTGCAAAGAGCTGGGAGATCGGGTTAAGAATCTCTAAATCTGCTTTAAGCGCTATGGCCGTCATGCCGGTAAAGAAGAACAAGACGGGAGAATTTAAAACGTTAGAAAGAATTAAGCTAGAGTCCATAACTCCTTTGTTATGAGACGCTGTGGCGTAGAGAGCTTGTCCTAGTCAGTAGGTTCAAACCTATCATCGAATGTGGATAGCAGGTGGGAGTGACGCCTTAATCCTGTTACTTGATGAATATTTGTTTAGTTATGCTTAGTTGCTGCCGGTTAAGCAACAAAAAATATGTTTTCTAAGCTGTTATATTTTTTTAGAGTCACTCGGCCTGCTGATCCCACAGTGCGGTTGTCTGGCGCAGGCTTAAAAAATCCCCGTTGCCCAAAATGATATGGTCTAGCAGGGGAATGCCCAATATGTCTGCTCCGTTTAGCAATTGACGGGTCAAATCTAAGTCCGCATCGCTGGGCTGGAGTATGCCTGACGGATGGTTGTGGGCCACAATCACGCGGGTCGCGCCCTGTTTGATCACTTCTCGAAAAATCTCTCTTGGATGGGCCAGGGTTTCGGTGGCGGTGCCCAGAGAAATCACCTTGGTGCCCAGCAGTCGATGTTTAATGTCGAGCAGTGCGATCGCAAATCTCTCCTGGGACTGCCACATTAAATCTTGGCTAAGGGCAGCAGCGGCAACAGCAGGATCATCCACCACCGTCAGTTCGGCTGGGCAGTTTTGTAAGACCCGTTTGCCCAGCTCCAATGCAGCGACGATGGTGGTTGCCTTGGCTAGCTTGATGCCGGGGATCTTCATCAGCTCCTGGGGAGTGACTATTCTCAGGGCATCCAGGGATGACCTGCCGTCTTTTGCCAGCTCGTTGAGAATATACTGACCCAGGTTTACCGCCGATAGCTTGTTGCCTCGGCTAACGCCGGTGCCGAGCAAAATGGCGATCAGTTCAGCCGGGGTCAGGCTTTTTGCACCGCAGGCTATGAGCCGTTCACGGGGGCGTTGCTCCGTGGGCATATCTTTTACCCGCAGGCTGTAGGTGCTTTGGGTTTCTTGGGTGCGATCGCAGGTGAATGTCATAGGTGTAGATGCAGTGGCATAATGGTCACCGCGCTGTTGTGCAGCGGCACCACTTCGCTTTAGTGAGCCCATCGCTTTAGTGGGACCATCACCTTAGTGAGCCCGTCATCGCTGCCAATAGCGACCTCATCCGCACAAAACCGTGGCGAGTCCATTTCTAACCCAAGGCGCTATGCCAAACCTCAAGCCCACACCCGTCAATATTAAAAAAGTGCGTCAGCAGCTAGCCCAGTTCAGCAATCTAGCGGTGCCACCACAGCTATCTAAGGCGCAAAAGCAGGAACTGATTGAAGCCCTGCTGTGGTTTAGCGAACTGGCCGATTACGAAACCTTGGGCATTTGCACCGATACATTGGCGGCGGGCAAAGCTGCCACAGAAGCCTACGTAGGTCAACTGTGCCGCGCCATTAACCTGGATCTGCCCGAGCGAGAGGGCGCAGTCTATCTCAAGTTCAACACCCTCAAAGGAGCTTGGTATCTAGATGACTATGTGGGTCCTAACCGTGGGGTTCTAGTGTCGTTCCATGCCAGCGAGCCAGAGTATGACCTGGTGAATGGCACCTATGGCCCGTTCCCGTTGGATTTGTTTGATTAGGCTCCACGATCGAAAATACGGTAGAGACGTTCCATGGAACGTCTCTACCGTATTTTCGAGATTGCCGAGATTGCCGAGATTGCCGGGTATTTTGATTGCCTTTTTAGGTCGTCACCAATCCATGTTCCAGGGCAAACCGGACCAGCTCCGTGCGGCTGTTGGTGCCAGTTTTACCAAATAGTCGGCTGACGTACTTTTCCACATTACGTACGGTGGTGCCCAGACGGCTGGCGATTTCCTTATTCATTAACCCCTCTGCCACCAGGTTCAAGACATCCTGCTCGCGGGGGGTGAGGTCAATGCGAATGGGCGATGTTTTTTGGGGGATGGTGCCGCGCTGGGTGAGCAGGGCCTTGATTTCCTCAATTTGTCGGGCCATGGCGGCAATATCGGGAACGGCTCCAGCCTCAGGCGTGCGGGCTGCCTGACGTTCAATCAAATTGGTTACCATCGCCACGAGCTCTTCTGGATCAAAGGGTTTAGAGAGATAGGCATCGCAGCCAGCGTTATAGCCTTGGATGCGATCGCTGGTCATCCCGCGGGCCGTCAAGAAAATCACTGGCAATGACTTGTAGCGGGGATCTTCGCGCACCTGTTTTAGAAATGTGTAGCCATCCACCTCGGGCATCATAATGTCAGAAATCAGCACATCTGGTGTTTCCTGCTGTAATAACTCCAGACCATCGGTGGCATTGCTGGCGGTACGCACCTGAAAATCGCTGTCTTCTAAATAGGCTTGAACCGCTTCCCGCAGACCCGGTTCATCATCTACTAACAGGACTCGTTTAGCTGTCTCTGCCATGGGGTTTCCTTGGATGCTACAGTTCCTAAGCTTAATCGGTATTGGTTGTAATGGGCAGAGGAAAGGTTCAAAGCTCAGTAAACCCCTGGTAAAAGCCAGATTAATAACGATTGCTGACATTTCTAATGGGATGTTTGCTGGCCGTGCTGGTGGCATTTAAGGGGCTAATACCTTGTTGGGTCTTTACTTCAGGCTCATTAGATAGACTCAGCAAGGTTAAAAAATATACATATTTACTCGTAGACAACTGCTGCGATTGATACCATTTGAATCCTTTCACGCTACGATGATTAAGAATCATCTAAATTCCGGTCGGGATACCGGGGTTTATGAGATGCTTAGCCGGAATAGCCTCAGCGTAAGGCTTTACTCCAGGCATTTTGATGTAAGGAAACAATCAGGAAATTCCGTTATGGCTCTTCAACTAGGCGATCAGGTTCCAGACTTTACCCAGAAATCTTCGGCTGGGGATATCAATTTTTATGAGTGGGCTGGCGATAGCTGGGTCGTTCTTTTCTCTCACCCGGCTGACTACACACCTGTGTGTACTACTGAGCTAGGGACTGTGGCTAAATATCGCGCCGAGTTTGATAAGCGCAATGTAAAAACCATTGCCCTCAGCGTTGATGGTGTAGAGTCCCATCAAGGCTGGATCGGCGACATTAACGAAACCCAAAGCACCTCCGTTGACTATCCTATTTTGGCGGATGAGGACAAGAAGGTATCTGAGCTGTATGGGATGATCCACCCCAACTCCAGCACGGGTAATACCCTGACCGTACGGTCCGTATTCTTGATTGATCCCAATAAGAAGCTGCGTCTGACCATTACCTATCCGGCGAGCACGGGGCGTAACTTTGACGAAATTCTACGCGTCATCGATTCGTTACAGCTGACTGATTATCACAAGGTGGCCACCCCTGCAAACTGGCAGGATGGCGGCGACTGTGTTGTGGTTCCTTCGATCTCCACTGAAGACGCTAAGCAGCAGTTTCCTAAGGGTGTGACAGAAGTTAAGCCCTATCTGCGCATGACTCCTCAGCCCAACAAGTAATCTGAGTTAACGGGCTCAGGCCCGGCAAAATTAGATCTGTTAAAACCAAAGGGATGCTCTGAAGGGCATCCTTTTGGTTTTTAAATTTATTTGGAGAGGCATTTAGAGAGGCCATTGGTGATATCTCGGCGCGTTTTTTTGCAGGCTGGACTTGGGTTTTTGCCCTGGCATCAGCCACTGACCATGCAGCTGGACTGGCGGCTTAACGCTCAGTTTGCTGGGCTGTGTGCGGCTGACGCCCACGGTGACTATCGTCGGCAGGGGCTGGCAGTCACCCTAAAAGCCGCTCCACCGAAGCTGGATGTGGTGCAAACTGTTGTGTCTCAGCCCCATACGATTGGCTGTGCAGAGGAGTCGCTGATTTTAGCGGCCCAGGCTCAGGGGGTGGCGGTAGCTGCGATCGCAACCATGCTCCAAGCCTCCCCTTTAGCACTGATGAGTTTGCCAGAGACAGCCCTCAATGATCTCCGTCAGCTTCCAGGCAAACGCATCGGCATTCACAGCGATGGTCGCAAAGCCCTGGAGCTGATTCTGACCCAGCACCAGATGGATCTTAGGCAGTTGGACCTGATCGAAATTCCCTATCGCGACAAGCACCAGCGGCTGATTGATGGCGAGTTTGATGCAGTACAGTGCTACGCCCTGGACGAACCTTTAGTGCTGGCCCGTCGTCTGGGGCAGTCTCCTAATTTGCTAACTTTTAGCGACTATGGTTTTGACGCCTACAGTCAGGTTATCTTTGCTCCCACTCGATTATTGCTAGAGCAGCCCCAAACGGTACATCGCTTTTTGGTGGCCACCTTTGCTGGCTGGCGTTGGGTCATTGCCCATCCCTTGCAGACGGCTAATCTTTTGGTAGAGCATTATGTTGAACCGGACTATCAAGATATTGACTATCAAATCCAGTCTCTAGACATTATTGCTGGGTATGTAGAGTGCGATGGCCAAGTTATCGGTCGAATCAATTCGGAGCGCTGGCAGCGGTCTGCCCAGCAGTTAGCTAAAGCCGGTTTGATTTCAAAGTTGCCGGCTTTGGATACGTCCATTGATCTGAGATTTTGGCCCTAGGGTGTAGGTTTTTCGCGTCTCTGTCGCTCCCCATGCCCCATTCCCCATTAGGATAAAAAGACTGCACACCCAACGTTTACGGCATGAAGGCTCCTATGGATATCAAGCAAGGTTTTGTTGGCACCGTTGGCAATACCCCGCTGATTCGGCTGAATAGTTTTTCCGACGAAACCGGCTGCGAAATCCTAGGTAAGGCGGAATTTCTTAACCCTGGCGGTTCAGTTAAAGACCGAGCCGCCCTATTTATTATTGAAGATGCTGAGAAAAAGGGATTGCTGACACCCGGTGGCACCGTTGTGGAAGGCACCGCTGGCAATACGGGCATTGGCCTCACCCATATTTGCAATGCCAAGGGCTATAAGTGCGTCATTGTCATTCCCGAGACTCAATCTAAGGAAAAAATTGATCTGCTGCGAACCCTGGGGGCAGAGGTGCGTACGGTCCCGGCTGTGCCCTATCGAGACCCCAATAATTATGTCAAAGTGTCAGGTCGGTTAGCGGACGAGCTGGACAATGCCATTTGGGCCAATCAGTTTGAAAATGTGGCCAATCGCCAGGCCCACTATGCCACCACCGGTCCAGAGATTTGGCGGCAGACCGATGGCACCGTTCATGGCTGGGTTGCGGCGACCGGCACCGGGGGCACCTATGCCGGTACGGCCATGTTTCTCAAAGAAAAGAACCCTGATATTCAGTGTGTGGTGGCTGACCCCATGGGCAGTGGTCTATACAGCTATGTCAAAACGGGTGAAATCAAGTCTGAGGGTAACTCCATCACAGAAGGCATTGGTAACGGTCGCGTCACTGGCAACATGGCCGGAGCCCCAGCAGATGATGCCATTCGCATCGATGATCATGAAGCGTTGCGAGTGGTTTATCAGCTCCTGTATCGGGATGGCCTCTTTATGGGGGGCTCCGTCGGCATTAATGTAGGCGCAGCTGTTGCTTTAGCAAAACAGATGGGCCCTGGCCATACGATTGTTACGGTGCTGTGTGACAGTGGTTCTCGCTATCAGTCAAAGATCTTTAACCGAGACTGGTTAGAAGCTAAGGGGCTATGGTCCGATCAGCTGCTTCCCCCTGGCTGATACTGTAGACGCTCCATTGCAAACCATCAGCAGGTTTTTCGGGAGCGGTCCCTGCGTCATTAGATGGCTGTTAGTTCGACAGTTTTAGGATCCACTATTTGTGTGGTGGGAACTTGAATAATAAATTCGGTTCCTTGGCCAGGCTGAGAGTGGCAGGTCAGAATACCGCCATGCTTCTCGGTAATAATTTGATAGCTGATGGACATGCCCAATCCGGTACCTTTACCCACGGCCTTTGTGGTGAAAAATGGGTCGAAAATACGATGCTGAATCTCGTTGGGAATTCCAGGGCCATTGTCTGCGATCGCAACCGCGACCCATTTACCGTCGGGACTTAATGATGTGCGGATCGTGATCTGTGGCGGGATGGTTTCTTGGGGCTTGTGCTCGGTCAACGCATCGATGGCATTGGCCAACACATTCATAAATACTTGGTTGAGCTGTCCCGGATAGCAGTCGACAACGGGCAAAGCGCCATAACGTTTGATCACCTCAATATCGCAGAGGTGCTGTTTCAAAATCAAGAGCGTGCTGTCGATGCCCTCGTGTAAATCGACTCGTTTGGCCGTAGCCTCATCCATGCGTGAAAAATTGCGCAAAGATCTGATAATTTGGTCGATACGCTCAGTGCCTACCTCCATGGACGCCAAGATTTTGGGCAGGTCCGTTTGAATAAACTTAATATCGATAGCGTCGGCTTTTGTCTGAATCTCGGATGATGGATTTGGATAGTGGGTTTGGTAATGGGCCAACAGCGCTAGCAGGTCTTCGGCATAGGTTTGTACATGGGCCAGGTTCCCCTGAATAAAGTTCATGGGGTTGTTGATTTCGTGGGCCACCCCGGCCACTAGCTGCCCCAAACTCGACATTTTTTCTGACTGCACCAGCTGGACCTGCTGCTCATTGACCTGTTTGAGGGCCCTGCTTAAGTCTGCGTTTTTTTGCCCCAACTGCTGTAGTAACAGCCTGACCTGTCGAATGAGCTGATTGAGGGCCGTGGCCAGACGGCCCATGTCTCCAACCCCCGTGGTCGGAACCTGGAGGTCAAAGTCATTTTCTTTGGTGACCTGCTGGGCGACACTGATGACCTTTTCCAGGGGTTGGACGATCAGCTTGCTGGTATAGAGGGCGATTAGGGCTGCGATCGCAACCGACAGCATCAGACTAGCGACAATAATCTGCATGCGCAAAATACTAGCCTGCTGCAATGCTACTGCCGCCAGCTGCTCTTGCTCTTCGAGATGGGCTGAAAATATAATCAGCTGCGTTGGAAACTCAATAAAATTAGCAAATTCTGAGCTTTGCACAAATGTCAGCAACTCTTGTTTCGCTACAGACTCTGGCATTTGGTCCAGATCAACCATGGCTAAAGCAAAGGCTTCAGCTCGCGCGTGAAACTGATCGGCGACAACTTCAAATTCCAACAGTAAACGATTTAACGCCTGCTGCGTTTCATCAGCCCCTGGCTCCGATGTAACGGCCAGGGCTTTGCGCTTTGCTAGCAACGTTTGAACAGTTGCAACCCGCTCAAGCAACGCTTCAATTTCTACACGAAAGCGAGCAGAGTTATTGAGATAGGGTGACAGCTGCTTAGTCGGATGGTTATACAGGATACGTACCTGCAGATCACTGAGCAGTGCACGCTCTGCAGTTGCCTGCTGTAATGCAGCTAGAGCTCGTTTTTGATAACTATTACCCACCAGCAGACCCACAGTGGCACCCGCTACAGCTACTCCCAATACCAGGGCATATCCAGAGGCAATCCGCCCTCGAATTGAGAATTGCTCGTTCACAGTAAGTGCTGACCAGACCAGGGCATTCCCTACAAATATGCCCAACTTAAAACCGCTTGGCAACCAAAAAAGATTGGTAAGTTGCAAGCGGTAGAAAAGTATTCAGAAAAGCGGTTATTTAGCAGCTAGTCTGCGTTTAGCGAAAATTCTCAGGATTTAATCGCTGACCCGCCTGATCTAGATATATACCAGTACCTCCATCTGAGATGTCCAAATAGGGCTTTAGGTAAATTGCGCTGGATGTGCGCCGGGTCGATCGACCACCCAAAATTTCTCCCACAGCTCCAAAAATCTCATCATTCACACTGCCCGCACCCAATAAATCTGTTGCAGGCAGTCTAGTTCCCCCCACAAACGTATTGACCGCACTGGTATCTGTCCCTGCATCGGCTAAGGTGATATTCGAAAAGACAGCATCGCGGGTAGCGACTGGATCTTGACCCGGTGGTACCGTAAACACAATCCGACAGTCATCCAAATTTTCTTCGGTGGTGGCGCAAACCGTGTTGTATCCGTTTTCAACATCGGTCCGCAGTTCCACCAAACCATCGGGACGATACTCTTCTAGACGTTCACTAATGGTTTCGCAACGCAGTTCCGGTGTCCAGCCACCACCCATTTCCGTTGGGACAGCCCAAGGATAGGCCTGACCTGGCTCACTTTTAGGACGGTACATAACCGTATACTCACCAGCTTGGAGTTCACAGGTAAATCGAGAACTCACTGGCTCGGGAGCCTCTGTTCCATCGTTAGCCATGGCCAAATCAATACTTAAAGTAGGCCCTAAGGCACCACCCAAGGCAAGCACACTGGCAGAAACAACAGTCGTATTTAGGAATGTTCTGTAAACCTGATGCGATATCATCCAACCCATGGTTACCTCTTTGTCTGTGGCGCTAGAGTAGTGGCGCTAAATCAGCCAAGCTCTCCCCATGAAGTTAGCTTAGTGTAGCGCCTGGGGTGACAAATGAGGTCCAGTGCGTAAATTGGCTACGCATCTTGTAGTAAATAATTTGGGCGATTTTTGAATGGTTAGGGCTGTTCCATCAGCTCTGCCCGTTCGTTATCCATGGCAGTGCTTAAACTTTTTACCACGTCCACACCAGCAAGGCTGATTGCGCTTAGGCACAGTTGGCGGCAACATTTCACCATCTACATAAAACCAGCGGCCCCCCTCTCTAAGAAACCTTGAGCGCTCGTGGAGCTGCCCCCAGTTTGGTTGGCTATAGACCGCCATAAACTCTACATAACCCGTCGTATCGCGCCGATGTCCCTGACGAGTACTCAATATCGTGAGTGCTTCCCAAACCGTGGTTTTGACACTTTTCATCAAGTTAATACGATCGTCAAATCTACGGGTTGATGGATGACGTGTAGCGATCAGGTAGTCTACATTGCCATCGCAGTAGGCCACATATCGTGATCGCATCAAGGCCTCAGCTGTTGGAGCAATATCAGCCTTGGTCAAATATTTTCCACAACAGTCGCTGTAGGGTCGTTCGCTACCGCAGAGACATAAATTAGAGGAGGTCATGAGCGGAGCTTAAGCTTTAGTCCTCTTCTAGACTATCAATGCTCAGCGGTACTAGCTCATGATCCGTTGTAAACGCCATCCACATTTCCTCCTCTGGTTCAATGGTCACACCAGTTAGGGCGCAGCGTTCGCGGCGTTGCGCTTCAGCCGCCATGACGACTCGAATCTGCTGACGCTGTATCTGGAAACCAGGGTCGTCAGAATGTTGACGGACATAATCCCATAGCACTTCACGTACCAGGGACTGATAACCACGGCTGCCAGCCAGGGTTTTGAGCTTGTCGATAAGCTCCCGCTCAAAACGGATGCTGGTGACTTGCATATCGGTGGTGGGCAGCTTGGTATTTAGACTCATTAATAGTTTTGGAAAAACGGATAAGTTGAAACCTGTTTAGATATTCTAATGCTACAGCCGTAGCACAAAAACATCAGAGTGGCTAATCCTCGGGACGATTCTGACGATTCTATCTGAAAGACGCTGATTTGTAGCACTTCTAACGGAACGGTGCATTCCCTGAATCAGTAACGGCAGCCCATCAAACCCATCTGGGTGAGTTTACATCTCTTAGGATAACCTTTACCGACTGTTCAGAGTTTAGACACTCAATGGCTCACACATTAACAATCAGGGTAGCGGCAAGTTGCGTTACTTTACCTAACAATGGGACAGGTTGGGAATTGGTTGCTTCGTTGGAACCTACTTTGATGCTAAGTATGTCACAAGTAAGCGTTGCTGCTGTCTGTTTTTAAGGCACAGCCAATAAAAGCTTTTAAGTGGGTGAACTCAATGCAGATTTTGCCCCAAATCCCCAATCCTGGGGGCTTTAAGTCTAGCCTCCCTCGGGATATAGCCCAAGGAGCATTCAAGAAAGGGGACGGGGGGCTCGACATCTGATAGCTAATTAGGTCAGCCTACTTACATGACGATTCAGTCAGCTGACAAGATTGTTGCCTGGGGCTATTCACCTAAAAAGATTGTTGTTTTTCTCTGTTTGAATGTTTGAGAAAATCTCAAAATTAGGCAGTCTGACAGCGTTGATCACATTGGTTTGATCACATTGGTTTGATCACATTGGTTTGATCACATTGGTTAGGACCAGTCATAGCCGCTGAAAGCATTTAGCTACAGTGCCCATGGGAGACTCAAACCTCCTATTGCATCGATATTGCATCGAGACGTCGGCCATAGCCCAAATACACTGGCTGAGCTTGCGGAATTTATACTCTCATCGTTGTAATTATTTAATGTTATTCCTAGGGAGAAAACTTGTGATTGCTCGTTACTATAAATACTGGCCTCTATGGGCAATTTGAGCATCCTTTGGCGAAATTAGACCATGCCTCAATAAAAGGGGATCGTGTAATCGGTTACCTGGGGCTGGTTAAGTTGATTTGAGCCTAAAGAAAATAGTCAAATTCGCAATGTGCAGCAATACTTACTGTCACGTTGACGCCAACTAGTTAACCTAAAAATACGGGATGATCGCGCTAAGCTCGCTGCTGATAAGCTCTCTAGAGTCCATACTGATGTCTACGGCCAGCTTGAAGAAACCAAACATTGGGCAAAGAGGTCTTGTCATTCATAGCAAGGTTTAATCGTTATCGGCCCGTATCCATAGCAAGAATTGATTATTCTACTTTGTTCATTAGCTGACAGGGATCGCCATGACTACTAATCGGCATGTACCTTACCTCATCGGAGATAGCAAAAAGCAGGCCTATTCGGGGCGTTTACATCAACGGCTAGATGAAGCGATGCAAGAGGGAACCGAGGTTCAGGTTCGCCTGCCTTGGGGTGGGTTAAGCGGTGTTCCTGTCTATCTAGACGATACCTGTGTCGAAATTGTTTACGTCCATGTCTATGAACCGGATGAAGACGATGAGCCCGATGATGAAGTGTCTCGTCGCACTGTATGGCTAGTGCGGCTTGAGGAAATTAGCGCAGTTTCCTTTGTCAGCGAAAGTTGGTCTAAGGAGCGTTTGGAAAAGCTGTTTATTCCAGACAGAAAGGAAGAAAATTCTTCGACTCAAGATATTGGATCTGAAGAGTCGACGGACTCATAGGTCCGCTACTTGCTCTATTCTCTCTGGTCTATTCTCCATAGACAGATCTCTGCATACAGAAAGCCGGTCATCAGCGGGTAATCGAGCAATCGGTTGCCCGCTGATGCCCCTTAGAAACTAAACTTTCGCATAACCCAGTTCTTAGCCTGTTTAATCGCGTCACTGCGGGTATAGGCTTTGGGAACAGCCACTGCACTACCCGTAGCGTAGTCAATCCAGGCTGTGTAAATTTTTATTCCTAAGTGGGTACCGCTGGTAATTTGAATCGTGACACCTCGATAGGGAAACGCAAAAACGGTATTAATATGGTCGGGGTCAGCAATGTGCATAGGTTTGGCAATGTGACCGTGGTACTTGTCATTTATAGATCCATTCAGCCCCGGTTATGGCTATTAAAATTGTCCGTTGCGAACTTTCCTCCTATTATTCTGACATCCGCACTATTCGTGAAACGGTATTTGTTGCTGAACAAGGTGTCCCCAGTGAACTTGAGATGGATGCTCGTGATGCCATTTGCACCCATGTGCTGGCATTAGTCGATGACTGCCCCACTGGCACTGCCCGTCTGGATACGGACGGAAAGATAGGCCGACTGGCCGTACTGCCTCAGTTTCGAGGTCAGGGGCTGGGGCGGCTAATAATGCAAGAGATCGAAGCCATCGCTAAAGATCATCAGCTTCCATGTCTTTGGTGCCACGCTCAGAAAACGGCCGTTTCCTTCTATCAGGCCATTGGGTATAAAATCACCGGTCCTGATTTTTTGGAGGCTGGTATTGTGCATTGCAAGATGGAGAAAACACTCCTGCCTTAGGTTTATGCTTGCTCTGAGGGACTTTTTTCTCTAGGTGTAGAGATCTGCCACGTATTCCCCATAGCCGTTATAGATTAATGTGTCTCGCTTAACCCAATCCCACGCTTCCCCTTCGCCTACCATCCGTTCACGTTTTTGTGACCAACGGGGATGGGATACATCGGGTTCGACATTAGCTTCAAACTTATATTCATTGGGCGAAATCGTATTCCAGTAGGTGGCAGGCTGCTCTGCTAAAAACTCTATCTTGACAATCGATTTGGCCCCCTTAAAGCCATACTTCCAGGGCACCACCATGCGAATAGGGGCCCCATGTTGTTTTGGCATGGTGCGTCCGTAGATACCCACGGCAAAGAAAGCCAAATCATTGGCCATTTCCTCAATGCGCAGCCCTTCATGGTAAGGCCAGGGGAGGTTGGAAAAGGAAATTGACGGACCTTTCGTAATTTTTTCGTCGTAAAACGACTCAAAACGCACAAATTTTGCGTCCGATGTCGGCTCTACATCCTCTAGCAGCTGACGCATGGGAAATCCTAACCAGGGCACCACCATAGCCCATGCCTCAACGCAGCGAAATCGATAAATTCTTTCTTCTAATGGAAATTTTGAATAGAGATCGTCAAGATCATAGGCTTTGGGATTTTTGACCAGTCCTGAAACCTCTAGCTTCCATGGATCTGTGGGTAAATTTTGAGCGTCTTCCCAAATGTTCTTGGTCAAACCAAACTCATAAAAGTTGTTATAGCGGCTAGCAAACCTCTGCTCAGTTAGTGGACGCCCGGCGTCAGCAAACGCTGGATTCGTTGTGATGTTAGGTAGAGGCTCTCCAAAGGTGCTACTGAGAGCTTCATTGCCTTGGGCATTTAAGCGACCGTAGCAGCTGGTGGCGGCCATACCTAACCCCACACCGGCCAAATTTTTAAGAAATCGACGACGATTAACGTAGGCAGCTTCTGACGTGGCTAATTTTTCGGGGAGTTGCCAGTCTGGACGAATGTGGATAAAGCTCATGGCTCAGCGCTAGGGACAGGGAGAACGTGACGGATGCAAACATCGACACCTTAACCCATCCATCTGAACTATAAATGAGCAGAAACTTAAGACATCAGTAGGCGAGCCGCACTGTGGCACAATTAAACCTAGTCATAAAATACCTTACGTCTTTTAAAGAGCCCTGTGAGTACTGCTACCTCTATCCAACGCGCCGTTTTTCCCTTCACTGCGGTTATCGGTCAAGAAGATATGAAACTCGCCTTGATCTTAAACGTCATTGACCCCAAGATCGGCGGGGTGATGATTATGGGCGATCGCGGTACGGGTAAGTCCACTACTATTCGAGCGTTGGCTGACCTCCTGCCTGAAATTAGTGTTGTAGAGAACGATCCGTTTAACCGTTCCCCTGAGGATCCAGAGGTAAGACAGGAGTTTGATGGTCAGACGTTGCCAGTAGGTGTGATGAAAGTACCGATGGTGGATCTACCCCTGGGGGCAACTGAAGACCGGGTTTGCGGCACCATCGATATTGAAAAAGCCCTGTCTGAGGGTGTGAAAGCATTTGAGCCAGGCCTGCTGGCAAAGGCCAATCGGGGGCTGTTGTATGTGGACGAGGTGAACTTACTGGATGACCACCTGGTGGATGTACTGCTAGACTCTGCGGCCTCGGGGCGCAATACCGTTGAGCGTGAGGGCATTTCTATTCGCCATCCGGCTCAGTTTGTATTAATTGGCTCGGGTAACCCCGAGGAAGGCGAATTGCGCCCTCAGCTGCTGGATCGTTTTGGGATGCATGCCGAGATTCGTACTGTGAAAGACCCCGCCCAACGGGTACAGATTGTGGACCAGCGCTCTGAGTTTGATCAAGACCCCGATGCGTTTTTGCTCAAATATCAGGCTGAGCAAACGGCTCTGCAAGAGAAAATTGTCAGCGCTCAGCAGCGGTTAAAAGACGTCACCATGGAGCATGAGTATCGGGTGCAGATTTCCCAGGTATGCTCTGAACTGGATGTGGATGGTTTGCGGGGTGATATTGTCTCTAACCGCGCAGCTAAGGCTCTTGCTGCCTATGAAGGACGGTCTGAAGTAACCCTGAATGACATTCAAACCGTAATTGCGCTTTGTCTGCGTCATCGTCTACGCAAGGATCCCTTGGAGTCTATTGACTCGGGTTATAAAGTTGAGAAAACGTTTGGTAGCGTGTTTGGGGTGACGATTGCCGATCCGTCTGCTAACGGGCGTAAGCCTGTAGGTGCCAGATAGATGCGTAAACGAATCCTAGGATTGGACCCTGGGTTAGCGATTCTAGGATTCGGTATTCTTGAATATGATCCGGCAACTACTCGAGATCTGAAGCCAGATCTTGAGGTGGTTGATTTTGGCATTATCGAAACCCCGGCAGGTACGGAGGTGGGTTCGCGATTGTGCACAATCTACGAGGATCTCAACAGCGTGATAGAGACATATCAGCCAGATTCTGTTTCTATTGAAAAGTTGTTTTTTTATCGTATGGGCAACACAATTTTAGTAGCCCAGGCTAGGGGGGTGGTGATGTTGGTGTTGGCCCAGCACAAACTCCCGTTTTTAGAATTCACCCCAGCCCAAAT
>JBCAWO010000017.1:0-88232 GCA_038534515.1 Cyanobacteria bacterium J06554_1
CAACCCAAGCCGACGGCTTGGGTTGCTGCTTGAGCATGGGCTGATATTGGCCGTAGGTCCCCACCACGCAGACGGCAATGGCCAGCACAATAACTATGGCACTGACGCCACCGAGGATCATGTACTGCCGTCGGGTGTTCTCCACCAGGGCAAAAATAATCTGGGCGAGCACCAGTCCTACCACCGAGCCGATGATATTGGCCGCTGACCGCACGGACATGATGCTGGTACGTTCGTCATAGTCGGGGGTGAGCTCGGTTGCGATCGCAACCATTGGCAAAATAATCACTGAAAATGCCGCATAGCCCCCCATAGCCATCAGCACGTAATAAATAAACAGACTCGTTTGCGACTCCAGCGGTGGCACAATCCACTGCATAAAGCAGAAAAAGCCCAGGGGCAATGCCCCTAACACCAGCCATGGATAGCGACGCCCCCATCGAGACCGGGTGCGATCGCTCAGCCAGCCAATCACGGGGTCGTTGATGGCATCCCACACCCGACCCAGTAAGAGCACCGTTCCTGCCAGCGTGGGGGAGAGCCCTACCACCTCTGTCAGAAAAAACAGCAAATAAAAAATAGATAGGCCGATGGGAATCGCTGTGCCTAATTCGCCAACACCGTAGGTAAATTTTGTTTGAAAAGATAGGCGCTTAGACATATCCACAGACAGTGACGTTCGGTATTTCACCATACCGAACAGCGTCCTGTGGTGATAGTACCGCACTCTACGACACAGCTGTGAAAGGGCTTGGATGCCTGCTAGCTGCTTGAGGCTGCCCGTATAAAAGCGAGGTGCAGATGTATAAAAGCGAGGTTCAAATATTTCTTGCGATCAGTTCCGATCCCAAAAAGAACCTGCTTAAATGGGGATAAAAATAATTTGTGCCGTAAGGCTTCCAGGGATATTTATTGTCCTAACTAAGCTGACACTAAGCTGACAAATGCAATATCGGGCACCTCAGGATGCTCTAAGGAGGCCTGTCCTTCTGCACAACGCTGTTTTTGCTGACGGGAGCGCATCATGACTGTTGAAAGCTTAAATCACATGATGACCTACGTCATCGAAGGCTGGGTTCTCTTGAGCACAGTCTATTTGGGGGTGGGCTTTACCACGTCTTTTTTGAGTCGGGTCAAAAATGGTCTCAAGGCAAAGGAAGAGGCCAGGACCAGGGCAAGCACAGCTGAAGAGGTAACCAACGCAGAGCGGGTGGCTGAAGTGACCGCTGTGGCCGAGAAGTATGGCAAAAGTGCTGATAAACAGCAGGTAAAAAGTAGCGTGGCTGTGCCTGGGCAGTAATTTGGAATGTTGCCGTTGCTGATTTAAGGGATGCCCCGCTCTGTGAGATATGCCGATATTTACCAGATAAAGTCATACCGGGGAGCAGCAACGCCAGGATTTTTGTCCCATCTGGGCAGGGGTGTCTGAAACACGGGGTGGGTTTTGACCGTGCTAACTAACGGTCGAAACCCACCCCGTAGCCCCTCCCGGGAGGGGAAAGGTTATCCGCTCAAACCTTGGCTTAGGTAATTACTGTGGGCTTGTCAAACCCAGTTAATTCCTTAATTTTGGCGACTTGATCAGCAAGCTGAATCAGTGGAGCCAGGGCGGTTTGGGTGTCGATGTCGTGCTTGGCAGCATCGGGCTCGTAGCTTTCGACATAGAGTCGCAGGGTGGCTCCTTTGGTACCAGTGCCGGATAGGCGAAAGACGATGCGAGAGCCGTCGGTAAAGCCGATGCGGATGCCTTGCTTTTGACTGACGCTGTGGTCGATGGGGTCGGTGTAGCTAAAGTCGTCGGCATAGGAGACGGTGTAGCTGCCGAGCTGTTGGCCTTTGAGGGTGGGGAGCTGAGATCGCAACCCGTCCATCAGTTCATTGGCAACAGCTTTATCAACGCCCTCAAAGTCATGGCGGCTGTAGTAGTTACGACCGTAGGTGGCCCAGTGCTCTTTAACAATGGCCTCAACCGACTGCCCCTTTACCGCCAGGATATTAAGCCAAAATAGCACCGCCCACAGGCCGTCTTTTTCCCGGACGTGATTGGAGCCGGTGCCAAAGCTTTCTTCACCGCAGAGGGTGGCCTTGTCAGCATCCAGCAGGTTACCAAAGAATTTCCAACCGGTGGGGGTTTCGTAGCAGTCGATGCCCATCTTTTCGGCAACGCGGTCCACCGCTTGGCTGGTGGGCATTGAGCGAGCCACACCGGTAATGCCGCTGCGGTAGCCGGGAACCAGGGTAGCGTTAGCGGCTAACACAGCCAGACTGTCACTGGGGGTGACAAAAAAGTTGTTACCCAAAATCATGTTGCGATCGCCATCGCCATCGGAGGCCGCACCAAAGCTAGGGGCATTGGCTCCAAACATGACCTCTACCAGGTCATGGGCATAGACCAAGTTGGGGTCAGGGTGACCACCACCAAAGTCTTCTAGGGGTTCACCATTTTGCACTGTGCCCTGGGGTGCCCCTAGGAGGCCTTCAAAAATAGCCCTGGCATAGGGACCCGTCACCGCATGGAGTGAATCCATACACATGTTAAAACTGCCGGAGGTGAGCAGCTGACGGATTTGCTCAAAGTCAAACAGGGTTTCCATCAGGGCGGCGTAGTCATTGACCGCGTCTAGTACCTCGACGGTCATATTGCCGAGGGAGGTGGTACCCACCCGGTCCAGGTTGACGTCTTCAACGTCTAAAAGTTTGTATTCATCAATAACTTTGCTGCGCTCAAAAATGGCGCTGGTCACCTTTTCTGGGGCCGGACCGCCGTTGCCGATGTTGTACTTGATGCCAAAGTCGCCATCGGGACCACCGGGGTTGTGGCTAGCGGATAGAACGATGCCACCAAAGGCTTCATATTTTCGGATGATGCATGACACGGCTGGGGTGGAGAAAATTCCCCCCTGACCCACTAGGGCTTTGCCAAAGCCATTGGCTGCCGCCATTTTTAGAATGATCTGAATCGCTTGGCGATTGTAAAAACGACCGTCTCCACCAACCACTAGGGTTTGGCCTTGATAGCCGTCTAGGCTATCAAAAATAGACTGAACAAAATTTTCTAAATAGTTAGGTTTCTGAAAAACAGCAACCTGTTTACGCAACCCAGACGTGCCCGGTTTTTGATCTGAAAAAGGTGTTGTCGAAACCGTTTGGATGGCCATGATACTCCTTGCGCCGGTGAGCCGATTTATCCTTTAAAGATTAACAGGACGTCTGCGGCTGCCATGTGTTTGATAAAACCAGGCTGGCCGCGCTCCAAATATTGTGAGGGTTTTGGGATGGTCTTAAACCCACTGACGTTTGAGCTGGCGTAGGAAGGTGAGCCAGTACTGGGCCGGTTTGCCATAGAAGGTAAAGACATCACCAAACGCGAGATTGGCATTGCGGTGGTGCAGTCGATGACGCTCAGGAGTGGTAATGCAAAACCAGCGGCAGAGAATTTTGATGAGCTTTGGGGTGTGGTAGTCGGGGGCAAACTGATGCCGCCAGATAACATGAAGTTCAGCTAGCAGCAAACCGATGACGGTGCCCAGGGGGGACAGCAACCATAGAAACGGCACCCAGATTAGGTAGGGCAGTGCGCCTAGAAAACCTGGAAGTAAGGCCTGGGGGCAGTGCTTGCGCACGGCATAGCTCACGAAACTGCGATTGGGACTGTGGTGCACAATGCTGTGGTAGCGACCAAAGACGTGCTCAGGTACGTGGTAGACAAATGTAGCGATAAAGTCCCCTAGCAGCAGTAGCAGCAGGGATATGCCCAGTATAGTCAGTAGTTCCATTGCTGATTGCCTCACATCTGCGGGCAACTTAGCAGATCAAATTTAAGAAGAACTTAATATTTAGTTGGGAAAAGATTTAAATTTGGGCTGAGTCGGCATAGCGGAACGGGGTGTTTGCACCTTTCCTATCGGGTCGATTGCAAACTGCTAAATAGTGCGATCGCAAAACAGGCGAACAGCAGTAACCAAATGATGATCCCTGGCAAAAACGAAAGTAGGCTGGTACCGCGCAGAATCCAAACAATGGCGGTCATGGCCATGGTAGCCAGTAAAAGTTGGGTAATTGGACGCAAACGAAAACGATTAGCCATCGGTCAAGCTTGGGTATATATTCCCAGGGGAACAACAAGGTTTACTAAGGTTTTACGCAATAATGTGTCTGCTTGACACTAGTCTTATGTCGTCTGGTTAATAATGGCAACGAATCAGTAGAAATCGGCACACTTAATGCCGACCCATTGCGTCAGGGGGTGTAGATTAGCCAGTGATTTATTAAATACCTTTAGAGTTTTTCCTTATATATCCTATGGTTTCGACAACACGACAGACTGCATTGCTGCGCGGCGACGTTCTAATAGCTACCGATAACCACACCGGTAAAGGAGCTGCTGTTACTGCTCAAATGTATGTACCGTTGGTGCGATCGCAACTCTGGGAACAGCTTACCGATTACAGCCGCTGGGTCCATTACTTTCCCGACATCACCCAAAGCCGCGAGATCGAAGCTTCCGTCAAGCATCAAGTCAGACAGCAGTCCAAGCGCATCACTCGCAAGCTGTATCAGGCTGCACGCAAAGCCTTTATCCTGTTTACCGCCCAGGTAGAAATTTACCTCCACGTGGTGGAACACCTGCACCAGAGCATTCAGTTCCGTCTCGAACGTGGCACCTTTGCCGACTTTGCCGCCGACCTTGTGCTCGAAGATTTTGGCGAAGGGACCCTAATCACCTATTCCGTCAAAGCCACCCCTATGATTCCGGCACCTAAGTTTTTGCTGGAACAGGCCATGCGCATTGACCTACCTGGCAACATGAAGACCATGCGTCGGGTATTGTGTCAGTCGTAAAAGCTGCACAATGCTTAGCTCCTCTCCACAAACAGGCGTCCTGCAGCCAAAGCGGCGCTGCTGGTGGTATATAGATGCCCATCGCTCAGCACGTCTAGCTCACGGTTGATCACCCAGCAGCGATAGCCATTGTTCTGCTGGCTAATATCAATGATCCACCCTACACGGGCAGAGACTTGCACGACTTGGGTTATATCCATGAGGATACGCCTCACTTGTGTTTGTTCACCCTAGGTTAGCAAACTGTTTAACTCAGCTGATGTTATGGGGGAGTAGTCGAGGGTTGGGATTGAGTTTTAAGCTTTGGCTGTTGAATTTTGAGGCCTGGGTCTTAAAATTTCTGGAGTGTTGATAGATGTCACGAACTCTAGCAACGCACAACCAAGAACGCAAAACTCTCCCCCCATGTCTACTAAATTTCTCAGTCTCACAGAAACTCTCCATAGCTATCTACTCTCTGTCGGTGTGCGCGATAGAGAGATTTTAAAAGAATTACGAGAAGAGAATGCTCAGCATCCTCGAGCTGTGATGCAGATTGCCCCAGAGCAAGGGCAGTTTATGGGATTGCTAGTGCAGCTGTTGGGGGTGAAAAAGGCTCTGGAGGTGGGTGTATTTACCGGCTATAGTTCGTTGATTGTGGCCATGGCACTGCCCGACGATGGCCAGCTAATTGCCTGTGACATCAGCGATGAGTATACGACGATGGCCCGTAAATACTGGCAAAAGGCTGGTGTAGCCCATAAGGTGGACTTGCGAATTGCCCCGGCTCTAGAGAGCTTAGAGCAGCTGATTGATGAAGGCCATAGCAATAGTTTTGATTTTGCATTTATCGATGCGGATAAAAGCAACTATGACAATTACTATGAGCGGGCACTACGGCTGGTGCGTCCAGGGGGATTAATTGCGCTAGACAATGTTCTCTGGTCGGGACGGGTCGGTGAGCCAAAAGAGAATCACGACAATCGCACTAAACGCATCCATGCACTAAATGAAAAAATTCATAGAGATGAGCGCGTGTCAATAAGCCTGGTCCCCATTGCCGATGGACTGATGCTGGCAATGAAGCGCTAAAGCTCTAGTAATAGTGTAATGGAGCGAAATGAGCTGGCAAACCCCATGGAAACCTCGACCTATAGGGTGTCTAACTATTGGCTGGCATAATCCTCTTCACAGCAACTTGCTCTGCTAAGCATAATCCTTGACAATTTCTTTGTCTTTTAGCTGACACGGTGATGAAGGTTGTTGGTGATAGCCTCTTAGTGCAAAAAATATACGGATTTACGGTACTTCCCGATTGCAATTTATACCGAGATATCGGGAGTTCCTGATTGGCTTACTTAATACAGCCCAATCCTTTGGAATCTAGCAGACGCTTAATTTACCCCAGCCCACGTTACCTGAAGGTTCTTAGAAAATGCCCGAGTTTACCCTGGAACTGCTCCATGCTGCCGATCAAGAAGCAGGTATTCCAGCTTTAGACGATGCTCCCCGTTTTTCAGCCGTACTTAACGCCCTCAGAAATCAAGATCTTGGCAACGATGGTCAGCCCGACAACACGTTGGTGCTCTCTTCCGGAGATGCCATCATTCCTGGTCTATTCTTTAGTGCCTCCGAGCAAACCTTAGGAGGAGCGGGTCGAGCTGACATTCTGATTCAAAACGAGCTGGGTTTCCAGGCCATTGCCCTGGGTAACCACGAGTTTGACCTGGGCACAGGGCTGCTGGCTGACCTGATTGGTGGCGCGACAGATGACCCCACCACACCGGAAGATGAGTCATTTGTTGGAGCACAGTTCCCATACCTCAGTGCCAACCTAGATTTTAGTACCGATGCAAACCTGGCTCCTTTTGTTGTCAATGATGCCGCTGCGCCCCAGACCAACAGCCTGGCTGCCAGCACGGTCATTGATGTAAACGGCGAACTCATTGGTGTTGTCGGTGCCACCACCCCTACAATTGACCGGATTTCTAGCCCCGATGATGTCACCATCTCCCCTGTACCCTTTGATGGCGACCCCACCCCCGCCCAGCTAGATGCCCTGGCAGCTGAAATCCAGGCTGATGTGGATGCTCTCTTGGCGGCAAACACCAGTGTAAATAAGGTGGTGGTGCTGGCTCACATGCAGCAAATCGCCATTGAGGAAGCCCTAGCAGCACGGTTGCGGAATGTAGACATCATTGTTGCGGGTGGTTCCAATACGCGTCTGTTTGATAGCAACGACCGTCCTCGCGCCGGTGATAGCAACCAGGGTGAATACCCCACATTTATTAACGATGCCGATGGTAACCCCGTTGCCGTGGTCAATACCGACGGCAACTACAAGTATGTCGGTCGCCTGGTGGTAGATTTTGATGAGAACGGCATTATCGACCCAACCAGTTACGATGCCGCCGTTAGCGGGGCCTATGCCACCGATGCCCAGGGTGTGGCTGACCTAAATGCAGAGGGGTTAGTCGACCCTGAGATTCAGGCAATTGTGGATGATCTACGCACGGTCATCGAGGCTCAGGAAAGCAACGTATTTGGTGTTAGTAATGTTTACCTAAACGGTGTTCGCGGCAGTGTGCGTACCGAAGAGACTAACCTGGGTAACCTGACCGCCGATGCAAACCTGGCCATTGCCCGTGAAATCACAGGTGACGACACGATTCTGGTATCGATTAAAAATGGTGGTGGTATTCGTGATGATATCGGTCGAGAAATCGTGCCAGCCGGTGGTACGGGTGAGCCCGAATTGCTCCCTAATGAGGAAATCCCTGGGGTAAAACCTGAGGGCGGTATTTCACAAACCGACATTGCCAACAGCCTACGCTTTAACAACGGTCTGACTGTCCTAGACATTACCCGTGCCGGGTTAGTCGCTGTTCTAGAACACAGTATTGCGGCCAGCAGTTTAGATGATTCCAATACCCAAGGGCGTTTCCCCCAGGTTAGCGGTATCGAGTTTAGCTTTGACCTGACACTACCGGCCGATGACCGTATTCAGTCGGCAGCCATCAAGGATGAGAATGGCAATATTATCGATGTGTTAGTAGAAGGTGGTGAACTTGCTGGTGACCCTGAGGAAACTATTCGTATCGTGACCCTGGGCTTTTTAGCTGGTGGTGGTGATGGCTTTCCGTTTCAGGACTTTGGCAGTAACTTCCAAGACCTAGACCAAGATGATGCAGCTCCTCGCACCGGTGATGCCACCTTTGCACCGGACGGTACTGAGCAAGACGCCCTAGCTGAGTATTTGTTTGATAACTTCCTCACCACTGCATTTGACGAAGCTGATACCGGTCGTGAATCGGATGAGCGGTTACAGAATCTGGCGTTTCGTCCTGATGACGTGTTGGAGACTGATGGCCCTGCAACAGGTGTCTTTACCTCGTTTGTTATAGAACAGGTGGTAGAGGTTACCAGTCTGACTAATGCTGACACCATTAGTTTGCAATTGGATCAGCTAACGATTGAAAGCGTCAGCGAGCTGCTGGTCTTTACAACTGATGCTGCTGGGGGAAATCGCACACAGATTAGCAGCGTTGTATTGCTAGAAAGCGGTGAACTTGGTGGTGGCTATACCCCAGCGCTAACCATTAACAGCACCGAGATTACCGTGGGCAGCTTTTTGCAGTTTGAGCTGGTTGTTAATGGTGTTTCGACTATTGCCACACCATCAACTGATGCCAACGGCGCGCTGATATTAGACTTTGGCGATGGTAATCAGGTTGTAGCTACGGCCGCCGATGAAACAGCAACCACTAACTTGTTGATCAATGATGCGGCCGCCATTGACCTCAGTGGCCAGCCGGGCACGTTGGCTGTGGAATTCTCGGTATTTAGAGAAGCTGCCTTTAACAACACAGTGGGCCTGTACACCACTGACTCTGCTGATGGCGGTATCGTAGATGCGCTAACGGGTAATACTCTACTCCCTGGTGATGCCGGTTACGAAGAGGCCGCGTTAGCCAACCGATTGGATGTAAGCCTGACGGGTGAAAACAATCAGGTAACTAGCTTCTCTGCATCCATCGAAGGGGGTGGTTTCCTAGGTCTGTTCCTGATCGCAGATGGTTCTGATCCTGCTGCCAGTGAGGTGTACTTTAGCCATGCTGGACAAAATTCTAATGGTGACGACCATGTTCGACAGCTAGGGTCCAATACCTTTGGGTTTGAAGATTTGGCTGGTCTGGGCGATGCTGACTATAACGATGTGGTTGTGGTTTTTGATCTGGTGTAATGCCTGAGTTGGATAAGAAGCGTAGGTTGGATTAGTCCATATTTGTAGTTCTCTTATTCTGCGACACCTGTAGTAACCCAACATTAGTAACCCAACATTGCCTGATCACAATTGGCAATGTTGGGTTACTTTTCGAGAAGGCAAAGCCCACGATGGGCTCAACTCAACCTATGAGATATCCTCTAGAAGGGTTTTCGTAAGCTGCTTGAAGCCTGCCTGAATTTTTTGTTTTGCTTGGTAAAACTCGGGGATATTCCAATCTGGAATCTGTTCTTGTTCAAGCTGTTCTAGATTTAGATAATTGTGATACCGCAGTTCAATCTGTAATGATTCAACCCCAGGCATTTCACCATAATGGCGAGTAATGTAGCCACCATTGAACACATGATTGTGCGCCACCTGATATCCCTGAGACGAAAAAGCCGAGTCCACAGCGGCGAGCAAAAATTCAGAACAGGTTTTACCATTGCCATTTCCCAAACACACCTGGTCTTGAATAGGTCCTGCAAAACTGTGGAGATCTAACAGGTAAACATGGCCAAACTGGTCTAATGTCTCCTGGAGCAGATGTTCTAACCTTTGATGATAAGGGCGGTAAACCCGATCAATCCGATTTTGAATGTGCTGACTGGCTGGAGGTATGCGATACAGCGGTTTACCATAGGCTGTTTGTCGCGGCACGGCGGCCTGCCAGAAATTTCCTATGAAGGGAGGTTTGGCTGCTCGGTTGAGATCAACAACATAACGGCTATACACGGCTTCTAACACGGTAACGCCCAGATCAGGCAACCCGTCATAGAGCTTATCGAGGTGCCAGTCTTGATGGGGAAGAAAGTTTTGATAGCTGACATTAAGCGCTCTGAGCATCTCAGCGGGAACAACCATCCCACTGTGGGGAATGCTGGCAACAATCGGACAGGGATTGACCGTAGAACGATGCACGCGGAAGGGGGCAGCTTCAAACAAGCGTTGATACCTCTGTCAGATGTTGGCATATCGTACTGAAGAGAGGCCTATGGCCGGGCACTGGGGATAGACAACGCTGTTGTAGCTGACGGAGATGTTCCAGGGCGTTTAGTTCGGTTTCTGTGTTGCCAGAAATGCTGTCAGAGATGTGGCGGTCTAGGAGATCCTCTAACAGACAGCCGAAAGCTCTAGATTCGAGTCTTTGTAATGCCGCTCCAGTGACCTCATCATCTAAGTTATAAAAAGACGCCGCTCCAAAATCACCCAGGATACTTTCGCCCTGCTTGTTGACTAAAATGTTGTGGGCGTAAAGATCACCGTGCATAATCCCCCGGGTGTGAAGGTGGGCAACAACAGATGCTATCCCCTGGGCAATCGTTAAGATTACTGGCAGTGTAAATGTAGTGTCGTTACTGTAGGTGTCTCGGGTGCAAGAGTCTAAGCTGGGAGGCCCGCCGAGGTTGCCATACTCAGGGGTGATAAAGGAAAAAACAAGGCCCGCTTTGCCCTGGATGGGTTGGCTTAATTTACCGACTACCTTGACTAGATTGGGATGGGCTCCTGCTGCGATGCAGGCCTGCATCTCATCCAATGGTAAACCATCGCTGGTGATTTCCCCTTTGAAGAGTTTTACAGCTACCTGCTGGGGGCTTTCAGTGGCTGCGTTAGGGTTCCACCGCCCTTTATAAATGACACCCGATGCGCCCTGTCCCAGAATTTCACCTAGTTGCAAGGCCGCTGGATCAATCGCAGCAAGGGATGCGTTCCCAGTGCTTGGCCCATCTGTAGTTTGGCAAAAAGGATTACCTGCATAGGCTAGCCAGGTTAACCGGGGTAGCTTTAACAGCCCTGGTGGCAGCATTTTTAGCTGATTGGCGGCTAAGCGTATAAGTTCTAAATTTTGGCAATTTGCGAGCTCATTGGGCAGGGTCTGAAGCTGGTTACCCGCCAGCATAAATTTCTGCAATTTGGTCAGGTTGCCAATGGCTTTTGGTAGTGTTGTCAGCTGGTTGTTGGTGAGAATTAACCAACGAATATGGGGAGACAGCGCTGCTTCACTGATGGTCTTAATGGTGTTGTTTTTAAAGCTAACCATGGAGAGGTTAGGACAAGCGGCCAATACCTCTGGAAATTCTTCAAACTGGTTATTGTTGAAGAATGCAATTCTGAGCTTTTTTAACTGGGCAAAGTCTTTGGGTAGGGTGCTGAGCTGATTATTGGATAGGTCTAAAATCTCTAGTGAATCCGCCAGCTCTAGGATCTCTAGGGGGAACTCAGTTAAATTATCGGATAACTTGAGGCGGGGTTCTCCCATGGAAGTATCACCGTCTGGGCTCAGGGGCTTCATGTCATCAGTAGTTTAGGGCATACACAATCACTACCACCACCGGTGAAACCATCCGCAATGTTTTATGGGGCTGCCGACTATGGTTGCTTATATTTACCACTCCAGTAGGCGTAGCCAAAGTACATCAGCACGCCCAGCTGAATGGGTACCAAAATTAGATAGTTTTTGAGAAACGGGTTGACCTCCATATGGGCGAAGATTTGACAGTAGGTTAACCCGGCTAGGGCCAGTCCGGCTTTGAGGGGGAGTCTGCGGTTGCGCATGGCGGTTGGTGTTAAATTAGGTTGCTGAGAAAAGACTGTTGTATGTTTGTGGCTAGTATGCCGGAGTGCCACAGACCATAGAGTCGAATGCTGTGGTACCCAAACATGAGTGTGAGCCCGCTTAGCCATAGGCTACGGCGCTGCCACCATCGACTCCAGGCGCGCTGAGTGAATGCCTCTAAACTGACCTGGATCATGGCGATGGCCCAGAACAGGATGACCAGGGGCGAGAGTAGGTGGTAGTGCATGGCCGTTGACCATTGCTGGTGTGCGATCGCAACCACAGCCCGCGTCATCCCCCAGGTTGGGCAAGGGATACCCACCAGTGCTTTCAGCGGGCACCCCCACAGCTTAACCTCGTACCCCAGCCCGTGGAGCACCACAATCATTAGGGGCGTACACAACGCCCCTAAAATTCCTAAGCGCAAATAAATCGACGATTTTGACAGTCCCATTTTTGGGTCTACCCTAGAACCAGGGCTTCTTGTTGGTGATGTAGGTGCTGACAAACTCTTCATCCGACTTGGTCAGATATAAAATTCCTTCAACCAGGCCAATGACACCGACGACACCGGCACCAACACCGCAGGTGACAGTCCCACCAATGAGGCATACGAGCAACATAATGATGCCTTCTTGGGTGTAGCCCAAATAAAACTTATGGATACCCAAGGCCCCCAGCAAGATACCTAAGATTCCAGCCACAATTTTCTTGTCGGCCCCATCAACTCCACCTGAATTAGTCATGTCGCTTCATTCCTTGCTAAGTGCGTTTCCATCATGCCAGTCGCCGTTGCAATTAATGACGACCTACAGTCCAATTTGCCCGATTTTAGAAATAGAAAAACCTTGTTATAAAGATTTAATCAAGCTGATCCGGTGAAAATCCGGATAGCAGCTTAGAAAAGTGTCAGATGCGGCTCAATCTGTTCCGTATAAACCGTAAATAATCCTGTTCTACGCCTCAAGGATTACTTAGAAGCCAGGTGTATCATAATTGCCTGTAGGGAAGATTGGCATAGCATCTGCTGTCCGTATTATCCGAGCTTAGCTTTTTGTTCCCTATAGAGTTCTTTGAAGAGAGCCTGTTGTTTTTTATGATCCACAATGGGAGGACTATAGCCTGTCCCCTCTAAATCCAAGGGAGAGAGTTTTCCACTAATGAGTGCGCCCGTATCCACATGGCGAATTTCGGGTACCCATTGGCGAATATATTCCCCCTCAGCATCAAACTTTTTTGCCTGACTGGCGGGGTTAAAAATCCGTAAGGGCTTGGGGTCCATACCGCTGGAGGCGCTCCACTGCCAGCCGCCGTTATTGGCACTGAGGTCACCATCCACCAACGTTTGCATAAAGTACTTTTCACCCCAGCGCCAGTCAATAATCAGGTCCTTAGTGAGAAAACTGGCCACAATCATCCGGCAGCGATTGTGCATCCACCCGGTTTCGTTGAGCTGACGCATGGCGGCATCAACAATCGGGTAGCCTGTGCGGCCCTCGCACCAGGCGGCAAACTTAGCGTCGTTATTATCCCAGGGAAACGCTTTCCAAGCCTCGCGATAGGGACCGTCGGCCAGCTCTGGGAAAAAATACATAACGTGCTGATAAAACTCCCGCCAGGCTAGCTCCTGCATCCAGGTTTTGACGTTGTCGTGGGTTTCGTCACTGCGACATCGACCATAGGCCGCGTCGGCTGCCGCCCACACAGTTCGAATACCAATCGCGCCAAATTTAAGGGCGGCGCTGAGCCGAGACGTCCCAGCTACAAATGGAAAGTTGCGTTGTTCATCGTATTCAGCGATGGCGCGGTCGTCTCGGCAAAACTCGGTCAGTAACTCTTTAGCAGCGGTTTCGCCAGGCTCTATGGGTAGCGGTTGGTCCCAGTCAAATCCCAGATCTTTTGCCGTTGGTAACTCCATAACACCGGCATCGTTAGCCTTAGATTTTTCAGTCGGACTCAGACCGACCAAATCAGACAGCGTCGAGACGGGTTCCAGCTTGACCTGCTTGTACCAGTTACGCCAGAAGGGGCCGTAAACCGTGTAGGGAGTACCAGACCCGGTGAGCACACTGCCTGGAGCCTGGAGCAGCTGATCCCAGGTTTTGGTACGCATTTCAATTCCCTTCTCTTTAAGGGCGTCTGCCACGGCATTGTCGCGCTGCCGAGAGTAGGGTTCCACATCGCGGTTCCAGTAAATGGCATTGGCCCCCAAGGCATCAGCTAGGTTGGGGAGTTGTACCGCTGGTTTACCCTTAAGAATAAGCAGCTCGCTACCGGCTTGCTGGTAACTATCCTTGAGCTCGGCAAGGCACCCTACCATGTACGTCACCCTGGCTGGGGCAACATCATCAGCGTCCAGAATGTTTGGGTCCAGGCAAAATACACCCACGACCTTAGAACTCCGTTCTCGAGCGGCCGCTAGGCCAAGATTGTCGCTGATGCGGAGGTCGCGACGATGCCAAAATAGAATGAGATCAGCCATGAAATCTGAGAGTGATGGGCAGGGTTTGATTAGTATAAATGTTGGCGTTGCTGATCCCTGGGATTAGCAACGGCAGAAAAACGATACCCTAAGGAATTAATGGTTTTGAGTCAGTCTGGAGCACCCGTCGCTAAGAAACAGCCGAAAACCCTTGAGAAACATGGGGATAGTCGGATTGATGACTATTATTGGCTGCGCGATCGCAACTCCAATGATACCCTGGACTACCTCAAGGCCGAAAACGACTATGCCCAGGCCCAGACGGCCCATACCAAGGATTTTCAGAAAACCCTGTACGACGAAATGCTGGGCCGCATCCAAGAAACCGACCTATCTGTACCCACCAAAGACGGAAATTACTTCTACTACAGCCGCACCGAAGAAGGTAAAGCCTACCGCATCCTATGTCGTAAACAGGGCAGTTTAGAAGCCTCGGAAGAGACGTTGCTCGATGAAAACGAACTGGCTAAAGGCCATGAGTTTTTTGCCCTGGGTGACTATGAAACCAGCCCCAACCATCAGCTGTTAGCCTATGCCATCGATACCGATGGCTCAGAGCGCTGCACGTTGCTATTTAAAGATCTTGCTACTAAAAAGCTCTACCCAGAAGAGATTGAAAACATTAGTGAAGTGATCTGGGCCAACGACAACCGCACCGTGTTTTATACCCGTCTAGATGATGCCCATCGCCCGTATCAGGTCTGGAAACATCGTCTAGGAGACGCCCCCGAGACAGATCAGCTCATCTACGAAGAAACCGATGAGGCCTTTTATCTCTCATTGGGGGGTACCCGTAGCGACGCCTATGTGATGATCTCAGTTGATAGTAAAGTCACCTCCGAAGTTCATATTCTTGATGCCAACCATCCAGACGGAGATTTTCAAGTTGTGTGTCCCCGGCAGCACGGCGTGGAGTATTCCATTTCCCATCATCCTGGTAATGACCAAGACGCTGAGCGGTTTTATATTGTCACCAACGAAGACGCCATCAACTCTAAGCTAATGGTGACACCAGTAAAGGCGCTAGCAAAAGAGAATTGGAAAACCGTTATTCCCCATCGACCCGATGTGCAGCTCAACGGTATTAGTGTCTTTAGCGATCACCTGGTTATCTATGAGCGCCAGGGGGGGCTCCCCACTATTCGCATTCAGAAACTCTCCACAGCTAAAGAAACGGTTTTAGAGTTTCCAGAACCCACCTATTCAGTGTGGGCTGGGGCCATGCCCGAGTTTGACAACAAAATTCTCCGATTTAGCTATACATCCTTGATCACGCCAGCGTCGGTGTTCGACTATGACATGGATACCCATGAGCGTGAGCTAAAAAAAGAGACGCCTGTGCTGGGCGGTTATGATCGCACTCAGTACGAGAGCGAATGGCTGATGGCGACCGCCCCAGACGGGACCCAGGTACCGATTTCGCTGGTGTACAAAAAAGGGCTGGAGCGAAGCGGCAAAAATCCTCTGCTGCTCTACGCCTATGGCTCCTATGGATATCCGTCAGCCGCTTCGTTCTCCTCAATTCGCCTATCGCTGTTAGATCGAGGCATGGTCTACGCCATTGCCCACATTCGCGGCGGTGGAGAAATGGGACGCCCCTGGTATGAAGACGGCAAGTTTCTCCACAAAAAGAATACATTCACTGACTTTATTGCCTGTGCTGAGTATCTGATCAAAAACCAATGGACCAGCGCTGACAAACTGGCGATCTATGGCGGTAGTGCAGGCGGATTGCTGATGGGGGCTGTGCTAAACATGCGGCCTGAGTTATTCAAAGTAGCCCTGGCCGCCGTCCCTTTTGTTGACGTCCTGACAACTATTTTGGACCCTAGCCTTCCCCTGTCGGTGATGGAATGGGATGAGTGGGGTAACCCCAATGAAAAAGACTTCTACGACTACATGAAGTCCTACTCACCCTATGACAATGTTGCTGCCCAAGACTATCCAGATTTGTTGATTACTGGAGGGCTAAACGACCCGCGAGTATCGTACTGGGAGCCTGCCAAGTGGACGGCAAAACTGCGAGAACTCAAAACTGACCAGAACCGGCTACTGCTCAAAACTAATATGGATGCAGGCCATGGTGGGGCGTCTGGACGTTATGGCTGGCTTGAAGAAACTGCCTTTGAATATGCCTTTATCCTCGATAGTCTGGGGCTTGCGACTGCCACTGACTAGGCGCTGACAAAGAACCTGTGCAATTATTCATCATCATCAGATTGAATACCCTATGGTCTAAGAAGATTAAGCCCTTAGGACACAGAGACTCACGTGACTCAATAGTGATCAAATAATTAAGCAAAGCTTAAATTACACTTTAAGCTTTGCTAACTTGCTCTCAATGCACCCGTGTAAAATATAAACTGTAGTCAATTACACAGTTTCGATGTTTTCGACAGGAAACTTTAGCAATTATCTCCGTTGCCCTGGGTTTCTGTCAGCGCATCTACACACTTGGAGGAACCGAGATGAAACTTTCATTTCTTGGCGCTAACTACGAAGCGCATTTCGAAAACGTTCAAGTTACTGATACTGAAAAAATTGGCACCTATCGTGGTGCTCCCCTCAGACGCAAGGCATTTAAAACCCCCAGTCATCCCCACCAGCGGGTACAGCTCACCTATCGTGGTGTGAAGTATAACCAAGACGTCTAGCGTGTTATGGCGTTGGCCGCATTGGTTAAGGCAATTTATTGTCCCTGAAAGCGTTAAACGCCAATGGGACGCGCAACCGTCCTAATGCATCAAGGCAGTTGTCATACCTCAATTAGTAGCGACGAAGTATCTCTTACTTGCAGATCTCTTTTTCTAGTTGTCTAATTAGAAAAAGAGATTTTTTATGGGTTTACTGTGTCCTTGTTGGAGCGCTGTTAAAGCGTCTTGTCCTAGTAGTCGCTAGGGAGCCTTTTTCAGTAGGCGCAGTGGTTTTGCTTTGGTTATTTGATGGCGGTTAGAGCAAATCACTCAAAATAAACTCAATTAATTCTTGGACACCCGCACCCCGGGACTGTGTGGTTACTTTATCGGCAATGGCTTTTAAGCCAGGCAAGGCATTGGCTACTGCAATACCCACGTCTGCACGTTGCAACAGGTCCACATCATTTTCCGCATCGCCGATGCCTGCCACCTTAACGGTCTCTAGATCTAACATTTTTAATGCGGCGGCTAGGCCACTGGCTTTGTTGATCCCCGTGGGTAAAACCATCACCGCTCGCTTATTTAGTATGACCTGGGCGTCTAGACCTAGTTCCTCAATGGTGGCTTGAACTGTTTCTCCGTGGGGTTGCCATGTGGTAACAATCACCTGTCCCTGGTGTAGCTGCTTGACGTTCTGGGCCCGTAGTCTGGCCATAAACGCTGGTGGAAACGGCTGAGCCAGCACCTTGATGGCATTGGTGCTAGGTCGATAAAAAACGGCCCCGTTTTCAACGACCACGCCTGTAAATAGGTCTAACCGGGGACAGGCTTTTTGCAAATCGGTAAGTTCTCGCCCGGTGACCATGAGTAATTTGCCCCCGGCGTTGCGGTAGCGTTCCATGGCAGTAATGGTGGCATCGGTAACGACACCGTCGGTGGCCAGGGTGCCATCATAGTCTGTAGCAATGATTCCGTATTTCATAGATGTTCCTGTTGTTAGTTTGATTGCCCTCAAAATGAAGCCGATGCGAAGAATTTAGACCCATTCCACAGCGTTAATTTATGGTCAGCAGTAGTCATTCTGTGTGGCTTATAAAGACACGAATAGCCTACACTGGCTATCGTCGCTTAGGTTACACGGCTGCTATGGAACGAGTTGCTCTGTTTTTTCCATTTCGACAACGGGTTCCCCTGGGCGATCGGCTGACAACTCGTTATCGACAGACGGAGGGGGAGGTGATTATTCCGCTGCATTTGGATGCTGGGGAGGACCTACTGGCACCGTTTGAATGTTTGCGATCGCACGATGGCTCCAAACCCCTCTCCCGAAATCTCAACATTGACCTGGTGGAGTACCTGTTCCGACGTGTTGCCGAAGTTGACCAAAATCCGCTGCGGCTCAAGATTGCCCTCAACAGTCCATCGCGAGTTGCCAGCATTGCCACCCTACCGCCAGAACAGCTTAAAACAGATTTTCAAAACCTGATTCCTGAACACTTTACCTATCTAGAAACCGTCAAACGAGAGAATCTTAAGCGTCTCATTCGCGATTCGCTACTGCTGGCGCTGTTAGGTCTTACCGCCCTGGCTCTTGCTATTCCCGTAGATGCCCTTTCCTTTCCAGAAGATGCTGGCATTTCTCTACATTTAATCGGTCAGGGGATTACGGTCTTTGGCTGGCTGACGCTTTGGGAAGCGCTAGTGAATTTATTGTGGACATGGCAGCCAATTTATCGTCGGTTACGCATGTGTCAATACCTACAACAGGCCGCTGTTGATGTTGAGTTTGCTGTAGACGCTGAAAGTTCTCCAGCGTGTGAGTGAGACTAACCCTTATTCAAAAATGGTTTGGCTAAAAAGTATCCGGCAATGGATTTTGCATCCACACCATCTCCATCGATTACCGCTTTCTCAAAGTCTTCTGGGGTCATTAAAACAACGTCGATGTCCTCATCGTCGTCTTGCTCGGGTGGTGTTTCCAGATGCTCTAGCGCACTGGCTAAAAACGCAAAAATATACTCGTCAGAGTATCCGGGGGCTAACGGAAACTTGCCCAGGTTTTTCCACTCTTTGGCACTGTAGCCAGTCTCTTCTTCAATCTCTCGCTGAATAGTTGTAAATGCATCTTCCCCCACCTCAATCGTGCCTGCCGGAAATTCTAATAATCTTCCTTTTACGGCAAAACGATATTGTCGTACGAGCACGAGCTTCCCGTCAGGGGTAACCGGAATGGCCATGGCTCCACCCGGATGGCGGATGCATTCCCACTGACCTTCAACCTTATTGGGCAGCCGCAGACGATTGACTTCAAAGTCAAACTTGCGTCCGGCATAGAATAGATACTTTTTGAGCAGCTGGGGAGGTTCTAGTCCAGGGTGCATAGTAACAGCGTGGTTGGTTAGGGATTGGATGGATAACGGCATTAGGGTACACCACGGATAGGGTGTGGAGTCCCCTTATGTAGTGAATTTATTACCGGTTGAGCAGAGCCAGCCCCATGGCCAGACCTGGGGGCCCAGAGACAAGCCCAAGCTATGCCACCAGCGGGTAAACCCCAGACGTGTTTACCTGGCTCAGTAATTCTTTAACTGTTTTTTGATTAACTGGATGTCGCCAATCTGGTGCAATCTCTGCCAGCGGCACCAGCACAAACGCCCGCTCATGCATCCTTGGATGGGGCAGGGTCAGGCTGGATGTGTCCATGACGCGATCGCCATAAAGCAGTAAATCCAGGTCCAGCGTTCGTGGCCCCCAACGTTCACGACGGATACGACCAAAGCCAGCTTCGGTTGCTAATAACGCTTGCAGTACCTGTTCAGGGCTGAGGATGGTGTGGAAAATGGCGCAGGCATTAATATAGTCTGGCTGAGGCGGACCGACGGGGGCGGTTTTATAGAGTTGCGATCGCGCCCTTACTGACTTGCCAGCTTGCACCCCCAGGCGCATCCCTTTTATACCTTCAAGCCGTGCCAATGCGGTTTCAATCGTTTGCTCTGACTCCCCCAGATTACTCCCCAGGGCAATGGCACACGCTGTTTCCATACTAGTTTGATGGGTCCTCACAAATCCCCCAGTCAAGGTCTGGAGGCTTTCCATCATAGCCGTTGCTGATGGAGCTGGGCCAATCTCCGACAGCTCAAGCCACACTGGGGGTCAGCAACAATAGCTATAGGTTTGGCTGTAGCCGTGCGATCAGCTTATCAGCGGACAGCGCCCCTTCAATCCGGTCCACTGGCTGACCCCCTTTAAACAGCACCATCGTTGGCAGCGCATGGATTTCATACTGGGAGGCTAAGGCAGGATACTTATCCGTATCAATTTTTACGATTTGTAGCTGATCCTGTTGTTTTGCCTTTACCTGCTCCAGTACGTTTGCCATTAGCTGACAGGGGCCACACCAGGTGGCATAAAAGTCTACCAGAATGGGCTTATCAGCCCCTGCTAGCATATCTTCAAAGCTAGAAAATTGTTGTTTAACAGCCATTGTCTTAAAGTCCAGGATGGGTTGAGCCTTTATGCTAAGCGAGCCCCATCAGAATGGCGGGTATTTAACAAATTCTTGGCATTCTGATGAGGATTTGTAAGGAGGTTTGATTTGCACCCATGGCTTCCTCATTGATCCCCAACCCCCAAAAATAATAGAGTGATCGAGCCGTTAACCATTTCCCCCTCGCCATGACTGGAGCAATGCAAGATCAGGTCGCCATTATTACCGGCTCATCCCGTGGCATCGGTAAGGCAGCGGCCCTCGCCCTGGCTGCAGAAGGGGCTAGCGTTGTGGTGAACTATGCTCGCTCTAGTGCGGCTGCAGATGAAGTTGTAGCCGAAATTACCCAGGCTGGTGGCAGTGCCATTGCCCTCCAGGCCGATGTTTCCCAAGAAGATCAGGTGGATGCGTTGGTGAAGGCTACCAAAGATAAGTTTGGCCGCATTGATGTGCTGGTCAACAATGCGGGCATTACCCGCGATACCCTACTGCTACGCATGAAGCCCGCCGACTGGCAGGCGGTGATTGATTTGAACCTCACCGGTGTATTTCTCTGCACCCGCGCCGTGGCTAAGATCATGCTCAAGCAGCGCTCTGGGCGCATCATTAATATCTCGTCCGTAGCGGGGCTGATGGGTAACCCGGGTCAGGCCAATTACAGCGCGGCTAAAGCCGGTGTCATTGGTTTTACCAAGACCGTCGCCAAGGAAATGGCAGGTCGCAGCGTGACGGTGAATGCGGTTGCCCCCGGATTTATTGAGACTGATATGACCAATGAGCTACCTAACACTGAGGAAATTTTGAAATATATTCCCTTGGGGCGCTACGGTCAGGTAAGCGAAGTGGCGGGGTTAATTCGGTTTTTGGCGGCGGACCCGGCAGCGGCTTACATCACCGGGCAGGTGATGAATGTTGACGGTGGCATGGTGATGTAATTTCCGTTCCCGATGTAGGGGCGTTGCATGCAGCGCCCCTACATCGGGGCCTTCATTTCATTTTTTGCCAATGCGGCCTGAACCGCCGTCTGCTGATCCCGGTGAGTCATCCAGCGATGATAGGTACGATTGTGCACCTGGACCGAATGGCCCATCATTCTGGCTGCCACCGCATCGGGTAACCCCATTAATATGGTGCGCACAGCCCAGGCATGGCGCAGATCATAGGGAGAAAACGGAACGTTATAGCGGCGAAACTGGGTGGTTACCTGCTGACCCACACGCTGAAGCGTGGTGGTACTGAGGTCAGTATTTACCTTGGGTAGCTCGCCATTGACCAGCTCAAAGCGCTCAACCCACTCAGGATAGAAGGGCCACACTTCGTGGCGACCGGTTTTGGTGGTTTCGTGGACAATGATTTCACTATGGGAGGTGTGGCTAGCACCTTGGTGAAGCCGCTTCTGAGGCCCATCGCAATAAAACACCTCATGGTTGCGCAAGCCATAGGTAGCCATCATGCCGTAGACATATTTCCAGCGGGGGTTTTTGAGACTGTCATAAACTTCGACAATCTGCTCATCGGAGGGTAGCTCCCGCAGCTGGGTCTGGCTATTGCCGTAGTTACCCCAAAAGGATTTTAAGTCCGTGGGTAAATCTAAATTAAGAAACTCGGCCAGGGCAGCCAGGGCGGTGCAGCAGATTTGACGGCTGCGGGAATTGGCCTTGGTGCCTTGCACCGTGGCATAGATAGCCTCGGGTAGGCTCAGGTTAGGGTGGTGTTCTGCCGTGGTGTGCAGCTTGCGTAAGTAAGGAACGTAGGCCTTTTCCCACGTGGTTTGGAGAGAGGCATTAGAAGATTCAGACCGGCGTGTTTCAAAGAAATGATGCTCAAAGGCATCAATTTGAGCGGAGAGATCGGCCCCTGCTAGACGCAGACCCGCGACAGGCCCCAGATAGTCACGCCAATCGAAAATACCTTGCAATAGCTGGCCTGCAATAATTTTGGCTGTCTGTTCACACTGCTTCAGACCTGCTCTGGTGGCTGGTAACTTGAGCGGCACCCGCTGCTGGTAGGGGCGTAGTTTAGGACTGCCAGGTCTTGGTGGTAGAGTGCCCCGGAGGTTGAGCCGATCGCCGCGCCGTTCTATCTTGAGCCCAAACTGGGCTGCTTTTAGACGCTGATTGATCTGGGTTAGAGGCTTATCTAAAGGATGTGCCGTGGGGGACTCAGCCATGCTAAATGAAAAAAATTCTCAATTTCTACAAATCTAATATGCCTATGGGAGGGGTTAGTTGTTACGATAAGTCAAGATCATTAAAACTTCGTTTAAAAGGTGAGAGCGCCGTCATGGGTCGTACTGGAGTCCTATTGCTTAATCTTGGAGGTCCTGAGCAGCTAGAGGACGTGCGTCCTTTTCTGTTCAATCTGTTTGCAGACCCCGAGATTATTCGACTCCCTTTTCCGTGGCTGCAAAAACCTCTGGCTTGGATGATTTCCACCAGTCGTGCCAGCAAGTCCCAAGAAAATTATAAGGAGATCGGTGGGGGGTCACCTCTGCGACGGATTACCGAGGAGCAGGGGGCGGCTCTCAAAGATTACCTGAAAAATCTGGGGCGTGATGTCAAAATCTACATCGGTATGCGCTACTGGTATCCCTTTACTGAGGAGGCCGTAGCCCAAATTAAGCAGGATGGTATCGAAGATCTGGTCATTTTGCCCCTGTACCCTCAATTTTCCATTAGTACTAGCGGCTCTAGCTTTCGTCTGCTAGACAAGCTGTGGCAAGACGATCCGGCCCTGCAGAAGATTAACTACACCCTGATTCCTTCTTGGTATAACAGCCCTGGCTATGTACGTTCCATGGCGGACCTGATTGTCCAAACCATTGATAAATTGCCCAATCCAGACAGCGGCCACATCTTCTTTAGCGCCCACGGAGTCCCGGTTAGCTATGTCGAAGAGGCTGGGGATCCCTATCAGAAGGAGATGGAGCACTGCGTTGACTTGATTATGAAGGCGGTTAATCGTTCCAACGACTTTACCCTGGCTTACCAGAGCCGTGTGGGGCCAGTGGAATGGCTGCAACCCTATACGGAAGATGCCATTGAGCAACTGGCGGAAAAGGGGATTGATGACCTTGTGGTTGTGCCCATCAGCTTTGTGTCTGAGCACATCGAAACGCTGCAAGAAATCGATATTGAGTATCGAGAGCTGGCTGAAGAATCTGGTATAAAAGGCTTTCATCGAGTGCCAGCCCTTAACACCTACCCTGCTTTTATTGAAGATATGGGGCATATGGTGGTGAAGGCGCTGGAGTCCCCTCGCAAGCTATTTTCCGATGCGGCCCAGCTTCAAAAGCAGGTACGCATTTATCCCCAAGACAAGTCTGCTTGGGGGCTGACGCCGTTTGCTGAAGTGTGGAACGGACGTTTGGCTATGGTGGGCTTTCTGGCACTGATACTAGAGATGGTTAGCGGCCATGGCCCTTTGCACATTGCTGGTCTGATGTAGGCAAATCTGGTGCTGCCAGTTTAGGGGCTGCACCGATTGGGTCTGCCGTAAATCAGAATTTTTCAGATAACGTCATCCTGAGGACTAGTAACGTCTCAAATAAAATACTGCTAAAGCCTTGGGTTAAGTGACATCGAAACCTGAGGCTTTAGCGTTTTTTCTGCCACTGTTGCCAGATCACTGAGCTGCGAATGGCAAGCCAAAGTAAAAATAGGGCAATCAAACCGCCTTGTTCAGGGGCATCAAAGGCAAAGAATACCAGGCAAATGCAGAGGGCATCTTCTAAAAACATCACCCACATGGGGGGACTGTTAAAGCGATAGAGCCAACCGACTTGCACCATTTGGATCACCAGGGCCAGTGCGCCGCCGGTGATGGCCAGCAGGACCAGCAGCCAGCTGTCGGAGATATCGGCTAAGCGTGCGATCGCAACCCCGGCGATGGTCCCCACAAACGGGCTGATAAACAGCTCTGCGCTTTGTAAAAAGCGACGGCTCACCCGATCTTTAGAAATCGTCAGCTCCAGTAGCGACCAAATCACCAGGACTATAACCACTAAAATCTGGGGAATATTCGCCAAAATGGGGACTGCTGCCCACAGCCGCTCACCCGAGAACAAGCCAATGAGAAGTAGAGGTAGCGCGAGGCGGAGACCGGTGGCTGCCGAAATCGAAAGCACCGCAAGCAGTTCTGGAATGATCACGTTCTTTTATATCGATGGGGTGAGGAGAGTCAAACGTGAGATAGACAGGTGGTGACGCAGGGGGCAGATATCCCGACAAACTTGAAGGACCCGCAAAGGCAACTTTAGACCAGTTGGCTTAACCTAGAGCTAGTGGTTGCTACAAAACCCTTGTTTTATAGGCTGCCCACTTCTTGAGCTGATGCCATCTTGATCTATGTCTTACGATCGTCCTCTTCTATCTGAGCTAAAATCTGCGACTATCGCTCGATTGCAGCTGTTGGGTACTGTTTTGATTTCCCTATGGTCTATTGAAATTATAGATTTTTTAGTCTTTGGGGGTGGTCTCGACCGATACGGTATTCGCCCTCGTTCTCTGGGTGGTTTGTGGGGAATTCCCTTAGCTCCGTTTCTCCACGGTGGATTCAGACATTTGCTGGCTAATACGGTGCCGCTGCTGACCCTGAGCTGGTGGGTGATGATGCGCTCCATTGGTACCTGGCTGATGGCCACCATCATGATCACGCTGGTGGGCGGCGCAGGAACGTGGCTGTTGGCCAGAGGGGGGTCAGTCCATATTGGAGCTAGTGGTCTTGTGTTTGGCTATTTGGGGTTTCTACTGGGCCGCGGCTACTATGAGCGGACCATGGGTGCGATCGCAATTGCCCTGTTCGTCCTAGCCACCTACGGTGCTATGTTTTGGGGCGTATTTCCCACCCAGCCTGGCATTTCCTGGGAAAGTCACCTGTTTGGCTTTATCAGCGGTATCTTTGCCGCCTACTGGCTGACATCAAAGCCCGACATAATCTCCGATAGATAGCTAGACGTCGCTTCCACCGCCGCGATCGTATTTTCATAGAGCATCCGAGTCGGCCCCATCACCCCGACACTACCCAACGGGATCGAATCACGGTTGTAGGTGGCCGAAATTAGGGCACAGCCCTGCATCGGTTCCAAAGGGTTTTCCTCCCCAATCCAAATCTTGAGTGGGTGGTTATCATCTGAGCACATCAGAGGCCACAGCTGCTCTCGGCCATCGGCTAGCAGCGCCACCAGATTACGTAACTGGCTGTGCTCTGCAAACTCTGGCTGGTTTAAGACGTCTGCCACCCCGGTGACCAAGATGTGGGTTTGGGGCTGACGTCTGCGGTGAGCTAAGTCATCAATCGCCTGGCATAGGGACAATACATGGTGTTCTGCGGTATCCACCTCATCCCAGTCCAGGCTAGAAATTTCCGATAGAGGTCTTCCACACAGCTGGGCCGTCAAAAAATTAGATAAGATTTGCAGCTCTCGATCAATAGCCCCCTCATCCTGGGTGGTGCCTACACCGGTGGTTCCCCTGGGCAGTCGTACCAGCATGGACTCGGTGCCATAGCTATCTAGCACCACCACCAAAAGCACCTGATCGGGGGCAATTTTTACCAGCTGTAGGTGTTTGACCACCCTATTTTCCAAGCGAGGCATAGTGACCAATGCCACATAGCCGCTCAGGTGGGCCAAAATTTGCGCTGCTTCCTGGAGCAGGGCTTCAATACTCCATCCTTGACAGTCCAAGTGTTGCGTCAGTAGCTGATCAATGCGTTGGGCTGTCGGTTTAGAGGGTTTGATCAATTCGTCCACATAGAGCCGATAGCCCGAGTCAGAGGGAACCCGTCCGGCTGATGTATGGGGCTGATACAAAAAACCTGAGCGCTCCAGTGCCCCCATCACGTTGCGAATGGTAGCTGCACTGACATTCAGATCAAAGGCTTCTAATAGGGCCCGAGAGCCAACGGGCTCCGCTGTCGATACATAGTGACGTACTGTAGCGCGCATCACCTGCTGTTGGCGGGTATTCAGGTTACTAGACTTATCAGCAGCCATCAATGTCGAAAACGTAAGCAGTGTAAAGCAAGCGTTAGTTCACCACATATTAAAGGTTGGTGTTCCATCAGAACGCTCGATAGAATACTAAATCTTTGGATACTTTTAATGAAAACATTAGACTGTGTTTGTATCCAAGTATTTAAAGACTCTAAGTGTAAATATAGCGTTACATTGTAGCCTGCTGGCCTAACAATGCTGGCCATTTTCCCTAGCGGCTATGTTTAAAGTAATCATTCAGATTGAGATTTGTGCTGTTGTCAATCTGGCGCATCATCGAACGGGTGATCAGCTTGCCTTGTTCCACAAGAACTGTGCCCGTCAGAGGGTGCAATAGATCTTGCTCCGCGCGTCGACCAATCAGCGACTCAATATCCTTGATGGAGTTTACATACATGCCCGGTGGTAGCTCCACCACAACGCCATTTCCCATTACTCTGGCTTGACAGGCCAGTCGGGAATTTCCCTGGCAGGATGTGATAATTGCCAGGGTACGTTGTTCTCGTCGACTAATGGGGGTAAGTGCCCCCATGCCGTCATTCACGTAGATGTGACAGGTGGCACACATGCCCCGACCGCCACATTCTTTTAAGACAGTCAGCTCCTGATGTAATAAAACCGATAGCAGGTTGCCATTGGTTTCGACGATACTCTCCTGGGCAATGGGTTCAAGACGAACTGTTTTCACCATAGATATAAAGATAACTATCTAATATGTCTTCTAAATGGCTCGGGGAATAAAGTCTGTGACCTACTGCCCAAAAAGCAGCTGCCGATGGTGGATGGGTAGTGTTTGTTCCACTAATGTGTCGTAGTCGCGAATGATGCGGGTGCATCGCTGATGAAACCGCTGGGTCCATAGGCGAATCTCTGCCAATTGTTCTGGAGACAGCTGTTGATCGACGTCAATGGCGCTGACGGTGCCATCAGTGCCGATACAAAATTGACTGAGCCAGGGTACATCTTGAAGCGTACGCCAATGATTGGCCACTAGTTGAGGTCCTAGATATCGGCTGGTCACTAGATTTAGGCTATTCATGGCGGCTACGACATCGTCTAGACGGGCGGTTTGCTGCTGGACCGAGGGGACAGAAACAGGGGCTACGGCCTCAGCTCTGATCACCTGGATGCTTTCCACAAGAGCCGGGTAGTCAGCCTTGATAAACTGCATCAGCTCACTCACCGCCTTAGAATATTCGCTCGGTAGTTCACCCTCACTGAGAACTAGCAAAATCGCCCCATTCTCTACTTTATGCAACTCCACCTGATAAGGGCCAAATTGAAACACACAAAACTCTAGAGAAGCGGGCGTTGTGCTGATGATCTGTTGGATACCCTGGGCGAGGATGGATTGCTGCTCGGGGCCATTACCTTGGGGAAAGCCAATACTATAGGCCTGACCAGAGGTCTCGGTCTGGTCTAAGGGCATTAGACTAAATCCGATAATACCGGGCAGCTCTAGAAAGTTTTGAATTAATTGGTACTGCATATAGGTAAGACTAGGGCAGGTATAAAACAGACCACAAGCTAAGCTGTCCTTATATCAACAACAGTAGTAGTGGGTTTTCTCTAAAAGATTTCCTCACAAACCAATACTTAGTTAACGTTTTGAGTTATTCTCCCTTCATAAGGAATGATTAAACTACACATCATGTAGACTCTAACGTGCTAGCAACCTTGCTAGTCTATTTGCTCGGCAGCGACAAGGGGTATTCAATCTGGTTCTGTTCAGATGTCTTTACCTCTGGCCCCTGCCAATTGTGCCAAGGGGTTTGCTTGAAATACCGGAGTTGACACCCTAACCGTTATGTCTGACCTCCCGTTTACGTTAGATCAACTGCGCATTCTAAAGGCGATTGCAGCGGAGGGTAGTTTTAAGCGAGCTGCCGATAGCCTTTATGTATCTCAACCCGCCGTTAGTCTACAGGTACAAAATTTAGAGCGTCAGTTAGATGTGCCGCTGTTTGACCGCGGGGGCAGGCGAGCTCAGCTGACGGAGGCAGGCTACCTGCTTTTGGAATATGGCGATCGCATTCTTAGCCTTTGTCAAGAGACCTGCCGTGCCATTGAGGATTTGCAGAAGCTGCAAGGGGGCACCCTGATCGTGGGAGCCAGCCAGACCACAGGTACCTACTTGCTGCCGAGGATGATTGGTCTGTTTCGTCAACGCTATCCGGATGTGGCGGTGCAGCTTCACGTGCATTCCACCCGCCGCACCTCTTGGAGCGTGGGTAATGGCCAAATTGATTTAGCGATTATCGGTGGTGAAGTGCCGCCAGAGCTGCAGGATTCCCTGGAAATAATTCCCTATGCTGAGGATGAGCTGGCTTTGATTATGCCGGTGTTTCATCCCCTGGCCAGCAGTCAGGCGATTCAGCGTGAAGATCTCTATAAGCTCAAGTTTATTTCCCTTGATTCTCAGTCCACAATCCGCAAGGTGATTGATCAGGTGCTCACACGCTGTGGTATCGAGACCCGACGATTACGCATCGAAATGGAGCTCAATTCCATTGAGGCCATCAAAAATGCGGTTCAGTCGGGTTTGGGGGTTGCTTTTGTGTCTATTTCTGCGATTGAAAAAGAACTCCAGATGGGGGTCCTGCATCGGGCCAAGATTGATTCGGTGGTGGTGAAACGCACCCTGTCGGTAATTTTTAATCCCAATCGCTATCGCTCAACGGCGGCTGGTGCGTTTACTAAGGAAATTTTGCCCCAGTTTACTAACCGAGAAATTGACTTTGATCATCGGCCAGATCGCAAGAAAAATGGCGGTAGCCCATCGTCTTCTCCAAAGGCGACGGCCAATGGCAAGCCAATGGATAAGAAAACATTAGAAGAGAGCAGTTAGGCTAGGTATAGATTTTTGGGCGTTGCCACTTGAATGCGTCGTCACGTTAATGCTCCATGCAATTACACTGCACCCGACCTGGATGTTCCCGACCCGTTAATTTTCACCCCAACCTCAAGGATTCAATCCGAACGTCAGCGCAGCTATTTTGCACTAACTGCGGCATGCCGCTGATTTTACGGGGCCGATATTTGCCCCAGCGCCTCTTGGGGCAGGGCGGGTTTGGCGCTGCTTTTTATGCGTGCGATCGCGACACGCCTGCCCTGCGCCCCTGCGTTGTGAAGCTGTTCAAACCCCCTACACAGCTAAATCAGCAGCAGTTAAACATTGCTCAGCAGCTGTTTGCCCGCGAAGCTGAAGTGCTGGAGCGTCTGGGGAACCAGCATCCCCAAATTCCCGATCTCTTTGCCTATTTTCCCATTGTGGTGAAGTCCCCATCATCGGGTGAAGACGAAGAATACTTTTACCTGGTGCAAGAATTTATCGATGGAGAAGACCTGGAGCAAATTTTAGAGCGGCGGGGCCCCCTGCCCGAGGGGGCCGTGAAGGCGATTCTGGTTTCTATTCTAAAGGTGCTGGAGTTTGTCCACGACAATGGGGCTATTCACCGCGATATTAAACCGTCCAACATTATGAAGACGGTTGATAATCAGTTATATCTTTTGGATTTTGGCGCGGTGAAGCAGGTCACGGGAGCCGCCTCATCAACAAAATCGACCGGTATTTACACCACCGGCTATGCACCACCAGAGCAGGTCACAGGTGGTCAGGTATTTCCAGCGTCTGATCTTTATTCGTTAGCTGTCACCTGTATCGTTTTGCTGACGGGCAAAGAAACGACGGAGCTATTTGATAGCTATAGCAACGGCTGGCGTTGGCAAACCCATGTCACCCTCCAGGACAATAACCTGGCCGCTGTACTTGATACGTTGCTAAGCGCTAGCCCTCAAGATCGCTATGGCAATGCTAAGGATGCCTTAAACGCCCTGATGGCCTCCCCTTCTGGGGTTTCTGGTTCTCCAGCTGCCGGTGTTGGCAGCGGCAGTGGCTCTTTGTCTGGTACAGCGGCAGCGGTTGCGATCGCATCGCCGCCGCTGCCGCTGTCACCATCATCCCCTGGCCCAGTCACCACATCCCCGTCATCGCCGCCAAAAGCCACAGCCCGACCGACCAAAAAAGGTTGGTTGCGACCGCCCTGGCTGCTGGGATTGGTCTTACTGGCAGCTGTAGCAGCAGGTGGCGGCTGGTTTGTAAAACAAAGGGGGCTGTTGGGCATTGGGCAACCCCAGTTCTCCACCATTACGCCATCAGCCACCTTTAAGGATGTGGAGGTGCCATCCGGGCAATTCAACTATGGGGGCAGCACCACATGGGCCCCTATTCGAGGGGTAATCGATCCAAAACTGGAGCAGGCAATTCCAGGGTTACAGCTGGTATACCAGGCACCCACCAATCAGGCCCCCGGTTCATCCACGGGGATTCAAATGCTGCTAAGTGGTGAGTTAGATTTTGCCCAAACATCCCGCCCCCTTAACGCCCAAGAAAAGCAGCAGGCCAAACAACAGGGAATCCTGTTAGAAGAAATTCCTGTAGCTATCGAAGGGGTGGCCGTTGCCGTCCATCCAGAGCTATCTCTGACAAATGTGAGCCTGGCTGAATTAAGGGATATTTACACAGGACGCACTAATAACTGGCAGCAGCTGGGGGGGCCTGACCTACCCGTTATCCCCATTTCTCGGAATGATTTGGGAGGTACCGTTCAATTCTTTAGCCAGGCTGTGCTCAATGGTGAAGCCTTAGCAAGTAACGTCCAGCGCAGTATCAACACTACCGAAGCCCTGCGACTAACAGCAAATACTCCGGGCGCTATTTACTTTGCATCAGCTCCAGAGGTAGTCGGCCAATGTACGGTCAAACCTCTTTCCATTGAGCAGCAGCCCCCTTATCAGCCCCCCTATGTCGATTTACAGAACTGTCCTAATCAGCGTAATCAACCCAACTTAGACGGCTTTGAATCAGGAGATTATCCCCTAACCCGTCAGATATATATCGTAAGCAATGCGGACATTCCCATTGGGCGCGCCTATGCGGAGCTGATGTTGTCGGCAGAAGGTCAATCAGCTTTAAACACCGTAGGGTTTGCGCAGCTCCAGTAGCCCGACAGGACATAGCTAAGCCGCACAAACCCTACGGTGTGCAGTCGGTCGAAGAGATTACATTATCCCTGCTGTTTTAGGCTGGCACCAAAGGGAATGCTGATCAAATTCTCACCGTGACTTTGAATTAAGCCGCGCTGACGCAGCTTACCCATTAGACGAGTTACAGTTACTCGGGTTGAACCAATGGCACTACCAATTTGGGCGTGGGTTAGGGGAAACGGCAAATAATAGCCATTGTCACAGGGCTCACCATATTCATCCACTAGCAGGGTTAAAAACCCCAGCAGACGATCGATGGTCCGGCGCTGACCCAAGGTACTTAGCCAAAGCAATTTACGCTGATGCTGACGGCGAAATGCATCTAAAACCTCACGACGAAAATGAGGCCACGTATCCAAATCATTCCAGTAAAGCCAAACAATGGTGGTTTGGTCTACGTGGGAAAAGCTCTGTAGGGTAAAGGGTGGTTGTGCAACAATCTCAAATGGCTGCCCAGCACCGACAAACCCCAGAAAGGCTTCCTCTGCGGCTACTAAGGGGACTCTGGCCGAAGAACTCTTTTGCTGCTTAAGTGTGGCGCTCACCTGTGCACTCCCCACCAAGCGAACAGCACCCTGCTGGACTAGATAAAGTAGCCCCGGGCGTGTCGGAATCCGTTCATCTTTACTAAACGTGCGGCATCGATAGTGCTCTTGAGCCCAATCAAGGATGCGTTGCCATACATGAAATGGCCGAGCGTCATCCGATGGGATAGATGAGGACATGGGGACGGTGCTGGAAGTTGTCGATAATTCGGATAGTGTCATTTACTTAGTGTCAAGCCATAGAGTTTTTAGCCAAAAAAATAACCTGGGAAACTTTCGGTTTAAGAAACCCCCAGTTATTGATCCACCCTGAATGCAGTCACATATGAAATTTAAAAGGAAGTAATTTAAAGGCCCTATGTCAAGAACTAAGGAGGTGCCGTATTTGTCAACCGTAAAACCACGATCAGTATACGAAACAAATACATCAAGTACATTAATACAAACGACCGATCTGATTGGCATCCCGCAATTGACTTCTTTATACTTACTTCAGATTTTTTTGAAGGAGATAATTGAAATCCAATATCTAATCTGTGATCAAGTCAAAAAAAGGGGCGAACAGAGCAAGCTCTGCACGTTGACCCAACTAATACAAATATGACATGGTTTCGTTAAAACGGACATTATTGTCTGACTTAGCTTCCTCGATTGAAGTTCTTAATCCCATCAATCAAGAATTATCTAAGTCAAACCTTCATACTCCGCTTAGATATTCAGCGGTTTTATTAAGCATCGGTAAAACCACACATATTTGTCATCAGAATATTCCCTTAAAAAAAATTGATTGTAAAGAAACAGTCGTATACAGTTCTGCAATTTCACGGAAGTTAGAGAAAACCTGGCGGCAGCCCGTGGGGGAAATTGCATCTAAGCTTTTGACGGTGTTGCAAGCGCAAGCAACACCGTCAGTATGGTCAAGTGTCCGTAAGGACGATGACGGTTGGATAGAATTTGTCATTTCCCAGTGGGGAATTGAGCAATGGCGACAGCAGCTGATGGCATGGACGTTATCAACGGCAGACAAGGGGCAGCCTTGTTTCCTAGAGGCTAAAAAGCTATGGCAGCTGCAGTCTGGATATGAGCTGTGCTGCCGTTGGCAGTCCAGCTACCAGCAACACATGGGGGGAGCAGCGCAGAGACCGACCGAAACTATATCTTCGGCGGTATTTTGCATGGGGTTTTATCCGCTGCACCAGTTAATTCATCGTTTGCTAGACATTTGCGATGGTTGGGATGAAGCTACGCCATCTCAGCTATTACAAATGGCTAGTCGGCTGGTATTGGCCCTGGAGCAATGCACCGATACAACAAGACTTTCCTCGCCCAATGCAGCCGGGGTGAACCGTTGGCTGATACCGACTCAAATCGTGCTGAAACAGCTGCTAGATAAAAGATTGGGCTATCAACTGACGGAGCGATTTTAGCGTTACTGATGGGTGGCTGTATGAAAATTTATGATAGGGATGACAAAGTCAGCAATATGCCCTAATATTACTAATGTGTGTGAGGAGCGAACCAGTGAGGGTACCGAGACGAAACACGGCCAGTCGTCGGTACCCTTTCTGCATTTAAATTATTAAGCTGGTTTCCAAACAGCGCTATCGCCTGGCACAGTAACGGTAAGAGTCCACGCTTCGATAGGGTCTTGCTAAATTACTGTCAGTGGCTGTTGAAGTCCTTTAATCAGTTCATTTGCCCGTTGATAACTGCCGTTTGCTACGGGCATCGGCCTCTAGTGGGCATGTTTTCCCACCCAGCGTACTGAGGTATAGCAATCTGCTGAATGCATCCAGCAGATTGCGGTGATGTCATTGCTTGATAGTTCTAGACTGTTCTTTTGCTGTCCTTGTAACCCATCTGTCTTGGTTAAACCGCGTGGGTTAAGCGGTGTTTGCTTATCTTGGTTGAATGATTGGGTGTCTGGTCTCATTTTGTCTACGGTTGGTGCAGCTTTTTTGATGACTTTCTACGTGTCGTGATATGGTCCCTTGGCAGGGGAACGCGTCCTTAGAACATGCTCAACTGGTTGATGGGTAACCCATGGTCATAGATGCTGGGCAACAGCGGCAAACGTGCTATCGCCTGTTGTTAATGATGCTGTGGGCCAATTTGGTGATTTTGACCATTGAGGTAACGGCGGGTTGGACGAGCCAATCGGTTTGTTTGTTGGCGGAATCTCTCCACACTCTGATTGATGTTTTTAGTACGGCCCTGAGTTTAACGGCGGTGGCATCTCCTCAGCGTCCATTGGGGCGAGAAATATGGGGCCATGGTCGGGGAGAAGTGGGTGGAGCGCTGATCTTAGCGGCTGTTTTGGGATTCTTTGGTGTGACTATCTTGATCGTTGCGTTGGGGCAGTTTCAGGCAGCAATGCAGCAGGTATCTCGCCCATTTCCGGTCGAGGTCACCGTTGTTTTGATGCAGCTGATGGCAGCCATGGTGGCCATTGCCCTGACGTTGGCACTGCTGGTGTCCTATCAAAGCCGATATTTACAGAGTGTGACCCTCAAGCTGACGACGCAGCATGTGTTGGGGGATGGCTGGCTGAGCATAACTCTGTTGCTGGGCTTAGTGGGCATCTGGCGCGGCTACATTTGGCTTGATCCGCTGATTGCGATCGCACTCACAATTTTCACTCTCCACAGCTTCTGGCAAGTCCTCGATACCCAGCTACCCACACTGCTGCGTCCCACTGCCATTGCCCCCGAAGCCATTGCCCAGGTGGTGACCACCGTAGAAGGGGTGACCCGCTGCAATCGGATTCGATCGCGGGGTATGGTCGGTCGTCAGGTCTGGATCGAGCTATATTTAGCGGTCCATCCAGAGTTCCTCAGTATGTCTCGCACCATTGGTGAACGGGTGGAAAGTGCGCTGCGTCATCATTATGGTCCGGTCAATGCCCAAATATGGGTGGAGCAGGACCATTCGTCACCGGTACGCAATTATTACTACTAGTCGTTTGCCATCTGTCATCGGCTAGTCACCGCCTTCTCCAATATTTGTCGCCTTAGTTAAGGCCACTAAATTACCGGCAAACTCTTCGATCGCTTGCTGATTGTTGGTGGCAAACATACGGGCCATCATGGCAATGGCGGCCAGGCGCTTGAGACGCGAATGGAGAGTTTGAAGACTGGCCCCATCGTCTCGTAGATTGGCGCTGAGGTCGTCGAGCTCAAGCAGTACATCTTCACGCTGCTCCTTGGGAAAGGCCTGGGCTAGGTGCCGGAGCCTGGCCAGACGGTCCTGGACGGTTTTGGGCTGATCGTTGGCGGCATTGCTCATGATGGAACTTGTAAAACTAATCCATTCGTAGCATCTAAGGGGCTGCTACGTCTTTTCAGCGATTGCGCTCTGGTTTTGCTTTGGGACTGGCCATTTAATCAGACAGACAAAGGATTGCTAGGGTTAGTCCGATCTGAGTTGGCCCCATAGGCGAGTAGCCGCTCATCGGTAAAGTCTGCAATGGTAAAGATAGCTCCTAACTGACGTAGGGTAGTGTCGCTGTGGGTGGAGGTTACACCGATGGTGGGAATGCCGGCGGCGGTTGCGGCGCGGACGCCAGTGGGGGAGTCTTCAAACACCAGAGCCTCGTCGGGCTGCAGTCCCAGCTGATTTAATGCGGTTTGGTAGGGTAGCGGATCGGGTTTGCCCTTGGGTAAATCATCGGCAATGATCACAGGGTGGAAAACACCCTCTAGGGCCAGGGTCTGCAACATAAATTCCGCATTGGAACGGGGGGCATTGGTGACAAGGGCGGTGGGGTAGTCTTGCTGCTGGATGTGGTGAAGAAAGTCGCTCAGCCCTGGCATGCGTTGGAGTTGGTTTGCGGCCATCGTCCTAAACTGGGCTTCTTTGTCGGCGCTAAAGGCGGCCCCTTCGGCTGTGGACAGCTGTGGTAGGAGATCGCGAACAATATCAGGGTTGAGGCGACCGCTGATGTGTCGATCGTAAAATTTCTGATCCACCGTCATTCCGTGGGGGGCCAGCAATGTTTGCCAAACTTGAAAATGAATGGGGTCGGTGTTGGCAAGGGTGCCATCCAGGTCAAACAAAACTGCTTTTAGCATGGGGGCCTTAAGGATTCAGGTTACGTCCCGACCATAGCTTGCTTTGACGGTTGAGAACTGTGTTGTGGCGATCTCTGCGCTGGGGCGGTCGTGTTAGTATGGCGGCCAGACTTGCAGGGAAACCGATGAAAAAACGGATAAAAGCTGACAGGGTGATTGTGGTGGTTGCGATCGCAACCCTAACCCTGGTCGCCACAGTCGCCCTGGCATCCCCCATTTTTTTCTAGCCTTAAACCTGTTCTGAGGTACGAGTGCGCCACAACCTGTGATCACGACCAAAAATAGTACAATTTAACTAACGGCCAGTGGCTTCAGCACCGTGGGGTTAACACTGTGGGTCTAGTACTGTGGGCTCAACACTTTGTAAACCTCAGGTACGTTTTATTGGAAGTGGCTTGGATTGCAGACGTTAAGCCCTGCCTGGGCTCCTGAGCCGAGATTCATCATAAGCGGCTGTCTAAATCTGCCCTGTATGCGCTATATTTAGGGCGCTACTAAAGAACGTGCTACTAGATATAGCGTTTTATGGTTCAACAGCTGAGGGTAAACCAAGATACCCGTCGTCCATCTCGAATTCCCCCTGTCTCTGATGTCGGACCCAGCCTGCCCAAGGGAGGGCGTCATCCATTTTTACAAGCAATTGAAGGCTCACTGCGGGTATTTACCTCGGTGCACCGCAGCTTTTTTACCAATGTCATGGTCCAAGCCCTAAGATCGGCCGATCAGGGCATGTCCGTATTGGTGGCTCAGTTTCTAAAAGGGGGAATTGATCAAGGCCCGGACCACATGACTCAAATGGGCCAAAATTTGGACTGGGTCCGCTGCGGATACCCTGGCTGCATCTTTGAAACCACTGACGATGCCCAGGCAGCGGTTAGTGAGCTATGGACCCATGTCAAAGTGGCCGTACAGGACAATAGGTATAGTTTGGTGATGCTAGACGAGCTCAGCCTTGCCATTGATTACGGTCTCATTCCTGAGGCTGAGGTGTTGGAGTTGCTCCAGCAGCGCCCGTCTCAAATGGATATTATTTTGACAGGCCCAAAAATGCCCTATTCGATTTTATCGATGGCGGATCAGGTTACCGAATTCCGACGTGAGTTTTTGCCCTAGGGTTTTGCCTCAGGTTTTGCCTTAAGTTAACGGGCTGTGGTTGCAGACCGGTGCATTCATCGGTTTGCACCGGACATAATATCCCTTGCGGCTGCCCCACAATCTTAATGAGTGAGTAGTAGTGGTAGTGGTGAAGAATGATCAAAAATGATGCTTGGATCAACGCTATGGCAAAGGAAGGGATGATTTCTCCCTTTGAGCCTGCGTTGGTAAGACGAATGGATTGGAAGGGTACCAACGTGCCTGTGATTAGCTATGGTCTTTCCTCCTTCGGCTACGATATTCGCCTATCGCCCAAAGAATTTCGGATTTTTCGCCATGTGCCGGGTACCGTCATTGACCCCAAGCACTTTAACCCAGAAAATCTAGAGCCCACCAAGCTACGTACCGATGACAATGGCAGCTACTTTATTTTGCCGGCCCATTCCTATGGCTTAGGTGTGGCCCTGGAGCGTCTGGCCATTCCCGATAACATCACCACCATCTGTATTGGCAAGAGCACCTATGCCCGCTGTGGCATCATTGCCAATCTGACCCCGGCAGAGGCGGGCTGGCGGGGCTATCTCACCCTGGAGTTTTCTAATTCCTCGAGTGCCGACTGTCGAATCTATGCCAGTGAGGGGGTGGTACAGCTTCTGTTTTTAGAGGGTGACCCCTGCCAGGTAAGCTACGAAACCCGCCAAGGAAAATATCAGGACCAGCCAGAAATGGTGACCCTTGCCAAGGTTTAACTGCCAGTCGAACGTCGAAAATTAAACCAATTTTCAGCCCAATCTCGTCGCCATTGACCTTCGTTCCAGCGGTGGTTGTGCCACTGCTCGATGGCTTGATAGATTGCATCGTGCAACGTGCCAGGTTTAACTCTTGCCGTCATGTGTTGGCTGAGGGCTGCCATTGTCGGGCGATGTCCCAAGGCTGCTACCAGGGTAGGTGCACCATCTCCCATCAGGTGCATCCCCAGAATCTGTGTGCCTTTGATAAGGAGCTTGCAAAAATTGGTCTGTGCCCCATTGTCAGTAACAGCAGGCAGACAGGCGGTCTGACATATCTGCACCTCATCACCATGGCGTTCCCTGGCCTGGCTCTCGGTTAATCCCCAATGACCGATGGGAGACAGCAGTTGAATGGCATAAAACGTCTGACCGTAGTCCATGGTGTGCCGTTTTCCAAATAAGGCATTTTCTAGGGCAATGGTTGTTTCTTGCCGAGCTAACTCGGGGCGATTTTCCCCACCCAGGCTGCTACCACTGGCATAAATCTGGTGACAGGTGGTTTGCAGGTGGCGATTTACCGTTATTGGTTTCTCAATGCCGACGTTTTCTAGCCGTAGTGCTTCCCAGCTATAGCTGGGTACGGTAACCAAGAGATCCGCCTTGACCTGTTTGGCTTCAAGCTGGGGGCTGGCTGTACTAGGACAGTCATTTAGCGAGACCAGGGTGATGCCAACACTTTTTAACTGGGCCTGGCTGAGCCGTTGAATATCCTGGTCTGCCGCTGGCAAAAGCGAGCGCCCATTTTGCATCAGGGTGACCTTAGCGAAACGGCTTAGAGCGTAAGCCCATTCCGCAGCCGTTGCCCCGCTGCCCACTATGGCAATGTGGTGGGGAAGGGTTTTTAGCCGGGCTAGCTGGTGACAGGGCAAACTATCCTGGACCCCATGGGGGATTGATGTGCCGTAGCCATCGGTGAGTAAATAACGGCTAGCCTTGAGGTGACGGTTTTCTAATGTTAGGGCTAACTCTGGTGTAAACCTGGCCGGTTCAAGAATCACGTCTATGCCCTGGGAGCTTAAGACCGTGGGGGCAACAGCTGATTGGTATTGGAGGTGAAACCAATCGCGCAGGTTGGCCCAGTCTCTGATGTGTGGGCTTTGGAGACTTTGCAGCAGGATCTCCGTGGCCTCACTGGTGTGCCAGCTCGGGGCAATCAGGGCAACGCGGGCACCGGTTTGAGCAGCCCTACGGGCAGCAAGACAACTGCCCCTGCTGCCTCCTAAAATTGCGAGATCGTAATCTGTGCTGTAAGTTGCCATGTCCCAGCATTATTTCCGCCAATTGTACTGGGGTTGGCGCCATGACACTATGGCTGAGTTTTTGAGCCCAGGGCTGCCACAGGCCTCGGTGTGGTTTGAACCGCCGCTGGAGATGATTCTGTGGGGGGATATTGCTGTAACTCCCACGTTTTGAGCACAATCAGATACTCGTAAAAGGCCTGGAGTGTACACCAGGCAAAGCCAGCACGACCGTCTAAAATACCCCCCAGGAAGAAATACATGTAGACCCATCGCACCAGAGGACGAAACGGCATTCGTAGGGAAACATCCTTGAGTGCCCGGCGACGTTCGACTTCAGTGCGTCCGGTGAAAATTTTCCACCAATCTACGGTGCCTTGGGCGAGCTGCTGAACTGTTTCGTTGGCTTCGTCGGTGGAGTAACGGTTATGTTTCTCAATCCAGCGACTAAACCCTTTCCCGGCGGTGTAATGGGGATAGGTTTCTTTTAAGAAGCCCGTTGTGCCGTTGACCACCTCCCGTTCGGCATGGCCATAGTCATCAAACACAACTTGGCCCACCTGGAGTAATCGCAGCTGGTAGCGCGGATATTGGGTGCTATAACGAATCCAGCGCCCCATAAACATGACCCGCTCAGCTACGTAGTAGCCCACATGGGCCGCCTGCTGGGCTGCCCGCACGCATTCCGCAAAAAGGGCGGGTGTCATCCGCTCGTCAGCTTCTAGGATGTATACCCAGTCATGCTTGGCTGGGATCGTTTCCAACATCCAGGTGCGCTGGCGGCCATGGCTTTCAAAAGAGTGCTGGACGGTGCGAACGGGGTATTGCTGAGCAATGGAGAGGGTGCGATCGCAACTATAGGAATCCACTACCACCAAGTCATCTGACACCAGTGCGGACTCAATACACGCGGCAATATCCAGCTCTTCGTTATAAGTCAGAATAAATATCGATATCATCGATCAGCAGCCATACAATTAACCCTGGGCTGCCACTGTGTTTGGGCCGCCGCACCCTTATATTCTCTACCTAAATATTAAGACAGAGTCACAAAGAACACATCAAGGAGTGCTAAGCTATCTCGGCAAATTTTAAAAACCGTTAGGCGACACCACAAAATTCCAGGGCACAGAAACCTTACGGTGCCAACAGATGACCCGAGACCCCCCTCCTCTGGATACCCAGAAAAAAATAACAAAACTTTGTAGTCTAAATAACAACCCGTGGTCTAGCCCCATAGGTTTAGCCCCACAAAAGAAGTGTCGCTACCGCTAAAAGTACCGATATGACCGCTGGGGAAACATCCCAAGCACCATCCTCAATACTTAAGCGCCGTAGCGACACTATTACTCGAATTACTTAGCCTAATTACTTTTTAGCAACCATTTCCTTAAATAGCTTACCGGCAGAAAAGGCAGGCACAGTGGTAGCTGGGATAACCATAGTGTCCCCAGTTTTAGGATTACGACCCTCACGCTCTTTACGGTGCCGGGGTTCAAAGGACCCAAACCCAACCAGCGTTACCTTCTCACCGCTGGAAACCGCTTCCATAATTGACTCAATTGCTGCAGAAATGACTGCATCAGCCTGCTTTTTGGTAACAGAGGCCTTTTCAGATACCTTGTCTACAAGTTCACCTTTATTCATCTTTGTCTCCTCGCAGATTAAAACCAATGAATGAACCATGCCCATCGTTGGACAAATCGTTAAAGAAACATAAGGAAAATCTCAACAGATCGCTGAAACCCTTGGAGCCTCATGTTTTCTCTGACCCATTCTAAGGGGTCCCTTGTCGATATAGATCTATAAAACATTGAATTTATATGGATTTCAGCGATTTTTAGGAAAATTCATAGGATTTCTCATTGAGAATTGTGTTTTAAAGAACAAAAAAAGCGCCCCAGGCCTCTGATAAGAGGACCTGGGGCGCTTTTGTAATGTTATGGAAACTAACGAAAACTACTCATCTTCGCCCAATAGCTCGCGCACATCTTCTCCAGGCGTATAGCTATAGCCGTAGATGCTTTCATCAGAGTCATCCAAAATCTGTGGTGTCAGCAACACAATCAGCTCTTGCCGTTCATTGGTCGTATTCGTATCGCGGAACAGGGCACCGATAATGGGCAGATCGCCCAAAATAGGTACCTTTGTCACCGATGCAACATCAGTGTCTTGGATAATGCCAGACAGCACCAAGGTTTGACCATCCCGCACACGAATCTGACCAGACGATAGGGCCCGGGTTGAAATTGGGATAACAAAATCATCCCCCCCTAAGTCAAATTGGGCCCCTGGCGCAGAGATGGTAGGTGCAACTGAAAGGGAAACAAACCCATTATCATCAATGCGGTCAACATTGATGGCCAATGTCAGTCCCACGTCTACTAACTCAACTTCTCGTTCGTTGGTGACGATGCCGCTATCGCTAATGACAGCGTTAGTCACACTTTCATTAATCACCTCTTCCACCAAGTTAACCGAGGCATCCTGCCCCTCTTGAACAATCAGTGTGGGATCGGTGATGATCTTAGAGTTGCCATTCACAATGGAGGCATTGAGTTGGGCAACAAAACTTCTGGCAATGTTAAAGGGGTTGGTACTATCAAAGGCTAGCCCTAAAACGCCATTATCCTGATTGACAAAGGAGTCGTTGACACCAAAAGAGAAGCTGGCATCAAAATCTTCTATCGCGGATAGGTTGACATCAACAACGCGCAAATTAATGGCAACCTGACGCCGACGCAAATCTAGCTGTACTAACTGGGTTGTGGCAATTTCAACCTGACGAGGACTGCCCACCAACGTCACAGAGCTGGTACGGGCATCACCAATTACCTGTAACCCTCGCAATAGCGAGGGAGAATCTGCATAATCGGCCCGCAGAACTTCAACGCTGGTTTCTAACTCAGTTCTTTCAATTTGCTCGACTTCTTCACCCACATCGATGGTTGATTCAACCGTTTCAATTTCCTGGATGTCTGTAAAAGCGCTTTCAGCTCCCATGAACACTAAAAAGTTCACAGCGCTGGCCACATCAACTTGATTGAGTCGCACGCTCCGTACGGTTAGATTTCGAGCTGATTGGGGCAGTCTGGGACCCACAAAAATGGTTCGACCCACCCGATTAGCTTCTAATCCAGAAATTTGCAGCACGTAGTTGAACACGTTTTGCACCGGCTCATCTTCAATATCCAGGGTGACCTTAGTATCAGCTGCTGCCGAGTCTTCTCCACCGCCAGCTTCGGTGAACGCCAGGTTAAGCCCCGCAGCGCGAGCAAGTAATGACAGTGCTTCCCGGGCCGTTGCATCTCTGAGTACCAAGCGAGGAACCCGCTCAGCTGTGCCCAGGTCAATCACATCCAGCGCGGAGTTGATTTCAGAGACGGCAATGTCTCCCACCGGAGGGGGAACAGCCTGGGGCAGAAATGGAGGCGCACCATTTAAGGTGGGAGCTGTGACGGGAGTGCCGTCGATAATCACCTCAGGATTGGGAACCAAGACATCTGGAGTGTCTGTTTCTGCTTGGGCCAGATGGGTGGGGAGCAAAGACTCATCTGTAATGGTTTCAATGGTTTCAGGTAGCTCACTTGGCTGGGGCGTGGCGTTGGGGCGGGTGTCTAAGCTAACTAGCAGCCCTTGACCATTAACCTTTTCCAAATTAGCAATGGGTGCTTTGTCAGTACCCTTAATGGTTAATCGCACCGTGTTGTCATCCAGGGCTTCTACCTGAATCGACTTAATGGCAGGGTCAGGATTTTGCTTACTGTAGTTCTTGCTGCTGGGGAGGGCTAGCTGAGCATTAGTAATATCTGCTTGCAAAACATTGTCTCGACTAACCGCAAAGATCTGAGGAGTGTCCCCACCTTTGGTGGAAAGCCTCAGCTCCATACCGGTTTTAGTTGTGTTGAGTTCAACGTTTTGGATGGCTGTAGCAGCGGCTTCAGCAGACTGAGCTGTGAGGACGCTCAAAGCTCCGCCAGCCATTAAACTTCCAAGTTTGAAAAAGCGTTTCACAGTTCACTCCTTAAATCTTAATTAGCGTACGTCAATGCCTAGGGGATGAAATCTTGGGGAATTGGATAGGGGTACAAACAAGACTGCCTACTGGGGCGCTTCTTCGGTGGCTTCACCCTCCACCGGTGGTGGGGGAGCGATTTCTGGTGGCACCGAAGGATCACCCGTTGGAATCAGCGCATCCACTTGAAATGTGGAATTTATCCGCTGCTTGGGCTGCCCTACCACCTGGCCTTGGCTGTTGAGAACAGTTTCAGTGACTGTTTCAGAGGATGCCAAAGAGAAATCTCGGATCAATAGCAGCGGCTCTAATCGTTCGACATTGCTTAAGATCGATTGGGTTTGGGCAAAATCTCCGGCAAATTCAACGCTGTAGGTCTGGCGCTTCAGGATGTCATTGACCTCTTCGCCTAAGCTGCCGTCTTGAATCACAGTTTCTCCGCTGGGGACAAATTGTTTTAGCTGTGCCTCAACCAGAATGGGTGGAATCCCCCGGGCTGTAATCTGATTTCGGGCCGCGCCGATGGATGCATTACTGTTTTTTATCCGCTGGTTGATGTCTATCAGCAGCGTATCCATGGAGGACTCGTCTGAAAATAGAGAGTAGACGTTGCGACGCTGTATCAGGGCTGCTTCCCGTTCTTCCTCAAGTTTGGCAATTTCTTCTAGCCGTTCGGCTTGAGTGGCCAGCTGCTGTTCTTTCTCAGCAATGACAGCCCTAAGCTCTTGGTTGCTGAGACGTACGGGCTGCACAAAGCGTTGGAACAGAAATATGGCTAACCCGATACCGGCCAGGGCCGCTAAGATACCCAGAACCTTGGGAGTTAACTCAATGCCAAAGACAACAGGGTTTAACGGCTCATCATATAGGTCATCTTCGGCTGGGATAAAGTCTCCGCTTAATGTCATTATTCGAGCACTCCTGTTTCTAAAAGGGCTTTTAACCTAGAGGAAAGACCAACGGACGCCTGCTGATTTTCGAGCTCGGCTAGCAGTCGATCAAACTGTTCGGTAGACACACTTTTGACATTGCCAGCAATGGTGTAATTTACCAGTTCGGTGGGCTCATCCCGCTGAGCCTCTCCCGGACAACGGCCTAACACTGAGCTACCCAGGCTAGATGTATTTAGCTTGACGGTCTCACTCTCCAGAAAAGGAGAGTTTTTTAGAGTCAGAACAAAGTCATTGACATCATCAAAAGAACAGGCCGTGCCGTCAATGCTGATGCCGCCCGCTTCGGGAGGGACAGGTTCACTCTCTGGTGTGGCTGCTATGGGCTCACCAGCGGTTTGAGTCACTCTTGCTAGCTGGGCTCGGGTGGGAATCCGATTTTGAATGTCCTGCACAATGGCTGACCAGGGACGAATCTTGGTGAAGACTCCGGCTAAAGCACGACTCTCTGAGCGGGCTGCCTCGGTCTCCGCCCTGATCCGATCAACCTGGGCTAACTTTGCCTGTAGCTCCGTCAGCTGAGCATCTAACTCAGCCTGACGAGTTTGCAGCGTGGACTCTTGATACTTTAATAAGCCAAAAAATCCTCCTACACCAGCCAACGCTGCCACCATCACCCCGAGACCGATGGCAATGGGGGTGCGATCGCTAGAGGGCTGTCTGACAACTGTCGATGATTGTGTCGCTAAAACAGGGCGTTCTTCGCGATCGTTGAGAAAATTGATATCAATGCTGTACATGTCCTAAACCTCCCGCAGACCCAAGCCAAGAACTGTTGCTAACCCAGGACGCTGGGCTTCAGAAATCTCATCTCCCACCTCTAGCGATAGCGACTCAATTGGGTCGATGGGGCTAGCCGGCAGACTTAATCGCTGGGCAAAGAACTCATCTAGCTGACCAATTGCGCTACCCGGTCCTGCCAGCAGCAGCTGAGCAACTTCCATGTCTTCCCCCTGGTTTAAGTAAAAGTCAATGGAGCGTCGCAGTTCATCGGACAGCTCACCCAATACCCTCAGCATGGCGGCGGTGCCTGGGTTAGTACCGCCAGACATTTGGGGCGCTCCCATGCTGTCCATGGGGGTAGCCGGTACGGTCATGCCCTGCAACAGTTCTGTATTGCGCGTGGGGGGCAAATTCATGGCTCGACTAAGGGCGCTTTGAATTTGAAATGTGCCGATGGGTACCGTGCGTGAAAAATGTGGAATACCGTCAACAACAATTGAGATCTCTGTGCTTTCAAATTGGATGTCGACAATGGCTGCTGCTTCTTGGGGGGTAAACTGCCGCAGCTGCTCACGAATAGTGCGGATTAGGGCAAAGCTGCTGGTTTCGACAACATCGAGGTTGAGCCCGGCTTGTTGGAACGTTTCCATGTAAGCGTTAGTGACTTCTTTTTTGACAGCTACTAACAGGACCTGGACTTTTTCGATGCCGTCTTCATCGACAAAGAAACCCAGCTTTTGGTAGTCAACATCGGCTTCCTCTCGAGGAAATGGCAGATATAAACTGGCTTCCTGATTGAGCACCATCTCACGCAGTTCGTTGTCATCCAGCTCGGCGGGAACTGGAATTACCCGAGTGATTGCTCGACCAGGAACAGCAGTTGTGGCTCGTTTGACCCTTAGTTTGCTTTCACTTAAAGCAGACCGGATGGCGTCAGCCATAGCGGCTGTATCGATAATTTGACCCTCTTCAAAAATGCCTTCTGGAATTTCAGCAGAGGCAAGAGTTTCTAACTTTAACTTCTGCCCTTGTTTCCGCAGGCGGGCTATGTTGACCCGTTCGGGCGTGAGTTCAACACCAACGCCTGGGGCTTTTCTTGAAAATAGCGACTTTAAACTATTCACAGCGTTATCCGGTCACAAAGTTATCCGGTTGTGGAAGGCAATTTAAGTTAGGCAAACGCCAAACTATTTGGGTAGGCAAGGCCGAACAATTGGGTTTGGCAATCCTGTAGGTTTTGTCTGGTTTTTTTGCTAACGCATCGTACACAATTTGTGCGGGAATGGCCAGCTATCGCCAAAGAATACAGAGGTTGGTGTCAATACTGCCCTAAAAAGCTCACAAAACGTACATTTTTTAATTTGATTTTTTTCTACCTTGCGAAAGCAGAAAAATTGGCTGTAAAAAAATGCCTCCGTAACGGAAAGTTTTGACTGAGTTTGGCTTGGGGAGCTTTTACGCCCTATTTAACACCCTTCATTGCAAATTGTTAATTGCTTTGTAGGGGTTAGCTAGCTCGTAGGTTTTAACATCAACACTCGACCAGTTACCCTCGCCGTTGGCAGAGTAACTACCTCAAAAAGGAATGTAATTGATTTTTTACGAGCGATATTACACGCAATTGGCTAAATTGATCACACGATTTCTAAAAAAAAGTTGGATTTTTATTAAATAATCATGTCAAAAGTGGCAAATCAGCGGGTAAATGCGGCCTGGGGTACCCCCCTCTCTGGCTCTGGTCAACGTCTGCTTTTGTTGGGGGCTGGAGAATTAGGGCGTGAGGTGGCCCTGGAGGCGATCCGTTTGGGAATTGAAGTGATTGCGGTGGATGCCTATGCCAATGCGCCCGCCATGCAGGTGGCCCATCGCTCTCATGTTGTGAGCATGTTAGACGGCGACGCGCTTAAGCGGGTGGTGGTGCAGGAACGTCCAAATCTGATTGTGCCGGAAGTTGAGGCACTGGCAACGGACACCCTGATTGAGCTAGAGGCGGAGGGCTGGACGGTCATTCCCACTGCCCTGGCAACCCGGTTAACCATGGACCGTGAGGGTATTCGGCGGCTGGCGGCTGAAGAGCTGGGGCTGCCCACCTCTCCCTATCGGTTTGCGGCAACGGAGACGGAGTATCGAGATGCGATCGCAACCGTTGGCCTACCCTGTGTTGTCAAACCTGTCATGAGTTCCTCGGGCAAAGGCCAAAGCCTGGTCAAAACAGCCGCCGATGTAGACGCTGCCTGGACCTACGCCTTTGAAGCCGGTCGTGGCAAAGACCCTCGGGTAATTGTGGAAGGATTTGTCGAGTTTGATACTGAAATTACCCTGCTGACGGTGCGGTCTCAGCCGCAGCTGGCCAATGCCCAAGCGGCTACCCACTTCTGTCCCCCCATCGGACATCGGCAAGAAGGGGGAGACTACCGCGAATCTTGGCAGCCCTGTGCCCTCAACCCCAGCACCCTGGAAAAATGCCAACAGATTGCTAAGACCATCACCGATGCCCTGGGTGGTGTTGGTCTATTCGGTGTAGAGCTGTTTATTGCTGGGGCCCCTGGTCAGGAACAAACTGTTTATTTTAGTGAGGTCAGCCCCCGCCCCCATGACACCGGCATGGTCACCATGGTGAGCCAAAACATGTCGGAATTTGAATTGCACGTCCGGGCCATTGCCGGATTGCCCATCGGCGACATTGAGCAAATTCGCCCCGGGGCGTCAGCGGTGATTCTTGCCCGCGAGTCCAGTAATAGTCCCACCTTTACCGGTGTGGCAGAGGCCCTGGGCGTACCCAGCAGTAAGCTGAGGCTGTTTGGCAAACCCCGTGCCTACAAAAACCGTCGCATGGGGGTAGCCCTGGCGTTGGGGACCACCGTCGAAGAGGCGCGTGCGCGTGCTAATGACTGCGCGAGCCGGGTAACGGTACATTAGCGTCAGCTCAGCCAGTGCCAGCTGTTCACCCAGGGTCTCCTTTGCAGAAGGCCCCACTTACGACCGTCTTGGTCTAAAGTGGCGGAACACACCCTTAACCCCGTTTTTTGACCCGTACAAATCATCATGAAACTGTTTCAACGTCGGCACTTTTTAGCACGGATGGCAGCTGGGACAACGGCTGGAATCCTCCTGGCAGTGGCAGGCTGTGGTGGTGGTAGTCAGACGGCTGGCCAACAGTCTGGTAAGCAGGAAGTAGAATTTTGGACCATGCAGCTGCAGCCAAAATTTACCGACTATTTTGACCAGCTGATTGCTGATTTTGAAATGGCCAACCCAGATGTGGATGTGGTGTGGGTGGATGTCCCCTGGTCTGACATGCAAAGCAAAATATTGACAGCGGTTTCCGCCGGAACAGCCCCCGATGTGGTCAATCTGAACCCTGACTTTGCGTCCCAGCTGGCGAGTCGTAATGCTTGGCTCTCCCTGGACGACAGGCTTAGCCCTGAGGAGCAGGCTGTCTATCTCCCCAAAATTTGGCAGGCCACTACACTCAATGGCGACAGCTTTGGCTTTCCCTGGTATCTGACCACGCGGGTGACGCTATTTAATGCTGATCTGTTGGCGCAGGCGGAGCTGAGCGAACCCCCCACCACCTATGCAGAACTGGCCGTTGCCGCTAAGCAAATCAAAGAGAAAACGGGTAAATACGCCTTTTTCATCAGCTTTGTGCCCGAAGATGCCGCTGATGTTATGCAGTCTTTTATCCAGATGGGGGTGCCCCTGGTGGATGAAGCGGGTAATGCCGCCTTTAATACCCCTGAAGGTAAAGCTGTTTTTCAATATTGGACCGATCTCTATCAGCAGGATCTGTTGCCCCGTGAAGTTCTGACCCAGGGGCACCGTCGCGCTATTGAGCTCTACCAGTCAGGGGAAACAGCGTTGTTATCGTCTGGGGCAGAATCTCTAGATAATATTGCCAACAACGCCCCAGATATTGCGGCGGCAACCCGGACTGCGCCTCAAATCACAGGAGAAACAGGCAAGAAAAATGTGGCGGCGATGAATCTGGTAGTACCCCGTTCCACAGACGCTCCAGACGCTGCGGTGAAGTTTGCCCTGTATGTCACCAATAATGACAATCAGCTATCCTTTGCCCAGGCGGCAAATGTGTTGCCATCGACTGCGGCCGCGGGCAGCCTGGCTGAGCCTGCCCCCGATGCCACTCCCATAGAAGTGGCTCGAGCCGTTAGCGCCAGCCAGTTAGACGATGCAGAGGTGCTGATTCCTGCGCTTGAGGATGTGAAAAAGCTTCAAAAGATTGTTTATGACAACCTGCAGGCTGCCATGCTTGGGGATAAAACCGTAGATCAGGCGGTGGCCGATGCGGCGGATGAATGGGACAACCGATGATTAATTGCTTGGAGTGTGGAGACGTTCCATGGAACGTCTCCACACTCCAGCTGGCTCCAGGTTAATGCAGCTAGATAAGAGAATTAAATGGCCGTTCACCCAGTGCCGTTTACCCAGTGGTATCGACGTGATGTCGAGCCAGGAACTCTCCCACTAGATATAGGGAACCGCAGAGAACCTTGGTGGCATTAGTGTCGTCGGCATCACCCATGGCTGCCAGAGATTGTTCAAGGGTTCCATGGCGATAGCAGGTTAAACCTGGACAGACTGCCTGGGCTAAGTTGGTCAACTCAGCCGTATCAGCTGATTGATGCCCAGACACAGGCACCAGATGTAGCGTGTCGCCTGAGCGTAGCAGCGCTTGAAAGACATCTGCATGATCCTTGGTGGCGAGCATGCCCATCAGCCAGGTAACAGGCTGGGGTAGCTGATCGACATAGCGCCGTAACATTTGGGCCGCAGCCGGGTTGTGGGCCCCGTCAATCAAGAGTCGCTGTCCCTGCCAGGTGAGCCACTGCAGACGTCCTGGCCACTGGGTGGCGGCCATGCCCTGTTGAATGGCGGCGGTGGGTATGGTCCAGCCTTGGCGTTGGAGGAGTTGGAGGATTGCGATCGCAATCCCACTATTTACCCGCTGATGTTCCCCCAGCAGTCCAGACTCATAATCAATTAATTCACCCCCCAGGCCACTGCGCCACCGCCCAGATTCCATAGCAGCAGGGGCCACCTCATACAGCGGACACCCCAGCTGCGTCGCCCGCTGCCGCACCACCGTATCAGCAGACTCCGGCAGCGGGCCTATCACCACAGGGCGTCCTGGTTTGAGAACGCCAGCCTTCTCCCTCGCAATATCGGCCAGGGTGGGTCCCAGGCGTTGCCAGTGCTCTCGGCTAAGGGACACGATAGCCGTCACCAATGGGTCCGGACAGACATTGGTGGCATCTAAGCGCCCCCCCAAGCCCACCTCAATGATGGCAATATCCACCGCCTGGCCCGCAAAATAAGACCAGGCCGCCGCCGTAAATACTTCAAACTGGGTGGGGGTGTCTAAATCGGTGTCTAAATCGGCGTCTGTGTCAGTGCGATCGGTCTCAATCGCCGCCGCTACCGTAGTCAAATGCTGCCATAGCGCCTCGTTCGCAATAGGTGTTTGACCTATGCAAATGCGCTCATTCCAGTTCAGCAAATGGGGAGACGTATAGCGACCCACTCGATAACCAGCGACTGACAGCACCGATGCTAAATAGGCGCACACAGAGCCCTTACCATTGGTGCCAGCCACATGGACAATCGGAACTTGGTTTTGGGGATTACCCAAACGAGCTAGCAGGCGTTGGATTCTAGCTAGCCCCAGGTTGACTCCAAATCGCCCGTAGCCTGCTAAAAAATTGTCAATGAACGACGTCTCAGACGGCACTAAACTGCTTCAGAGTTTTTCTCACCCGTACGAATACGCACAACTTCATGAACCGGCGTTACAAAAATCTTACCGTCACCGATTTCCCCCGTACGAGCGGCCGCAATCACCTGTTCCACAATGGCATCCACCTGGTCGTCATCCACCACAATTTCAACCTTGAGCTTCTGCAAAAATTCGACGGTGTACTCTGAGCCTCGGTACCGTTCAGTCTGACCTTTCTGACGACCAAACCCTCGCACCTCAGAGACCGTCATACCAACCACGCCTGCATTCACCAGCGCGATCTTAACTTCGTCAAGTTTAAATGGGCGAATAATGGCTTCGATTTTTTTCATGCGAATCTATAGCTCCACACACCGGACCAACTAATGAGCTTGGGCCACGATATCAAGGTTTAGCGAGTTACGCAGACTTCGCACCGTAACAATCGATACGATATGACCCATCTGCTGCGTAGTTAATTTTAGAGTAGAACCTGATCAAAGCAACCCATAACTTTCTAGAACCATAGATTCTAGAAATACGAGCGGTGGTTTTTATCAGTCAACTATCAGTCAACTCTGCGAGTTTGACCGCTAATCGGCTAGCGATCGCCAATTAGCGGACGCATGATCAAAAAGCCTGCGCCAAAGGCCGTCAGGATAATGATGGCAATAGAGACAATTAACCACAGCGTGCTCAAACTACCACTGGCTGATGATTCAAGACTGTAGCGACGATTTTCCCCCGTGTGTTCTGTAAATACTTTGGAGAGGGCGGCCTTGGGTTTTGGTCGTTGGGGGACTCTGGGCTCGTTTTCAAGGGGAGCCATCGGCTGCACGGCCTGTCGCTCTGACTGAGGATGGGGATGGAGATCTAAAGGCTGTGCGGAGAAGGTCATCTCAGCTTCAGTTGGGTGGGCTACACCGGCATGGTGACCTAGCTGAAGGGCGACCTGCACCATCTGATGGATATTTTGACGCAACAGATGGTTTTGATTGTTGAGATGGGTGTTTTGTGCGCTCAGTGAATCCACCATGGCCTTAGTGGCCTGCAGTTCGGCCGCCAGTTCGCGATATACCGACACGGGCACCGAGGGTGAATAGCTAGCCTCTGATCTCACTGGATTTCTACCAGAGTCAGAATTGTGGGAAGGATTCATAAGCAGTTCCAAAAATCTCCAATAGAAACACAAATCAGCTGCCCTGGGCTGGTTTTCCATAGGGGGCCAGCAGCTAGTCTGGAAACAGGCGAGAAACTGCCCGTTCGGGACGTTCAAATTAGAGCAACGTCAACGTCATTCGTCAAGTACTTGCCCTAAGTTCTTTGAATAGCTACATCAGGGCTGGTTGATCGATCTGTTTGTCGATATGAGCGATTGCGGTGAGGCACACCTGCTTATCTCTATGGCAAATGTTCTGATGCATTAGCTCATTTGCGCGTCAGGTTAGCTGTTGTATCTTAAGGTTCTCAAGGGATATCCATTGTTCTAACTAACCTGGCAGATGCAATAAATTGGCTGTCTCTGGAAGGAGTTGGCCAATAGCCAGCTTAGTTGTACCCTGTTTGTTCCAAAATCATCAACTTAGTTTCATCAATTTAATTTTTTAGAGCTTCCCACCATGGCTGATACTTCCCTTCCTCCTAAACCACCGGTCGATGCTGTTAAGTATGGCGAGCGGGCAATTGAGGAAAATGCGCTGATTACGTTTCCCAACCCTCGTCCTGGTCGACAGTATGACGTTAATATCACCCTGCCAGAGTTTACCTGTAAGTGTCCGTTCTCTGGCTATCCCGACTTTGCCACCATTTACATTACGTACACCCCAAACGAAAAGGTCGTAGAGCTAAAAGCTATCAAGCTTTATATCAATGGCTATCGCGATCGCTACATTTCCCATGAAGAATCGGTCAACCAGATTATGGATGATTTTTTGGCCGTGGCCGATCCGCTGACGTTCAAAATCAAAGGCGATTTTCAACCCAGGGGAAATGTGCACATGACGGTTGAAATTGAATACGAGAAAAATACCTAAGGGTTTATTTATTGTATGGGGGCGTTGTAGAGACGTTCCATGGAACGTCTCTACAAACCTAAAATCGAGACCCTGGCTGCTTGAGAAACGCCAACTCTGCTTCGGTGCTTTGACGTCCCAAAATCTCATTACGATGGGGAAATCGACCAAACTTGGCGATCGCATCTCGATGACGACGGGCATAGTCGAGACAATGGTCCAGGTCTGGTGCTGCTAAAACCAACGACTCAAAATAGGCTACGGAACGATTTTGGTGGGGCAGGTGTTCGCTATGCTCAAACGGCATATAGAGAAACAATCGCTCCACGGGCAGCAGCTGTGTGTCATACCCGCGCTTAATTGCCAGGTCGGCTGTGGCAAGAGCTTGGGGGTCGGCAGCAAAACTCTGGGGCGTACCTCGAAACATGTTGCGGGCAAACTGATCTAATACAACAATCCGCGCTAGGCTTGCTTTGGCTGTGCTCAGCCATCTATCGGGAGGCGAGGCAACCATGGCCCAGTAAACATCCATAAAACGGGTCTTGATCTGGGCATCTAATGTGGGATCTTTGCGGAACCATTGTTTGCGATAGTCGCCTGCTGGTGAGCCAAACCAAAATTCTAAAATTGACTGGCTGTCGGTAACGGCTAGGTCCATGGGTGTTTAGATATAACGCGAGGGAAATAGACCATGTCATCCATCTTTTCCGTCATTTTTGCTGTGGTGTTGGTGGTGGCGGTCTTTTGCTGGCTGACGGGGTATCGTTTGCCCATTCGATTTGCGGTACCGTCGCTACCGACGGGGCCATCTGGGGTGCCACGGGCTACCCGGCAGCGGCTGATGCGGTTAGTGAATGGTAATCAAGCGGTGGCAAGCCGTCTGGTGGAGCGGGTGCGATCGCAAAACCCCGACCGCTCTGAACAGTGGTGCTGGGAAAAAGCCATTTACGATATTGAACGCGATCGCAGAGCCTGATGGCTGTCTCTGGTTGGCATCCCCCATACAAAAAATCTTGATACAGGTGATAGGTACCCAAAACCAGCTTCCTTACGTAATAACGTTTTGTAATGATGATGCAAAGTGGGAAGCATAGTAGTTGCATCCTGGGGGCTTAAACTCACTGATTGGTTAAGTAGATAGCCGTAGATAAACTTACCTAACTGTCATACTAAGCCTACTCAAATCCCTTAAAGCAAGCTTTCATAGTCTGAAAGGTTGCTTCAATTCTACGGCTATAAACCAGCTACTACAGCCTTATCAAGTAGGCTGATTCATTAGCTTGGAAGATACATGTTGGGTTAATTAGAGCTATATCACTAGCTCTTTTTTTATAGATAAGGAAAAGGAAGCTGACAATATGACGCAAACTAAGCGTGCATTAATTACAGGGATTACGGGCCAAGACGGGTCTTACCTGGCAGAACTTTTATTAGAAAAAGGCTACGAAGTCCACGGCATTATTCGTCGGACCTCAACATTTAATACCGATCGTATCGATCATATGTACGTCGATCCTCACAGTGAGGATGCTCGTCTGTTTCTACACTATGGCGACCTCAACGATGGCACTATGCTGCGTCGTATCCTAGAGGAAGTTCAGCCCCATGAAGTGTATAACCTGGGTGCCCAGTCCCATGTGCGAGTAAGCTTCGACTCCCCAGAATATACCGTTGATACGGTTGCCATGGGAGCTCTGCGCTTAATGGAAGCCATTCGTGACTATCAGCAACGCACCGACTGCGAAGTCCGTTTCTATCAGGCAGGCTCTTCCGAGATGTACGGTAAGGTACAGGACATCCCCCAGAAAGAAACCACGCCGTTTTACCCCCGCAGCCCCTATGCCTGCGCTAAGGTTTACGCCCACTGGCAAACCGTTAACTACCGTGAGTCTTACAACATGTTTGCCTGCAACGGCATCCTGTTTAACCACGAATCACCTCGTCGCGGTGAAACCTTTGTTACCCGTAAAATTACCCGCGCGGTTGCTCGAATTGTGGCAGGCCGTCAGAAAGACCTTTACCTCGGCAATCTTGACTCTAAGCGGGACTGGGGGTACGCCAAAGACTACGTCCGTGCCATGTGGCTAATGCTGCAGCAGGATGAGCCCGGTGACTATGTGGTCGCAACTGGCGAAACCCACACCATCAAAGAGTTTTTAGATATCGCTTTCAACTATGTCAACCTTGATTGGAATGACTACGTTAAGTTTGACCCGCGCTACCTGCGCCCTGCTGAGGTAGACATCCTCATTGGCGATCCAACCAACACCCAGGCCAAGCTGGGCTGGAAGCCTTCCATTGATTTTGAAGGGTTGGTCAAACTGATGGTGGACTCTGATCTAGAAGCTATTGGTTTGGACCCCATCAGCGAATCCAAAGCTGATACAGCGACCGTACGACAGGCAATTGCTGGCATCATGTCCTAGGTCAGCTCGACCATTGTCAGCTTGCCACAGGCTGGCTGCATAAGCGCTGAACGCTGCCGTTGGAATGTCTTTCCGTGGGGGCGTTCCCGCTTATTGCATCAGTCAGGTTAACCCTTAAACGTCCCTTGCAGAAAAACTACAGTTCTGGATATGGACAAGGTTTACTAATATGGGAAAGACCTGGTTTGGAATGTGGTCTACCCTCCAAGCCCAAACAAACAGACAAAAGCATGGCAGACGAGTCGACTCCTAAGGCCCCTGCGGCAAAGCCCGATGATAAAGCGCCTGCTAAGGCACCGGCAAAAGCTAAGAAAGCTAAACCGCCCAAGTTAGAAGACAAACCGTTTGCTGAATTTATCGAGCAGCACTTTTTGCCCGCTGTAAAAGCAGCCTTAGAGAAAGAAGAAGGGCTGGACGATGTACAAATTTCCTTTGAAACCCAGCCCATTAATATAGTTGGTATAGATCAAGACAGCTATCCCCAGGTGATTGGCCGCTGGGCAAACGGCGATCGTCAGTTCAACATTGTTTTTCTAGAAGACAGCATTACAGGTCCAAAAATTTACTCCTTTTCCACCAATGGAGCGACACCCAGCACCATTGAGCAGTTTATGGGCGATGAACGCCGCATTACCTTAGACCTAATGGTCTTATATGTTTTGCGACGTCTCAAAGGCCAGAAATGGTTGAAGGGTAATTAGATTATTGAACCAACCGGTGTTAGCCCTAATGCAAAAAGTGCCGTGTTCCCGTCAATGCCATAATCACCCCTAGCTCATTTGCCGCTTTGATCGAGTCCTGATCGCGGATGCTACCGCCTGGTTGCACAATCGCTCTAATGCCAGCCGCCGCTGCAGTTTTAACCGAATCATCAAAGGGAAAGAATCCATCGCTGGCCAATGTGGCTCCTTGGGACTTTTCTGCCGCCTGCTCTAGCGCAATTTTGGCAGCGCCCACCCGATTCATTTGACCTGCCCCAATCCCGACGGTTGTGCTTTCATTGGTGACTACGATGGCATTGGACTTAACATGCTTAGCAACGCGCCAGGCAAAGAGCATTTCAGTTAGTTCGGCTGCGCTGGGCTGACGTTCGGTCACAATCTGCCACTGGGCTACATTTTCTTGAAAGTCATCCGCTGTCTGGGTCAAGAATCCACCGGCAATAGCTCTGACCGTTTGGCTAGGGCCGCTCAATAGGTCTGGCAACACCAGCACCCGCAAGTTTTTCTTTTGTGCCAGTATTTCCTGGGCCGCTGGCGCACAGCTGGGGGCGACAACGCACTCCAGAAATGTCTGGGTTAGGGCCTCAGCGGTGTCAACGTCAATTTCCTGATTAAGGGCGACAATGCCGCCAAAGGCGGATACGTTATCGGCTTCAAAAGCCCGTTTGTAGGTGGATGCTAAGGACTCACCGATAGCGACGCCGCAGGGGTTAGTATGCTTGAGCACAGCGGCAGCGGGGCCATTGGCGGCAGGAAATTCAGCAATGATGCGCCGGGCTGCTTCGAGATCCACCAGGTTGTTATAGCTCAGGTCTTTACCCTGGAGCTTTTCGGCGGCGGCCCAACCGCCAGGCTGGCTGCCGGTTTGATACCACACCGCTGGCTGGTGAGGGTTTTCACCGTAGCGGAGGGGTTGCTTTTGGCGGCCGCTGAGGGCAAAGCGCTTGCTGGTAGCACCGCCCGCTTGCTCAGTGAGGTAAGTGGCAATGGCTTGGTCATAGGTAGCCGTATGCCAAAAAACCTGGCGGGCGCAATCAGCACGAAATTCTGAAGAGGGCTGGCCGTTTGTCTCCAGTTCGCTCAGATAGCCCTCATACTGAGCCGGGTCACATAGCACGGTTAGATAGGCGTGGTTTTTGGCTGCAGACCGCAGCATGGTAGGACCACCGATATCGATATTTTCAATAGCATCGGTCAAGGTGGTGCCAGGCTTAGCAATGGTTTGCTCAAAGGGGTAAAGATTGACAACGACTAAATCGATAGGGCGAATGTTGTTGTCGGCCAGGTCCTTTTGGTCACTGGGGTTATCGGTACGGGCGAGGATGCCACCATGGATACGAGGCTGTAGGGTTTTGACACGCCCCCCTAAAATTTCGGGAAAGCCCGTATAGTCAGATACTTTAGTGACCGGGATTCCAGCTTCGGTGAGGGTGCGAGCAGTGCCACCGCTGCTGATAATATCGAAGTCAAACTCTGTGGTCAGAGCCTTAGCCAGATCGACAATTCCTGTTTTGTCAGATGCACTAAGCAGCGCTAAGCGTGTCATGGGATTTTTGCGTTCTTGGGTTGATTAACCTTACTAGGTTAAAACGCGAAGGGGAGTTTTTCGAATTGGGTAGATTCAGTGTAGATGTGAGCAGTAATGCAGAACCCACAAACGCAGCCAAGACACCTTCCGCTTTCTTCGCTAAACACACAAAGGGCAATGGGATAGCACCGGTAGCGGCTACATGAAAAAGCATCCCCCAGGCGTTGTCAACGACTTCACTCAGAGGACACTCATCATTGCTCGTTACTAGGGCGTTGCTGATCCTCAGTATGATTTTCTCTACGAGATATTGTCCTATGGCAGATTTTACCGATCGGTTCATCCTCTAGATCAGCAACGGCATTTCTAGGAGTAAGTTGCACTATCAGTGCGACGTTAGTGGTCCAACCTTAATCGTCGTCGTCGTCGTCATCGTCGTCGCCATCGTCGTCGTCGTCGTCGCCACTGCACCGATGACAATCGTCATGGTCATCTGAGTGATTATCCACCACCACCGTCGACGACCCAACAATTTGAGTAATTTCAGTAACCGTTGTGGTCACAATGCTTGTGTAGCTGCGGGTGTAGGAAAATGTTTCCCGAATATCTCGTCCGCCACCAGCGAGGTCATAGCGAATACTAGCCACACTTCTAATTTCCACATCCTCCAGACGCAGCTCGTCGCCCAGTTCTGCCCGTAGCTCCTGCTCTAGCTGAGTCAGGGAAATTACCTCGGATTTCAGAATATATTTGCCTGCAGCCGCCTCAATTAGCCGGGCACCACTGTTGGTATAAATTTCCTGCCAACGACCACCACGGGGTTTAGCAAATACCTGATAAACCACATTGGCATAGGTGGTCTGAGGCTTATTCAAAATCTCCAGCTGCAGCACCAGATTACGACTCTGCTGAATGCTGCCTGTTTGACGAGCCACATGCAACACTGACTCCCAAGCACGAGTGACCTGGCTTTGAATTTCTGTACGCCTACGAGATGAACGACTGCCGCTCACTTCCGTCCGAGAATTTGAGCCTTGCCGACGGCGGCGATTATCTCCATCATCATCATCATCGTCGTCGTCATCGTCATCACCACCTTCCCAGCCGTCGTCATCGTCGTCATCGTCGTCATGCCCACCCGATGTCAGAATTGTTTGACGATTGGAGGTCTGACCAGAGACCACAGTTTCTGTCGAGGACGTACTACTGGCTGTGACAGTACTTGATGTGGAAGTACGGACAATCGCAGTTGTAGAAGTTGTGCTGATCTCACGGTAGCTCTGTCGATAGGTGATTTTTTCGCGTAAATCACGACTACCGCCAGCTAGGTCATAGCGAATGCTGACGACACAGTCTAGCTCTACATCTTCAATGCTTAGATCTTCACCCAATTCATCACGGAGTTCCCGTTCTAGCTCGGCGATGGAAATGACCTCCGATTCAAGCACGAACTTACCGCCGTTACCGGGCATTAGCCGTGCCCCTCGATTTGTATGAATCTCTTGCCATTCGCTGTTACCACGGGTTCTAGCAAACACCTGGTAAACCGCATTGGCATAGGTGGTCTGGGGCTTATTTAGTACCTCTAACTGCAGCACAAGATTGGTGCTGCGCTGGCTGCTTTCCACAAGACGCGCCACATGCAGTACCGAATTCCAACCCTGGGTTTGGTTAACTTTGGATTGGGAAACGGTTGACCGAGGTAGGGCATTCCCGCGGGTTGGCAGTTGCTGGGCCTGCCAAACAAGGGACGCTAGGGCAAGGGGCACGGTCGCTTTTAAGAACACACTTCGGAAAAAGGAATACTGCATAGCATTACGCGATGAAAAGTTGACTGCCCATTGGATAATCAGAGGGCATCCATAGCTTCAAATGCAGTGGACTTTATGGATTTGTAGAGTATTGATGAAATTTATGTGGTTCACACGCTTACAGAAACGCCACCTGATATGTTCTCATGGGGCTCCTGTAGCTTATGAAGTATTAGGCTCAGGCCTCATTTGTGGAACGTTACGGTTATTCCAGATACCTAGAGCGGTTAGCGCCTGCCTATTAATGAAGAGTAGACCATGATTTTCTCGGTCTACGGTAGAATCCTTAGCGACCTTATTGCTGAAAACTGCTGCCTATGTCGCTTCGTGCCCTGTCCGCTGGTGACGCTACCGCTAGCTACTTATTAGTACTTCTCCACGGTTGGGGCGCTAATGCCCAAGACGTGGCTGGCATCGCGACCTACATGCAGCTAGTCGACTATCAAATGATGTTTCCCGATGCGCCCCACCCCCATATGTTAGCGAGTGGCATGGGTGCCCCCGGTGGACGCATGTGGTACGCCTTGCCTGATAGTTTCGATTTCGATCAGCCGTTTACCCACCAAGCAGACCTAAAGGAAAGCCGTCAGCTGCTAATCAACTGGCTCACTGTCCTACCCGATAAAACAGGTATCCCGTTAGAAAGAATAATTCTTGGCGGTTTTTCCCAGGGAGGAGCCATGGTTTTGGATGTGGGTATGCAGCTCCCCGTAGCTGGCATGTTGATTCTCAGTGGCTATAGTCACGGCCCCATATCAGCTCCCATCAGCCCCCGACCTGTTTTGCTTGTCCATGGTGCCCAGGACCCGGTGGTCCCCATTGCCCAAGCGCACCAAAATAAAGCTGAGCTTGCCACATTGTCAGTTGATGTTGATTATCACGAATTCGACATGGGGCATGAAATTAGTTTGCAGGTACTGGATGTAGCTAGAAAATTCTGTGAAAACGTGGTGTAACATTTCAGGCGTACTCCGGGACAGTCGATACAACACCGAATACACTATTGGATAGCGCCCAGCCCAAAGGAGCCAGCATCCATGGTTTCAAGTACAAGCAAAGTTTCTGCTAAGCCCATTGCTGATGTCACTCAAGAAGAAGTTGACCAGCTGGCACAGCGTCTAGAGCAAGATGAATACACCACAGCTTTTGAAGGGCTGCGAGATTGGCATCGACTGCGGTCGGTTGCTTTTCAACGCCCGGAGCTGGTGGGCTCGTATTTACACTTACTTGATATGGAAGCCTTTGACGAGGCTTAATGGCGGATACCTTGCCAGCTGCCAAGATTCTTGTCGGTATTAGTGGGGGTATTGCGGCTTATAAAGTTTGTCAGGTAGTATCCACCCTGGCCAAAGCAGGAAGTCATGTACGGGTCATTTTGACACCGGCAGCTGAGGCGTTTGTGTCGGCTTTGACGTTTGCCACCCTTGCCCGTCATGCTGCTTATGTTGATGGCAATTTTTGGTCTGCTGACCAGGCTCGACCGCTACACATTGAGCTGGCTGAGTGGGCAGATGTTTTTGTAATTGCTCCCTTAACGGCAAATACATTGGGCAAATTGGCCCATGGCTTAGCGGATAATCTGCTGACCAATACGGTCTTGGCTTCCACATGCCCGGTGCTACTGGCACCCGCGATGAATACGGATATGTGGCTCCAGCAGGCTGTACAGCGGAACTGGCAGCAGGTTTTGACGAATGAACGCTACCATGCGGTGGGTCCGGCGGCTGGGCGGTTGGCTTGCGATCGCATCGGCACCGGCCGCATGGCTGAACCCAAAGCTATCCTGGCTGCCCTAGACTCACTACAGCATACCCACGGTCGCCGCGACCTCCGGGGCAAGCGCATCCTTATTAGTACCGGTAGCACCCAAGAGTTTATCGACGCGGTTCGCTACATTGGCAATCCCTCCACCGGCCGCATGGGGATTGCCCTGGCAACCGCAGCTATCCATCGTGGAGCCTACGTATTCCTGGTCCATGGCCCTATGGAAAGCCACCTCCGAGATACCCTTCCCGATGGGGTGCAAACTACAGCAGTAGTTAGCGCCAATGAGATGGAAGCCGCCCTCCTGGCCCAGAGCGATGCAGCAGACTGGATCATCATGGCTGCCGCTGTGGCCGATATGCGCCCCCAAGACCAGGTGACTGGCAAATTAGCCAAGGCCGATTTGCCCAACCCCCTGCCCCTGGAATCTGTGCCAGATATTTCAGTAAAGCTATCTGCTAGCAAAAGAGCCGATCAACTCCTGGTGGGGTTTGCGGCTCAAACTGGCGATATCATTGAGCCCGCCCTGGGCAAACTCAAACGCAAAGGTTTAGATGCCATAGTGGCCAACCCGGTGGATCAGCCAGAGAGTGGATTTGGTTGCGATCGCAACCACGGCATATTCCTGGATATCCAAGGACGTCAGATACCCCTCGTTACCGATACAAAACTGGCCATGGCCCATCGCATCTACGACCTACTCCACTCACTGCCCCAGACCCTGCCATAAATTCCCTGCCATAGGAACTCATAGGGCAATCAGTCCCGAGTGCCTATTCCAACTCTAGGTTTTGCAAGTGATTGATGACTTCAGAGTCTGGCAGAAAGCGAATTCGCTCAAATGACTCATCGTTTCTACCCAGTAAATCACCAGAGAGCTCAGCCAAAGACACCACACCAATGTTGACCTGACTCACATCTGAGTCTGACGATTGCAGCGCACTCAAGACGCTATCCGCATCCTGCTTTGAAAAGAACATGGAAAATACAGGTTCCTCAGGCTCTGAGCCAAACGATACCGGCAGGTAGTTTCCAGCTGTATCCTGTAAAGCGAACAACGGCACCAGGGAGGATGAGGTTGTGCCCCCAAAGTCACTGTCTATCGCGCGAGCTGCTTCCAGGTCATCTGTTTGAGGAATAAACACTAGCTTTAGGGGCGTCTCCCGCTCTTCTTTAGCCAGACGGTGGACAGTTGCCAAATCAATTACACCGACTGACCCCCCTTGATTGAACCTAGGCTCCTCTTCACGAACCTGATCCACAAAATTACGAACATCATCTTCGCTAAAGAAGACTCTCAACAGAGCCACATTTCCTATGCCATCGTTAGGTAGATCGACCAGTGAGGTGACATATCCGCCAGCGCTGTCAGCTACCACAAACACAGGCACTGCCGAAAATTTCTCGAGTAGCTCATCTTCTGAAAGTGCGATCGCGTGGGAAAGCGGCAGCAGAGCTGTAAGCAAGCCGCCGCCCAATAAGCCGCTCAATAACCGACCCAACATTAACTTCATACGTACCTCCTGATGGGGCCAAACTAACAATTGCCCGTTGCTATCATCTAACACAGCTTAGACACTCTGAAGGCAAGGGAGCCATTTCAAAAATTGACCACTGCATCCTTCTAGTTTTCCAGAATTTTCCCCATGGCATCGGTTACGGGAATTTTACCCGCCATACCCTAAACAAAATCCAACGGTCTTGGCCCAGAAACCATCAAGCTAAAGCCATGAAACCGATACAATCGGGATGACAGGATTCGAACCTGCGACATCCTGCTCCCAAAGCAGGCGCGCTACCAAGCTGCGCTACATCCCGTTTAAACCGCTATTGAAAGTACCTGAGCTATCCTTTCTGCGGAAGTCCCAGTGTAGCAGGTCAACAACCTAACACAACTATACCCCGTTTGCCCCACAGGGTTCCAACGTCATGCGCCATGCCATTAAACCCATCAAACTCCTCTAAGCTCCATAACTGGGCTATCGAGCAGCTGCCAGGTATATCTGACGAGCAGCAGCAGCAGCTGAGGGCATTAAATATTGTCACCACCCTGGATTTGCTTAAAGTTACCCGAAGCCAGCCAGCTCGTCTGCAGCTAGCTCAACGACTCAACTCCCATGTCAAACACATCAATAAATGGACTGCCCTAGCTAAGCTCGCCTGTATTCCCAGCGTCGGCTGCCAATACTGTGGTCTACTGCTCCATGCTGGTATCAGCTCGCCTCAGCAGCTATCCCTACTGCCTGTGGCCCAACTCCATCAGCAGCTCAAACGGCTACAGATAAAGCTAATGCAGCGGGCCGACCTTAGCCCCGACACCACCCAAGTGTCACAGTGGATTGCCGAGGCAAAACAGCTGTGTCAATAGCTATTCCGGGTACCAAAACATGCCTTTGATCCCTTCTGGATCGGGCATGAAGCCTAAGTTTTTATAAAAATTGACAACATGGGGGTCGGCAAACAGCGTGACGTTGCTAATGTCTTCGCTGCGAAGTTTCTTAATCAGCTGCGCCATCAGGGCTTTGCCTAACCCCCTACCTTGAAAACTAGGATGCACGACGACGTCCCAAATGGTGGCATTGAACGCGTGATCCGATGTGGCACGGGAAAACCCAATCAGCCGTTTGCGGGCTCCTTGCTGCTCCCACATGGTTACCACTAAAAAACTGTGCTGAATAGCCTTTTTGACCTTGCGTAAGGGACGGCGTGACCAGCCCACAGCGTCACAAAGCTCCTCCAGCTCATACAAATCAATATTGCGATCTGTACTAAAAATGATCCGGGCCGTTTGGTCAGGACCTGCCGCGTTTATCGCATAATCATCAGAAACAGCTTGCGTGGGCACTGATGAAGCCTCGGTGGGACTAAATAAGCTTTTCCAGAAACCCATGCATACAAAACGGTTGGAAATATAAACTCTGTCTTAACTCTAGCAGTATAGGTCTATCCTTTCCTAGGAGGGTAAAAACATTGATTTAGAATCAACCAAAATTTCACAACCAATCGGTAAACTTGCGAGCAACCGCAGGTGGTTCTTCAAATATGGGCGACCTCGGACCGCGTTATTTAGATGAATATGGGGCGACAATCGGATTGATGAGGCATCTGTCGAGCTGACACATGCAGCACACCAAACCAGCGAACCGGTACAACTGATGCAGTTTCTGAATATTTATGGCAGCCGGATTAAAGACATCAACAGTAGAGTTGCTGAAGCGCTTCAACCGAGCCTTCCCGCAGTTTTATGAGCAATTTGTCAGCAGCGAAATTCAACTGCAAAATCTGCGGCTTGCCTATCAGCTATACAAAACGAAAAAAGCAGTTATTGAAATTAAACCAGAAGGGAATCGCAGCGCCCTCCACTTTGCCTACCGTAATCAATCTTTTTTACTCAGTGATATCTTTGGCGTTCTTGCGGCTTACGGGCTGACCATTCATAGCCTTAGCCTCTATGGCCAAATCTATCCCCCCATGTTGGTGTTTGTGAAGCTGGTTGTCTCCCGTGGGGGCAAAGCCTTAAGCGATAAAACCGCCGACAACACCTGTCGTGCTATTCGAGAAGCGCTAGCCGGACGCTATGAGGTAGAGGAGATGCTCAGTGTTGAGTTTAATCTCAATGCGGGGTTAGAAAAGGTTGAAACTGAATTTTATGTAGATCCGGTTTTTCACTTGCCGGCCTTACTGATTGAAGCAGACAACCAGCCAGGGCTATTTTACAAAGTCATGTACGCCATTTGGCAGGAAGATCTGCTGGTGGTGAATGCTAATCTATTGGTATGGCGTGGTCGTACCCGCCTGATTTTGTACCTGTTGGGGCCAAACGAAAGTTTAATCCCAGAATATTTAGGCCATAAAATTGCTGAAGGCATGCGTGAACGCTTGTTGGGTGGCCTTTACTAGGTATGACACCGGGTCTTGAGCGGCGCTCATGTCAAATCAAATATCCGCTCTGACTCAGACTTCGAAAAGCTTTATGGGACTGGTTCAAGCTTGAATGTCGTTGTGCGAATTCTATTTTCACCATGGTGGTGACACCTGTTTTTGGAGTGCCCCATGTCTATGATTTCACTCCTAACTTATTTTCTACTTCCCATCGTTCAGTACTGGTCTGTGTTCATGGCTGGCTGTTGAGCCGTGCCTATTGGCAGCCTCTCATGCAGCAGCTAGCCCCAGATATTGCCTGCCTTGCCTATGATTTGCGCGGGTTTGGTGATTCTACTCAGCAGCTGTCAAAGCGTGGTTTTACCCTAGGGACGTCAACCTATGGTCTGACCGCCTATGCCCATGATTTGAACGCGCTGTTAGAGGCCCTCGACTTGAATGATGTGTGGCTGATGGGGCATTCCCTGGGCGGTAGCATTGCCTTGTGGGCCGCTTATTTGTTTCCAGAGCGAGTCAAGGGAGTAATCTGTGTAAATGCAGGCGGCGGCATATACATTCATAACGCCTTTGAAAAATTTCGTACTGCGGGTCAACAAATGATGGAGTGGCGACCTCAGTGGTTGCAGCATCTGCCCCTGTTGCCCTGGGTGTTTGCCAATATCATGGTGCGGCAAACCCTGAGCTATCGCTGGGGGCAGCAGCGGTTACTAGATTTTCTGCGCGCAGATCCAGACGCAGCTACCCAGTCATTATTGGCCTCTACCACTGAAAAAGAGGTTCACCAGCTACCGAAAATAGTCTCGCAGCTCTCACAGCCAGTGTATTTTGTTACTGGAGAACAAGATACGGTGATGGAGCCTCGCTATGTCAATCATTTAGCTAGTTTTCATCGATTTTTTCGTCAGGGAAAACAGGCTGTCGTTGAGTTTGAGCAATGTGGTCACTTTGCAATGTTAGAACAGCCATTAGCATTGGAGACTCAGGTCCGTCAGTGGTTGTCTGGTGACTAGTAAAGTTCTGAGACGTGCTCTAGGGGCAGGCGGGAATAAACACCGAGGTCCAAACTAGAGCGGTGTCCCTGATCAAAATGATCGCTGGCCGCACAGGCCACCATGGCCGCATTGTCAGTGCAAAATTTGAGCGATGGTACATAGACGCTGATGCCTTGGGTGGCGGCAGTTTCTGAGAGTGTACGACGCAGACCGCTATTGGCGGCGACACCACCACCTAAAACAATGGCAGGTAAATTCTGATCTTTGGCACCGCGCACCGCTCTCTTGGTGAGTGCCCTGACCACGGCAGCTTGAAAACTGGCAGCTATATCGGCTAGGGGCAGAGGAGCGACCCCCTCTGACTTAAGGCGTTCCACCAGTCTTAGAACCGCCGTTTTCAGACCACTAAAGCTAGCATCGTAGGGGTGATATCCCCCTTCTGGTAGCGAAATATTCCCTTCTGGTAGCCTAAACGCTTGGGGGTTACCCTGTTGGGCCAGTCGGTCAATGATGGGACCACCGGGATACCCTAGCTCCAGCAAGCGGGCAACTTTATCAAAGGCTTCACCCGCTGCATCATCTCGCGTTTTGCCGAGTACGCTGTACTGACCGCAGCCATCGACGCGAATCAGACTCGTGTGGCCCCCAGACACGAGCAGACATAAAAAAGGCGGCTGTAAATCCATGTGCTCTAGATAGGCGGCATAGATGTGCCCTTCTAGGTGATGGGTGCCTAGAAAGGGTTTTTGATGCACTATCGATAGAGTTTTACCCACGCTCATGCCCACCAATAAAGCACCCACTAACCCTGGCGCGCAGGTGGTGGCCACTGCATCAATATCGGTCCACCCTAGCTGGGATTTCAGCAGCGCCTCCTTGACGGTGTCACCAATGGTCAACAGGTGCTCCCGGGAGGCTAACTCTGGGACAACGCCCCCATAGCGGCTGTGTAAATCAATCTGGGAAGCGACTACGCTGCTGAGCACCTGACGATGACTTACCACCGCCGCGGCGGTCTCATCACAGCTAGTTTCAATTGCTAAAATCGTTGCCATGGGTCAATTGTGTCAGCATGTAAAGTCTTGTGATCAATTACCCTGCCGGGGTTTAGCAGAAAGGTATGATCCCTGGGAGTCAGGTAGATCCTTAATTTAGTTCACGTTGGTTAGATTTAAACGCTGCGTTGGGCTACTGGTAAGCGTCTGGGTTTAGTGGTTAGCTATGCAAGGCCGCATTGCCGCTGGTTCTCTAAGTTAAGAGATTTTCTGAATTTAATTTTTTACGTTGCTGATTTTTGAGAAGGTTTAATTTGAGACACTCTGAAATATAGGGTTTTCTCAGATTGCTAGATTTGTCTAATCAGTACGTGTATTTTTTGTCTTTTGTAAAACACAAAGGAAACACTCTATGCGACGGTTGTTTGCTCTGGCTCTAGTAATCTGCCTCTGGTGTGGCTTCGCGGCACCCGCTTCTGCCAGCTTGGCTGGAGACAATGTAGCTGGTTTGACCCCCTGTGGCGAGTCGGCTGCGTTCCAACAACGTGCCTCTGCGGCCAAAACGGACGGTGCTAAAGCACGTTTTGATTTTTATGCTAATTCCAGCTTGCTCTGTGGCGAAGATGGCCTACCCCACCTGGTGGTAGATGGTGATTTGGCTCACCTGGGTGAGTTTGTAATTCCCGGTATTCTATTTCTGTACATCGCCGGCTGGATTGGCTGGGCTGGTCGCTCTTATCTGATTGAGTCTCGCTCTGCCAAAAAGCCCGAGGAAATGGAAATCATCATCGATACCGGTTTGGCTATCAAGTCTTCCTTGGCTGGTGCCGCTTGGCCTTTGGCTGCATTTAAAGACATGGCGTCTGGTGCAATGTTTGCCAAAGATGATGAGATTACCGTCTCGCCTCGTTAGGCAATACTCCTTGAGTAGGGCTCAGGCTTGATATGTCGAATCGAGATGGGCCATGCTGATGAGTTTTTAGTCTTTCTCTAGACGTTTTGTATTCAGGATACTTTCCCATGCCCGAAGGCTTAGTAAAATACCTTGCTACAGCTCCTGTAGTAGCTACAGTTTGGATGCTTATCACCGCTGGCATTCTGATCGAGTTTAACCGTTTCTTTCCTGACCTGCTGCTTCATCCTTAGGGGTGGGTGCTGTTTGGGACTACCCAATTAAGTTTGGGACTATCCGATTAAGGCAGTCAGTCAATAGTATAAATGCTCTCCTGAACTATCGAAGTTCAGGAGAGCATTTATGTTTTTGTTGGGCACTAGTAGGATTTTAGCTGCCCGGTTTTTCATTCAGTGACCAGTGATACTCCACTGGTAGTTCGGATACTCTACAACTTGCCTCCAGCTGTTTTTGTTGGGACATAGCCTTACGTAGGGTAATGATTAATTCGTGGAGCTGTTCCTTTTGGGGAGAGTGCTGGTAAATAGCGGCCGCAGTCTCACGCTCTAAGAGCCGCAGTAGCAGCTCGTAGTGAATGTGAGACGGTAGGGGAATAGGGCGATCCATAGTCGTCGGAAAATCAGAGTAAGGAACCTGAAACTGGTAGAAAATGAATGGCCTACGGTCGCTTAGGCCATGAGCTGGCCAATGGCCGCACCGGGATCGGACTGCCGCATCAGCGATTCGCCCACTAAAATGGCCTGGGCCCCGGCCTGAGTGACCTGAGCCACATCGGCTGGCTGATGGATGCCAGACTCGCTAATAAAGGTAATCTGATCGGCTTTTGCATGGGCTGATGCTTGGGCTAACAGATCACGAGTGGTGTCTAAACTCACCGAGAAGTCTTCAAGGTTGCGATTATTGACACCTAGAATTTCAATGTGTTCGATGTTCAACACCCGCTCTAGTTCTTCAGCGGTGTGGACTTCTACCAGGGTAGTCATTCCTAAAGCTTTGGCTATGCGTATGAAGTAGCCTAGGTCCTTGTCTGACAGAATAGCTGCAATCAGGAGAACCGCGTCCGCTCCATGGATGCGGGCCTGATAGATTTGGTAGGGGTAGATGATAAATTCCTTGCACAGTAAGGGCAGTTTCACGGTCTGGCGTATCTGAGCCAGATAATCAAAACTGCCTTGGAAAAACTCTGTATCGGTGAGTACCGATAGACAGGTGGCCCCGCCTTTCTCATAGGCGGTTGCGATCGCAACCGGGTCAAAGTCTGCTCGAATCACCCCTTTGCTCGGAGAGGCCTTCTTAACTTCGGCAATCACCGCTGGAGTTGTTTTGCCCTGGCGGAGGGCAGCGGCAAAATCTAACGGTGGAGCCGCCGCCAGCACCTGCCGCTGTAAAGAGGCAAGGGGCGTTTTTTCCCGAAGCCGAGCCACCTCAGCTTCTTTGTGCCAAACAATTTTCTCCAGGATATTTTGCGGCTCGCTATTGGGTACGTTTACCTGGTAGCGCAGCGTATCGACCGATACGGCCGGATTTGGGGAACGCCGTCTTATTTTCATGCCGTCACCTCGGCCCGCTTAAAGGCTTCATCCAACACCTCAGATAGGGTGGGGTGGGTGTGGACGATAAATGACAGCTCTTTAACCGTCTGCCCTTGGGCAATGGCATTAGCCGCCTCTTGAATCAGGTCCGCCGCATGGATGCCGATGATATGGGTACCCAAAATCTCCCCCGTATCCTTGCGATAGATCACCTTAGCCAACCCATCGGATTCATTCTCTGCCAGTGCCTTTGAATTGGCTTTAAAGTAGCTACGCACTGAACCAATTTTGAATCCTTCTGCGTCTGCTAGCTCCTTGGCCGCGGGCTCTGTTAGACCGACAAAGCTAACCTCTGGATGGGTAAATGCGGCGGCGGGGATGCTGCGGTAGTCGACGGAGCGGTTGTTTTCCAAAATATTTTCCACGGCGACTACACCCTGGGCCGAAGCCGCATGGGCCAGCATCATTTTGCCAGTGGCATCACCAATGGCCCAAAGGTGGGGGATGGGTTCTCCGTCTCGCAGAACCTCCATCCGTTCGTTAACCGGGATAAAGCCCCGACGATCGGTTTCGATGGCCAGGCTTTCTAAGCCCATGTCTTTGGTGGCTGGAATCCGTCCGGTGGCCACTAGACAAGCGTCGACTTCTAGCACGTCGACGGTTTCCTTTGTTTTTAAGTCTGCCAGCTCAATTGTGACCGGTGAGCCAGGAGTAACGGTTTTGGCGATCACACCCACGTGGGTATCGATGTCGCGCGGGTCGATCAGCACCCGCTTAGCAATTTTGGCAATGTCTGGATCAAAGGTGGGCATCAGCTGCGGTAGTGCTTCAATCATACTGACCTCACAGCCCAGGGCCGTGTAAACATCGGAGAACTCTAACCCGATGTAGCCGCTACCGATGATGGCCACCCACTGGGGTAGCCAGTCGAGCTTAATGGCTTCGTCGCTGGTGAATACGGTTTTGCCATCGGTTTCAATGCCCGGTGGGACAAAGGGCACCGACCCCGGCGACAGCATAATGTCTTTGGCGGTGTAGGTTTTCTCACCGTCAGCCGTGGTCACGGTTACCTTTTGGGCACCAGCCAGTTTACCCCAGCCGCGAATAGTATCCACACCCAGTCGGGTGAGACTGTTGGTGAGATCACCCTGAATTTTGCTGACCAAATTACCCGCATGGTCGGCAATGGCTGAGCGCTCGAATTGCACATCGCCCACCTGAATCCCAAAGGACTGTAGGTGGTGCTTATCTCGCAGTTCCCGCACGCGGCCTGATGCCGCTAGTAGAGCCTTAGAAGGAATACATCCTCGATTGACACAGGTGCCCCCCATGTCAGCTGCTTCAATAATGGCGGTTTTTAATCCACTTTTGACAGCATGCAACGCTGCTCCATGGCCACCCACACCGGCCCCCACAATGATTAGGTCGTAATCAAAGGATGAACTCACAACTATCTCCTGTTTCAGCACATTAGCGACCCCTCAGCCAACGACATGGGTAACCTGGGGGCAAAGTCCATTCTCAACTAGATTGTGGATATTAGACAACTTGAATATTGAGCAATTAGTGGCAAATTTGTTAAATTCATTGTCTGTCCCTATTCCCTGCAGAAAAATCTATTAAGTACAGAGCCTGTTCCTCGGGGGCGACGCTCTTTACCAAAGTCGTGACTAAAGTCGTGCAGTTTTTTAGGTTTTTCTGAACTTGGAACATCTTGGCTAGAGTTAGGTTCACAATTCTCATTACTAAGCGCCCTACGCCGGTTGCAATGGCTAACACTATGACCGCGAATAGGGCCGACTAGCGAGGCAAGATTATGGATAAACGTCAGCTAAGACAGTCTGCTGTTGCCGATTTTATGCAGTCCTTGGAGCATCTAGATGAGCTGCTGGGGGATACGACGGAGACGGTGGTTTTAGATCAGGGTACCCTGGCCTCTGAAACGGACAGAGCAAGACCCCTGAGTCAGTCTGGCCCTAACCCAACCCCAAACAATACCCAGACTAAGCGTTAGCCCTGTCGACGCTGACGTCTGGCTTCGTAGAGTAGTAAGGCGGTTGCGATCGCAACATTCAACGATTCCACATCCGCCGCCAGCGGGATTTTGACCCGATGGGTGGCCAGCGTCATGCTCTGCTCTGACAGTCCGGCCCCTTCATTCCCCATTAAAAATACGGTGGGCGGTCGCAGATCTAAGTCCCAATAATCTAAGGCGGCCGTCGGTGTGGTGGCCACTAGCTGCACATTCAGCGAGCCCAAGGCCGTTAAGCTGGGAACCGTCTGAGGAGGGAGGCGAAACCATTGCCCCGCCGTCGCCCGTAGCACCTTGGGATGGTCTATATCTACGCTGTCGGTGGTCAGCCAGATGCGATCGCACCCTGCCGCTGTCGCTGTCCGAATTACGGTACCCAAGTTACCCGGATCCTGAAGGCGCTCCAGGGCTACCCCCAGCGACACCGAGGCGTCAGCAGCGGCAGGGCTAACCATCCGTTGGGCCGTGGCCACCACACCATCCGGACTCACCGTGGTACACATGCTGCCTAACACATCGGCACTGACCAAATATATGTCTGCGTTCAGGTGCTGCAAGTGTTCCAATAGCGCGCCGTGATGACGACACCAGGCTTCTGTTACCGCCACCTGGCTGAGGGGATACCCAACGGCACAGGCTTCTTGCAACAGGTGGGTTCCCTCTAACAAAAACGTATTTTGCCGTCGTCGCTCTTTTGCTTGGTGCAGTTTACGAAATTGTTTGGCTATGGGGTTTTTAGTACTGGTAATCGCAGCAGAATTCTCTAGCATCCAGACTTTGCTGTGGGGCACGATGTAGCCTAACTTACCAGCCGCACAATAGCGACCCTCAGGGGCAATGATGGCGTTAACCACAGACAGCCCTAGAGTATCGACCCGTTCGATGCTGATTTTCTGAGCGTTCGCTTAATAATCGATAAAAAAGTCTGAATAAATAAGAAAAACTGAATGATTACATCGCCATTGCCCTGGGAAATGCGCGTGTCTAAGTACATTGGTGGCAGCTATTGGCAGGCCGTTTGCCCCAATCTCAGAGTAATTAAAAGATGCGGAACCCGGGACTTGAACCCGGAAGTCCTTGCGAACACTAGAACCTGAATCTAGCGCGTCTACCAATTCCGCCAGTTCCGCTTAAGGCTGCATCATCAGCTGTAGCTTTTTATCGTTCAGCAATCAGGGTGATTCGTCAACCCCTAATTTTTACCATAACCGTCTAATTTTAGATTTTCAGCAGAATGACGGTGTCAGCTCAGACACAAAAGGATATTAATATGACTTAACAAATCAGTAGTTTCAGGTAGAATCATCACGAATATTGACAAAGCTCGTTAGAGCGTTAATTTTGTGTTCTTGTTTGGCTGAGTCATACTTTATTGAATTCGGAGGACATTACCATCAATACCTCACTTCAGGCTGATAACCGCTCCTCCAGCGAGTCTGCACCTGTTATCGAAATTTGGGGAAAACAGCCCCTCAGTGGCCATATTCCCGTAAGCGGAGCCAAAAACTCGGCTCTAGTGGTCATGGCGGGCACAATCCTCTGTTCCCAGGACTGTCGGATTCGTAATATTCCAAATTTGGTAGACATTGGCCGTATGGCTGAGGTACTCACAGCCCTGGGCGTTAAAGTGGCCCATAACGGCAATACCCTGGATGTAGACGCCAGTTCCATCAGTCATTCCCGGGCCCCATACGAAATTGTCAGTAAGCTGAGAGCCAGTTTCTTTGTAATCGGTCCGCTATTGGCCCGTCTGGGGGTGGCGCGTATCCCTCTGCCAGGGGGGTGTGCCATTGGCGCTCGCCCTGTCGCCCTGCACATTAGGGGTTTGCAGGCCCTGGGGGCAGAGGTGCATATGGACCATGGCATTGTCCATGCCTATGTGCCTGGCAGTCGTGGTCGCCTCAAGGGGGGCAAGATCTACCTGGACTACCCCAGCGTTGGGGCCACTGAAACCCTGATGATGGCCGCCACCTTGGCCGATGGTGAAACGGTAATTGAAAACGCTGCCCAGGAACCAGAGGTGCTGGACCTAGCCAACTTCTGTCGGGCCATGGGGGCTCGTATTCGTGGGGCGGGTACCAACACCATCACCATTGTCGGTGTACCCAGCTTGCATTCTACCGACTATGGTATTATTCCAGACCGCATCGAGGCCGGTACCTTTATGCTGGCGGGGGCCATGACTAGATCCCCCATCAGCCTATCGCCCATCATTCCAGAGCATCTGACTCCGGTGATTGCCAAGCTGGCTGAGGCCGGTACAAAAATAGAAATGGAAGGACATAACCGAGTGCGCATTGTGCCCGGTGAGCGCATTTTGCCAATTGAGATTGAAACCCGTCCCCACCCTGGATTCCCAACGGATATGCAGGCTCAGTTTATGGCCCTGACCACCCTGGCAGAGGGTAATAGCGTCATTACGGAAACGGTCTTTGAAAACCGTTTGCAACATGTGGCGGAGTTTAATCGCATGGGGGCCAATATTCGCTTGACGGGTAACGCTGCTGTTATTCGGGGAGTGCCCTTACTTTCAGGGGCCCCGGTTACAGGCACTGACCTGAGGGCGGCGGCGGCATTGCTGGTGGCAGGCTTGGCGGCTGAGGGCAAGACCACACTGCATGGTCTCCACCACCTGGATCGGGGCTATGAAAATATTGAGGCTAAGCTCTCTGCTGTGGGGGCAAAGCTATGCCGTGTGCAAGGTCAGGACGCCGCCTCGGCGGACATCCAATCTCACCCCGTGGTGGTTTAGCTTGTTAAACTGTTGGCCCGTTACACTGTATAACTAGCGGACACGGTAACTAGTAAAAAGGTGGATGGCGTGGATAAAAAGTCTATTTTGACCGGGCTACGGGCCAACCATTTCCGCCATCCCCTAGATTTGCAAGCCACTGAGTCTCTCAAGCAGCTGCCCGGTTTAGGTCTGGCAGTTCGCACATTATTAAGGCCCACGGCAGAACAATTTTTCTACTTAGAAAATATTGCCACCAGTGTGTTGGTCGGACCGCAGCAGCTGCCTGATATTCACGGGCTGCTTGTGGAGGCTTGCCAAGTGTTAGACATAGAACATCCACAGCTCTATGTAAAACAGCATCCGGTGCCCAACGCCTATACCTTCGCCATGCGGGGTAAGCAGCCCTTTATCGTGGTGCACACCTCGCTGATAGAGCTACTCAATACCCAAGAATTGCAGGCGGTAATCGGCCATGAACTGGGTCACCTCAAGTGCGATCATGGTGTGTATCTAACCCTGGCCAATTTGATTGCGTTGGCGGCTAGCCAGCTTCCCTTAGGGCCAGTGCTTGCCCAAAATTTGCAAAGTCAGATTTTAGAGTGGGTACGCTGCGCTGAATTTACATGCGATCGCGCCGCCCTATTGGTCAGCCAAGACGCTCGGGTGGTAGCCTCGGTGCTGATGAAGCTCGCGGGGGGCTCTCCCACCCTCTCACCCCAACTCAATTTGGATGCATTTTTGTCCCAGGCCAATGCCTATGAAGAGCTGGGTCACGATCAGCTGGGGGCTCTTCTAAAGCAGATGCGAACCCAGGATCTCACCCATCCTGTGCCAGTGCTGCGGGCTAAGGAAATTACCCAGTGGCACAGCACCTTAGATTATCAAAAGCTACTAGAAACGCGCAGCATCCACTATAATGATTACGCTACGGGCGGATGGCGAAATTGGTAGACGCACCACACTCAAAATGTGGCGGCCTTTGGTCATGCGAGTTCGAGTCTCGCTCTGCCCATTGAACTAGCTTTATTTGACTAGATTTACCTATGCAGGGATGTGCCATGGAGCGCCCATACACGGGTAAGTTGCGTTATTGGCTAGCGAGAATTTATACCAGCATTAGGGAAATCTAGACCAACGGAAGATAACGCAATGCCTCGATCGGCACTGAGGGAAGGTTGGCTAGTACATTCCAGTTGGGGCTATCCAAACCCAGCACCAGGGTTTATCACGTTCATCTCTTAACTCACCAGGAAGAGTCTTTATTGGGTGAAGTTCTAGGTGATCATACGCAGCTCACACCATCCGGGCAGATTGTTGCGGATGAATGGCGACAGATAGCTGCGGCTCACCAGCGTGACATTGAATTAGACCTATGGACGGTGCTGCCTAACGGTGTCAGGGCATTGGTGGCTGTGGTTGACGGTGCCCAGTCGTCCTATGGTTTGGGGCAAAGCCCGCCCAAACCCCGTGCCCTCTCTTCGTTTGTGGCCGGATTTAAGGCGGCGGCGGCTAAGCGCATTAACCTGGTGAGGGGCATTCCGGGGGCTCCTGTATGGCAGCGGGGCTATCAAGAGCAGCAAATCAACGATCGTAAAACCCTAGAGCGAATTCGGCTGTTGCTTACCAGCCAAGCTCGTTTGGCCGGATTGAGCCTGCACGATACCGAATAGGACATTAGTCCACGACATCAGTCAATTAGGCCATCGGGTGGATTAATTTCAACCCGGCTATTTGTCAAATCAACCACCGGCACAATGGCTTCTACAAACGGAATGAGTGCGGTGCGCGGCCGATCTTGGGAGGTATCTGCTGCTGCGTTTTGTGGGGTCAGCGCCACCTCAAGTAAATCATTACCAGCTCGATAAACATCAGTGACCGTGCCGACTTGCTCCCCTGTGGTTTGGAGGATGACCGCCAAGCCCATCAGATCGCCCACATGAAACTCTCCGGGGTCAAGGGGAAGACGGTCGTCAGCCGCCACCAGCAGCTGGGCGTCACGCAGGGCTTCTGCCTGGTCACGATGGTTAATGCCCGCCAGTTTTAGAATATAAAGCCCTTTACCGTCTTGGAATCGGCCCTTGACCAGCGTTATGGGGGCGGGGGTGGTTGCTCCTGGTTTGAGTAACCAGCGTTTGCCAGGTTGCTCAAAGCGTTGTGGGAAATCACTATCAGGATAGACGCGAACCTCGCCATTGAGACCGTGGGGGCCGACGATGCGGCCAATGGGAAGCCATTCGGCTGGAGGCGTTTGGGTAGAAGGCATAGGGAGCGATGGGACAGGAGTGATGTGATTTAAGTGTTGCCTTGGCGGTAGACGTCTTCTGTCAGGCTAGCCAGCCGGCGAATTGCGATCGCAATTCGCTCTGCCGTATCGGTCAAGCTAATCCTAAAACACTGATGCTTGTGCTCCCAGTCATCTCGAAGACCCGGAAAAAATGGACTGCCAGGCACAACAATCACCCCATAGCGTTTAAGGGTCTGGTAAAACGTTTGGTCATCCATGGGCAGGTCCTGGAGCCAGAGCCAGGCAAAGATCGACCCTTCTGCTCGATGCAGATACCAGGGCACATTGGGCATTGCCTCATCCAGGGTGGATTCGATCACCGCAAACTTTTGTTGGTAGTGGGGGCGAATCACGGTTTTGGCAATTTTGGCCAGGGCCCCTGATGCAATGGCGCGGGCTGCAATCGCCTGACCATAGCGAGAAGAGTGAATACATAGGTTGGTCTGGAATGACTCCAGTACCTGGATTGTAGCGGCATCGCCAATGGCAATTCCCACCCGCTCACCGGGCAGCCCCGCCTTTGAAAGACTAATGCCATGGACCACATTAGGGGCCAGTACCGGGGTCATTTCAGTAAAATTGAGGGCCGGAAACGGTGGGGCATAGGCTGAGTCAATAAAGACAGGGACGTCAGCTGCCAGACTGGCAATCCGTTGCACCTCTGCGTCAGTTAGGACATTGCCCGTGGGATTACAAGGGCGAGAAAAGAGAACAAACCCAGTCTGCTCGGTGATGGCTAGCTGGCTAAAATCCGGCCGATACTTAAATCGGTGAGCTGCTACATCTATCTCTAGGGTCGGTCGGTAGGCCCGCACCGCTTCAGGGTAGAGAGATACACCGCCATAGCCCGTGTAGTCGGGGCTCAGGGGCAAAATGATCTCTTTCAGCTGGCCCTCGGCCGTATAGCCACCAAAAGCATTGGCGGCTAAAAAATAAAGCGACTGACTCCCAGGGGTGATCAAAATATTTTTGGCCTGGAGGCTGAGGCTATACCGTTGGTTAAAGTCAGCTGTAATTGCCTCAATCAAAGGTTCATAGCCCCGGCTAGACCCATAGCGACACACCACTTCGCCATAGTCTGAGCTGGCCAATAGCTCGGCGGTGCAGTCGCGCCACAGCTGCTCCACCTCTGGCAAAATCACCGGATTGCCCGCACTTAGGTTAATAAAGTCTGCAGACTGCCCCGACTGTAGGGTTTCGATGATATCTTTCATGATTGCCCGCACCCCTGTGAGGTGAGACATCTGTTGACCAAATTGGGTAAGGGCTGGGGCCATGAAACACTACCGCACGGGGCTAAATTAACTGCTCAACGGTGACTTAACTAATGGCTCTATTCGTGCTCTATCCGTTGCAGAACCGAGGTCGTTACCGCGCTCAGGTTCAAGATTGGTTCACTATACCGCAGCCTTTCGCCGTTAATTTTGCTGCTGCTGTGCGAATTTTCTGCACGATTGCCTATGCTGCTGTTATCCACCCCCACCCTTTTTTGGAAGGATCATGACTCTTCGTCGCTCCCTTAGTGCCAAGCTACCTCCCCCGCTTAAGCCCCTAACCCAGTTTATTTACAACTACTGGTGGAGCTGGACATCGGAGCGGGGGTCTCTATTTCGTGTGTTGGCCCCCGATCTGTGGCAAGACTGTCAGCACAACCCGGTGGCACTGATGCAGGCCATCACTCCAGAGCGTCTGTGGCAGCTGGCGGAAGATCCTAACTATCTCAAGCGGCTGCAAACCCTATCGGCTGAGTTTCAAACCTATTTACATCGGGACCAAACCTTGGCCCAAGAGACTGCCCCCAGTATTACCGCAGACAATCCAGTAGCGTACTTTTGTGTGGAGTACGGTATCCATGAGTCGCTGCCGCTGTACTGCGGTGGTCTGGGGATATTGGCTGGTGACCACCTCAAGTCTGCCTCGGATTTGGGGTTGCCTATGGTGGGTGTGGGGTTGCTATATCAACAGGGGTATTTCTCCCAACGGCTTAATCGTAGCGGCTGGCAAGAAACCCACTATAAAAACAATGACTTTGAGAACCTGCCGCTGATTCCGGTGTGTAACGAGCATGGTCAACGGCTCAAGATTCGAGTGACGATTCGTCAGCGGATGGTCAAAGCCCAGGTATGGCAGGTGCAGGTGGGGCGCAGCCTATTATATTTGCTAGATACGGACATCATTGAGAACGATGTTGATGACCAGCAAATTACGGCCCAGCTATATAGCGGTGACCCCCATAAGCAGCTGGCCCAGGAAATCCTTTTAGGTGTCGGCGGGGTGCGTATGCTCCAGGCACTGGGGATTGAGCCTGCCATCTATCACCTTAACGATGTCCATGCGGCCTTTGCACTGCTTGAGCTGGCACGGTTTGAGCTGGAGCAAATGGGTGGCACTCTAGAGGATGTTACCCCCTATGTGTGCGATCGCACCTTGTTTACTACCCACACCCCGGTGCCAACGGGACAGGTGTTTTCCTTGGCCATGATGGACGACTACTTTGTCGACTACTGGCCTCGGCTGGGGCTAGATCGCACCGAATTTTTTGCCTTGGGTGCCCAGCTGTCTAATCCTGATGTGTTTAGTATGACGGCCCTGGCGCTAAAGCTAACCCGTTCGGCCAATGCGGTGAGTAAACGCCATGGGGAGGTCTCCGGTCAGCTCTGGCAGAACCTATATGCTGAACGGTCGGAGAAAAAAGCGGCCATTGGTTACATTACCAACGGCATCCATTCCCGCAGTTGGATTGCTCCCCTACTGGAGGATCTGTATCAAGATTATTTGGGTAAACATTGGGCCGAGCGTCTCAGCGACCCTGACATTTGGAGCAAAATTGAGCACATACCCAATGAGCGGCTATGGCAGCGGCATCAGATTTTAAAGGCACGTCTGATTGCCTATACCCGCGATCGGGTTCTAAAGTCCAGACGAGAGCGTAAGGAATGTTCTGACGATATTAAAGCGGTTGAGCGTCTGTTGGACCCTAAAGTGCTTACCCTGGGGTTTGCTCGGCGTTTTAGTGACTACAAACGTAGCGATCTGATTTTTCGCGATCTGAGTCGGCTCACGCGGATTTTTTCTAACCAGAAGCGACCGGTGCAGCTAATTTTGGCAGGCAAAGCGCGTCCCAACGATACCGCAGGCAAGCGGATTATTCAGCGCATTACCGAATGGAGCTGCCATCCGGATCTGCGGGACCGAATTGCCTTTATCGAAGACTACGACATGTACACGGCCAAGCTGATGGTCCAGGGGATTGACCTCTGGTTAAATACGCCCCGTCGTCCCCTGGAGGCCTCGGGCACCAGCGGTCAGAAGGTGGCGCTGAACGGGGGGATTAATTTCAGCGTTTTAGACGGCTGGTGGTGTGAGGGGTATAAACCCCATCTCAATGGTTGGGCCATTGGCGAAGATGCAGAAACAAGGGATCAGGACGTTCAGGATACGATAGATGCAGAATCGTTTTACGCTCAGCTGGAGCGGGATATTGTGCGGCTCTATTATGATTGCGATCGCAACCATATTCCCCACGGCTGGGTAAAGCGGATGAAAGCCTCTATCCGCACCATTGCACCTATATTTAACAGCGATCGCATGGTGTCTGACTACGTTAACCAGCTCTACATTTCATGAGTCCCCCCTGGCAGCTCGACTTCTACCGCCGTCCATTAAAAAACACCGACGCCCATTCCCTGTGGGAGTTACTGCTGTGTACCCCCGACATGGGCTTTAGCTATGGTGAAACCTGCCCACAGCCCGAGGCTAATGCCATGTGGCTACGACGTCAGCTAAAACGGGCTATCCATCGAGCCGGCTACCGTCCCGATGCCCTGTGTGTCTTCCGACCCCAGACGCAAACCTTAACAGAGGTAGCCTGTCGAGAATTGGATATTCCCGTAGTGCCCAAACGCGACGTCGCCACCCTAAAGCAGTGGTTACGGCAGCGCACCGCCTGGTACCCAAACCTCAAAACCTACACCGGAGAAACCTACTCTCCGTTTGCCATTGAGCGCTCTACCCCCGTACCGCTGCCCGATAACTTGTGGGGGGAAACGTGGCGATTTGCTGGGCTATCCAACGCTGATTTACTACGGTTCCAATACGAATCAATTCCTATTCGCTCAGTACCAAAAGAGCTGCTGCCCTTAGAGATTGGTCTCTCGAGCACCGTCCTGATTCCCGGTGTGGTTATTGATGGTGGTCGCCGCGCCATGGGGCTGGCCCAGTGGCTAGAGTCGGTGCGACCTGCTTTTTTGAAGTATATTGCCGGTCAGCCTGACGGATTGATTTTGGAGGCGGGACTTTGCGATCGCTTCGTCCTGACAACCTTTGAGGATAGCGACGTTCGCGGTGCCGCCAATGCGTTTGAGCAACGCAAAGCCACCGCGAAGGGGTTACATTTTCTGCTCATCCGCCCCGATGATTCAGGTATGACCTACAGTGGCCTATGGCTGCTGCAAGAGTCGCCAGATACAACGATTGGTTAGTCTAAATCTCCCTAAACGTACGGTAGGGGTGTTCCATGGAACGCCTCTACCGTACGTTTAGGCGGAGAAAAATATTTTCTGAATCAGCCAAAAAATTGCCTGGGGTAACGGCATCCAAAGGGGCATCAAAATCAATAAACCCAAATAAAGTCGTGCAATAAAACTGCTTTTTGTCTGAATAAGCCCCATCACCATGAGCAACGCACCAAAGCCCAAGACTGGAATGACCGCATAGGTGGTAGTGACAAATATAAACAGCAGCCAGTCCCGCTTTTGATACAGCCAACGGGGCACCGTCAGCAAAAAACTAGCCGCCACCAGCCCTTCGATCAAAATCGTCCAGTAGGACAGCACTAAACTCACAGCCGCCATGCGAGGTGTCGTTGCCAACTCTTGCGGGTCCATGACAGCGACGGATGCCTGCATGGTGTCAAATAGCTGACGATTTTCTGCCAGTGTCGCCAGATCTAACCCCCCAAACAGGACAGCCCCCATGGCTAACCGGCTGTCTAGCAAAAATGTTAGATGCAAAAACGAGCCGTCTAAATATTCCCCACCTAAAAATTTCCAAAGGGTGGCAAATAAAAAACATAGGCCAATCAACCAGCGGGCATTCCAGCGCAGCACCTGCTTGGGGGTGGAGCTCCAAATCGCTAACGTGCAAACCAGTACCCAGTAGGTGTAGAGATATTCATGGTTAACCAGGTTAGACCAGTGCCACAGATTATTAAAAACAAGGCATAGACTCATGGCTAGCCAGACCCACCGCTGGCGCACAAGCGGCGAGTATAGCAACATAGCTAACGCCAGCAGCTTTTCTGGCAGCATAGTCCAGAGCCAGTGATCGAGCCCATGGAGCAGGAGCAAAATCGTCGTCAGACGCAGCACTAACAGATACAGGGGCGGCTGCATGAGACCGCTCAGCCAAGAGTTCCATTGCTTGACTGGCGTCATGGCAGAACCTCAACCCTGTCCGTAAGCGGCTCATAGGTGATAACACTGCCGTCGTAACTCAATCGCCACGGCTGTAGCGCAAGTTTTGAATCGCAGCTCTTTTCCTGGTTCTGGCTGTGCAGCTCAGCGATGGGGTTCTGGGCCGAGAGCAAACGCTTGCCGACACGACGCAGCTGAGCCTGGGTTGGAAAGGTGCTGATATGGGTGTAGGTATGGGCGCTGAGCGCGTCTGGGGAGTCCGCCACAATCTGTGACAACACAAAATCCCAGGTATGACTGCAATCAATCAACTGGGTGGTCACCACCCGTCGCTCATCTCGATCAATCGAGGCGAACATACCAAACCCACCTCCATGCCAGGGGCTTAGACCAGCTGTATGGACCAAAACGATCTGTCTGAGCGCAACGGTGGTGAGCAGCAGGGGGATGGCACCTGTTTTGAGAAATTTTAGCAGTGAATATTTGAGGATCATTAAGCGGTTAGCCTTAACGACGCAGCCAATTTAGAACCCCCACCGTAGCAGCAATCACGGCTGCTAGGTAGAACACATGGTTGCCAGCACTGGCCCACACGGGTCCAAAAATAAAGGGGGATATAAACTGCCCTAGAGAGGCGCAGCCAGTACCTATGGCCAATACCCCAGACCGCTGAGTGTCGGAGGATAAATCGGCTAGGGCGCTGTAGAAGTTGGGCATGACCAGACCAAATCCTAGACCAAAAATCAGTCCTGCAACTAACATTAGCGGCGGGGATAGGACATTGGGAATGGTGACTAGGGAGATGGCCATGAGGGAGAAACCAGTTGCGATCGCACCCCCAGCCCCCAGTCGTTTAGAGACCTTGGCTGCCCCCACCGCTGCAATGACCGCTGCCCCCACCGAGCGAGCCGCCAAAACACAGCCATTTAGAAGCGATGATGCATTAATTACTTCCTTCAGATAGAGCGGTGCATAAACCACAACTACATAAAAAATTGCTGATGCCGTAGCCAGGGCTAGCAGCAGCAGCAACACATGACTTTGCCGGATCACATTTCCGATGCCATGGGTCTTGGGTAAGGCTGAAGCAGAGCGTTGTCCCCGGGGCAAAAACAACAGACCTGCCAGGGCTGCCGGTAGTCCCAAGCCATAGAGGACAAACGCCCAGCGCCAATGATATAACCCCAACCAGCCGCCCAAAATTGGGAAAATCACAGTGGCTGTGGCCAGGGCACTGGTGGCGTAGCCCATCATCCGTGTACGGGCTTCACCATCATACAAATTACTCAAAATGCCAATGCTGCCTGCGCCAATACCGCCACTAGCGGCTCCCACCAGCGCCCGCGACAGCACAATTCCCCAAAATCCTTGGGCCGTCGCCCCCAAACTACCAAACACTCCATAACCCACCAGGCAAGTTATCAAAATGCGGCGGCTGCCCAAACGATTGGCTAGCAGACCAAAGACAAGACTGGCCAACGCCGTTGTCAGCGTATGGGTACTCACCAGCACCCCGGCCCAACGGCTATTCAGGCCAAACTGCTCAACAATTTCTGGAAAGACTGGGGCAACGATGGCTCCGACTGCGCTGGATAAACAGCCCGCCACCATGAGTACAGCGAGTACCTGCCACGGTGGACGAGTCGGCATTAACGGCAGCCTCTCTAGTTTTGAGGCGACCGGTTTTTGATAGACAGTGGTCATAGGGGGGAACACAGCAACACTTGCAAGGAACACACCTCAGGGGGCCAATGGTTCGCGACAAGTTAATAGATGTTAACATTACCCATAACTAGGCATAAGCAAAAACTTATACCTGCCCAGTTGGCGTTGTTACGTGCATATGTCTACTGGCGTTTGAGGTGGCTGTTTATGTTGTAGCCGACTGTTTAAATCTCCCCAACTGGCTTCATTGACAGTTCGTGAAGCGTCACTAAATCTTGTCAGCATCGAGTTGACTACCGTCATACTGCTACCACTGTCGCACCCGTTTGAAGCCAAAAAACTGAGTTAATTGGGGGTTACTCAGTAAAAATCAAGATAAGTCTCGTACAGTGGAAAAACGCTGTCACTGACTAGCCTCAACCCTTATTTCTAGCCCTAGACGATGGACTCATCTGCTGTTCTTAAAGGTCAACCCATATACCGGCGTGCCCGTGCTGTTGGTATCAACCCCAACTACTGGTATCCAGTCTTGTGGGCCGATCAGCTGAAGCCAGAGAATGTCGTTTCTGTTCAGGTGTGGGAATCTTCCTTAGCGGTCTATCGCAGCGCCGATGGAGTCGTTAGCGCTCTGGCAGATGCCTGTCCACACAAAGGGGTGGAATTACATCGAGGAGAAGTGCATGGTAACAACTTGGTGTGTCCGTACCATGGCTGGGAATTCGATAGCGATGGCCAGTGTGTTGGCATTCCTTACTTTCCCAAGGATCAAAAGCTACCCTGTGCCCAGGCTCGTCGTTATCCTACCCGCGAGTCCTACGGAATTGTATGGGTCTTTCCAGGGGAGCCCCAGCTAGCTGAGCAACAGCCTTTGCCAGAGGTGCCCCAGTACGGAGAACCCGGATGGTTCATGGTGCGGATTCCGGGACACTTTAAGGCCCATTTCTCTATATGCAACGAAAATACGATGGATGTGTTCCACGGATTTTTGCATAAGGATCTGCAAGGCTGGTACGACCCTAAGCTGCTTGACTTAAAGCAAGATGAGCATGGTGTCGCCGCCGATTACCAGGTATCTTACGAGGGGTTTTTAAGTAAGCTACTAGGTCTGGGCACCCAAGGAAGCAACAGTACTACCCGCACGGTTTCTATCAACTATCGCTATCCCCATTACGCCACTGCATTAGAATCTGTATCGTCGCTCTACCTGATGCGACTTCCCGTGGGTCCCCGCGAAACAAAATCTTTTTCTTTATTGTTTCTCAAACTGCCCTTGCCCCAGTGGATACTCAGTGGCCCCTTAGCTAGAGTGCTAGAAAAGATCATTTTGAACAGCGTTTTTCTAAAGTTTTTACACCAAGACGTAGAGATGATGGAAAGTGAGCAGCGCAATTACTCCATCGATCCGCAGCGTAACTACGTCGAAGTAAATCCGGCCATCATCGCTCTACAGCGAGTAATTGTCGGACAATATGAGCGATTAGAAGTTCCTCCTTCGTCTGCTTTGGAAGTGGCGAAAGAGTCTTCTATCCAACCATCTCAGGAGGTTAGTAACGGTATGCTTGTGTGAATCGCCCGCTTGGGGATACCCAAGCCCCCGTTGCCAAGACCCATTATCAAGGGTGTTGGCTGCTGGGCTAAGCCTTGGTTGATTGATATGCTCAATGTAGGTGATGAGGAGTAAATTGTGGAAGTCGTTAATGACTATGTGCAGCGTTTACATTCAAGCGGTTTATACCCCGACAAGTTTATTTGCCATCAAAAAAATGGCAATCAGATCGAAGTAGAAGAGCAAGGGACTGGCCGGCGACACCAGGTTCTAACATTCTGTACCAACGATGTGTTGGGCATGGCCCAAGATGATGCGGTAACTCAGGCTGCTATTGATTCTATCCGCCGCTATGGTACCTCCAATAGCTCTTGTTCAGTGCTTAGCGGGCGGATTGATTTGCACCGTCAGCTTGAAGAAGAAATTTCTGCCTTTAAGCACTTGCCCCATACCCAGCTTTTTCTAAATGCATGGATGGCATTGCAGGCTCTGATGGATGGCTTTTGCCACTTGGCAGTCCCTGTGCAGGGCTTTCAGCACACCCGTGAAACCATCATTTTTAGTGATGTGCTCAACCACGGTTGCATCATTGCAGCAGTGGTAAACGCGGATAATCGCTCGGGCAAGATGTTTGGCCATAGCCCTAAGGTGCGGGTAAAGGCCTATCGTCACTGTGACATGGATGATCTAGAGCGCAAGATGCGCCGCTATGTGCGTCCTGACGACCGGGTTATTGTGATTTCTGATGCGGTTTTCTCCATGGATGGTGATGTGGTGCCCCTGCCCCGCATGCTCGACATCATGGAAGATTATCCGGGCAGTGTTGTGGTCATGGATGAAGCCCATGCCAGCGGTGCTATTGGTGGTAAAGGCGAAGGCATTTACGACCACTTTGGCATTACGCCTCAGTCAGTGATTGAGCGCGGGATTGTGCCCATCATCATGACTACGTTTTCTAAGTTCGCCGGGTCGGCTGGTGCGGCCATTAGTGCTCCTAATCGTGAGCTGATCGACCTGCTGGATGTATCGCCCACATCCATTGGTACGATTTCTCTACCGCCGCCAGTCACTGCTGCTGCCCTAGAAAGCATTCGCCTGGTTCGTAGCGAACCGGAACGCGTGGCTAAGCTACAGGCAAACACCCGTTATTTGCGCTCTAAGTTAATTGCGGCTGGTTTTGATGCCATCGGCGAAACCAATGTGGTTCCTGTACTATTACCCCCCGATCTAGAGCCAAAGTCCTTTGCTCGTGCCCTGATGGAAGAGTACGGTATTTGGGTTTCGGCCATCTGGTTTATTGCCAAGCCCCGTCTTCGGATTACGGCAAATGCCCTCCATACCCAGGCTGATATGGATCGGTTGATAGCAGCTATGGTGGCTGTTCGCCAGAAGTTGGGTGGAGCGGTTGTCCAGTACGCCTAGGGTGCCAAAGTGTAGGAGGAGGTAGATGGTGAGCGGTCATAGGGAAAAAGGCTAGCTTTTTGGTAGCTAGATAGTCTAATTTCAAACACAGCTCACCATTTACTACTCACGTTACCCATGAGTAATTTTTCTATTCGGCCTGTCACCACACCCGAAGAGCAAGCTGCCTTTATTGCTGTTCCAGCCTACGTTTACAGGGATAACCCTCACTGGGTTGCCCCCATTGAGTCGAGTACGGTTAAACAGTTTTCCGAAGAGAATTCCTTTTTTCAGTACGGTAGATTGCGACAGTTTATTGCCTATCGGGGTAACCAGCCCGTAGGTAGGGTGGTGGCTGCGGTCAATGACCGACTCATTGAGCGGGAAAATACCCCTGTCGGGTTAATTGGTTTTTTTGAGTGCATTGACCATGGCGAAATTGGTCAGGCGCTGCTGGATGAGGCGACTAACTGGCTAAAGCAACAGGGGATGACCCAGGCTCGCGGACCCATTGATTTATCTACCCACAACAACTGTTGTTTTTTGGTAGATGGATTTGATTCAGATCCGATGTTAATGATGCCCTATAACCCCAAATATTATTTGGACATCATGGAAGCTAACGGCTGGCATCAAGCTAAAGATGCCTATGCCTATGATTTGCCCTTAGACAGACCTTTACCCGATAGCTTTGAGCGGGGTTATAAAATTGCTCAAAAAGCGGGGATTACATTTCGGACTATCCAAACCAAAGGTGACGCCTTTGAGCAGGACTGTCGCCATATCTATGAGCTATTTACCACTGCGTTTGCCCACAATTGGAGTTCTAGTGCCCGTACCGAAGCGGAATTTATGGTAGAGGCGCGGGAGCTGCAAACCCTCGTAGATACCGACATCTTTGTGATTGCCGAAGATCTTAAAAAAGAGACGGATAACAAAATGGTGGGCTTTTTTATGGCGCTGCCGGACTACAACATTGCTCTCAAGCACGTGAAGGGCAAACTGAATGTGTTTGGCATTTTGAAGTTCCTGTGGTACCGCCGCAAGGTTAATCAGGCCAGGGTTTTAGCCATTTGTACGCTGCCGGACTATAGCCGCAAAATGGTGGCCCTGGCGGTGGTGTATTTGGGTATGAAGGGAGGGACTGACAAAAAGCCTCCCTACAAGCGAGCTGAGTTGTCTTGGGTGTATGAGGACAATATGCGATCGCGAAATATCATCGAGAGCACCGGAGCCAGCATCTACAAGACCTACCGGATTTACGAAAAGGCTTTAGTCTAGTCCGCAGCCTAGGGGCGACTGCGACTGTTAAGCGTTGCCTTGGGCAGCCGGTCTAAAAGACTTGATCGAGACCAATTTATTCTCATCTGAATCCCACAGAATAAATTGAGAACAATCTAGAATATCGCCAATGCCAATGGTTTTTACCTGGGTAAGCAGGTGACTATTGGCTTGGTGACAGGCTTTGAGGTTGTAATTAGGAATTCTTTCGGAAAGGTGATGAATGTTGTGATAGCTGATATCAGCGGTAAACCATTTGAGCACTGCCGGTATATCTAAGTAACTACTGCCTTCAATGGCACCAGTCAGATAGTCCCAACCCTCTGATTTGTGGGCATAAGCCTGATCAAAGTTGTGCTGCACAAAGAAGACATTAATAAAGATGGCAGCAGAAAATGTGAGAACAATTGAATACACACTTAAAAAGAAGCCTGCCCCGAGCCAACGACATAGAAAAATCCATCCCCCTACCACGACAATATTATTGAGCAGGATATCCCAGAATTCTGCTGTTGTTGACCAATATTTAGGTTTATGGGCTGACAAGATGGAGGATAGCCCCGTTTCTGAATCGGTTTTTAGGGATGAAACTAGATCGACGAGAAACTCATAAATCCCAAGGATGAAAATAAGCCTTGGCTTAAATGCCAGGTAGAAAAAGCCGCCTGGAATCACCATCAGTGGGTGCCTAAGGACGCCATACATCGTTTGGTCAGATGGAGAGAGTTGGCCGTATTCTTTAACCGAGAGAAAATCTCCAATCCCTCGATATTGTTCCCAGTCACCATTGGTTTTATGGTGATAGGCATGGTCTCTAGACCACCAATATTGCGGCATGGCGTTGATGAG
>JBCAWO010000018.1:0-51379 GCA_038534515.1 Cyanobacteria bacterium J06554_1
ATTGCCTCGTCTCTCAATGGCAGGAGGGCTTTGCCTAAATCCTCTCACACAAAATGAGGTGGAACTAGGCTTGACCCAACTCAATTTGAGTAGATAAGCACAGCCTGTTGCAAAAGATGAACAAGCTATTCATCTTTGTAGTGGTTGCACCCAACACCCCTCAGGGTTAAGGGTGTTGAGCCTAGCTTCTCCCAGTATTGGAGAACGGGAGTTAACCTAAAAACTCTAACCTTCTAAGCCCTGGCTGGCGAATGCATCATAGGTGTAAGCAGGAACGCGATTGCTGAAATCAGTTTCGCGACCAGTGACGGTTTTAGCCAGAGTGTCAAATGAATCAGAGCGCCAGTTGCGCTCGTGGATGGGCTTAGATTGCTCACCCATAAAATATGCTTGGGTGCCGATCAGTGCGGCCGCAACCCAACCTACAATCACAATTGCTAATACGATAGCCATATCAAATCTCCTTCTTAGTTGCTGGTAGTTGCTATTGAGCGCAGCAACCAGCAGTTAGTCAATGCTGTCTTATGTAACTCAATGTAACGATTAATGTTAAGAAATGTCAATCATACTTGACTGGTCTGCGGGTGCGGTGATCAACACTGTTGGGTTTATACTCTGGGTCAATGCCCCTTGTTACCAAGGTTGACTTTTGTTGGAGCGGTTGGTACATCCGTAACTGATCAGGCTACTCGCTGTTTAATCAGCTCAAATAGTGCGCGCATACCCATAGCATCGCCTCCTTCAGGCCGACCGGGCAGGCTGCGGAGATTGTAGGCCATAAAGTCTACATGAATCCAAGGAATGTCGGGTTGAATAAATTCTTGTAAAAACAGAGCTGCGGTGATAGAGCCGCCATAGGAACCGTTAGCGATATTGTTCATGTCTGCCACTGGGCTATCTAGCATGGCGCGATAGGCGTTGTGTAGCGGCAGATTCCACAGCGGATCGTCGACTGTCTGACCAACTTGAAGGAGTTTAGCTGTAACCTGCTCATCGTTGCAGAAAAAGGCAGGGAGTTCGGTGCCCAAGGCAACGCGGGCTGCACCTGTGAGGGTGGCACAGTCAATCAGCAGGTCTGGGTCTTCACTGCTTGCTTCCCAGAGGGCATCGGCTAGCACTAAGCGACCTTCGGCATCGGTATTACCGATTTCGATGGTGGTGCCTTTGCGGGAGGTCAAAATATCCAGGGGTCTGAGGGCATTGCCAGCAATGCTATTTTCAACGGCTGCTACCAGTACCCGTAGGCTGACGGGTAAACCGATTTCCATAATCATTTGGGCCAGACCCAGGACTTGGGCCGCGCCCCCCATATCTTTTTTCATCAGCCGCATACCGGTCGCTGATTTGATATCAAGACCACCACTGTCAAAGCAAACGCCTTTGCCCACCAGGGTAATGCTGGGGGCGTCTGGGTTGCCCCAACGCATGTCGATCAGCCGGGGAGCTCGGGTGCTAGCCTTGCCGACGGCAAAAATCATGGGATAGTTTTCGATTACCAGGTCACCTCCGGCAATCACGGCAATCTTGGCTTCGTAACGATCGGCCAAATTGCGAGCGGTTTCTTCTAGTTGGTCAGGTCCCATGTTATTAGCCGGGGTGGTGACTAGGTCCCGGACTAAATAGGTTGCTTCAGTGGCGGCTTTGACATAGGTTAAGTCGGCGTTTTCGGGAGCTTCTAGGGTGGCGAGCAGACCGACTTTGGTGAGTTTGTAACGATCAAAGCTGTAGCTACCTAACTGCCATCCCAGGTATAGTTTGGTGGCGTTACTGTCAGAAAACGTATCGGCTAGGGCATAGTTGCCTGCTGGCAGGGTTTTAGGTAAGGCCGCAAGTGTCCAAATATCTAAACTATCAGAGCTACCCACCAATACCTTAGCTATTTTACCGGTGGCCTCGGGGACTAGGCATAGGGTCCCGACTTCGCCTGAAAACCCTGATGCTTGGCACCAGGCAGCGCTGTCAGGATGATCGGCCTGGAGTATCTCTGCATTGACTAAGTGAATTGCGATCGCATCTGCCAAGGGAGACCTCCACACGTTCAAAGACGTTTGCTCAAACGAGTTTAGTTTGCCTTATGGCTGTCAGCAACTGTGTTGTATCTGAGCATAATCTCAAGATTTACACCTTAAACTTACCTAGCTTTACGGACGCTCAAATAAAGTCCGCTGGTCTTCCACCGATTGACGACACCAGCAACCGTCTAAATGATCGTTAACTAGCCCCATTGCCTGCATAAAAGCATAGGCTGTTGTAGGGCCAACAAATGACCAGCCCCGTGTTTTCAAATCCTTGCTGAGGGCTATAGATTCCGGTGTTTTACTCAGTTGAGATATGGTGGCGTAGTCGCACTGGCTTGGTCGCTCCGCCGGTTCATACTGCCAAAAATAGGTGGCAAGAGAGCCCCACTGATCGACCAAATCACAGGCTCTTTGAGCATTATTAACAACGGATTCGATTTTGCGGCGGTGGCGAACAATGCCAGTATTTTGCAACAGACGTTGCACATCTGTCTCGGTGTAACGGGCAACCGTTTCAAACTTGAACTGGGAAAAAGCGGCTCGAAAATTATCTCGCTTGCGCAAAATGGTCAGCCAGCTTAACCCTGCCTGAAACCCTTCCAGGCATATCTTTTCAAAAAGTCTAATATCGTTCCCAGTTGGACGCCCCCATTCATTATCGTGGTAGTTCAAATACTGAGCATCCTCACCAGGCCACCAGCAGCGCACGTTACCATCTGCTCCAGTGATTAGGCCGTTACCAGGATTTTTCACTATTTCCCTAGGGTTGAACGATGTATTCACCCCCAATCTCTTCAATTCTTCCCTGGGCTGCCAGAGTTTGATAAATCATGGCAGCCACCTCGGCACGGGTAGCAGGCTGGTTTGGTTTTAGTGTGTTTAGGTCAGGGTAGTTAACCACAAGGCTAGCCTGAGTTGCAGCTGCAACTTTAGGCACTGCCCATCCCGGAATGTTTGCGGCATCGCCGTATCGTTTAACGATTTCGGCCGCATCACCTTGAACGGTTGCCTTGCTGCCAGTCACCATCGCTGTCAGTGCTTGGGCCCTAGGCACAGGTAAATCTGGCTTGAAGCTGCCATCGGGAAACCCATTCATATAGCCGCCTTTAACAGCAGAATTGATAAATTCCAGGGCCCAAAAATCGTCAGCTACATCGGAAAAAGGAATGGCAGCCTCATCTTCTGATAAAGGAAATGCCTTAGCAATAGCCCGAGCCAGCTGTGCTCGACTGATAGGGGTATCCGGCTGAAATGTGTCAGCCTCAGCTACACCATCGACGATATTTCCGTCAAATACATCCCGCTCACTGAGGGCATCGATGTAGGGCTTAGCCCAATAGTCATCGGGCACATCTGAAAATTCAAGCACTTCCTGGGTGACTTCCAGGGGTGGAGCAACTGGTTCGGCAGGAGTCTCAGGTTCTGCTGCTGGCTGAGCTACCTGCGCAGGTGGCTCAGGAGCGACAGAGATTGTAGCGCTAGCTGCCGGCGTTGAAGCCTGGCTATCGGGTGTTTGAATGTTAGGCGGTATAATTTGAGCTGCGGCACTTTCAGCAGAGCTGCCTAGTTCCCCCAGAATGCTACCAGTGCCGGCGGCACCGACTGCCTCTGCGGCACCAAAACCAATGCCGTCCCTGTCGGGCGTATCAACCTCTGCTGTGAGCTCATCAGAATCATCCAATCGGCTGCCATTGTCTACTGCACCAACCAACGGCGCACCGTCAGCACCAAATAACCCAGCATTGCCAAATAAATTGACCCCTGTGCGGGTTAAGCCCCAAAACAATACGCTTCCCAAGGTTATAAACGCTACGAACAAAGCGATCAGTTCATCATAATCAACTGCTTGGCGACGGCTATTATCACCACCTTGGTCGGATTGAATTTGTGACACAGTAGACTCCTATACCTGCTGGGAGGATAATGGAAACATATTTCTCTTATAAAGATAAAGCAGAAAAGAATTGATTTAAGCGTTATTACTTACATTTCTAAATTATTCTTTCTATTAGGCTCTTAAGTAAGTGTTTGTTTCCTTAGGGTGGACCGTTGCTGGGCCCCCTCCTTCTTGACCGATGATTTCGCCATTTAGAAAGCCCAAAATAAGCTCTGCGCTCGCCTGTTCCACCAAACGTTTTTTGCTGGCTGTCCTACCCGTCTTGAGTCTGCATGGGTGTGCTGTGGCTGCTCAGCTGCCAACGTTACAGCCAGTATCTGTGCTGGTAACCCACATCATGGCTAGGGCCATAGCCGTTGACACTCTTATCAGTCGGGTTCAGCAACGTTTAGATACACCACCCCATCCGCTCCATAAGGAAGTAGTGTCTGTTGGCGGTCTTGGCCCGATCAGGTTAGGTATGACGGTTCAAGAAGCCGCTAACGCCGCCCAGGTTAGTTTTGTGGTCTCTCCGACAACCCAGTCGGAAGTTTGTCAGTACTATTTGCCAGAAGTTTATGACCCTGATAAGGCTGCGCCCACTGCGCCTATTGATGGTGTGGGTCTGATGGTGGTCAACGATCAGGTGATTCGAATTGATATTTGGCCGGGAAGCCCAATTCAAACCCTCAGCGGTCTTGGGATCGGAGCGACCGTTGAGGATGTTGAGGTTGCCTATGATGAGCAGCTTGAGGTCACACCCCATCCCTATACAGATGGTAGCTATCTGACGTTAACGCCTGATGCATCCGGGAGTAACTTGTATAGTCTGGTGTTTGAAGCGGATGGCGAGGGTAAGATTACCCAGTTTCGTACGGGGCAGCTGCCTGCGGTTACTTGGGCTGAAGGGTGTTCCTGAGCCCACTTCCACCTGTGACAGATACCAAAATAATCGTCGCCTGGAATAGCCTGATGATTTCCGGTTTAGCCTGGGCGGCGGCCGCGTTTAATCAGCCTGATTATCTAGACCTTGCTATTCAAGCAGTGCAGTTTATTTCAGACAATCCATGGGTGAATAGACGTCTTCGTCGGTTTAACTACGATGACACTCCCGCCCTCAGATTGGTACAGCCATCAAACGTTAGTCCGAACAACTGCAGCTCATATGACTACCCTTGCAGGCACGTATAGCAAACCGATGAATGCATTCATCGGTTTGCTGCGCACATAGCTATTGCTACTTATGGCTTTCAACGAGCACGTGTGACCTGAACTATGTGCGCCAAGCTATATTTGCCGACGGCTATAACTGCTGGGCAGACGGGCGTCAGCACCTTAATCATTCAGAAACCTCAGCATAGTCACCTGGTTTTGTAGCTATGTTGACGTCCTACTGAGGAGCTCTGATTTTTTCCAGTTAAGTTTGTGTATGAGCGTATGTGTCTGCCAGCTAGGCTCTGTGTCTGGATAGTCACTGCGGTAGTGACCACCACGACTTTCTGTACGAAATAGAGCACTTTTAATCACTAATGTGGCGACTGCTAACAAATTGCGAGTTTCTGTCCATATCCGTAGGGTGTCTATGGTGAGCTGGCTAGTTAAGCGATGGGTTGTATGAGCACTGAGGCTGCTCATCGCGTGAGTTAAAGGTAATGCTTCAAACGCTGTTTGCCATTGTCCTAACTGTTCTAAGGCGATTTTCATTTGGTGTGCTTCACGGGAAATGCCTGCACTTTTCCACACGAGTTGGCCAATCGCTAGTCGATGTTTATGTAGCCATTCGATGTCTGGGGCGATGTCTATTAAGTCTTCTAACGTATTGCGGTCGGTATCTCTGTGGGTGGATAAAGCTGGCTGCGGCTCTGGGATGAGTTCCTTGAGCTGAGCGCCAAACACCAGGCATTCCAATAAAGAATTACTTGCTAGTCGGTTAGCCCCGTGTACCCCTGTGCTGGCATTTTCTCCGACAGCGTAGAGCCGCTGGATTGTTGTCTGGCTGTCTAAGTTGGTCACAATGCCACCCATCCAGTAGTGGGCCGCAGGTGACACAGGGATAGGAGTTGTAAACACATCTATGTCTGCCCATTTTTGACATTTGCGGATGATATTAGGAAATCTATATCGCACTCGTTCTGGATCAATGACCCGCAGGTCTAGATACACAACAGATTCGTGGGGTGTTTTCTGTAGGTGATTAAAAATAGCCCGACTGACGACATCCCTGGGGGCTAGTTCACCATCGGGATGATAGTCAAAGGCAAATCGTCTGCCGGTGCCATCAACGAGGTGAGCGCCTTCGCCTCGGACTGCTTCACTGATGAGAAATCGGGGGGCTCCTGCTTTTGTTAACGCGGTGGGGTGGAACTGCATAAATTCCAAGTCCCGCAGTTGAGCACCCGCTTGCCAGGCCATGGCTACACCATCTCCCGTGCTAGCAGCAGGATTGGTGGTCTGGGAGTAAATTTGTCCGCCGCCCCCGGTGGCTAACACAACTGCGTTGGCCTGCACCCACGATAGCTGCTGCCCGTAGACCAGCCGGACGCCACGGCATTCTTCGTCATGTATCCATAGGTCTAATGCTAGGGCCTGGTTAAAGACGTGGATGTTATCTCGTTTGAGTACCTGGGCAGTTAGAGTGGTGACTACGGCTCGTCCAGTGGTGTCGGCCGCATGGAGAACCCGACGCCGAGAATGGGCAGCCTCTAGGGTCATGGCTAGTTGCTCACCGTTGCGATCAAAGGCAACGCCCATCTGAGCTAGGTTTTGAATACATTTTCCTGCTTGTCGCACCAGAACATCTACGGCTTCGATCTCACATAACCCTGCTCCAGCATTGAGGGTGTCGGTAATGTGAAGTTCTGGTGCATCGTCAGGTGCGATCGCAGCTGCAATCCCCCCTTGGGCCCAATCACTGGCCGATACGGATAGCGTATCTTTCGTGATCAGCCCCACTTGGAGCGTTGCTGGTAAACACAGAGCGGAATATAGACCAGCAGCTCCACCACCAATAACCAACACATCAAACTGTGCTGGTAGTGAAGCAGACGAAGAAGAGGAGGATGCCAATAAAAATTGCTCCTGACAGAGGGATTAAACCACTCTATCAAGAGCAATGATGGATAAAGAAAATGCCAAAGAATTGAGATGTTTGCGCACTATGCAGCTTGCAACTCGATCAACCCAAAATGACCATGCCTACTTACTTGTAAGCACCGTTGTTGTAGCGGTCATCACCCTCAACCAATGCAGGGTTTGGTGGCGAGATGGTGAAAATATCCATGTTTTCACTAATACGAGATTTTTCGACATCGCTGAGGCCAGGGATCTCAAGGATATCTTCTAGATTGTCGTAGGGAGCATTCCGAATGATTTTGCCTGCAATCGTTGGGAACAGACCTCGGTACTTTCTAAACGCCGCTACGTTAGTGTTATTAACATCTAACTTATAGCCGTACTCCGTAGTAAGCTTGTCGTCAATTGCATTTCGGGGCATGGTAGCTTCTGCTAAAAGCACCGGCCCTCTACTAGCTAACATGCCTGCTACCGCGGGCTGAGCGTTGCTCACCAGAGTACCAACTATTAGTCCAAACGCCATTAATAGGCCAAAGAATCGTTTCATCTCTCTCCGCCGGATTTATTCAAATCTAATACACAGCATTAATGAGAAGCGTATCACTTTCGCTGTGCCAATGTTGAGTAATACAGATAATCCGTTGCGGACCGTTACGCAAATGACTCAATTTAGGAGGATTGAACCGGTGAGGACTCCACGGCAACCGATGTTTTGCGGTCGTAGCTAATTAGAAATCGATCTAAATCTGAAAACGTACAAGCATACGTGGTAAGGGGCTTGTCGTATCCCTTTAACATCGCTGAATAGCGCTTGAAGGTTTGCTCGTTAGCACCCAGCTTACTCAAGTACTTATAGGTTTCTGCTCCAAGCGCTACATCTAAGCCCAATTGCTTGGTAGAGCTTTCAAACCGGAAGGCTGCATTGACCGTATCGCCCAGGGCTGTATAGTCAGGTCGATCTCCTGTGCCTGTATTACCTACGACGGCATAACCTGTATTAACACCAGCCCCCACCCTTAGAGGAAAGGGTAAAGGAAACTGCTTGTGTAGCTGTCGAGTCATGTCATTTAATGCACTAATGGCTCGACTGATTTTGAGCATCTCCTCAGCTTCCACTTCTTGGGTGCCGTGGATCCACACAGCCATAACGGCATCACCGATATACTTATCGACCCAGCTGCCATATTCACCAATGATGTTGCCTGCATGACGGAACCAGGTACCGATAACTTCGGACAGGATCTTTTCATCTAATTGTCGAGTCATGACAGTAAAGTCACGAATATCTACCACCATGACCGAGATCAATCGGCGGACATGGAGTGTGGCGGTGGCAGTGGAATCGTGGGAGCCAATGGAAGGATTACGGGAATTGCTCGGTTCAGGTGCTGGGCAGTAGAACTGAAGCTCGGTCTGCCCAAATGTTAGAGCGTCACCATTACGCAGGGTGACAGGCACACTGACTCGACGACCGTTTACAAATGAACCATTTCGACTACCCAAGTCGATCAAATAAAATTCGCCACTTTCCATGAACTGAAGCATGGCGTGGTTTCTAGAGATCCAGCGGTCAGGTAAAACAAAATTGTTATCGTCGCTGCGACCAATTGTCCAGCAGCTATTACCAATCAACGATAGGTGACGTTGACCTGAGTCTGTCTTGAGGACCAAATAAGGCCCAACTTGTGGAGTCTTTTCAGGGAATAACACTATACCTCGACAATTCGAGTAAGCCTATGTCCTACACCTTAACGCTACCGTTCCCAATAGCACTATAGCCTTTGTGCTTATTTATTGTTCGTTTTATCCAGGATACTGCTGATCTTCAACATCTATGGTAAAAGCTGCATGCGTTATTTGTAACTTCACTTGCAACTGTTTATAGCAGCATACTGTGATGTTTAGCTTCCCGTTTGTCAATAGGTAACTTTATGAGTTTTTTGATTCGTCGATAAAGGCTGATGGCCAAACTGTCGACCGTTAGGCAAACATAGCGGCTACTAAGAACAGTGCGTCGACTAAGATTGTGCTCAATACGGCCCCCGAAAAGGCCCACCAATGGACTTTGTCAGATTTAATGGACAGTATGCCCACAACGACTAACACACTCAGTAGTACCAGGGCACGTATGACAGCTATTGGATTTTCGATTTGCTGTAAAGCTGCCTGGAGTACTGCACCCGCTGCGGTGGGCTCTACCTGCATGACTTGTTGCCAGTAGGGAATCAGATCAACCCAGTAAAAGTAAAGGTCAGTTATGACGGTGCCCAGTAATGAGCCCATGTAGAAGTAGCTGCCAACCTTAAGACGATTCTGGCTGATGAGAATAGTGACAATGGGTAGCCCGATAGCCTCAACGGGTAGATGAACATAGGGATTTTCTCTGAGCCATCCCCAGTAAAGACTGCCGGCTAGCCATGTCCAGGAAAAACCAATTGCCAAGTCTCCCCATAGTTTGAGCGTGGGCTGGCGCAACATATACAGACCGCTGAGCAGCCAGACCAGGGTGATTAATAAACTTACCCAAGGCTGAAGCCTCACCAGGGGGGCTTGAATAAACACGGGAACACTGACCAGGAATGCTGCAGCTAGAAATGCAGGTAGCCGATCGGCTACAGGCTGCTCGAGCTTGGCAGCTAACCGTTCAGTGATTTTTGTTTGAGGCGAAGTTTCGGATAGCAATGCGGCCTAACGAATTCAATAGAATTCTGAGAAAGGTTAATTATTGTTAACATAACATGCTGATTGGGCCGCTCAGGAACCGTAGCTGAATAAATGGCGACCTAAATAATATTGCGGTATGTAAATACTTTAGAAATGTAAATGAATCAAAAAGTTGCGTAGTCCTGTGGGGTTATGTCCACGCAAACAGTAGGTTAGCGAATGTAAGTCAGGTTTATATCAAATTTTAGATTTTCTTTGGATATGGGTTGGATTTTGTGGGATTTGACTGTCTGCTGATACGACCATTGGCCTGATTAATGTATTTTGACGATTTAGTCCTCATTTATGGGGTTACCCATGTCAGCATTAGTGTTTTTGACTGGGTGCTGACGGGTATGTCAATTAGGTAATGGCCTGATAATCTAATCCGGATTTGGGTGCGAAGGGGGCGTGTCCTTTACATAAGAGCTATGTCAGCCCTGACCAATAACGTTTGAGTTTTGGAGCATTGTTCATGTCTGTTTGCCAATCATTTGAGCTTTTGGCCCAAGCGCCTGCGAGCCAGGCAGCACAAATTAATCTTTTTCAAGCCATTGTGATTGGCATTGTTCAAGGGCTGACCGAGTTTTTGCCTATTAGTAGTACGGCCCATGTCAAAATTGTGCCGGTAGCGCTTGGGTGGGGAGATCCTGGTGTTGCTTTTACGGCGGTCATTCAACTGGGTAGTTTGGCGGCGATTTTGTGGTACTTCTGGGACGATTTGACCATGGTGACTCGCAATACTATCAGTGCGACCCTGGCAAAGCGCTATCAGTCCTCCGAGTTTCGTTTGGGATTAGGCATTATCCTCGGCTCGATTCCCATTGTGTTCTGCGGGATGCTGATCAAACTATTTTTTGAAACTCAGTATGAGACGTCAGTGATTCGCAGTACCCAGGCGATTGCAATCACCTCTATTGTGATGGCATTGCTTTTGGGGATTGCAGAAGCCGTGGGGAGCCGTAAGCGAAACTTTGAGAAACTGGATTTGTGGGATGGGATTGGTGTTGGTTTGGGGCAGGCGTTAGCCCTGGTACCTGGGGTTTCACGCTCAGGCTCCACATTGACGGCAGGTTTGTTTTTAGGGTTAGAACGAGACACCGCAGCGCGATTTTCCTTCCTTTTAGGGACACCGGCTATTTTGCTATCCGGGCTTGTGGAGCTGAAAGGGCTACTGGAAGAGATGGCAAGCGTGGGAGATGCGAGTTTGATGCCCCTGGTGGGGGGACTGATTGCGGCGGTGATTTCGTCATATCTTGCGATCGCATGGCTAATCAAGTTTCTAAGACGCCATAGCACTTGGGTATTCGTGTGGTATCGCCTTGCTTTTGGTGTCGCTATTCTGGTTGGTCTAGCTACTAAGACTATCCAAAACGTCTAGTATTGTCCGCTTTCAATCGATTTCCACAATTATCGGTCTGTCTAAGTATGATGGACTAATTGTCTAGCCCAACGGTTTATGCGTAGTGCGTCTATCCAGCCGGCTGTCATTACCAGTGTGCTTAGCGACTCCATTGCTGAAGACATTGGCTTTGAGCCTGGTGATCGCTTGGTATCGATCAATGGTGAGCGTCCCCGTGACTTAATAGATTATCGATTTCTTTGTTCTGATGAGTGGCTGACTCTGGAGGTTTTAGATGCCAGTGGAGCAGCCCATTCAGTGGAGATCGAGAAGGACTTTGATGAAGATCTGGGGTTGGAGTTCGAAAGTGCCTTTTTTGATGGACTGATTCAGTGCAACAACCGCTGTCCTTTTTGCTTTATTGATCAGCAACCGCCTGGAAAACGTGACAGCCTCTATCTAAAAGATGATGACTACCGTTTGAGTTTTCTATACGGCAGCTATCTAACATTGACAAACTTACCCTCAGCAGAATGGGATCGCATTGCTCGGCTGCGTCTGTCGCCGCTGTATGTTTCTGTTCATGCTACTGAACCGGATATACGGCAGCGTCTCCTGAAAAATCCTAGGGCTGGGCTATTGTTAGAGCAGCTCAAATGGTTTCAGGAGCATCGACTGCAGATTCATGCCCAGGTGGTGGTTTGCCCTGGAATTAACGATGGCGCTCATCTAGAGCGTACGCTGCGCGACTTGGCGCAGTTTCACATTGGGGATACACCAGCTGTTGCTTCAGTCGCGGTTGTCCCTGTGGGGCTGACGCGTTTCCGCCCTGTACAGGATGAGCTGATTCCTGTAGACACGGCTAAAGCCAACGAGGTAATCGTTCAGGTTGAACAGCTTCAGGTAGAATTTAAACAAACGTTTGATTCAACTATTGTATGGCTTGCTGATGAATGGTACTTAATTGCTCGACAGGGACTGCCTTTGGAATCCCACTATGAAACCTATCCCCAGATTGGTAATGGTGTTGGCTCAATTCGACTGTTTTTAAAGCAGTTCGACATGGCTGCTCAGGCTCTACCTGACAGGATTGAAGTTCCACGCTGTCTAACGTGGGTTGTAGGAAATGCGGTTGAACAGGCGTTTAAGCCGATTGTTCAGCGGCTCAATCAGGTCCAAGGACTGACGGTGGTCATGGCCGCTTTAAATAGCAGCTACTGGGGCCAGGATATTACAGTGACCGGTTTACTAACGGGGTACGATATTTTAGGAAAACTCAAAGGCTCTGACCTGGGTGATGGTCTATTGCTGCCGTCTCTTATGCTGAAGCGAGGTCAGCACGGAACACCTGAGGACACCTATTTTCTTGACGATATGGCTTTGTCTGAGCTGACCGCTCAACTTCAGTGTCCAGTTTTGCCTGTGGATGACATTGAGGGACTATTGACCGCCTGTACTGCATCAGATTTTGTCTCTCTCCAATGAGTGTGACCCTAGATTTTGAATGGTTCTAGCTTAGGGCCTGATTTAAGGGGGCATGGATTGAAAAAGTATCCATGGATAGGCAGTCTGCTATCTTACGGCTTGTATGTCGTTCTAAGCTGTCTTTTTGTCTGGCTTGTGCATGAACTCAATAAAGTTATTAGCTATAGATTGACACAAACATTATGGGATACATCAACCACGCGCTTTTAATTCAGCTAGCTGTTGTTAGTGGCGTCCTTTCCTCTTTGCCAGCCCCAGCGTTGGCAAAGGTGTTATCAGATGATGCAGACAGACTTACATCGACAATAACTCCATTGATATCGATGTCTGATGAGGCATTGGAGGAATCGCCTGTTGCGGATGCATCGGGCTCACTATACTCAGATCTTTTAGTCCCAGCTGTTGTTGCGAGTGCGCCATCGGCCCTATTTACACCCCAGTCAGCCCAATCAGCCACAGGGACGAGTATCTCTTCATCCCCAGAGCTAACTCAGGTTTCTCAGCTGCCTAACTTACCGGCAGATGAACCTGCTGACTTGCCAGCGGATGAACCTGTCGATGATAGTGAAACTCCTGCGTTGCCCGTGGATGGTGATGTAGACGAGCCGCCTACGACCGAAGATGTGAGCGAGCCTGAGCTCGAGACTGGGGAAATTGTGCCTGATACTGGGCAGGCGGCGTCTACAGCTGCTGAAGATTTGTTAGATGAAAGCAATTTGCCGCCTACGGAGCTGTTGGCGGATCCAAATCCACTGAATGTACCTACGGTGGAATCAGAAATATTGCTACAGGCAGGCGATGAACGGACGATTACTATCGAAGAAGCTATTGAGTTGGCTTATTTTAATAATCAGGACCTCCAGGTGGCCCTACTAGAGTTAGAGCAAGACGAAGAAGCTTTGGCGGAAGCCCGTGCGGCATATTCGCCTGTAGTGACGACGTCAGCCGATGTGACGGCCCAGGAGGAAGATAGTAGCGAAACGGCTTTTGGGACGATTGGTGAGGATGGTATTGATACGACTTTTAATGCATCTGTCGGCGTCAGGTACGATTTATTCACCTCAGGTGAACGACTGGCGACGGTGCGAGCTGCAGAAGAACAGGTTCGTTTGAGTGAGCTTGAGGTCGACCGCCGTCGTGAAGAACTGAGGTTACAGACGACTAGTCTGTATTATGATTTGCAGGACAGTGGTGAGCAGATTCGCATTAACCAGGCGTTTGTTGAAGAAGCTCAGCGTAACCAGCGTGATAATGAACTACGTCGTCAGGCGGGTGTGGGGACCCGTTTTGATGTGTTGAGGGCAGATGTACAACTGGCCAACGCACAGCAGGCCGTGGTGCAGTCCCAGGCAAACCAGCGTATTGCTCGACGTAATCTAGCCCGGCTACTAAATTTGCCGTCTACCCTCAATGTCAATGCGACGCCTGTGCCTGCTCCAGACAGTTGGGATGCTACCTATGAGCGCTGGGAACTCACCTTAGAGGACAGTATTCTGCTGGCGTTTCAAGGCCGAGTTGAACTAGAGCAACAGCTGGCTCAACGGGAAATTAGTACGCAGCTAGCTCGAGCTGCTCGAGCGGCTAATCGACCTCAGGTAAGTTTATTTGCTAACTACAGTTGGAGCGATTTGCTAGACGACTCTTCAGATACTTACAATTTTGGTGCCCAATTTAATATGGTGCTGGTGGACGGTGGTGCCGCTAGAGCTCGAGCACGCCAGCAAGAGTTCAATGCAGATATTGCTGAAGAGCGCTTTGCTGAAACATTAGACCAGATTAGGTTTGAGGTGGAGGAAGCCTACTTTACACTGCGGTCTAACGAAGAAAACGTGAGGACAGCAAGAACGGCCATTACGCAGGCGGCTACTGCGTTAGAGCTAGCTCAATTGCGAGAAGCTGCTGGAGTTGGAACACAGCTAGATGTCCTAACCGCTACTTCTGAGTTGACTGAGGCTGAGGGTAACTGGGTTAGCGCGGCGTTGGGCTATAACCGAGCACTTGCGTCTTTACAGCGTGCTGTGAGTAATTTGCGATCCACCCTGTAGCATTTATGGCAACTGGTGGTCGTCGATGGAATGACCTAGTTAGGGTTGTTATGTTGCTGAGCTACGGTGGCGATCCTAGGGCTGGTTGTCACGTCTGTATTACTGCTACATAACTTTTCGATTACCTGATCGGCGGTGATCAATCTTTTGAGAACGACTTGGCCGATGGGTATATCGGTCGCTCCGTCGGCCAGTACCTCTACCATCAGCACATCGTCTTCTACCTGGTAAAGCCAGAGTTTTTCTGTCGCTTCTTCTATGTAGAGGTCTAACTTTTTAATGATTGGTTTGCGCTGCCAGGCGATTTCATTCCATAGGCCGCCAAACTCCCATACTCTGCCGGTTGTCCAGCCGTCGGACAAGAAAAAATACTTCACAGATCGCGAGTAAGGTCAAAGGTTCAATGGCATTATCTCTGGTCCTGTTGCTTTTTTGCACCGAGTCTCTGAAATCTTGATGCTTCCTTTTGACATATTGAGCAAATAGTTGCATTTGTGGCTTGGTAAGCATAGTTCAGTTCATAGGCCATATTTGAAAGCTTTATGTGGCAAAAGCTATGGATGCAGCACCCTATCGAACGCATATTTCTAGAGGACAGGCTATGCCAATAGCAGGTTGCTATCAGTTGGTTTTGTTCTGTCCGGACGTAGGGGGCAATGGTGTGGACAGTTATCTGGTAGATGCACCCTGATGTCTGACTCCTAAGCTCTTTTTGAGCCTAGGAGTTTTTTTTGCTCATTTTTTAAGACTGTGGTGATGTTGTGGGCTTTATCCGGACGTAGAGGGCAATGGTGTGGACAGTTATCTGGTAGATGCACCCTGACGTCTGACTCCCAAGCTCTTTTTGAGCCTGGGAGTTTTTTTTGCTCATTTTTAGGTTTTCTTTCATGCAAAAAATATAGCAACCGACAATACATCCATCGGTTGCATCGTGACCTTTCTCACTTAGCTCAGAAACAGTATTATTTTTGGATGAATCAAGAGGCCGACTCAATGGCAAAGATGCGCGTAGGCTTATTATTTGGTGGATGCTCTGGAGAGCATGAGGTATCTATTTCTTCGGCTCAAGCGATTGCTCGAGGCTTGGGGCTGGGGGGCAATGCTGAGAAGTACGATGTAGTGCCTGTGTACATCCGTAAGGATGGCCGGTGGGTGATGGATGCTCAAGATGTGCTGGTGTCGGGTAAGCCATTGGTGGTTGAAGAGGCTGTTGTAGAACCAACACAGCGGATACCGACAGCTGTCAATGGAATCGATATTTGGTTTCCTGTGCTGCATGGGCCTAATGGTGAAGATGGCACCATACAGGGGATATTTGAACTGATGCAGATGCCTTATGTGGGCTGCGGCGTTTTAGCGTCAGCCGTGGGGATGGATAAGCTGGCGATGAAGTCTGCTTTTGCTCAGACAGGGTTGCCCCAGGTGAAGTATATGGAGGTGTTGCGATCGCAAGTCTATTCCAACCCCTGTATTTTCCCAAAGCTGTGTGACGACATAGAAGCTAGCCTCGGCTATCCATGTTTTGTCAAGCCTGCCAACCTGGGTTCATCAGTGGGCATTGCCAAGGCCAAGGATCGCCAGGAACTAGAAGCTGCCCTCGACAGCGCAGCCAGCTACGATCGCCGCATCATTGTAGAAGCGGGAGTGATCGCCCGTGAGGTCGAGTGCGCCATTTTGGGCAACGATAACCCCAAAGCCTCTGTGATTGGTGAGATTAGCTTTAATGCCGATTTTTATGATTACGAGACAAAATACACCAGTGGACAGGCCGACTTAGCTATTCCAGCTCCGCTTCCAGCCGATGTTGTGACCACAATTCAAGAGCAAGCGATTCAAGCATTTCAAGCGATTGATGGTGCTGGTCTGTCGCGGGTAGATTTTTTCTATCTGGACGCCACAGGAGAGGTCATTATCAACGAAATTAATACCTTTCCAGGCTTTACTGCTACCAGCATGTACCCCATGCTGTGGGAGGCCTCTGGCGTTCCGTTTGACCAGCTGGTTGACCGACTCATTCAACTTGGACTAGAGCGTACGGGTAATCAGTCCTAGACTGTCTGGCATTACAAAAATGTAAGATGTTTTATCCCAGTTGGGGACATCGCTCAAACCCTATCTATATTGGTAATACGCTTGCCTTTTATGGCATCTGTCCGGTTAGTTAGGACAATGCGTATCTCTGAAAGCCTGAAATTACAACGGCTAACCTGACTAGCAATCGGCGACTATATCCGTCGATTGCTATGTAAAGGCTCTAGCTTGTTTAGAGGAGTAACTAGAATGAAAGCCATTTTGACTGTGATCCTAGCCACTGTTGCCAGTGTAATGGTTGCTATGCCAGCCTATGCCGGAGATGTTACTGCGGGTAAGCAAGTGTTTGACAAGAACTGTGCTACCTGCCATGCGGGGGGGAGCAATGCTGTTGTCTCTTCGCAGACCCTGAAACAGGAGGCCCTGGAGAGCTATTTATTTAACTACGGCACGGAGCACAATGTTGAGGCGATTGTCTATCAGGTTGCCAACGGTAGAGGTGCGATGCCTTCTTTTCAGGGGCGGATAAGCAATAAGGCGATTGCCGATGTTGCTGCCTATGTGAAAGCCCAGTCTGAGAACGATTGGCCAGACTAGCTGGTCTAATTGACCGATCTAGACGGTTCTAGCGCTAGCTAATCACTGATGTTGTCAGCAAGGGCTCAAGGTCCCATAACTGTTTAGTTCCTACGAGCTCAGCTGAGAAAAGAGCTCAGACTAGTTCAGTCTGAGCTCTTTTCTCACGGATATCCAGCAGGTTCACAAGCCATGTGTGGTCAGCTAGGCCTACCACTTCAGCAAATTAAACTGTTCCATATCTACTGTGTCGCGGTTGCGATAAATCGATAGGACGATTGCTAAACCCACCGCAGCTTCGGCAGCTGCAATAGTAATTACAAATACGGCAAACACTTGGCCTTTGATTTCAGCGGGGTCCAAGTAGTTCGAAAATGCCATTAAATTCAGATTTACTGCATTGAGCATTAACTCAATAGACATCAGCACCCTAATCACATTTCGGCTAGTAACTAGACCGTAGATGCCTATGCAGAAAAGTGCAGCGGCAAGAATCAAAAAGTATTCTAATTGCATGATTTACTAAACCTCCTCCCAAAGATAGCTTGTCGCAAGCACTACCCTAATTTTCCTGAGTATCGCTACCAGCCGCCACCAGTTCACGAGGCCGCTCCCGCAAGGTCAAAACCTTCTGCTGATCGGCAGGCTCGTCATCGGGCACATATTCGCGGCGTGCCAGGATAATAGCGCCCACCAATGCCATCAAGAGCAGCACAGACGCTAGCTCAAATGGAAGTAAAAAGTCGCTAAAGAAATGCTGACCGATAACCTCAATCGCTGTTTCCCCGGCAGGTGCTGCTGCTGATAGTTGCCAAGAGGTGGCAAGTACCATCGAACTCAGTAGGGTGAACAGTCCGCCACAGACGGCAGCGGTTGCTATCTTGCCAATCCAGGCATTGGATACGGGCTGAAAGTCTTCCCGCTTATTTACCAACATGATGCCAAACAGAATCAGAATATTGACGGCACCGACATAGACCAGGATCTGAGCGGCAGCGACAAAACCTGCATTAAGCAAGATGTAAAGCCCTGAAATGCTGGCAAATACCATGGCCAGCAAAAAAGCCGAGTAGACGATGTTAGAAAGTAGAACCACCCCCAGGGCGGACGCTAGCATTAAGACACCAAGAATGCCTAGGGAAACGATTTGTACGCCTTCTGCTAAATTCACTGCTACTCCAATTGTGTGGGCTGCTGCTGTTTTCGAGCTGTGTCGGGCTTATCAGTTATGAACTGCTTTGCACAAATGACTAATCGTCTGTGTCCTCAGTCTTAGCTGGTTTAGCGGCTTCTAATTCTGCCAAGAGCTCTTGAGGTAGTTTACCAGCGCGGCGTGATCCTGCTGGTAGTTCATGAGGATCCATCACACCCTTGGGTAGATAGGCGAGCTCACGCATGGGGGTAACCATGGGATCATCAGTGACCTTATAGGGCAGACGGCCGAGGGCTACATTGTCGTAATTGAGTTCATGACGATCATAAGCAGCTAGCTCGTATTCCTCCGTCATAGACAGGCAGTTGGTGGGGCAATATTCTACGCAGTTGCCGCAAAAGATACAGACGCCAAAATCAATACTGTAGTGATCTAACGTTTTTTTCTTAGTGCCCTTATCAAAGGTCCAGTCCACAACAGGTAGATTAATGGGACAAACCCGTACACAGACTTCGCAAGCGATACACTTATCAAACTCAAAGTGAATACGACCGCGATAACGCTCAGACGGAACTAACTTTTCGTAGGGATATTGCACTGTCACGGGGCGACGCTTCATGTGGTCAAATGTGACCGAGAGCCCCTGGCCAATATACTTGGCAGCTTGGACGGTTTCTTTAGCGTAATCGCCAACCTGCTTTAGAAAATTGAGCATTGGTTTTACCCTCCAAACGCAAATGGAAATGCGAGCTTAAGCGCCGCTGTGAGTAGCAGATTAACTAAGGCAACGGGCAGTAAAAACTTCCAGCCTAAATCTAAGAGCTGATCGATGCGTACACGGGGTACGGTCCATCGTAGGAGCACGGCTAGGAAGACTAAAAAATAAGCCTTAATTAGGGTCATCATGATCCCTAAAGCGGCGGTGATGACCTGTAGCCAGGGGGTAGTTTCACTGACGCCCAGACCCCCGCTAATAACCTCAATGGGGATAGGAAAACTCCAGCCACCTAGGTAAAGTACCGACACCAGCATGGCCGATAGCACTAAGTTAACGTAAGAGCCCACGTAAAATAGCCCAAACTTCATACCACCGTACTCGGTTTGATAGCCGGCAACAATTTCTTCTTCAGCTTCTGGCAGGTCAAAGGGAAGTCGTTCGCACTCGGCTAGGGCTGCGATCCAGAAAAGTATAAAACCGACCGGCTGACGCCAGATATTCCAGCTAAGGATGCCGTAGCTCGCTTGCTGATTGACAATATCCACAGTGCTTAAGCTGTTGGACATCATTACAATTGCCAGCACCGCCAAGGCTAAGGGGATTTCATAGCTGATGGACTGGGCTGTTGCCCGTAGACCCCCTAGCAATGAGTACTTGTTGTTGGACGAATAGCCAGACATTAATAGGCCGATGGGCGTAACACTTGAAAGTGCAATCCATAGAAAGATGCCAATGCCTAAATCTGTAATCACCATGTTTTGCCCGAAGGGCACAACCAGGTAAGACACGAAAACTGGAATGACAACTAAAGCTGGCCCCAATGTGAATAGGATGGGGTCTGCTTGGGCTGGGTTAATGTCTTCTTTAAAGATTAATTTGACACCGTCAGCGGTTGCTTGAAGCGCACCTAGTGGGCCAATGTACTCAGGACCAATGCGCTGCTGGGCAGCGGCTGAGATTTTTCTCTCTAGCCAAACGGCGATAAAAATACTGACGGTTGCGGCTACTAGGATTAGCGCCATTGGTAGCGGCATCCAGATGACTTTGGCCAAGGACGGGGATAGTCCCAAGGACACAAGTATTTGAATAAAGCTCTCTTGCAGGTCGATTCCAGAACTCATACCCAGAGTGTATAGATGGAGTGGGGGCCTGAAGGCCAATTTCCCTAATGATTCTAACGCTTAATATGTCGTCAAAGGTGAAATACTCGTGCTGTACCAATAGGAATTACTACTTACAGCTATAGACGAGACGTTAATCACATAAAAACCCCCCCTGATATGCATCAAGGGGGGCTGGAGTTCCTGAAAATCGTCACTAAAATCAGTTTCGTAGGATTTCTCAGTATTGACAAGGGGGGTGATGCCCATCACAAGGGGAAAATCCAGATTTATACGGAGCCGTTACGCACGGGGGCTGTGGGCTGTGGCTTCTTATCCCAAAGATGTGGACGCTCTAGGACGGTAGTGTAGCTCTGATTATGGGGACCGGTATAAATTTGTGTTGGTCGAAAAATTCGATTTTCTGCCAGTTGTTCTTTCCAGTGGGCCAGCCATCCAGCGACACGTGCGATCGCAAATATTGGGGTAAACAAATCGGTCGGGATACCCAGCTTGCGATAGACCAGTCCAGAATAAAAGTCCACGTTAGGATAAACACCCTTAGCACCGAGTCGTTCAGTAACGGCAGTTTCGAGTTCGAGTGCGATCGCATAGTACTCATCCTGGCCAAATTTAGCAAACAGCTGCTCCGCCAACTTTTGTAAAATCACTGCCCGAGGGTCTTTCACCTTATACACCCGGTGGCCAAAGCCCATGATTTTTCCCTTACTAGCCATTCGTTCCTCGACAAAAGGACGGACATTATCCACTGAACCAATTTTTTGCAACATGGCAATGACTTCTTCGTTTGCGCCGCCATGGAGTGGACCGGCTAGGGTGCCCACGGCTGATGCCACTACAGCATAGGGATCCGTCAGGGTTGATGCGGTGACCATAGCTGAAAATGTTGACGCATTGATCGTGTGCTCGGCATGCAGCGTGAGACAGACGTCAAAAATTCGAGCAGAGAGAGGATCGGGCTCCTCTTCGTTCAACATATATAAAAAATTGGCTGCATAGTCTAAGTCATCCCGAGGCTGGACCGGATCATTCCCCTTCCGAATCAGCTTAAATGCCGCCACCATAGTAGGGATTTTAGCTAGCAGACGGACAACAGCTGCCTGAATATAAGCAGGATCTTCCAATGCCCGACGAGAATAAAACAGGCCCAGTGCCGCAGCGCATGCTTGCAGCGCGTCCATAGGATGCCCACTCTCAGGAAAGCACTTCATCATGTCGCGGATACGATACTTTAAGCGACGATGATGTTGAATTTCGTCCTTAAAAGCATCCAGTTCCTGCTTAGTGGGTAGGCCACCCCAGATCAGCAAATAGGCTGTTTCTAAAAACGTGCTCTTTTGCGCCAACTCTTCAATACGAATGCCCCGGTATTCTAAAATCCCCTCCAGACCACTCACATAGCTAATGCTTGATTCTGTGGCAGGAATTCCCTCCAAACCGGGGCGATATTCGCATAGAGTCATCTTTAACTGTCCTACCGCTGTTCTCTAAGTATTCAATATATTGTAAGAATATCGAGAAGTGACCTATTCCGGTATGCCCAATTGGTTTTGAGATACCTTACTCAAAGAAAAATAGGTGCTGTTGCTGATTTCAGACATGAACCGATCTGTAGAATCTGTAGGTTATCGATACTTAGCAGATGACATCATAGTTCGGCTCAGCAACGCCAAACAGTTAACCTCTACAGCAGCCGAGGTGGGGCCAGCCAAAAGAGCTGACTTTGGCCAATTGCATTTTTGAGGCTTGGAACACGGACTCCAATAATGCCAGCCTTTTTCAAGATCCATTGATTGTCGATGGAACCGTGAACTAGCTGCTGTGACCACTGACTCAGATCGGGCTCGTGGCCGACGAGCGCTAAATTCTCATTCTCTGGGGATTGCCAGTCAGTTAGCCAATCTAACCAATCCTGTAAGTCTCCGCCGGGTGCTAGCGGTTGAAAAATTTGATAGTCAGTTGTAAGTTTTGCCTGGCACAAAATATCAGCTGTTTGCACTGCCCGTACCAATGGGCTGGAGAGCAGCGTGTTAAAGCACAGACCTAATTGCAAGAGCCGCTGAGCCATCCGTTCGGTTTTATCAACACCTTTCTGAATCAGGGGGCGCTGCTCATCGTCAGCATGGCTACCCCGCTCAGCGGCGATACCATGGCGAATAAAATAAACGTGGCTGTGGGGGGTAGTGTTTGACTCGGTGCTAATGGCTATGGCTCCTAATCCGTGTTAATCACTCCATCCTCTGGATTAATCAATTTCAGTAGCTTCTGCTTGATTTGTAAATCAAATACCTCCCACTTGAGTCGGTTGTAATCACCGTTTTCATAGAAGCCTGATAAAAAGCCAATTGGAACTTCAAACCCACCAGCCATGGAGCGACCCCCGCCAAAAAAGCGGCCCTGCTCGTCTTGTCCAAAGGCTTCCTTTATAAACTCATCTGGATCGAGGGTGATTTTACTAGTACGCAAAGACCCGATGACGACCTCACGCTCATCATCTTCGTCATGAACAATGCCGTACACAACAGCTGTGTGCACGTCTTCTTCGGTGAGTAAAAAATCTGTTGCTTGGGGGATGGCATCGCGATCTTCGTAACGCAGGTAGCCTACACCTGCAATGGAGACACTGTTTTGAATTTTGCGGTTACGCAGCGAACGCTCGATGACATCCATGGCGCGCTTTGAACGAGACGCTTGAAGAATAGCGCTCAGGAGTTGGGCGTCACAATATTGGCTCAGGTAAGCGGCCGCAAGAAAGTCTGCTTCTGTAGCCTGCATCAATTGGCCCGTATCTGAGCGCAATCCGTGCATTAAGGCTGTGGCGCATTTGACGTGTTTGCTGTTGTTACGGTCTAAGTCCAATAGTCCTGCTTGGAGATACTGGGTCAAAATTGTGGCTGTTGCCCGAGCGTCTGGACGGATATCAGCAAATTCTGCCTTGGGCTGGTCCTGCAGTTTGTGATGGTCAATTACGACGAGTAACGGTACGCTAGCTGCATTAACCCGTTCTAGTAATTGACTGGTGGTGCCTTGGGTATCGACCAATACGTAGCCCGCGTATTGGGATAGGTCTGGGGGCTTTTGGTTGGACCAGCGTTTAGCGGGTAGGTTGGTGAGTTTAACCAGAGCAATATTTTCTTGATGGCTCAGGGTACCTGAGTAGAAAATATCGCAGTCCACATCGTAATCAGCTGCAATTAGCTTGTAAGTCCAAGCCGAAGATAGGGCGTCAGGGTCTGGAAAGTCTTGTAGTAAGATCAGCTGTCGACTACCGGCATGGGTAATGAGCAGATGTCGTAATGAGGCCGCAGGACCATCGCTCAAATCCATATTTGATCTATAGCTTGCCCGATTTGGAGATTTCAGCAATGCGTCTTGAGATGCCATGCGCAGAAAAAGTTGAATGAAATTGAGGAGTCAGGCTGACCAGTGTAGAGTACTTAACCGGTCAGACCAATGACATATTTACGCCATTCTTGATGGGCATCTCCCCGGGTGTGGCGAGCAATCTCGAAGTAGAGACTGCTATGGGGCTTGCGCGGTGTTATCCGCAGAGGCATCCTGGCTTCTTTAGGGGTGCGATTGCCTTTTTTGACATTGCAACGAACACAGGCAGAGACCATATTTTCCCAGACTTCCTTCCCTCCACGGGACCGAGGTACCACATGATCCAGGGTAAGACCATCCCCTGCATAGCCACAGTATTGGCAGGTATGGTTATCGCGGTACAGCAGATTACGGCGGGTCAGAGGTATGTCTTTATAGGGTATGCGAACGTAGTGTCGCAGACGAATAACGGTTGGCAAGGGAAAGTTGGCATAAACTGCCAATCCGTTGTGCTCCACAGTTTCGGCCTTGCCTTTAATAATCAATACAACAGCTCGCCGCCAACTCGTGATGTTCAACGGCTCATAGGAAGCATTTAAGACAAGAACCTTGCTCATTGAGGTTCATCTAAAAGTTGTGATTTGATACTAACACAGGTCGCTCAGGTGCTTTGGTACTTGCGATACCGTGGCTAGGGTGTGAGTTTTTTGTGAAGGAGATGCAGGATGTTGAGGTGGGATGAAACCCCGAGTGTGTCAGCCATGCGCTGCTCGCGGGCTTGGGTAGAGATTGATTTGGATGCGGTTCATCACAATGTGCGGCAATTTCGTAGTTTGCTACATCCGACAACTGATTTGATGGCGGTTGTGAAGGCTGATGCCTATGGTCATGGTGCGGTTGCGGTGGCTCGGACTGTTTTGACGGCAGGGGCGTCCTGGTTAGGGGTGGCTACGGTGCCAGAAGGAATTGAGCTACGTCAGGCTGGTCTAAAGGCTCCCATCTTAGTCATGGGGGCGTTGCATCATGCTGAGGAGGTGCTGGCTCTGGCGCGCTGGCAGCTGCAGCCCACCATTGTTTCACGCAAGCAAGCACTTGTATTTGCCGAAGCCCTGAGTGATTCATGTTTGCCGTTGCCGGTACATATCAAATTAGACACGGGGATGTCCCGCTTAGGATTTGATTGGCAGCAGGTGTTGGAGGTTGTGACGTTTGTTAGTGGGTTGCCTGTTTTGCAAATAAACAGTCTGTATTCCCATTTTGCGACTGCCGATGATGCCGATGATAGGGAAATGCGGCGTCAGCATGAGCGATTTGAGAGTGCGATCGCAACCCTTAAAGCATATAATCAACTACCCGCTCACCTACACTTAGCCAACACAGCCGCTACTCTCAGTGATGCCAAGGCGCTCCAGTACAACATGGTGCGTGTTGGCCTCGGGCTATATGGGGTATCACCAGCACCTCACCTGCAATCTGTGCTCGACTTACAACCAGCGCTGGAGGTTAAAGCTCGCATTACTCATATCAAACAAATTTCCGCTGGAGCCGGAGTAAGTTACGGACATCGCTTTATTGCCCAGCGCCCAATGACCATAGCTGTTGTAGGGATTGGCTATGCTGACGGCGTTCCACGTCAATTATCAAATCAGCTCAATGTGTTGATTAATGAGCGGCCCATCCGCCAGATTGGAGCCATCACAATGGATCAGCTGATGCTGGATATTTCTGATATTCACGGTCTCCAAGAAGGTGACGTTGTGACCCTTCTAGGCAGTTCCCCGTCTCAGCAAATCACAGCGGATGACTGGGCCAATCGAATTGGAACTATTTCGTGGGAAATTCTCTGTGGCTTCAAACACAGGCTACCGCGCATTATGACAAGAAATAACGACAGAAAGCTTTACCGGGCTGAAGATAGCTTGTTATAATGCAGCTCTGAACTTGGAGAGGTGGCTGAGTGGTTGAAAGCGGCTCCCTGCTAAGGAGTTATAGGGTGTAAATCCTATCGAGGGTTCGAATCCCTCCCTCTCCGTTGCTGTTTGATTATTTTCAAGATTTGCAAACTAACGGTTGGCATTACGTGCTGCCCACAGTAGTCGTTCCGAACTAGCATTTGTGTGGGCAAAGGAAAATAAATGCTGAAACGTAAGCTTGCCTGATCGATCGATCACAAACTGTGCCGGTAGAGGAGCGCCTAATGCTTGACCTGTACCGTATCGCCGAAAAATTTTACAATCAGGATCGACTAGCAACGGCATGGCGATGTCCAAATCTCGCTGTATGACCCTGCTTTGCTGCATGTCAGTGCTTGTAATCATAAGGACTTCTGCTCCTAGTTTTTCAAATTGTCTGTAGGTCTCCACCATGGACAAAATGTGGGGATAACAGAAAGGGCAATATTGCTTTTCAGTAAAAATACGTGTGAAAACAATCACTATCACCCGCCTATGGTGATAGTTCGACAACTTAATAGATGCCCTCTGTCCAGCGACCGGTAACTCAAAATCCGGTAAAGTCTGACCTATCTGAAATTTGGTCAGTGCGGGCAATGGTAGAAAATTTCTGGCAAATCGCTGACTAATGACCCCTCGAAAATCCATAGAGGTCAACCTAAAAGCAGCCGTCATTGGTACCTAGTGTTGGGCATTAAAAAAATGGGCGTTGTTGAACCTCGGCATGACTTTATCTGAGAAATTTTGGTTGGCTGCATCATTACCCGAGCGGCGCATTTCCAAAATCGGCAACAGTCAAGAGTGTTCAGTTACAAGGACAACTATAAACATCCTAGATTGAAGCAAAAAATTCCTTCGACTTTACAGGATCGGGGGTCATGGTTTTCTCCCCTGGTGTCCAACCGGCTGGGCAGACCTCATCTGGATGAGTCTGTACGTGTTGTACTGCTTGTAGTACACGCAGAGTTTCATCCACGCTCCGGCCAAAAGATAGGTTGTTTACAGTTGCATGTTGTACTGCCCCATCCTTATCAATGAGAAATAGACCACGAAGTGCAACGCCAGCCTCAGGCTCAAGCACATTGTAGGCAGAGCTGATTTCTTTTTTAATATCAGATACCAGTGGATAAGCCAAATCCCCTAAACCGCCTAGTTTGCGGTCTGTCTGAATCCAAGCTAAGTGGGAAAACTCACTATCAACTGAAACGCCCAGGACCTCAGTGTTTAGAGCTGTAAACTCACCATATCGATCACTAAAGGCCGTAATTTCGGTTGGACAAACAAACGTGAAGTCTAGCGGATAGAAAAATAAAATAACGTACTGGCCACGATAGTCAGATAACTTAATAGTTTTAAACTCTTGATCAACAACGGCTGTTGCCGTGAAGTCAGGAGCAGGCTGACCAACACGCAGATTTCCTTCCGCTGGGTTACTCATCCGTTCGTCTCCTACAAATTTAGTTGACTACTACACAAACGATGTAAGCCTATAGCTGATGCTCTATGGAAGAGAATTGCTTAAGCTCCATAAATCCATAGGACCCTGCTATTGAGCATAGGTCAACCTGATTCATAGCTCATTATGTGATTCCACGCCGGCCCAAAACAGTGCTGAGCTGCTAATCAAAGTAGCACAGTCCATAGAGTAACGCGATATATCAAAATAAAAAAATGGCTCAGACGTGATTTGAACACGTGACCAAGGGCTTATGAGTCCCCTGCTCTACCACTGAGCTACTGAGCCAATAAATGTCATCCAAATCCTGACAACTGCTTTAATTTATCACGAAATGTCAAGCAACTACATAGTAAATTGAGCCTGGTGTCTGTATCTTTCTGTTTGGTAATTCAAGAATAGATTTTATTTATTATCTAAAGCATTATGAGTCGCTTTAAAAAAAGCGTTAGCCCATCAAAGGTGAGCTAACGCTTTTGAGATCAAACAATGGCTAAATTGGCTACTAACGCCCGGGCAGCATTGCCATAGGGTTGACTGTCCCTCGGTTAGGTATATGAACCTCAAAGTGCAGGTGAGGTCCAGTGCTATAGCCAGTACTACCCATATCAGCAATATGCTGCCCCTGAGCAACCCGCTGGCCTGCTCTAACTATGATCCGACTGTTGTGTGCATAGCGAGTCATACTTCCATCAGCATGTCGAACCTCAACCAGATTGCCATAGCCGCCTGAGTTCCAGCCGGCTCTCTCAACAACTCCAGGAGCTGCGGAAACGATTGGAGTACCGACAGGACCAGCCACATCAATTCCACGGTGCATACGACCCCAGCGCCAGCCGTAGCCAGACGTCAGTGTGCCGTGAGTAGGCCATATGTAACCGTTGAAATAATCAGGAGCCTCTGGTAAGTACTCATCAGCTGACGGTAGGATTGGCATCTCAGGGGATACCACCTGTCCAGCTGCTGGGGCAGGAGAAGACACGTAAACGCTTGGATCAAGCGGAGCGGCAGCCAACAACTCAGCGCTTTGAGACGGTTCATCCGATGCCAGGGCACGCGCTTCTAGCTGTCCTCCTTGTCCACCCGGAAACTGAGGATTAACTACAATGCTCTCAGCGGTCTGGGGCGCTTGCCTCAGAGCAATAACGTTGTCAGCGTTGTCAGCTTCGGGAGCAGCTTGTTGCGCAGAATTGACATCTGCTAGAAGCTCCGCTGTGTAAAGGTCTTCAACCGCTGACACGTCAGTTTCCGACTCAACGCTAGACGCGTTTGTTCCAATAGCTTCTCGATCGCTTCGCAACCTCTGCAAGGTTTGCGAGGCATCAATGGGGTTCTCGACCGTTGATTGTAGTCGGCTTAAACGAGTGCCATCAAAGCTGCTCAACGAGGTTGATGCAGCCAATTCAGGGGCTGCTTGGGCGATAGAAACCGCTGCTTCTTCAACGGCCAACTCCTTAACTACATCCTCTGGTAGAGCCAGAGTGTCGCCCTCTACGATAAAGTCAGGATCCTCAAGACCATTAACTTCAGCAATCTCCTCAGAGGTCGTTCCTAAGGCGACAGCAATGTCTCCAACCGTATCGCCTTGACGAACTTCGTAGGCCGGGTATGCCGCATCGGTTGCATCTGTAGAGCTTAACGGTTCTGGTGTATCAGGCTCAGCGATCGGTAATTCAGTCGAAATATCACTGGATACGTTGGTTTGGATCGATTCACTGGACTGAACTGTAGGACCCTGGTTGCTTGAAGCCAGCTGCTCCAAATCAGTTTGGAATCCGTCAGCTTGTGAAACTAGGCCAGCAGAACGAAGAGAAATATCACCAGTTAGCTCCTCAGTTGTGACAACAGCTGATTCCTCCTTTGCTGTGGTTGGAGCCGCTGCCTGTCGAAAACCATCATCAGCGTTGCTGTCGGACGCGATACCTGCGACAAGTCTCTCAAGGCTGGGTTTTTGAGCTTGGCTTGTGGAACCGTTCTGTACGCCTGGAAGTAAAGAAACTAATGTTGGCTTTACAGATTCCTCATTGGGAACCTTGATAACCTGACCGACCTGTAGAGGAGCGTCAGGAGATATACGATTCGCGGTCTTGATGTCTTGAATTTCAACGCGGTGCTCTTGAGCAATTTGCCAAAGACTATCACCTTGTTCAACCGTATGATAGACGGCTAGCCTTTGACCATTTGAAGGCTGCTCAAGCTGGTTGTTCAGCACGGATGGTAGCTGGGGTGATTCGCTTGAAGCTGCGGATGTTGTGGTAACAAAAGACCCAACTGCTGCGGTTGCTTCACCATCTGCGAATAAAACTCCAGATGCACCAAATGAGAGTGCAAGCCCTAGCATAGCGGCAGACTTCGATCTACCAGTATTTCCAGACGGAACTTGCTCGGTAACAGCAATCATGTCGGAAAAACATGAATGACTTGTTTCAGACTTGGGCTCCTGAGAATTTGCACGTTTCAAGGAATAACCTCCTAAATAACCAGCGTTCAACTGTTCGAAACCAACTTGTCTCTATGCAGCTGCCCACCAGCAGGTCGTTGACTACAAGTTGAATCAGGTAGATGAGGTGTTTCAGCATTGAGCAAAAAAATGCCTAGCACTGGGCAAACACCCTTCATACCCAACTTAGGCAAGTTTACACGACTTAATCAAAAGATCAATCCTGCTCAAAACAAGTTCCATGAGATTCTCCAAAATCAACATGAAATTGAATTTGCTATGGATTTTTATTTTTGCAAGGGGTTAAGCATGTTAGCTGAAATCTCTTGAATCCCAATGTTGGAAGCTGTTTAAGCTATTTTGCGTTGCATGGTTACAGATAGAATTTTGGGAAAACCACCCCAGTTTTTGATGCTGTTTATGTTTGGCAGCCGTGTTCCCCCAAAAACCTGCTTTCCTAGGCTGCCCAGTTATTTCATCCATTTGATCGAGATGTGAACTCTCCTATGTCTCGAACGCTATAGAAAATTTTTATCGCAGTAATGGGTTGTTTGTATCTTAAGTGACTGTCTTTAGGCATAACGTACGGATGAGGCGTCCTTAGTCTTGATTAAAATCCGCCTGTATCAGTACGTTATGGCGATTTGAGCATGCTTCTGGGCACATCGCGTATGCCAGTTTCGTTGAGTAAGGGAGATTCAGTTGTTTCTCTATATATCTATGAATCCATAGATATATAGTCTGCCTGAGACTGTTAGGCGCAATCAACCTTACTGTTTATGCGGTGTAAACCGTGGAGGAGCTAGGTTAAGTGACCAATCTGCCGTAGGGCTTCAAATAATCCAACTGCTGCACATACTGACAGATTGAGGCTGCGAACGCTGCTATGGGGCATGGGAATCTTGGCACGATATTCACAAGCTTCTAATACTGCTTTGGGTAGGCCTTGACTCTCGCTTCCAAATAAGAGCCAGTCATCGTCTCGATATTTAATCTCTATATAGCTATATGTGCTTTTGGCGGTAAATCCTATGAGTCTGCCGCCCATAGACTGCTGATGTTGGCAAAAGCTTTCTACATCTGTGTGGAGCTGTAAATTGACATGGGGCCAGTAATCTAAGCCTGCCCGCTTGAGATATCGGTCACTGAGTTCAAAGCCAAGAGGTTCTACCAGATGCAGCTCGGTGGCAGTTGCGGCGCAGGTGCGGGCGATATTGCCAGTATTAGGTGGGATTTCTGGATGAACAAGAACGATTTTGGGCATTGACAGAATTGTGAATAGTGGATTGTCTATGGCAGCTTTTCCTAAATAGAGGCTCAAGGGCTATTATGGATGGCTTTTATATAGGAGTTGCTAATCAATCGAGGTGAATTATTGGCTTTAGTCACTTTTCAGGTGTCCTGATGCTTGAAAAAGGCCGATGCTGCTATGAAACTACGGGGTTGGCCATAAAATTGGCCACAAAAATAGTTGTCACAGTCAAGGCATCAGGTTTCTAGCTGTTCTGAGATTTGTGGCCTTATGCAGGTAAGCATAAATCACTCTGGAGAGCCTGTTCCTGACGTTCCATGACTGTAGTGGTTTGAGCGATTACTTGGGAGACATTCATTCCGGCTTCAACTTGCTTTAACCAGTTCTGTGACTGGTTACCTTCGCGCAAAATTTGTTTGATTGGGGTCAGGAAGCAGGCAATGCCCTTGGCTTTTGCAATTGGTAGAACTTCGTTGTAGATCTGCGTTACCCAATCGGAGGCCTTAATGGAGCGCCCGTCATACCAGTGGCGTAGCTTAGCATCAAGACTTGCCTTGGCCACGTGTTTTTCATTGTCAGCAATAAGAGTCAGCAGATCATCATGTCGACTATTGCTAGGGAGTTGGCTAGAGAGAAGTGGGTCTAGGTTTGGATCTTGTTGGAGTTGAAGAATCCGAGCTTCTAGAAAAGCCGTAATGGCCAGGAGATGAATCGGGTCGGTGACCAGGTCTGAAATTCTAATTTCGATCCGATTCAGATTGTAAGGACGGCAGTCTCCGTTGGGTCGCACAGAAATCCAGAGATGGCGCACATTTTGCATTGTGCCTAACTGCAGTTGGGTTTCTGTCCACTTGATAAAGTGATCGTGACTTTCGAATAGGGGAACCTGCTTCGGGGTTTGAGGAAAGATGTGCCAGCGGGTGGAGTGATAGCCTGTGGTGCAGCTATCGAGAAATGGAGAAGATGCACTTAAAGCGAGTATTAGTGGTGCTTCGGCTCTAATCAGGCGGCACGCACGCATGAGCACTTCTGGATCACTAATGCCTAAGTTGATATGAATACTGGCAGTGACAACATCGGTGCCATAGGTATTCTCGATGTAAGCGTGATAAGGATTTTTAGGATCAGAACGGTAGAAAATTTTACTATTACCCGTGGATAGTGTGCTCCCAGGGATAAGGGTATAGCGTGAATCGAGGCTATGTAAAAAGTGCCTTAAGCGACGGCGGGGGGCAACTAGTTCGCATAGTAGTTGCTCGTATTGCTGTAAGGGGGGGGTGGTGTACTCAACATTGCGACTATCTGGCTCTCGTACAAATCCGCTAACGGATTTAGTGATTTTGTCCGCCAGGCCGACGATTTCTCCATCGGTGCGGCCAGTATACATTTCAACTTCAAACCCTTTTGACAGCAGCACGACGTTACTCCGATTTAGGCGGCTTTTCTTTTAGAAATAGTGATACCTGTCCATATTAAAGGCTTGGGAGTGGACTGGATCTGTCGCTGAGGTTAGGGACCTAGGGATTTTATGGAGCGTATTGCTCAGTAAAAATTGTGTATGTATGTGGACTAGTTGATTGGTGGGTATGGGATAGTCGCTTTATCGGACCATGCCTGCATGGAAAAAGAAAGCATACATTCAATATATGGATAGGCGCTTAGTCACAAGTGGCCATGGTGTCAATCTAGTTACACCATGGCCACTCATATATATAGAGAAGAAAATATGTAGAGAAATTCTAAATCTATGGATACCAAGCTAGTCCGTATGTAGATTTTTCTTGTTGTAGTAGGAGTTATGACCTTTGGGCGTAGACAGGCTTGCATGGGTAAAGTTCTCTCAGGTCGGGCACCCTATGGAAGTGAGGTCTGTCTAGTATGCTTATGTGTATGAGTGATGCTGTGACCTAGCGACCAGCTTCTATGGGAAAAGAGTGATATTTTTCCCATATGGATGCGATTCTCAAAGGTAGATAGGTTAAGCTACTAAGAATATATACCTAGTGGTTTCTCTGCTGTTTTATAGGCTTGATTAACTGTGAGTCAGGACGCTTTATCACTTACTCCCAATGCAGTACCTGATGACTCTGTCATTCGATTGAGTGCTTCTGTGTGTCAGCAGGTGAGTATCAGAACTGAAAAGCTCTCGCCCAGGCAGCGGCAGATTGTGGCAAATGTGGCCATTCCTTGTGCGCTTGACCAGGTATGGAGTGTTTTGACTGACTATGAAGGACTAGCTGAGTTTGTCCCTAACTTGACTCGCAGTCGATTACTTAGTCGCCCTGATGGAGGTATTCGGTTAGAGCAAATCGGTGCCCAGTGCTTTCTAAACTTTAAATTTTGCGCGCGCGTCATTTTGGATATGACGGAAGTTTTTCCTCGAGAAATAGGTTTCTCGATGGTTGAGGGTGATTTTAAGAAATTTTTGGGCCGATGGTCACTGCAGCCAGCACTCCTGGGTGAGCAGACGGCTACCGTGTTGTCTTATGAGTTAATTGTTCAGCCTCCGCTGGCAATGCCCGTTCAACTGATTGAACATCACATTTGTCATAACTTGACTCAGAATCTGTTGGCTATTTGCGATCGCACCACGCAGCAATTTGCCTAACGACTCACCGAGCGTTATTCCTGCAAGCTGGTTTTACCCGAGAAATAACCGACTGTTTTGTTTTCAGAAAATAAACGCGTGAGCCTGATGGGGTACGGCTAACCCTGCAAACGCTTCAGGATATTCAAAGTTTGATTTTAAAGATATTGAGGTCGCAGGTTAACCAACCTGCGACCTCAATATCTTTAATACCCCCAGGGGAATTCGAATCCCCGTCGCCTCCGTGAAAGGGAGGTGTCCTAGGCCTCTAGACGATGGGGGCATACAGCCTTTCTCTCTCAGGGCCTTTATAAATATACAAATGTGAGGGAATTAATGTCAAATTTCTGGTGGTAGTTTTTTCTGATATTTGCCATTTGAGATCCCCTCGCCGTGGATAGTTAGTCTAGTGTTCGACAGTTTCGTAGACGAATGAGCTGACGACGCATTTCTGGAGAAGCTTCTAGTGCTTGAATTTCGTGGATATTGATCTGGGATTCCAGGGATTCTAAGTATTCATCATCACCATAGGCATAGGCATCGACCAGTGTTTCTATAAGGACGCTGCTATCACGCTCGTTGATGGTTACCTTATCCTCAATGATGCGAAACTTAAGATGCACTTCACATTCATAGATATTAACGTTGTCGCTTTGGTCCGATAAGTTAAAGGACGTTTCCATAAGGGTGTTTAGACTATTTGAGTAAGGTAAAAATAGTTACCGTGCTTGAAGATTGTTATATATATAAATCCCGACGTTTAGCATTTTGTAACATCAAATCGAATTGATTTTGTGAATGATTAAAGAGGAAAATTGAAGTCAAAAAAATAAATTAATCGTATTGACTATAGGCTTTGAATTTAAATATTTAGTCTGATTTATAAGAGTTAAGAGGGTTGATGCGAGAGTACTTTAGGATTTATTTTTATTGTCTCTAACGTATAATTAGAAGCTTTTTTAATTTATCCATAGGTGTTTTATTGGTTGACTTTTATCCTTGTTTCAGATAGAAAGTTCTAGTTTTTTGACTGGTTGAAAAAGCGTGCTTTTCTATGGCGAATGTCAAAATTCTGGGCTATGGAAAGTTCAGCTAGGTGCTGTGGCAGCTGATGGGAAAGATGGGGCTTTCAATTGGTGAGGGCTCTTAGATAACGGAAATGTTCTCATAGGCGAGCGGCCTGAGACAGCGTAATATGGTATCGCTTGTCTCGTACGGTATGCTGTTGCCGTTGTGGTTTTTTTGAATCAGCCTGCCCCGCCTAATTCCAGTATGGAGCCTTTGACGCGCACTCAGGTGCTGGTTGCGATCGCAGCAACGGCTCTCGTGTTGTTTTTAGTGGCTCGTCTTTGGTTACTGTTTGATTCAGTCGAACAGCTACCCAGTCAGCTAGGGGTCTACCCGGTGGTCATCGGCTTACTGCTAGGTTTGGGTATTACGGTGGCTAGTGGTGTGCTTTACCGTGTATGGCCCACCTATCGCCGCAGCGCTGAAGTGTATTTGGACTACATATTAAAGCCCCTGGTCTTACCAGATGTTGTTTGGTTGGGTCTATTGCCTGGGATTAGCGAAGAGCTTCTTTTTCGTGGGGTGATGCTACCTGCGTTGGGCGCTAATTTTTGGGCTTTGGGGTTGTCTAGCCTATGCTTTGGGCTGTTGCACATGAGTGACCTACGCCAATGGCCCTATATGCTGTGGGCTACATGTGTCGGCGGTCTACTGGGCTACAGCGCCCTGGCTAGTCAAAACCTATTAGTGCCTGTTGTGGCCCATGTGTTGACCAATCTATTGTCGAGTTTAGTGTGGAAGCTAAAATCTGCTAATCTAGCTGCACGTTAAAAGTCTCCGCGTTTTGGTGTCTATTTCGAATCTACAGCCATTAAAAGCGGTTGGTGTGCCTAATATTGACCAAATTTTAGGGTTGGCAGTGTTTGATTCCATGGGATTGCCGTGTGACTGTTTTATTACGCCGCAACATAAAGATACTGAATGGGTGCAGCTGGTTTTCCAGTCTTTAGGACTCCAAAAACTAATGGCTTCTGCCATGGGACTGCCTGAATTAGAGCACGCAATGATTCGTACAAAGATCGGCAATATTATTGTTGTTTGCTGCGATCATCGCCATATCGCCTTGCTAATTAAGCGGGCCCTGCCGCAAGAACGGCCCCAAATAGATGCCAACTTAGTGAACTGGGTCTGTAATTTTGAGGCTACGATTGTGCGAAATCACACTAATTTCAGAGCGGTTTAATCAGAGCGGTTTAATGTCTAACGTAGGTTAGACGTCCATCCTGAATTTGAACAACGGGGTGATTGGACGTCCGTACGAGCTGTTCATCATGGGTGGTGACGATGACCGTGATGCCCATGGCGTTGAGTTTTTCTAAAATTTTGATCACTTGACGTGAGTTGTCCCCATCCAAATTACCTGTGGGCTCATCGGCTAGTAATAGCGGTGGGGTGCTAACAACGGCACGGGCGATGCTGACTCGCTGCTGCTCGCCCCCCGACAGCTGATCAGGAAAACAGCTGGCTTTATGTTGCAGCCCTACCATACGTAGGGTGGGGCGCAGGCGTCGTGTAATTTCTCGGCGGCTATAACCTTGGGCCCAAAGGACAAAGGACACATTTTCAGCAACGGTGCGTCGGGGGATGAGTTTGTAATCTTGAAACACAATGCCAATGCGTCGGCGTAGCATGGCGAGTCGATTGCCCTTGAGCTTAGCGAGGTTTTGCTCATCGACAATAATGTCACCTGATGTGGCGCGCTCTTGGCCATACAGCAATTTAAGTAGTGTGGATTTGCCAGCACCGGATGGCCCCGTGACAAATAAGAAGTCGCCTTTCTTGACCGTTAGATTGAGATTTTTAAGCGCCTGACTACCATTGTCGTAGGTTTTATTGACGCCAGCTAGCGTCACCAATGTGGGTCTGGGGTTAGGGGGAGCGGTCGCTGATGTTTTTGGAGCTGATTGCTGAGTTGGTGATGCTATTGGTGGCACTACCGCAGCTGTCTGAAACCTTACAGCACGTCTTGCTTTAGATTGTTGGCGACGGTTGTAATGGGTTTTAGGCGGAGTCACGGCAGATGTCATAGGGGGTCACAGTATTACTGGAAAGCAGAGGCTGGGCTCAGAAGTTTAGGGCGGAACTTTGTCTCTGTACAAGGATATAGGTAATGTGACAAATGTCCAGTCCCTTGACAAATTTTTATGGGGTTTTGGGCTGGTAATTTTTGGGGGCTAACGGACACAGCTCTCGCCTTAGGCTCGCCAACCTAGGTCATAGCCGATAGAGCGCCAGACAAATTTGGGCAGGGCTAGCATCCGTCGCCAGCGCCAGGGCTCTTGGTAGAGTCGATACAGCCATTCGAGATTGTTATTGCACATCCAACGGGGCGCGCGCTGTTTTTTCCCGGCCCAAATATCAAAGCTTCCCCCGACGCCGATCCAGATCGCATGGGGGCAAAGCTGACGATGGGCTGCAATCCATAACTCTTGGCGCGGTACTCCCAGACCGACAAAGATAATACTGGGCTGTAGTTTTTGCAGCTGCGTTTGCAACTCTAGCTGCTCGGTATCTGAGAGATAGCCGTGCTGTGCGATCGCAACCTTTAAATCTGGACATTGCCGCTGCCAATGTTGGGCGGCGGCCTGAGCGAGACCTGGGGCTCCGCCATAAAACACAACTGGTTCGGTGGGCTGGAGGTGTTTTAGTATATCTGCGGCAAACTCAATACCGGCATATCGCTTGAGTTTGCGCCGCTGCACCCACCGAAAATAAAGCTCTACACCAGCCCCGTCGGGAATAACTAAGGTGGCGTTCTGAACAATCTTTTGTAAATCGATATTGGTTTCAGCCTGAACGCACATTTCCGCATTCAGGGTGATGACATGACCACCGACTCCTGACTGCATCGTTTCCAGCAGCCAGCCCACATAGTCGGTACTTGCATGTACCGGTAAACCCATGACAAATAGCTTTTTGAGTGGAGCAGGAAGAACAGTCACGACAAGCTACTGAGCACAAAACGATTTAAGTGACCTAGGGTGCCACGCACACGGTATATCCGTTGATTACGAATGACAAGCCCTATCCTGACATAAGATTAAAACCGTTGCTGACTTAGGGGATGAATCGATTGCTGAGATGTGCTGTTTGACAGCATCTTGCCGGTAAAATCATCTCGAGGATCAGCAACGCCAGATTAAAAATCTTCCTCTTCGTATTCCATAACTTTTTTCTTTTGAGGAATGTTCAGGGGCTGAGCCTGGTAAGGTTCTGCTTCGGGTATGGGTTGTTCTACAGGGGGACGAACGGGCTGCTCAAGTTCGAGTCGTTGTGGCGGTGCCACCTCACGATGTGCCTGGGGAGCCTGCTGTTTGATACCCGAGGGCAGCTGATTGCTAGCCGATGTGGGCATGATGTAGCCGTCATCTTCTCGCTCCCAGGGTGCGGTGCCCAGACCCAGGCGTTCCAATAGCCCAACGCTGATCTGCTTGAGCTTTTCTTCTGACCCTTCGAACACGATGATGCGATCTGGGCCAGTGCTGACAATTTCTTCGACCGGTAGTTCGTAAGAACTAATCACCTGATCTGGGATTTGAGGTAGACCCATGGAGGCGATTACCAGGGACTGGAGTTTGCCGCTGACCACATCAAACTTAAACCCACGGACTCGTCCTAACCCCTCACCCGACTCGGTAATGACCTCGCTTTTGATCAAATTGGTGTAGTTGGTCACGCTGATGTCGTCTTCAATGACTGTATCGTCATCGACTAAAATGACATCCCCAATTTTGCGAATGCTGCTCAGCAGCATGATTTGCTCAGGTCCAGATACGACCTTAGATAAAATATTGTCCCGTAGCCCCAGGGCTACGACTTCGCCGCCTTCACCTCGACCTCTATCTATATCGACCCAAAGCTGACTGACTACGCCGAGGCGACGGCCTGTGGAGCGGGTAATCACTTGGGTGCCAATCATGTCGGAGCGCAGCCGACTTTGTTCAAAACTCATCGCTGGGGTCTAATGTGAGGTGTCTAAGGAGTCTATGTTACTAAAGAGCATGTTTCTTCACTTTTAAAAAAACGTGCTTCATCACATTACACCCTATACTTCGTTTTTTTGACAGTGTGTGAAACCGTAAGGGGGCTATCCGCCAGCCGTTGCTCGCTGTAGATTGATGCCCAGGACTTGGGTGTAGGCTCCCCGTGCCTGGGTAACACCGATGGTGCGTTCGGCAGACTCGATCATGGGGCGGCGCAAACTAACGACAATAAACTGGGCTTGTTGGGCCTGGTGGCGGATCATTTTTGAGAGGCGTTCGACATTGGCACCGTCTAGGAACATGTCCACTTCGTCAAAGGCATAGAACGGTGAGGGGCGGTAGCGCTGGAGGGCAAAGATAAAGCTGAGGGCTGTGAGGGATTTTTCACCACCGGACATGGAGGCTAACCGTCGAACGGGTTTGCCTTTGGGATGGGCCACTAAGTTGAGGCCACCATTAAAGGGATCCTGGGGGTCGTCAAGCTGGAGATAGCCGTCACCGTCGGACAGCTCAGCAAAAATGGCTTGGAAGTTTTTGTTAACGGCTTCAAAGGCTTCTTGAAAGGCGTGACGGCGTAGGGTGGTGAAGTTTTCGATCCGCAGCAAAAGCTCGGTACGCTCGTCTTCTAGGGTGGTGAGCTTGGTAGTGAGCTCTTCTAAACGTTCCTGGGTGCGTTCATATTCTTCTAGGGCCAGCATGTTGACCGGTTCCATGGCTTCTAGCCGTCGCTGTAGTGACTTGAGCTGTTTCTGTAATGTCTCGAGGTCGAGATCCTCTGGTATTTCAGGTAGCGGTTCCGGTAATTCTGTCTGCTGGGTTTCGATGGCTGTGTGCAGTTCGCGTAGCTGCTGTTGGCGTTCCTGCTGGGTTTCACTGAGCTTTTGTTGTTTCCACTCCAATTGCTGGAGCTGGTTGCGCTGGTCCCGTAGCTGGTGTTCTTTGCGATCGCGTTCGGCCTTTTCCCCAGCCAGGGTTTTATCCAGTTCAGCCAGGGCGGCTTGGGTGGTGATGATTTTTTGCTTTAACGCTGCTTGCTGTTGATTAAATGCTGTTTGCTGATTAATGTGAGTCTGCTGCTGCTGACGACCCTGGTCAATGCTTTGCTGGGCGCTCTGGATTTTTTCCTCCAGGCGTTGACGCTGGGCGTCTAGCTGATTGCGCTGCTGCTGAGCCGTTTGCAGCGCCTGCTGTCGTTCGGTGAGGTCTGCTTCTAAGGCGCGTACTTTGCCCTGGGCCTGCTGCCATTCGCTATGGGTTTGGGATGCTTCTAGGGCGGTTAGCTCCTGGCGTTTTTGCTGTAGCTGTGTTTCCTGCTCTGGTAGAACTGTTTCTAAAGTCTGGAGATGTGATTGGGCGGCAGTATATTCTGACTGGTACTGCTGACGCTGCTGTTGGGCCTTGTCGAGGCGCTGCTGCAGCTGCTGACGCTGTTGCTGGGCTTGGTTATTTTGTAACTGCTGTTCCCGATGGCGTTGGCGGGTTTCCAGTAGGGTTTTGGATTGGGTTTTGACGGTGGCCTCGGCTTTGGCTAGGGCGCGATCGCAACTGCCCAAAATCCGATCGATCTCCTGTAGCCTTTCGCGTAAAGACTTGGCTTCAGCTGATTCCCCAGCTTCAACGGTGCCAAAGTGCAGACGTCCCTGGCGACGCAGACTGCCCCCAGTCATGGCACCGCTGCTTTCTAGCACCTCACCATCCAGGGTGACCATGCGAAACTTGCCCAGGTGACGACGGGCATCGCTCAAGCGTTCAAACACCGCCGTATTGCCAAACACAAAGGCAAATACCTGGCGATAGATGTCATCGCACTCAATCAGTTCTACGGCATAGTCTATAAACCCATCGGGGCGTTCCCAACGCCCCAACTGCTGACTGCGGGGAGCACGGATAGCGTTGAGGGGTAAGAAGGTGGCACGACCAGCTCGCTGGCGTTTGAGGATATCGATACCCTTGGCGGCAACGCTGTCATTGTCGACGACCAAATAGCCAAGCCGGGCCCCAGCCGCAATTTCGAGGGCGGTTTGATACTTGGGGTCGACCCGACCTAGCTGAGCCACGAGACCACAGATGCCGGTGAGACCGCTTTTTACCAAAACCTCGGTGGCTTGAGTGCCACGGGTTTCTTGTAAAGCCTGCTCTTGGGCCTCCAGTTTGTCTAGCTCTCGCTGCTTTTCCCGCTGTTCGCGCAGCAGTCGGTCCCGCGTTTCTCGCTGGGTTTTGAGGTCTTGCTCTGCCGCTACTACCGATTGAGCAAGGGTTTGGATGGTGGTTTCTAAGGTTGAGGCTTCAGCACCGAGGGTTGCCGGTGAGCTGGTGAGCTCGGTTTCTAGGGTCTGAATAACGTCTGTTTGGGCGGTGATTTGGCTTTGTAGCTGGTTGAGGCGCTCCTGTAGCCGCACCTGCTCGGTGCGCTGGGGTTCGAGGGCACTGAGCAGAGACTCAACTTCTCGACGCAGGGTGGTTTGGGTTTCGACCCAAGCTTGGGAGGCGGTTGCGATCGCACTCGTTGCTTCCCGGCTTTCCTCCACGGCCTGCGCGGCCCGATCGTTTGCTGCCTGTAGCTGGGTGATTTCAGTCTCACTCAAGTGGGTTAACTGTTGGCCCAAGGTGCTTAACTCTTGGCTTTGGAGCTGTAACTCTGCCTGAGTGGCCTGCAATTTGGCCGCCAGCTCTCGGGTGGACTGGCGCAGGGCCTGTTCCTGACGTTCCAGCTGCCGGAGCTCGGCCTCTTGGGTTGCCAGCTTGGCCTGGAGAGCCAAATGCTCATCTTCCCCCAGGGCCTTGACCTTAATATTGAGCTCATCCAACTCAGTGGCTGTGGTGTTAATCAGCGCAATTAGCCCTTCTCTTTGCTGGCCTAGGGTAGCGGCTTGTTCTTGACCTTTGGCAATCTGTTCCTCGAGTTGTCGTGCCTGCTGCTGCTGCTGTCGCCACACCAACACTGCCTGCCATTGGGTCTTGCCCTGTAGGGTGGCCTTCAGTTGCTTATACTTTTCAGCTTTTTTGCGGTCCTGATCGAGCCGTTCTAGCTGGTCAATGAGTTCCCGTTCCACAATGCGAAAACGTTCTTCGCGCTCACGCACCATATCCAGCTTGAGCTTAGCCTGATCGATCTTGCGATCAAACGAGGCTACACCTGCCAGCTCATCAATAATTTCCCGCCGCTCTCGCGATTTCATTGAGATGATACTGGTGACATCCCCCTGGAGCACCACGTTGTAACCTTCGGGATAGATACGAAACCGCTGCAGCTGATCATGCAGCTCAGTCAGGGTACAGGGCTGACCATTAATAAAGTAGTTGGATGTGTAGGTTCCCTGGGGGGTGACCCGCAAGCGACGAGTGACGCTCCATTCCCTGGGCAGGGGGACAACGTTATCGGGGGTGGTGCTGTCCGCTGCCTTATATTGCTCTGCATTGCCAGTCTCGTCGGTCTGGGTACTGGTTGGGTTGATGTCGGTGCCAGGTGTAAGCGAGGGCTCATCATCCGCTGTCGTGTCTGCTGCCTCTGCTAAATCACCCCTATCATCTTCTGGGGCGCTCTCAGGTTCAGATGCCGAGGTTTCATCTTCATCTTCCTGCAGTAATTCTGCTGGAATATCACTAATATCAAATGTGGCTGTGACGCTCGCTTCTGAGGTGGACCGTCGACTGGCATGATTCTGATTAACTAGGTCAGGCAGGCGCTCTGCTCGCATACCCTTAGAGCTAGCTAATCCCAAGCAAAACAAAAGGGCATCGAGGATGTTCGACTTCCCCGAGCCATTTGGGCCAGAAATAACGGTAAACCCTTGGAGCAGAGGAACTTGGGTCGTTCCTCCAAAAGACTTAAAGTGAGATAATTCAACTCGCTTTACATGCACAAAGCAGGCGCACCCGAACTAGTGCGTACAAGTGTACTTTGACCATAGCATTGGTGCTCCATTCACAGCCAGTGTCAACGCTATTAACATCTGCTTAGAATGGCCAGCCCAGGGGTCGCCCACTCTAAGCCAGAGATAGAACGCTCCTTATCACCTTGGGTGCGCACCATATTATTTTGCCAGACTACAGTTTGCCAGATTTTGTTGAAAGCGCAAGCTATCGTTATTCAATTTGCAGAATTGCTAGATCTAATGCAGGCACCCTAAAGATGAGCGTAAAATGAGGATATTGAAGGCAAAGGCCCGATCCGCCTGGTGTCGACTTACTATCGATTGCCAGTGATTTTTCTGTAACATCCGCTCTGTGACCTCCACTGTTTTTTCCAAGCTATCGCAACCTGTGATTTTGGGCTTTGACCCAGGGCGTTACAAATGTGGTTTAGCCATTTTGGGGGTGGATCGTTCGCTGTGTTACCACGAGGTGATCTTGGTAGAGAATGTGATCGACCACATTGAAACGCTACGTCAGACCTATCCTATTTCTCTGATTGTGATGGGTGATCAGACTGGGGCCAAGATTTGGAAACAGGAGCTGTCGCGGTTGAAGGAAGGACCAAATGTAATTTTGGTTGATGAGCGCTACAGCAGTTTGGAAGCTCGCGATCGCTACTGGGAAATGTTTCCCCCCACAGGGCTCAATCGTCTGCTGCCTCAGCGCATGCGCAGTATTCCGCGACCCATTGATGACATCGTGGCGATTTTGCTGATTGAGCGCTATCTGAACAAGCTGACCGAGGTGGAGAGGTAGCGTTGTAAGCGCGGTGATATCGGCCAGAGGATTGATCGAAAAATATCGAGCTAAAAATTTAGAGCAGAGCTTTGAAACATTAGCCAAGACAGAAAAAAGTTGGTGATGAAAATGGCGAGTAGAGCTGTGACCACGGCGGTGGTGGTGGACTGACCTACGCCTTTGGCACCACCGGTTGTGGTTAACCCCCAGCTAGAGCCAATAATTGCAATTAGGCCGCCAAACACAACCGCCTTGATCATGGCACTAACTAAATCCCAAACTCCCATAAACACTCGAGCCGAGTCTAAAAAAACAGTTTGGGAAATGTTGAACATGGTGGTCGTAATAATCAGCCCTCCGGTCATGCCTGTAATAAATGACAGGATGGTCAGTAGGGGCAGCATAAAGGCGCAGGCGATCACCCGGGGAATGACCAAATAATCAACCGGGTCTGTCTTCAGCAGCTGCAGTGCATCGATTTGTTCGGTCACTTGCATGGTGCCAATTTCAGCCGCAAAGGCTGACCCCACACGACCGGCAATGATTACGGCGGTTAACACAGGAGCTAGCTCCCTAGCTAACGTGAGGGCTAATACCCCTCCAACTGCGGTGGTTGCCCCAAAGTTAATAAATTCTCGGGTGACCTGAATTGTAAACACCATGCCGACAAAGCTAGCCGTTACTAAGGTGATGAGTAAAGACTCCGGTCCCACTGCAGCCATTTGCTCGACTGTGTTGCGTCGGTGTAGTGGCTTAGTAACTAAATGAACAATGACTTGACCGCCGAGGAGGATGGCAGCTAATAGACGCTGACTCCACCTAGCAAGGCTGGATGAGGAAAATAAGGCGGACAAGGCAGACAACTCCTTTAGCTAATTGGGGGTTGCAAAGGCCTGTTTATTTTAATCGGTTAAGCAAAGGATGAAGGTAAGGTTCTAAATGCTCTGTAATTTTATGAAAATTTAAGATTTCTCAAGCTGACGTTTATCGTCATCAATAGCCCCTATGGTTGGGATGGTTTCTTACACCCATCGAGTTTTGATGTGGTGGGAGGTAAAGATGGGCTTACAGCTATTTATATCTTTAGTGCTGACGTCGGGAATTTGCTTCCTTTTGCCCGCTGTCACATTGGGGATAGCCTTGGGGGTGCTGACGTTGGGTTCCTGTTCTCCTTTGGCGGCCATTAGCGTTCAAGGAAAAGATCGCTTGGTGGAGTTTTTGATCACCTTTGGTGCCGGTGATGTTTGGCATGGTGTTGTCAGTATTTGCCTGACCCTAAGCGTTGTCGGTGGGTTGTTTGAGATGTTTGCGTTCTACAAATATACCTACTTAAAATCTACGTAAGGTAGGGATCACTGAAGGTTTGGCCGGGGCATGTCGCTACAGAATGGCTTAGTATTTTCATCATTTACACCCAGGTCAGGGACGTCAATATCGGTGATTTTGCAGAATTGTCGTCATCCTATCAACACAACACATAGGAAAGTATTTATGCTGGTAACGGTATTTTGCGCTGAGGTGCTATGGGCGTAACTCCGTTGGCTAGGGCAAAGGTAATGGTTCTGTGGGCAGCCGTTTTGGTGATGTCGGTTTGGCTTGGCTTAGGGGAGCCAGCCTGGGCTCAGTCATCGGCTGAGGATGTTCAAGACCGGCTGGTTAATACCCGCAAAGAAAACTCTATTCAGCCTTACATTGATCGGGTGGCGAATGACGTTAGCGAGTTCACCCTGGATAATGGCATGAAGTTCATTGTGTTGGAACGCCATCAGGCTCCGGTGGTGTCAATGATGCTCTATGCCAAGGTGGGGGCGGTTAATGAAGCGGATGGTCATACCGGTCTTGCTCATTACTTAGAGCATTTGGCTTTTAAGGGTACGACTAAAATCGGGACTAAGGATTACCAGGCGGAAGCGCCCCTGCTGCAAGAGATGGATATGGTGTTTGATCAGCTGATGGCGGCTGATCAGGCGGGAGATGACGAGAAAGTGTTGGCGTTGCGATCGCAGTTCGAAACACTTCAGGCCCAAGCTGCAGAGTACGTCGAGCAAAACAAATTTGGTCAAATTATCGAACAGTCTGGTGGTCGAGGTCTGAACGCCACAACCTCTGCCGACGCCACTCGATACTTCTACAGCCTGCCCTCCAACAAGTTAGAGCTGTGGATGTCCCTAGAGTCAGCGCGTTTTCTTGACCCAGTTTTCCGCGAATTCTACAAAGAAAAAGACGTCATCCTCGAAGAGCGTCGCATGCGGGTGGACAATTCCCCCATCGGCCAAATCGTTGAAAAGTTCCTAGAAGTAGCCTTTGATCAGCACCCCTATCGTCGCCCGGTGATTGGCTATCAGGAGGATCTGCGCACCGCTACCCGCGAAGACATTGCCCAATTTTTTGACGCCTACTACGGACCCAGTAATCTAATTGCTGCCGTGGTCGGTGATGTCGACCCCAATAACGTTAAAGCGTTGGCCCAAGCTTACTTTGGCCGTTCAAAAGCCCGCGGCTTACCGCCAGAGGTTACCATCGAAGAGCCGCCTCAAACTGAAGAAAAATCGTTTGAGCTGACATTGCCAAGCCAACCCTGGTACCTAGAAGGCTTTCATCGTCCGGGTATTAACCACCCTGACCATGTGGTCTACTCCATGATTGAGAGTATTTTGGTGGGTGGTCGCACCTCACGCATGTACCAAGACCTGGTGGAGCAATCCCAGATTTCCCTCAACATCGGCAGCGCTAATGGCTTCCCTGGCGATCGCTACGACAATATTCTGTTGCTTTATGGGCTGACGGCACCGGGTCATACCGTGGATGAAATGGCTGAGCGTATGGATGCTTTGCTCAATCAGCTGAAGCAAGAACCGGTGACGCCAGAAGAGTTAGAACGCGTAAAAACCCAGGCGAGGGCATCAATGCTGCGCAGTCTCGACTCCAACCCAGGGATGGCCGGCTTGCTTACTGAGTACGAGGCTAAAACCAATGATTGGCGCAATATCTTCGAAGAGCTAAAAGCAATCGAAGCCGTGACTGCCGAAGACGTTCAACGGGTGGCTCAAGAAACCTTTGTACCCAGCAATCGTACCGTTGGTAAACTGCTATCGGCAGACTCATAGTTACGGCGTTCCTGCGAATAAGGCCTGTTTTTCGGTGGGCCATGCCCCATCATCCCAATGCCCATTTTCTATATCTCCTATGTTCTGGTTTTCCAAACGTCGTCTGATCACAGGTGTTTTCCTAGCCATAGCCACCTTAGGCTTGGCGCTCACGTTAGGGTGGAGTAAACCTGCCAATGCGGTAACGGCGCGTGATTACAACGAATTAGAGTTTGCTCCCCTAGGAGACATTCAAATTCCTGAGTTTGAGCGCTATGAGCTGCCCAACGGCATGGTGGTCTACCTGCTAGAAAAGCACGACCTGCCTTTGGTCAGTGGCTCAGTTACCTTTAGGGCTGGCGAGTTTATGGAGCCTGACGATAAAACAGGACTCGCTGGCATGATGGGAGAAGCCATGCGGGTGGGGGGAACCGCTAGCTATACGCCGGATGAACTCAACCAGTTTCTAGAGCAGCGGGCTGCATCGGTTGAAACGAGTTTAGACGCCACCAGCGGCGGCGCTAGCTTTAATGCTCTCAGTGAAGACCTGGCCGATGTCTTTTCGATTTTTGCTGAGGTGGTTCAGCAGCCAGCCTTTGCCCCAGAGAAAATTGACCTGATTAAAAGTCAGTATCGTGGCAGTATTGCTCGGCGTAATGATGATCCGGATGATGTTACTACCCGTGAGTTTCGCAAGCTGATCTACGGCGACGAGAGCCCGTTTGCGCGCATGGTGGAATACAGCGACGTTGATAATATTTCACGGGATGATGTCGTTGATTTTTATCAAACCGCAATCCAGCCCAGGGGAACAATTTTAGGCATCAGCGGTGATTTTGAGCCTGCTCAGATGAAAGCGCTGATCGAAGAGTTCTTTGCTGACTGGTCACCGTCAGTTAGGGCGAAAGCCAATGTGGATTTGCCCCAGGTACAGCAGCAAACCAATGGCCTATATGTGGTTGACCAGCCTCAGCTCACCCAAAGCTATATTCATATCGGTCATTTGGGTGGACGATTGGATAACCCCGACCATGCGCCCATGGTGGTTTTAAACGAAGTACTCAATGGTTTTGGTGGTCGGCTGTTTAACGATATTCGGTCTCGCCAGGGGTTGGCCTATGTGGTCTATGCGTTCTGGAGCCCTCGCTATGACTACCCTGGCTTGTTTATTGGGGGTGGTCAGACACGGTCTGAGACGACGGTGCCGTTTATTGAAACCATGTACAGAGAGATCCAACAGGTTCGCCAGGAGCCAATCTCCGTTGACGAACTCCAGTTTGCTAAAGATGCCGTGCTCAATAGCTTTGTGTTTAACTTTGCCACCCCCGAGCAGACGCTGTCTCGGCTAATTCGCTACGAGTATTACGACTATCCGTCGGACTTTGTCTTTAAATTTCAAAAAGCTGTGGAGTCTGCCACCGTGGAGCAGGTATTAGCCGCTGCCCAGCGTAATCTGAAACCCAGCGAATTAGTCACCATTGTGGTGGGTAACATCGACGCTATTGACCCGTCGCTTGGCACGCTTGCAGAAGAGGTGAAAATTACCCCCATAGACATTACGATTCCAGAACCATCAGTCTAAAAGTCACAGGGAACCTGTTTAGTGATTGACTGCGTTTGTTTTAGCCAACGAGCAGATCTTCTTCTGGATAACGGATAGTGGTGGGTCTGGGGTCACCTAGTAGGGCGGACATGAGTAATAAAATTCCTACTCGGCCAATGTACATGGTGACAATGATGACCAGCTGACCCAGGGTGGATAGCTCTGAGGTGATGCCTGTTGACAGCCCCACCGTTGCAAAGGCGGATACTGTCTCAAATAGCAGGTCGATAAACTCAATACCTGGGTCCGTTAGCGATAGCAAAATAGTTACCATGACCACCGTCATGGCAGACGCAACGACAACGCCAACTGCTTTGAGTACCCGTTTATCTGGGATTTCCCGCTGATAGGCCAGGACTTCGTCTTCGCCCTTGAGTACGGTGCGGGTGCAGTTGAGCAAAATTCTGATCGTGGTGGTTTTGATGCCGCCCCCCGTACTGCCAGGGCTAGCGCCGATAAACATGAGTGCGATCGCAATAAATAAGGAGCTAGTTTCCATGGCCCCAATATCAATGGAGTTAAACCCAGCGGTACGCATAATCACCGACTGGAAACCAGCTTCTAGCAATTTCATATTTAGGGGCTCGTTCCCCAGGGTAGCCGGATTAAAAAATTCGACTGCAAAAAAGGCCAGGGTGCCCAGGGCCAATAAGACAAAAGATGTGCTGGTCACTACCTTAAAGTGCAGTGAAAACACCTGGCACTTACGCTGACGACGGATGCGATCGCGAACCCAAATAAACATCTCCATGATCACCTGGTAGCCAATACCGCCAATAACGACCAGCGCAGCAATCACCCCATTAATCCAAGGAGAGCGGGCATATTGCACCAAGCTATCCGCAAATAAGCTAAACCCAGCATTATTAAACGCGCTGATGCTGTGAAAAAGTGAGAGCCATAGACTTCGACTTGTACTGTAATCATTGGCAAAACGAGGCATTAGCAAAAATACCCCACTGAGCTCAAAAATCATGGTCATCGCAATGATGGACTTAATGAGCGATGCGGCAGACGACAGTTCTGCCGTATCCAACGATTGCTGAATAGCTAGTCGGTCTTTTAGCCCTAGCCGTTTTCCCAACAGCAGCAGCAAGAGGGTTGTTGCTGTCATATAGCCTAGACCACCCAGCTGGATTAAGAGCAAAATAATCCCCTGACCTACGGGAGAGAAATATGACCCCGTATCCACCACAATCAGGCCCGTGACACAAACGGCTGAGGTCGCTGTAAAAAGAGCCACAATTGGGTTGTTCCACTCGCCGCTAGTGGTGGCAAAGGGCAGCATTAGTAATAATGTGCCAACGGTAATTACCGTCAAAAACCCAACACATACAGTCCTTGAAACGGTCATCGGTGTTCTACTCGCATCTGCCTAGTCCAGAATGATTACAGTTACAAGAAAATTAGCCTCAACTATCTTATGATGCATGTCTATCTCTATTCATATGCTGCCAGTCCTTACTGCACAAGGTGACTACTTCTGGTTGAATAGGGGCGGATAGTATCCGACTCATTATGGACATTGCCAAAGCCTGCACCCTCAAAGAAGCCTACCGCGCCTGTGAACTTCGGCCACTGACGGCTGAGCAGATGGATGCCTATTATGTGCCCTTTGCAGCCCGCCATGATGTCATGGGAGAGCTGAATTTTACCCTAGATTTGATTGCAGCTGGAGAAGCTAAAAGTCTGCTATTTACGGGCCATGTCGGTTGTGGTAAAAGTTCAGAGTTAATCCGACTCAAAAGTGCCTGGCAAACTGACTATTTGGTCATTTCAGTCCAGGTCGAAGACGAAACTGATACCAATGACCTTACCTATACTGATTTGTATTTACTAGTAATCAAGCAAGTCGAGCTAGCCCTGCGGCGACAGGGACTTGCTTTTGATAAAGACCTTCTTAAGAGCTTTGAAGACTGGTTTAAGGACATTACTGAAGAAACTGAAACCACTGTGGAACGCTCAGTAAATGTCAATGCAGAAGCATCTTTAGGGTCAGAGGCACCGTTTTTAGCCAAATTTTTAGTTAAGGTAATGGCCCAAATCAAGGGTGGCTCCAAAGATAAAGTGACTATTCGACAAACTTTAGAGCGAGAGGTCTCGCGTCTACGAACCGATATCAATAACTTATTGCGGGATGGTGCTAAAAAGCTACGGCAGGCAGACTCTGGAAAAAAGGGAATTTTGCTGATTTTAGACGGCCTTGATAAGTGTCCGCCTGATGTAGCTACCAAACTTTTTATCGACTATTCGGCTCAGTTGCGAGAATTAGCCTGCAACATTATTTATACGGTTCCGATTGCTGTACTTTACGGTACGCGTAAACTGGGCAGCACCTTTGAAAATCCCCATATCATTCCTATGATCGGCATGTATCAGCCGAACCGTGGGTCAGTTAATCTGGACTACGCTGAAAATGGTCTAGAGCAGATGGCTCAGCTGATCGAAAAACGAGTTGACTCAGGGGCAATTTTTGCTAAGCGAAGTTTGCTGTTAGATCTGGCAAAAGCTAGCGGTGGCCACCTACGACAAATGATGCGTATGACTCGTAAGGCCATTGCGATCGCAAGCAGCCGAGCCAATGTCAGCAAAAAAGTCGAACCCGATGATGTTATTTACGCTATTAATCAAGAGCAACAAGGGTTTGAGCGTATTTTGTCAGCCGATGATTATGGGGAGCTAGCCCAGGTCGCGTTGACCAAAGAACTGACGGATGAAACCCTGGGGCAAGCAATGTTGTTTAATACCGCTATCCTTGAGTACAACGGGACAGGACGATGGATGTATCCTAACCCCGTGGTGATGCGTAGTGAATCCTTTAAACGTGCCCTCGCCAAGCTCCAGCAGTCCAATTAATCGCCCCCATGCTGGCAACCAATCCGATGAAGCATTAGCTTTCATGGGGTTAAATCTAGATGTATTTAAGCAACTGATTGCGTTTATAGACTTAGCCGATGGGTTTACCCTAGCCATTGCTGAGGTGAATTTTGCTGCCGATGAAGATCTGATAATGCATGGGCTGAGGCGGCATGAGATTAGTCAAGCAGTCAATCTGATAGAACTAGATTTTAGTACCAGAAATGACTACTCACTTTTCGAAGAACTACGTCGTGAGCTAGCAACTCTATCTCTCGGCTCGAACCAACCTTTAGTCGTTTTGGTACGGGGGCTAGCCACAGCCATTGGTGTGAAAGGTAACTACACTCAATTCTTAAACGATTTAAACTTTCGCCGGGATGTTATGGCTGCCGAAGCGCCTTATCCGATGGTGTGGTTTTTGCCCGACTATGCTATTAACCGGTTAGCAAAAAATGCCAAGGACTTGTGGAGTTGGCATTCAGCACTGTTCGAGTTTCGCACCACCAAAGAAAGGGCGACTGCTGCTCAGACCCGAATAATCCAGCCAATACCAGGGCAACTGCCCGATGCGAAAATTGTCAAACAAGAGCGTATCGAGCAGTTAGAGCGGCTGCTTAGCGTACAAAGTGAAGACCGCAAATCGTGTATCGATATTGCCCTGGAGCTAGGAAATGGATACGCGGGACTATCGGATCTAAAGCAAGCAAGGAAATATTATCGTAAGGCTCTGGATTGGGCAGACGCTGAGGCAGTTTTATTGCAGCAGGCTCATAGTCTGCTGGGGCTTGGAAGAATTGATAAGGTCAGAGGCCATCACAGCAATAGTCTGAGCAATTATGAGCAAGCGCTTGGTCTGTATCGGGATGTGGGTGATCGGCTAGGAGAAGCGAATACGCTCAAAGCGGTGGGTGATGTGCTTCAGTTTCTCAAGCGGAGTCAAGAGGCGTTGAGCAATTACGAGCAAGCGCTCGGTCTG
>JBCAWO010000018.1:51478-86838 GCA_038534515.1 Cyanobacteria bacterium J06554_1
GCGGAGTCAAGAGGCGTTGAGCAATTACGAGCAAGCGCTCGGTCTGTATCGGGATGTGGGTGCTCGGCTGGGAGAAGCCAATGCATATTTTGCACTTGGGCGGTTGTATCTTAAAAAGCGTCAACGAGACGAATCTATCAAGTATCAGCAGCAGGCTAGAAATCTGTTCCAAGCCATTGGCGCGATCCAAGGTGAGGCCAACAGCCATCGACTTTTAGGAAATACCTACAGTACCTGGGGCGAGTATCCTGACGCGATTGAATCGTATCGTTTAGCATTGCCACTCTATGAGCGTAATGGGGATCTTTTTAGTCAAGGTGCAGGGCATTACGATTTGGCTGAAGCGTTGGTTAAAAGTGGTCAACCGCTCAATGCACGCACCACCTACGAAATTGCCCGTGATTTTTATCAGGCTGCTGGGCTGACTCAGCAGGCTGAACAATGTACCCAAGCCATCAAGCATATGGCCGAGAAGATAGTGGAAACCCCCATCAAAGCTCCAACAATCGGTCAAGAATCAAGCAGCATGACACCATCTATGGCAGCTAAATCATCTAAGTCTTTGCTGTTTCAACGCTCATATCTGTTCTACTGGTTTTTCGCGGGTATAGTGCTTGTACTGTTGCTTTGGTGGTTGCTCTAACTCATAAAAAGGATGCAGGAAAAATGCTTCCCTGCATCCTTTTTACTTAGAAAGTATGATGTTCAATGTCTGCATGCGTTGATTATCAGTCAGGTTAGCTACTGTATGACAAATTGCTAAGTGTATCTTGCCAAAAGGAAAGACTACACTAACGGCAGTTTGCTGCGCATGTACCTTTTGTCATCTCAATCGTTCAGACATTATGGATGGCTTGAACTATGTGTGCCAAGCCATACCTCTTAGCTCGCGCAATCTACCAGACGCACAACAGCGGTGGCTGCATAGTTACGCAGAGCGTCACTATTAGGGACAAAGGCCGTACCCGACTCATTGACCGGGCTAGCAATACCGCAATAGCCTGAAAGACTAGAAATCACATCGGCGGCCCAGTGACCCTCAGTATCTGAGAAGGTAAAAGCTGCCTGCGTAGGCGTTAAAGCTGTGCCCTGACCTAGAACGCGTTTGCGATATTCAGCGGCCCTACGAAGCACCGCCATCATTTCAGCCCGAGTAACCTCATCACCAGGGCGGAATGTTCCTTCCGGGTCACCGCTGACAATGCCGCTCTGGCTAGCAAACTGAATCTTAGCAGCACTCCAGCGATTGCTTGCAACATCCGTAAAGGGAGAACTGGTCACCGCACTGGGTAGCGCAATGGAAATATTATCTTGGGCATCTAAGGCTTCAATTACCATTGAGACCAGCTGCTCGCGGGTCAGGGCGGTACGTGGTCTGAAAGTACCGTCCTCAAAGCCTGCAATAAAGCCAATTTCTACAGCCCGGCTAATCTGAGCTGCGTAGACATCGTTGGTGACATCTCGAAAGGCAATAGTGGTCGGTGGTTCTGTAGTAGGAGGTGTTACTGGCGGCTCACTGGCGACGGGACCACCCCCTGCTTCAACCAAGGCAGCCAACGTTGCATCGTTAGTGAGATAAAGATGGCCCAGGGTACGTCCTTCAAAGGAGCGGCGAGTTAAACGCCAACCGGGATTGAGAAAAATTTTAGTAAAGCCGTTCTCGGCTTTGCCAAAGGTCCGACCTAAGGTGAGCGGGGGAGAGTTGCGATAGGGATTAGTGGGGAATGTGCTGGGTGTAGCAATGAGGAGATATTCACCCTCTTCTTCGTCAATGGCTAGGTTGAAACGACTACCCGCATCGCCATCACCAGCACGAATTGAATAACCATTACTGTCAGTACTACGTCCGCAAATGCCACTAAAGTCAAAGTTCAATAGCAGTGGCTCAATCTGGGTAGGTTGTGATCCTGACTCACCCCAACATTGCTGAGCATCGGTCTTTTGTTCGATGATCATAAACTCTGGCCGACCAAGTAGACCTCCACCAGGAGCTGCTACCAGGACAAAGTCCTCTTGATTGGCTTCTATATTGTCAAAGGATTGGGCATCTACGCGGGTAGTAGCGCCAAACATCGTCAGGGTGGCTGCGGTGGCGGCAGCAATTGCTAAGCGTAGTGGTTTCATTGTGTTGTTCTTTTGCATTGAACTATAGAGCAGGACCTGAATTGAATATGGCTTAATAGCCCCAGGGATGTGACAGTACAGTAATTTTTCTTGATGGAAGCGTTAGTTTAGATACATAAACGTTGGTTTAAGTATCTGTACGCTACGGACTAATTCTTACCCCAAGGTTTCTCTCACCGGTGCTGAGTTAAGGGGATACATCGCTCTATTAGAAATTCCATACGCTCAATATTTTGTCGATAAAATCATACTGAGGCTCAGCAACACCCATCTATTTTTGTTTTTTAGAGTAATCGATGGCAGGGGCTTGCCGCATTCGTAGTGAATTTGACACGATAGAGGTGTTTTGGAAGGACCCGTTAGAGGATGCAACCCATGGTTCAAGAAATAACCCAGTGGTTACGGCACTGCGGTGGCAGTCCGGTCGCTTTGCCAGTCGTCACAGCGTTTGCCTTAGTTTTTCTCCACACGTCTGCGGCCCAAGCTGTGGACGATGCTGACCTCAAACGTTTGATTGAGACCAATGAATGTCCAGGCTGTGATCTGCGGCAAGCAGATTTGCGACGGTTGGATCTCTCGGGTGCCAATCTAGAAGGTGCCAACCTGGAAGAAGCCAATTTTTTCTACGCAGTTTTAGATGGCGCTAATCTCTCAGGCGCTGACCTGCGATCGACAAATTTGTCCTATGTCAGGGCGCTGACTCTGGTGAGTGATATTACTGATAGTCAGGGTGAACTAGTGGAGTTTCCAGCTAAATTTGTGGGAGCAGATTTGACGGGTGCATTGCTCAACTATGGTGACTTCTCTGGTGCTGATATGACGGAAGCCAACTTTTTTGAAGCGTTTATTGATAAAACGCAGTTTGTTGGCTCCCAGCTACAGCGCACGAATTTTGAATCCACGTTTGTCCATGACATTGACCTAAGGGGAGCCAACCTCTGTGGTTCTACCTATTGGGGTGGCAATGATTACAGACGGGCTTGCAATGTGCCAGCGACCGATTTAGAGCTGTAGTTGTGCCAAATAGCCCATATATGAGCGGGAATGTATGAGTTTTGAGTACTTGCTCTCAAATGTGCGAGTGTCTGCCAACTTGTAGGCCATCAAAACTGACGACTCAAAACTCATGGCCTGTCTTAGCCTGGCTGCTTTACCTGCTTCAGCATGTCGACTAACACATGGTGAGCGTCCTTTGCGTCTACCAAGGGCCGCTCAAAGCTGATACGTACAGCGGTATTTTGACCCTCAACAATAGCGTCTAAGTCCATGCCATCAGTGTCGATAGCTTTCATGGTGGCGGCGGTGGCGGTGATGGCATCGCCAAATTTTTGGGCGTAGAGTAGTACTGCGTCAGCGTGATCGTCATTCATGTGTTTGCAGATGCGATCGCTAACAGCTGGAGTGATGGTATCAGCCATAGAATTTTCCTACAAAATTTCGTACACTACTGTTCTAAATCATAGGCTGCGGCACGATTTTTCTGGTGCAGTAATGTATGCCATCAGTCTAAACCTATTTTTCGGGTTCAGTCAGTTGCTAGTATCCTCCCAGCCCCCTATCGGTGAGCATCCCTGGCCTACGGGGCATATTTTTCAAAGTCCTGGGGCCCATCTGACCTATCGCGTTACTGGGCCCTGTTGTCGTCTATTTGATCGCGAGCAGCTGCCTTGGCCCTGTTGTCGTCTACAGTGGCGGGGTAAGGAACCTAGCTGGCGACGGATTGGCCGACGATTTATCGTCGATTTATCCACTAAGCGTCACCCTTCTTACTGTGTTGAAATTGTCGGCCAGGGATACCGCGCTCAACCTATTGTGATTACCTTGTATACTCATACATTTTCCCGTGAAATGCAGGCCTGGTGGCATACCAAACGCCTTCACTTAGATGCATCTTTGAAGGCTGCTCAGACAATGGCTGTGGAAGCCGAGCACCTGTCTTGAGAAATCTTGCGATAGGATTGAGACTGTTTCTTATCAATTCAAATCAACGGACATTCTATGAGTGTTGAGGTTCGTTTTCTGCCTGACAATGTCACGGTGTCGGCAGCCCCAGGGGAGCCCATTTTACAAGTTGCTGAGCGAGCAGGGGTCACTATTCCCACCGGTTGCCTAATGGGGTCATGCCATGCGTGTGAAGTTGAGATTGAGGGGCAAGAGGATCCCATTTGTGCATGTATTTCTGCGGTACCCGAAACCCAGTCTCCCTACGTAGTCAACCTTTATGTTGATCCAACCTGGTAACCGGTTATGAGTGTGGTTCTCTGGACTAAAGCAGGCTCTAGCCGAGGTTTTAAGTGGTGGGATAGGCCTTGTTCTGTAGGTTTAATTGGCTGATAACTCCTCCGAAGGCTGTTCTAGAATCACTGCCTCATAGGGAATTACTCCTTGCTTCTCACTGCCTAGGCACTGGGCTGCGGCCTTAGATAAATCTAGAGAACGTTTTCCGATATAGGGTCCTCGGTCGTTGATGCGAACGACAATAGAGCGATTGTTTTTTAGATTGCGCACCTGTAGAACCGTGTTAAACGGTAAGGATTTGTGGGCAGCCGTCAGGGTATTTTGGTCAAACGTTTCTCCATTGGCGGTTAAACGTCCATGAAAATAGGGTCCATACCAGGATGCTAGACCATTGAGCTGTTGATCAGAAGGTTGCAATCCCTTGAGCATTACTTGGACATCGCCAGCATCTAAGGGTGGGGCTCCCAGGACCCGACGTAAATGGTCGCTCCAGGTAATAGCGGCCCACTCGCTGCTGATTTCAGGTTCAGTCCCAGCGGAAATATCACTCCCAGGTCTGGGATGATTTGTCACCTGTACCAGCACATCGCTACTCAACCGAATGGCGGGCTGCTCACCACCGAGAATGGGGGTAATCTCATGGGGAATGAGTTCTTCAGACAGCAGTATTGTTTGCAAAAACTGCACGACTTCTTCAGGACTATTGATATCACTGGCTTTGCCAATGACCGTACCTCGGCGCAAAACTTGAAACGTTTTGATGCCCTGGCTATGCTCAGGAGGCGCATCCAAACACTGATTCAAATGCTGGCTTAATCTGGCTGGGGTGGGCTTAGCCAACTCCGTGACCACAGGTTGTACATCAATAGCGGCGTCTTTTTTATCACTATCCGATGTCGTTACCTCTAGGGGAGGTATTACATTTGCGGACGAAGCAATGGTCAGTAAATGCTTGCCATCCGCAAACTCAGACAGAGCATTGAGCTGTAGCGGGAGGGAAAAAATTGTTTCCAAGGATTCTGCTGCATCGGCTAGGTCAAGTGGTTCTAGCAGCTGAAAAGAGTTCTGAGAAAATAAGGTCTGACTGGAGAGGTCGGCCGATGCTACACCTTCGGCTGTGATATCTGGGCTGGCGCTGACCGACGTTGGCAGTACGGCTAAAGCGCTTAGTAAAGCTAAAGAAATCGTCGGTTTGGATAGGGATATTGAGTTAGTGTTGCTCACACCGTTAATGACTGTGGGAGCTGAAGAGACGGTTACTTCCAGAACCGGTACATCAAACATAGATGAACTGACAGATGAACACTTTAGTCAAAAAGCAACTCCAAACCAAATGTCGAAATCGTAATCTCAAAACTTTTGATGGTAGCTGCTGCCAGAAGAGGAAAATAACGCTGGTGTCTGGCCCAAATGTTGTATCTAAAATCACAATCTCCTAAGTATACAGTCTGTTCTAAGCATTGGTAGGGTCTGTCAGCAGCTCCTAAACTGTTCAAAGACTCGGGCCAATGAAATCTAATGTGTAAACACTAGAGTCCATAAGCCGTTGCCAGAAAATAAGATGTTTGTACGTTGCGATCGCTAATAAGTAAAAATAATCTTTCGGTCAGGAAAAATACTTGATAGTGATAGCGCACATCTGTTAGACCCTGTTGGCTGTTGCCGCCTACTTATATGGTCCATGACCCGCTCAAAAACCGCTTAGTTGCGCATCTACAAGAGTTAATACGTGAGCGAGATCCTTACATAGCCACCCACGGGCATTACTACGTTCGGCGCTATATTCAGTCACAGTTAGAACAGTGGGGGGCTGTGACATCCATGGCCTTTGGTGATCGGGGGCGAGATCATTACAACCTTTGCCTCAGTCTTCCTGGGCGGCAAGTATTGGCACCTGTGGTGATCGGGGCTCACTACGATACGGTGCCTGGGTGTCCGGGTGCTGATGACAATGCCACAGGTGTAGCCGTTTTGTTAGAGCTGGCTCGACTATTTTCAGCGCAACCACCAAGACGCCCTGTACGGTTAGTCGCGTTTGACTTAGAAGAATATGGTCTAGTGGGTAGCCGTGCCTATGTACAGACCCTTCAAGGTGAACCCATTCGCCTGATGTTATCTCTTGAGATGCTAGGGTACTGTGCCAGTCAATCATCGCCTAGTCAGACATATCCTGTGGTTGGTATGGACTATGTCTACCCTAGGACGGGGGATTTCATTGCCCTGATTGGTAACTGGCAGACGATACCCATGCTGTGGGGATTTAATCGTGCCTTTGATAGGGCTGGTGTTGGTTGTGCCTGGTTACCCATGGTCAATCACGGACACCCCCTAGCCGCTACTCGCCGCAGCGACCATGCCCCCTTCTGGGATGCGGGTTACAACGCAATTATGGTGACGGATACGGCTGATTTAAGAAACCCACACTATCATCGCTCAACCGATACCCTGGATACTCTGGATCTGGAGTTTCTGACCAAGGTATGTCTAGGCCTGGGTCAAGGGATATCTAAGCTGTAACAGTGCGGCTATAGCTTACATAAGATTTACAGCAGTCTCAGCTGTTGGTTGGTTGTTTCGTCGGCAGTGTCTGTAGCCTGGGCTATTTCTATTTCATCGTTGCTCTCCTTACCGTTAAGCAACGCCTGGGCTGCCCGCAGCATATCGTCAGTCAGTTCGACTAGGTCTTCGCGACTGGCTAGGTAGGTTTGCAGGGCACTTAATGGGTCGCGGCTATGGTCGGCGGTGAGTTCGGGTAGCCGAGGACGAGTGAGCTGGCTAATCAGTTCAGGATGGATGGTGTACGAGTGGGCCTCGGTCAGGATTTGGTGCAAGGCGGCATGGTCAATCTGTTCAATTTGGGCCGGGTTGAGTTTGTAGACCAGGCGCACCACGGTATCACTGATGTTGGCTTGGGTAAGGGCTTTTTCTAACTGTGCTTGGGGTAAATCAGTTGCAGAGACATCCACTTCAATGGTTTTAAAGGCACGTACGGGTAAGGGACAAAAATTTACTGATGCATGGCCTGATTGAATGTCGGCTAGGATAAAGCCTTTGTCTTCTTTCTCTTCGCTAAAGTCCACCCGTTCTATGCTGCCGGGATATACCACCAGTGGGGACTGGCAGAGGATTTGGTGTTTATGCACGTGGCCTAAGGCGACATAGTCAAAACAAGGACGAGCCAATAGGGCCATCGGGACGGTGAACCCTTTGCCTACGGCTAAAAACTTCTCAGCCCCGTAGCTGGCTGTGTCAGTCATCAGATGGGCCAAGAGAATGCTGGGAATACCTGCCTCTAGCTGACGGATCTCGCCTTCTAAGGCCACGCGTAAACGGTCAAGCATTAGTTCATTGACCTCACCCAGGGACAAGCCTTCAGTTTCTGGGCGGGTCAGTAGTGTGGAATGGGTGAGCCAGGGTAGGGTAATTACTTGTACAGGGCCTGCTTTGGTTTCGATGCGATGGGTGGTTAAACTATCGCCTACAACAATGTCAGGTACTCCGAGGGTGCGGTAAATACATAGGCTGGCTCCGCCCATACCTTGGGAGTGCTGATCGTGATTGCCCACGAGCAACACTGTGGGGATTTGGGCCTTAACTAATCGCTGAAACTGTTGGGCAAATGCCTGCTGGATGACGGGTGAAGGGGTGGCATCGGGAAAGGCATCACCGCCAAAGAGCACCAGGTCTACGGGTTCACTAAGGGCGCGATCGATGCAGCGTTTGAGTGTGGCTGTAAAATCCTCTAAGCGGGAATTTAGACCTGTGACCGGATTGATGTGTCCATGGCTAAAGCCACTGCCCATGTGGATATCGGAGAGATGAAGAAGCTTAACCATGGGGGCTTGTGCTCAGGACGGTGGTTGCGAGCTGTCGCTATCAGTATCTTTGTCCTAGTCAAAGACGTCAAGGGTTAAGAACTCCGATGGGAGGTGTAATAGGAATCTATGTGGGCAAATAAGGTGTGAATATGCTCAGCTGTGGTGAATGGATTGAGTAAGACAGCCTTGAGCCAGCGTTGCCCTCGGTAGATCGGCAGTGAAAGAAAAGTGTTGCCTTGATGCAAGAGCCACTGCTGCAGCCCCTGATTCCAGCTATCCCACTCTTCAGTGGGTAGTCCTGGGGGCTCTGCTCGAAAGCACACCAGGTTCATTTGGGGGGCGCTGGCTAGGGTTAGAAAAGATCGTGCATTGACAGCAGCGGCAAAGGTTTGGGTCAGAGCATAGTTGTGGTCAATGATAGTGCTGTAGCCATCTTTTGCAATGTGCTGTAGCGATAACCACAGCTTGAGAATATCGGGATGCCGGGTTCCTTGAACGGTGAGTTCCCCCAGATTGGGCCAATCGTTGTGATCGTTCATGTAGGGGGCAAGGACCCTAAAGTGGTGCTGGAGTAGATCAAACTGACGAAACATCACCATGGCACAGGTTTTGGCCACGTATAACCATTTTTGTGGATTAAAGGTGATTGAGTCTGCTAGTTCGATTCCTGCTAGCTGCTGCCGATGGCGTTTGGAAAACATCACGGCTCCGCCATAGGCCGCATCAACGTGGAACCACAGCTGATGGGCTTTGGCAATGTCAGCCATCTCGGCAATTGGATCAATGCTACCGGTAACGGTTGTGCCAGCGGTGGCGACGATGGCAAAGGGACTCTGCCCCTGGATTTTGGCCTTGGTTAGCTGAGTCTTGAGATCGTCGAGGTTAATTTGAGAGTTGTGGTTGGTTGCTACTGGAATGGCTGCTTTGGTGCCCAATCCCATAATCATTGCTGCTTTTTTAAAGGATGTATGGGCAACTTCTGAGACCAAAAACACGGGCTGTTGTCCCTGGGAAATGCCATTGTCGAGAGCATTAAATGAAATATTTCGGGCTACCAGCAGCGCTTGGAGATTGGCCAGACTGCCACCGCTGACTAAGACGCCGTTAGCTTGGGGCCCCAGGCCAAATAGCTGGGTAATCTGTCGTAGAACGATAGTTTCTAATCGCGAGAAGAGCGGTGACATTTCGACGCTCAACATATTGTTGTTGAGGGCCGCGACAAGCAGATCTCCAATCACAGACATGGTGGTGGGGATGGAGTCCATGTGGCCAATGTAGCCGGGATGGGCGGCATTCATGGAACTGAGGAGCTGCGATCGCAACGCCTCCAAAAGCCTGTCCTCATCAATTGATCCTTGGGGCAGCTGACTCCAGGTTTTAGACACCAAAGACTCAGGTAGCGGAGAGCGATCCGCTGCCTGAGCCATAGCATCAACTAATAGATCCACTACCTGGTGTAAAAGAGATGCGATTTCATCTCGATTTTCGCCATCAGGGCGAATAAATGCCGTTATCGGCAAGGCCGAAAAATCCACCGTGTGACCATCTAGCTATCGTGCTTTACCAGCCTACCCGTAGAAGCCTGCCTTTAATAGACCCATCGAACACGAGGCTTGCCAGGGCGCATGCCCAAATGGACAAACCCTCGTTTGGCCCCATAGCCAATGCTGTAAGGGTAGGTTTGGTCGCACCAGGCTTCCACTTCGTAAACGCTCACTCCTTTGATGTAAAAATCTACAGCGCCCGTATCGGGAGCATCGTATAAATGCTCGGAGCGTCGAGCGCCACCGACTTTCGCATTGACCTCAGGGGGACGGTAGCCGGAGGTAATTACCAGCGGACTGCCGCCAAAATACTCACGGCAGCGTTCTAGGAAGCGGCAGATTTCATAGGCTGTTTTGCACTGATAATTATGTCGAAAGCGGCGCGCCTCGTTGTACAGAGCAAATTCACCATAGGTAATGTGGGGTGTAATCAGCGTGTCAAAGGACATGTCCGTGGTTAGCTTAGCTCCAACGGGTTTGTTGCCAGCCACATCGCGCTCGATGCGCTCAAGCCGATCTTCCGGTTTGCGATCGCCCGCTTCACCGGCCTCATTATGGTCGTCATCCCAGTTAGGGGTGGCTGAGGTCACCGGCTGACAGAATAAATCCGCTTCGGCTAAGCGACGACGGCGTAATCCTTCTTCAACTGACGTGCCTGGGTTTCTGTATTTAACAAACTGAGCCGCTATCCAACCATGGTCTTTCCAAAGCTCAGGCGAATCACACACCCGAGTAATCGACTCAAAGTTATAGCCCCGATAAAAGCCTGAGCCCAAATTGTAGGCAAAGCTGTAAATCGCTCCCCGCTGGTTACTATTCATACGGCCCCAGGTGGGAATCTTCTCCATTGCCTTGCGGCAAGATTTATCCACGTGGTCAATCAGATAGTCCTCTGCCTGGGTTTTGTCGATAATGTCGCCTTGTTTTACCTGGACTCCATCAGGGTAGCGAGTGGTGCCATAGCCAATGGTAGGCACTTCCCATCCTCGCAGTGGGTCAGCATAGGCTTTAGCTCGACCATCCGGTAAGGGCTCAGCAAATCCTTCAAATTCTTTAATTAATTCAATACCGGCGCGGGGAATGGCCCCCAGTAGACCGTCGGAGGGGCGTTCAGGTTTAGGCTTCGGACGTTCAGGAGTGGTTTGACCAATGACGGGTACCGCAATCACACCGAGCTTGTCGATCCAGCGACCGCTGGAACCATAAAAGCCAATTACCTGGTGGTTGGGTGGTACCTGTAAATCAGTCACTCTGCCAGTAGGTCTGCCAAAGATTACGCTGCGATTCTGGCTAGTGAGAATCTCAATGGAGCCGACATAGCGACCACCAGGTGCCGTCAGCAAAACATTGGTAATGTATTCATTTTTATCTAGAACGAATGACTCTAGGACTGAGCCATCGCCGCCATGGGCAGTTAATTCACCGGATGCCCACCGCATTTGAACCTGGTCGACATTGCGCCCCACCCGGACTCGGACTTCGACCGGTGTGGCCTTCTGAGCCAGAAGCCGATCGCTCGCCTGGGGTGGCCAGCTAATGTCTGAAAAAAATCTGCCGCCGCTACCACCTACGGATACGCTGCGCCATAGCTGCGCGGTTGAGTCATTCAAGGATTCCATGAGCCTGTGCCATTGCTAAGTAAATGTTAGCCCCTGAGTATTTGGTCTGGTTTTGACCAAATATAGTGTTGGCTGTCACTTAACAAATCAAGCCTGAGCTTAAAAATTTCGGAATCTATAAAGAATTATTTGTCAATAGTGTCCATACGGTTGGCCGGCTGTTTTACCCATGGATGCCACATTCGGTTTTGACGCTTCCCCTCCAGCGCCCAGCGCGCTCGTCTTCACCTACTTTGACTTTGGTGGTCAGGGGGCGATCGCCAATGCTGGTATAACCTTGATCGTGCAGCGGGTTATATAAAACACCGTTGGCAAAGGTATAGCGCCATAGATCCTTATGGGTCCAATTGGCCAGGGGATTGATTTTTAGGCGTCCATCGGTGTCAAGTTCCAAAATTGGCATCGCCTGTCGAGTAGTTGACTGGTCGCGACGGCGGCCAGTGATCCATGCCTGCACCGATAGCTCCTCTAGCGCGCGTTGCATCGGTTCTACCTTGGTTACGTGATGAAAACGCTCCACGTCGCGTTCCCAGAGTCTGTCTCCATGACAGGCGACAAAGTCGTCATAGCTGGCCGCTGCTCGGTAAGTATGGAGGTTTAGGTTGTAAATATGCTTGGCCTTGTCTGCTGTCTGCAAAGTTTCTGGAAATAGGTGTAGGGTATTCAGGAAAATGACAGGGATAGATGCCTGGAGCTCGTGATACAGCATGTGGGTGATGGCCCCCATACTAAAGGACGTCATCTGGGCCAGGTTTGGAACAGTGGCCATGGCCCACGCCAAAATTTCTTGGGGAGTGGCTGATTCAAATCGCCGATTGAGCTCGGGTAGATCGAGGTTGCTGGGGTCAAACTCAAGCTGTTCAGCTGGCTGTAGGTTACGTGATTGTGCGTCTACACAAGAAACCATAGGTGTGAGTGGGGTTTAGCCCATAAATGATCACTGGAATATACTATCGCAATAATCCCTCATAACCCACCGGAGAAAAGTAGATTAATCCGATCCTTTCTAGAGGCGTTAACCGTAATGATCAAATTTTTCCCTCCTAGCGTAGGACAATGGCAAGTATGAAAAAGCTCATTTTTTACACAAAACCAGGTTGCCACCTCTGCGAAGGTCTAGAGGAAAAACTAGCGCAATTGGAGCATCTGCCCATTGAGATCGAAGCACGGGACATTACCCAAAATCCCGCTTGGTTTGCGGAGTATCAATATGAAATTCCGGTGCTATGTCGTTTGATTCACTATCCTGAAACGGCTGAACTAGAAAAAGAACAGCCGTTACCTCGCTTGTCACCAAGGGCTCCGCTGCGGCAGTTAGAGCAAATGTTGCAAACCTATTTAGGCCCCTTTGAGACGGCATAGCGGCAAACCGCAGATGATAGTGAGGTCCCTTTAAGGCAAAATAGCGGCAAACAATTTGGGTAAGGACTGTATGACGCTGCGTGACTTATTGGCACAGCTCCCGGCTGGGTTGGTGCCTATCATGGACCATCCGATTCTCGATCAATCGGTCACTGGGCTATGTACTAATTCAAAGGTTTGTCAGCCAGGCAATCTGTTTATTGGTATGCCGGGTACCCGTGTAGACGGTGGGGAGTTTTGGCCAAGTGCCCTGAAGAAGGGTGCGATCGCAGCCATCGTTTCCCCCAGTGCTTTAAGCAAGCAGCCAGCCCCAGACGATTCTACGCTACTCATTCCCATTCAAGATATGGCCACGGCCTGTGGTGAAATTGCGGCTGCTTTCTATCACTATCCTGGCAGGGCCTTAAACCTGGTGGGTGTCACCGGTACCAATGGCAAAACCACCACTACCCACATCATCGAATACTTGCTGAATACAGCTGATAGGCCCACCGGGTTACTCGGCACTCTCTATACCCGTTGGCCAGGACATCAAGAAACGGCAGTCCATACCACGCCATTTCCCGTAGATTTACAACGTGAGCTGGCCAAGGTGGTTGCGGCGGACTGCCAGCACGCCATTATGGAAGTTAGCTCCCATGCCTTAGATCAAAAGCGAGTTTGGGGTTGCCCGTTTGATGTGGCGGTCTTTACTAACCTCACCCAGGACCATCTGGATTATCACAAAACTCTGGAGGATTACTTTGAGGCTAAGGCCTTGCTATTTAGTCCCGATTATCTCAAGGGGCGGGCCATCATTAATAGTAAAGATCCCTATGGGCAAAAGCTGGTGGAGCGGCTAAGTCCTGAGCATGTTTGGACCTATCACATTACTGACGCCACGGCTGATTTACACACCACCGACATTAGCTACGGTGCCACGGGAATGGCTGGTACCTTGGTGACCCCCATGGGGGCAGCGCCCTTTGCCTCTCCCCTGGTGGGCAAGTTTAATCTAGAGAACATATTGGCAGCCTCAGGGGCCGCGTTACATTTGGGGGTACCCCTTAATGCTGTTACCTCTGCCTTAAGAGACTTTAGCGGTGTGCCTGGTCGGATGGAACGGGTACAGGTGAGTCCTAGTCAGGATATCAGTGTGATTGTGGACTATGCCCACACCCCTGACAGCTTAGAAAATGCCCTGCGAGCAGCGCGACCGTTTATTGCAGGTCAGTTGGTGTGTGTCTTTGGCTGTGGTGGCGATCGCGATCGCACCAAGCGACCCCAGATGGGACGCATTGCCTATGGGCTGGCTGATCGGATAGTGGTGACCTCGGATAATCCGCGAACTGAACACCCAGAGGCGATTTTAGCCGATGTAGTGGCTGGGATTGGGGCCAACTTGGGTGAGGATCAGGTGATTTGCGATCGCGCCGCTGCCATTCGGCATGCAATTCTCTCTGCCCAGCCCGGGGATGGGGTGTTGATTGCAGGTAAAGGCCACGAAGACTATCAGATTTTAGGGACTGAGAAAATTCATTTTGACGATCGTGAGCAGTCCCAGCTTGCCCTCAGACTACGTCTAGCGTCCTAATCCATGGGTATGGAGCGGCTCTCAAGCTCAGTGCTAGCACGGAAAGTTAGGTGGAAATACTCATTTATCCCCCAGTCGCCTTAACTACCCTAGGAGACATAGATACGTAATCTAATCCGCCCTGGGCGCATTTTGGAACCACTATGGATGCTTCTATGGCAAGGTCACCAGCGTTAGTATTGTCCAATCGATCTGTAACGCCGACAACGCGCTCATCTGCATCAGAGGTCACGCCTCTGTTTCTCAAAACCGCTGCCCAAGAGCTGAATAACCCCATAACCACTATCAAGACTGCTCTGACACTGCTTAGTTCGACTAAGCTCAAGCCAGAGCAGCGCGAGCGTTATTTACAAATGATTAGCCAGGCCTGCGATCGGCAAAGCCACCTAATTAATAATGTATTTGAGTTACTAGAGCTGCAGCTTGGGCCGCAGACGACTGTCCTAGAAAAAGTTCAGCTGTGGGATTTAGTGCCTGGTGTAGTCAGCACCTATCAACCCCTAGCCACAGAGCGCGATATTTTATTGGCCTATACGGTATCTAATCAGTTGCCACCCGTACTAGCGCTGGAAGCTCACCTCAAGCAGGTCTTGATCAGCTTGCTGAGCAACAGCATTCAATTTACCAAAAAAAATGGACGTATTTGGGTGACGGCCCATCACCGTGGCGATGGCAAGGTAGCACTGGTGATTCAAGATGATGGGCAGGGCATTATTCCTTCTGCTCTACCACAGGTCTTTGACTCGTTTTATCGCAGCACGTTTGATGGCAGCGGCCTAGGGCTAACCCTGGTGCAGCAGCTATTGCTCCACTGTGGGGCCTCTATTTCCGTCAGCAGTATTCCTGGTAAAGGGACCGCATTCACTATCTTGCTAGGTACCTACCAGGATTAATATTGCGGTAATGCAGATGTCTACTCAACATCTTCTGGCATCAGGGTTTCAATCAAGAGTTGGGCCTGTTGTTGCTTAGCTTGTAAGAAGGTGTCGCATTTTTTCAGCTCTGTGACTGCTTTTTCAAATTGCTCAAAAATATTGGCTAGGGGCAGATCGCCGGTTTCTAAATCGGTGATGATGGCCTCTACTTGTTCAACAGCGGCTTCGTAGTCCCAGTTATCAGCAGATTTTTTGGCTCTAGGCATAGTGGTGAAGAATATTACAACGACTTCTCTTGGGTGATGTTTAGGACTTCTGCTTCGATATGTCCCTGACCGAGGCGGATAGAAATATGATCGCCGGGAGCCAGCTGACTGGCCTGGGAGACTACGTTGCCTGATGCTTCTCTGACCAGGGCATAGCCTCGCCGCAGAACTGCATTAGGGTCTAGGGTAGCCAGTTTTTCGGTTAGCAGCTGATGCTGATGCTGTCTGGCTTGCAACTGTTGATGTAAGGCTTTGAGCAGCCGTTGGGTGCGCCAGTGCTGTGCCTGCTGTGCTTGTTTTAGCTGGCTATCAGGTTTTAGGCGCTGCAGCCGTAGATATAGCTGCTGTAGATTGTTTTTTTCTTGATAGAGCTTTGTACCTGTGGCCTGGACCAGGCGCTGTAGTAACTGTGTTTGAAGGTAACGCAGGTTGCTTAGGGCCGGTACGATTTTTTCTGCGGCAGCGGTGGGGGTGTGGGCACAGGCGTCTGCAACGAGGTCTGCGAGGGATTCGTCTCGTTCATGGCCAATGCCGGTGATCACAGGAATAGGGCAGGTTGCGATCGCACGCACCACCCGCTCATCATCAAAACATACCAAATCCTCGGTTGCACCACCGCCGCGGCCGAGTAGTAATACATCAGCCCGGCCATCCTGACTGACGCGCTCAATTGCCTTCACAATAGACCTGGGTGCTTGTTCCCCTTGAACAATCGCCGGTGACAGCAGCACCCGTAACCCCGGATACCGTTGCGTCAGAGTTTCTTGAATGTCCCCCCAAGCTGCAGCCTGAGATGACGTCACCACCGCAATACAGTTAGGAAAAGTGGGTAGGGGGCGCTTATTGGCATCATCCAATAGCCCTTCACTGGCTAATCGACTACGTAACTGACGGTAACGTAGCGCCTGAAGTCCTGCACCCGCAGGTAACACCTGCCAAGTTGTGAGCTGATAGCTACCGCGTTTTGGATAAACCTTGAGCTGGCCCAGCACCACTACCTGCTCACCCACGGTTGGCATCACACTGAGCTTTGGCAGCTGACTACGCCAAACTACCGCACTTAATGTGGCTGAACCATCCGCTTCTTGCAGCGAAAAAAAGCAGCCACTTCCGTGCTGGCGAGCGCTAGAAACCTCTCCAATCACCCATATATTACGTAGCTGTTCGTCACCTTCTAGCAACAGCTGAATGTATTCGGTGACACCGGCTACACTCACTGCCTTGAAGTCTAATGTGTTCGCTGCTGTCATAGAAATGGCCAGAGTGTCTGTACAATTAAAGGGAATTTTAATAGTACATTTGTATGTTTTCTGGGTACAATCACAAACGTGGGCATGATGTGTATGTTGGGCTCAATGACGTGACCCACATCAGTACAATTCGCTTTCACATTGTGAGCTTATAATTGCTGAACTCGGCAACCTTTATCTAAAAAACTTAGGCAGCATGGCAAAAACATCCACCGAAAATAACGAGCGCAAAAAAGCCTTAGATATGGTGCTCGGTCAAATTGAGCGCAATTTTGGTAAAGGCACCATCATGCGCTTGGGGGATGCGACGCGCATGAAAGTTGAGACCATTCCCACGGGGGCGCTGACCTTAGATTTAGCCCTGGGGGGTGGGTTGCCCAAGGGCCGGGTCATCGAAATTTATGGTCCAGAAAGTTCAGGTAAAACCACCCTGGCGTTGCATGCCATAGCCGAAGCTCAAAAAGAGGGTGGCGTGGCCGCTTTTGTCGATGCTGAACATGCGCTAGATCCGGTTTATGCCGAAGCCCTCGGCGTCAATATTAACGATCTGCTGGTATCCCAGCCGGATACAGGTGAAGCAGCCTTGGAAATTGTTGACCAACTTGTCCGTTCATCCGCCATTGATTTGGTAGTGATTGACTCCGTTGCTGCCCTGGTTCCTCGCGCTGAAATTGAAGGGGAAATGGGTGATACTCACGTGGGGCTTCAAGCCAGGCTAATGAGTCAGGCCCTGCGAAAAATCACGGGTAATATTGGTAAATCTGGCTGTACGGTCATTTTTCTCAACCAGCTGCGTCTTAAGATTGGCGTCACCTACGGTAATCCTGAGACAACGACTGGAGGAAATGCCCTCAAATTCTATGCCTCGGTACGTCTAGATATTCGCCGCATTCAAACGCTGAAGAAAGGGAACGATCAGTTTGGTATTCGGGCCAAAGTTAAAGTAGCCAAGAATAAGATTGCGCCTCCTTTCAAGATCGCCGAATTTGACATTATATTTGGCGAAGGTATTTCTACCCTCGGTTGTATTGTTGACCTTGCAGAAGAACATAATATTCTCAGCCGTAAAGGGGCTTGGTACAGCTATAAAGGCGAGAATATTAGTCAGGGTCGTGATAATGCGATTCGTTACTTAATGGATAACCCAGAGGTAACCACCGAGATTGATCAGCAGCTGCGCCAGGTACTAGAGATTGATACAGCAGCTGCACCGCCTGAAACTACCGATGAGGCTCCTGCTGAAAAGACAGCAGCTGCCAGCAGGGCTAAAACCGATAAAAAAGCAAAAGCTTAGACGTTTTCTAGGGATATATGGCCTTGCGCATGTCTAGCTATTGTTTGCAGATGCGCTGGAAGGGAGGCGTTGGCTTAATGGATAGTAGTTTTGCTGCCACCTTCAGTACCCTCGTCTATGGAACTAGACGAGGTATCTCCGTGGCTCATGTCAGTACCACAAGTAAAGAAATAAAAGAGGGAGCTACCAATGCGGATGCGATCGCCATCCCTTAGAGCATAGACCCTTTGCAATTTGTTGCCATTTACGTAGGTGCCGTTAGTACTTTCTAGATCAGAGAGAACAAATCCTTGTTCAGGGCTGTACTGTAACGCCGCGTGACACCGGGAGAGGCGTTTGTCTGGGATGGCAATGTCTGACTGACGTGGATCGCGGCCAATTGTCCAGAGACTATCGGTAGAGCAAAAGCGTTTTGATCTACCTGTTACGAGGTTGCTGACGATATAAACTTGCTGCTCGCAAACCATACTTTGTATATAGTTAGCCACCGGCAGCTGAGCGTTGGTATCAAGAGCAAGAATATCATCCAAGAGCTCACGATCGTGCTCATAGAGTCTAGAGAACGCCTGAAATAAACCTAACTTAGACATGCTGTCTGTCTCACTTTCAGCAGACAGCATCATCCGATACTCAGCTAGGTTTTTTGGATAAGCCATAAAAGTGTTCAGAAAGAACGTTAAGTTTTAACCCTATAAACTGGGTGACGATATGGATTCAAAAAGTGAATTTCCAGGTACAGTATTCGTTAAAAATTAAGTGATAAGGGATACGTCACAGTATTTCTACAAAACCTTGAGCTTGCCCGGAAAAACTGTAAAAAAATGGCTAACCTTCCGGATATAAGCCCCTGAGATATACGTATTTTTTCTTCTTCCATGTCAGATGAAAAAATAGAGGCTAACCAACCTGATAAGACTAGGTTGGTTAGCCTCTATTCAAACATACAGCTAGCTTAAAAAAGTTAGAAGTTCTCGATTAACGCTGTTGGGAGCCTCTTGCTGAATCCAATGACCGCAGTCAGCGATTGACCGACTGATAATATTTTTACTCGATGATTCTGGAGAAAAAAGCCCAGTTGCCGGTACTAAATTATCGTCTTCACCCCACATGATTAACGTGGGTGATTCGATGGGGTTATTAGACAGTCGCGATGGACTCAACCAGCTGTTAATCCAGTCATTAAGGCTCAAGCAATGACGAGCATGCTGTAGTAAAGCAGGGATAACGCCAGGTTTTTGAAGCGCTGCCTGGTATAAATCTGTATTTGCCTGGGTAAAGGCACTTTTTCTAACAACTTGCTGTTGAAAAAGATAGGTTAACAAAGAAGATAAGTTTTCTTTGATTAGCCATTGGGGTATGCCTGGTGTCTGTAGCGCTAGTACATGCCAGTTGCGTTGCAAATGGCCCCAACTCTGGGAAAGCCCTTGGGTTAGTACGGTTTGCCAGCGTTGGGGCGTACTGAGTATGGCTAGTTTATCCACCTTACTTGGAAAACTACGCGCTAGGTGCCAGGCAATTGCGCCACCCCAATCGTGACCGACAACATGGGCTTTCTCGTAGCCTAACGTGTGGATGAGGGCAGAAATATCAGAACTTAGCGTATCTAAGTCGTAGCCGTTACGGGGCTTATCGGAGTCGTTATAACCACGTAAATCGGGGACGACTACCTTGAACTGTCGAGATAGGTAAGGGAGCTGATGACGCCAAGAATACCAAAACTCAAATAACCCGTGGAGCAGGATCAAAAGCTTGCCACTACCCTGAGTAACATAGTGAAGCTGTACTGAATTGGCCTTAATGTACTTGTGTTCCCAGCTTAATGATGCGGCTTCAACCAAGGGGGGCTCTTTTCATCCGATGACAACTCGAGTGGCTGCTGATTTAAGGTAGGCCGCCCAGTATTTCATACTAGCAAGTTAAGCATGGGTCAGCATATTATGGGCTGATGCTTAACCTAGGCTGAACGGTAGGCAACCTGATACTCAACAGGCTGAATGCGATATTTAACTAGATTAGCCAATTCCTGAAGCTGATTAATCGCTTCAGCACCTTCTAGTTTCATCAGCTCTCGATCATCTCGCATTTCTGTCCAGGTGATGCCGTAATCTGAAACCAAAAAACGGATCAGATGGTCATTGCCTAAGCTGACCATAAATGAAGCACTGTTGAGCTGATCACCGCAGGTGTAACATGACGCCAGGTATCCTTGATTTTCGAGGACAATCGCTAACGCCTTTAGATTTAGGACCAAATCTTTTACGAATTGGCGGTGCTGCTCTGCAAGTCGAACAAACATCTACGTTCTCCTTCCCACCGGTCACATTGTAATGTTGAATCTTAATTTTTGCTTAATATTTTTTATAAACTATTCTATTAGCTCTCCTTAACCTTCAATCTGGGTTAACCCCATCAGGCAAAAATGAATTGCTTTCGTTTGCCGATGCAATCGCTTGCCCATTGCTGGTGGGACTTATGACGACTGTTGGACAATGGGAGTTTCCTATGGCGATTGTGGTGAGCTAACGCTGATGACCTTTCTGGTACTTGGTGTATTCAAGTTACCCAATCTGGCTACGTGAGATATAAGGCTTAGGAAGCACCCTCATCGTGCCATAGGCCTATGAAGTAAGCCGCATCTATGTGTTAACTGGTTTAAAGACTGACTGCCAGTAGGGCAGTCATAGAACTATGACATTAGCCACACCATAGCTACCTTAAGCCGATCTGTCTAGGCAGAAGGTCTCCTTTGTAACGGTTTGACTAATTTAATTAAAAATGACTGTTTTGGGTACGGACTGAGGTCGATACCCTATTGGGCTAGGGTCCACCAGCCAAATAGAGGACCTATAAACCTTACTGTCAACCACAGGACGATCATGGCGATAATACCAGCCCAAGCGCCGCGGCTGCTCCAGGTGACGAAGGCTTCTGATTGCTGTTTGGTTATGGGGAGCCAGGGAAAAATGCGCTCGGGTTCCCCATAGTTTTCACCTAGCTTTGACTGTCGTCGCTTAGCTTCTCCCATGGTGATCTTTAAAGTGCTGTTTGGACCTAATTATAGCGTCTGGTTCACTGATGCTAACCAGGTGGGGTCGAGGTATGTGCTTTGGGCAATGGGGTTTAGGGTTTTTAGAATGATGCGTCCATAGCTGCGGTGGTTGACGCGGTTGTCGAGCAAGGCAACTTTACCTTGCTGAGCACTGATAGGTGCGATCGCAAGCTGCAGCGTTTGTAACGCCGTGGGCAGGAGAAATAATCGAAACCAGTCCTGACGTAGTCGCTTGTAATAAGCTACCTGGCCCGCCACCAATGGGTTTTCTAGGGATGGAATGGGCAATGTGGTGATGATCAGTAATCCTGGAGACGGGCAGCGGAGTCGATAGTCCTGCCAAAATTCCCAGCCAGTGACTAGAATGCTATTTTGCTGCAGTTCGGGCCTTTCCACCTGTACCCGTGAACCATATTCCGCTGCCAAAATTGAGCCTATTTGCGCTTTGAGTGGAGTATCACCCACCAGAATCACGGTTGGCTGGGTGCGAGTTTCTGGTAGCTGGAGCAAATTACGGATTTCTTGCAGGATCGCATTGGGAAACCGACTGCTGTTGGGCATGGGTAGCTGGTCGGGGGTATAGAGCTGGATGCCATCATGCTGGCGATCGGGGGTGAACTTAAGGCAGGTGAGATCGTCTAATCCCAACCGTTGGCGATAGCTATCAGCCCGTTTCTCTTCATCCACCGCTGCCCCAATCAAAACCACCGGCTGTCGTTGCCAGATCGGAGCCATCATCTCAGCCAGGTTAACCGGAGCGCATCGCAAGGCTAGCTGACCTGAGTCCCGGTTAAGCTGCAGCCAGGCCATTCCATTGTCACGTTCCAGCTGTTTGTGGAACTGCAACCAGGCCAGGGGCAATGCCGCTAGCCCTAAGGGAGTTGCCGCTAGCCGGTTGTACAACTCAGTGAGTAACGCATATTCCTCAGTGTTAGCCAGATAGCAGCTGTAGGGGTTAGCTGGATGCTGAAAAGCTAGATGGGTGAGCTTGACGCGCAGATCCCGAATGGCCTCCTGCTGGGCGGGATACGCTAACCCCAATTGGTGCCAATCCGCATCATCAAGACTGCAGGTCAGCTGGGTTCTGGCCCAATCTATGAGGGGATCAATGCCGTCGATCAGAGTAACGATATTGGGTGGAAACGCAGGTATTCCTTGCTGTGATTGATGCCTGGGGGTTGTGGAGCTGAGCTGGGCAGATAACCAGGCACTGGGGGTGGTGATTAAAATGCCTTGAAAGGTTTCACTGGGCCAGCGATCGCCGATTTGAATTGATTTGATGGTGGGTAGGGTTTGGAGTAACGTTGGGATTTCGTCTTGTACCAACTGTTGATGAATGGTGTCTGGAACCACCAACACAATGGGCCCTGGCCACACGAGGGCAGGCATAAGATAGCTGAGTCGATAGCGTCCTCGATAGGCGGCGGTGCTACCCGTTTGGAGCAGGGCACTACGCCCTAGCCGCAGGGCCCTAGCCACCAGCCGTGCCATGGTCAAGTGGTGAGGCCATTGGGTATGACCCTGCTGCCGTAAAAATTTTCGGAGTAGCTGGTGAACCTCTGCCTCAATCACGTTCGCTGTGACTCTCCATCGCCAAAAAACTAAGAAATAACTAAGTTGTGTGTCTCATTGTGACATACTCCCCTGGGGTGTTTTGCTCATCATTAATGGGCTGGCGTCAGGCCGTCAGCATTTTTACCCGAATTTGCCAGCGTTATTACTATCATTTTTCACCATGCCAATGTCCTCAACCGATGCCTCGATCCCACAGCCAACTCGTACCGTTGGTATTGTTGGTTTAGGTCTGATTGGCGGTTGTTTGGGTTTAGATCTGCGACAGCTAGGCCATACCGTTTATGGTGTGGCGCGTCGACCTGCTACGGTTGCGGCGGCTGTTGAACAGGGTGTGGTAACCCAGGCAAGCTGTGATTTGTCCCTGATGGCTGAGGCGGACATGGTGTTTATCTGTACACCAATGGCAACTATCGTGCCAACAGTAAGACAGCTGGCGGATATCCTGCCGGCGTCGACCGTTGTGACCGATGTGGGCTCAGTGAAAGGGGAGATTGTGGCGGCAGCGACGGCTCTGTGGCCTAATTTTGTCGGGGGGCATCCGATGGCGGGCAAGTCAGAGTCAGGGTTGGCGGCCTCTGAAAAGGGTTTATTTTGCCAGCGACCCTATGTGGTGACACCGATTGAAACCACACGCTCAGTGGCTGTAGAGCAAGTGGTTGCGATCGCAACCCAACTCGGCTCCCAGGTTTACACCGCCACACCCAATGCTCACGATCGGGCAGTAGCAGCTATTTCTCATCTACCGGTCATGGTGAGTGCCAGTCTGCTGCACACCTGTCTGAATGAGTCAGACATCCAGGTCAAAACCCTGGCTCAGCAGCTGGCGAGCAGTGGTTTTTGCGACACCAGCCGGGTGGGCGGTGGCAATCCTGAATTGGGCACCATGATGGCCCAGTACAACCGTCCTGCACTGTTAGAAGCGCTACAGCAATACCGTCATCAGCTAGACAAGCTGATCGAGCTTATTAATACAAACCAGTGGGATGCCCTAGAGCAAACACTCAACGTCGCCCAGCAAGAACGTCCCAAGTATCTCTGATTGGTATAAACCCGACATAAACCCTACGCCGACTGTTTGCCTTCTGTCTCGGCCATAATGACAGGCTCTTGATAGAGAACGATGGTGAAAGTAACCGTAGACCCCAAGCCTTCGCCCATACTAATAAATTGTACTTTGCCGCCCATGGCCTCAATCAGACGTTGGGAAATGGCTAGGCCCAAGCCGGTGCCGCCATACTGCCGGGTACGCTCACCATCCACCTGACTAAATGTTTGAAAGAGCCGGTTTTGCTTTTCCAAAGAGACACCAATGCCTGTGTCTTCGACGCTGATTTTGATATAGCCTGGCCACACTCGCCCCTGAAAGCGAACACTCTGGGGTTTGACCTCGGCACTGATAGTCACTCCCCCTTCGGGCGTAAATTTGATGGCGTTGCCGATTAGGTTGAGTAGGACCTGTAAAATCCGTTGATAATTGCCATACAGCTTAATTTCATCTAAGGTGGCAGGCATTTTCATATCGAAATACAGCTCGCGCTGCTCTGCCTGGGGGCGGGTAAAGTTTTCCACATCGGAAAACAGTTCTTGTAGGCTAATGGCGGTCAAATCAATTTCCATCTTGCCCGCTTCAATCTTGGCGATGTCCAATACATCGTTAATCAAATTGAGGAGATGGAGGGCCGATTTGTGGGCTTCTTCGATAAACTCCTCCTGCTCTTCTGGATCATCGGCCATGCCGTCTAGCACCAGTCGCAGGAAGCCAATCATTCCGTTGAGGGGGGTGCGGAGCTCGTGGGACGTATTGGCTAAAAATTCACTTTTGAGCCGAGACGCTTCTTCGGCATAGCGTCTGGCTTCTTCTAGCTCGTCATTCTTTTCAATTAACTTTTCGTTGACTCGCTGTAGATCATCGGCCAGGGTGCGACTGGCTTCAAAAAGTTTGGCATGGGCGATGGCGGTACCGACCTGATCTGTCAGTTCATTAACCAGGTCAATCTCTAGCGGGTGCCAGGGCCGCTCTGGTGACATTTGTAACAGCAGGACACTGTTAGGCTCATCGCGATAGCAGGTGGCTACTGTTAAAACGGTGTATGGCCCAAAATCATTATCTTCCCGTTCAAAATCTGACAGCACCGGTTTAAGGGTGTTGATTGTGCACCGAAAATCTGATTTGTTAGCGAGCTCAAAGGTTTGTCCCAAACAGGGATCAAGCTGAGGCTGGTGAAATTCAGCGACCACATCTAAGGTTTGCATGGCAACTGAGTAGTCACACACCAAGCAGCGGTGTAGGTCTAATAGATTTCCTAACCCGTCAACGGTTTGTTGCCAAATAGTTTTGAGTTCGAGGGTTTTACGAATATTGGATGCAATGTTGGTGAGAACGCCATGGTAGTTGGAGATGTTGGTGAGGAGGCTGGCTTGGGCACTGGCTGGTGGATCAGCAACGATACCCATGGTGCTTAGTTGCTGAGGCATCTTGGCACTGTCAGCAACGGTGAGAATGGAGCCCTGCCCTTTGAGAAATTTGTGGCCAGGCTGATCGGGGGATTCGACGACGCTGAGGATAAAATCCAGGCCAACAGGATGGGGGCCGCAGCGCACAACACATTGAAACTGCTGGGGTTGACCATCGGCTAAAACCTGGGCGACGCGCTCAAGATAGGGGGCAATAGCAACCGGGCCAAATAGCTGACTAATGGGTTTGTGTAAGTATCGATCGGGATTTTCTTGTAGCGTATGGGGCCACCGGATAGACACAATTTGGCCATCAGGATCGTGAATGACTTCGAGGGACGAATTATCAACTGTGGCTGGAACGACCATAGGTTCTGAGTCAGCTGTCACTTGCGATCGCATAATCCGGAAGAAATTATGGGCCCTATCTTTACAATGCTTACGAGATTGCCCTGTCTAGATCAGAAACATCTATACCAATCTTGCTCGTCAGCAGTATGACAGGCCCCCAGATTCTCTGGTCACAAGGTTAATCAATGCTGTTAGTTTTGTATCTAGACCCATTAAATTGTCCGCTGGTAAGACGGTTCGGATATCTTTTATCTTGTCACGGGATTAATCAACGGTCATCCCTTTCGCAAAACCTTATCAGCACAGCACGTGGCAGCAGCTGGTTTTGCTGGCTAGAAATTTAAGTTAGAAACCCCAAATCGGTTCAAAGGAGCCCCCTTAAGATGCATCCTGATTAATTTCAAGGATAAGCAAAGTATTGAGGCAACGCATTAAGATAAGCTAAGCGCTTCTATAATCTTTCCTCTGAGCATTCTGTTTCCATGACCGACGTAGCTGTATCACGTATTCGCAACTTTTCGATCATTGCCCATATCGATCATGGAAAGTCAACCCTGGCCGACCGGTTGCTGCAGGAAACCAAAACCATTAGCGAGCGGGACATGAAGGCTCAGGTGCTCGACACGATGGACCTGGAGAGAGAACGGGGAATTACCATCAAACTGCAGGCCGCCCGCATGAACTATACGGCGCAGGATGATGAGAAATATGTGTTGAATTTGATTGATACGCCAGGGCATGTTGATTTTTCTTATGAAGTATCTCGCGCTTTAGCCGCCTGCGAAGGCGCACTGCTGGTGGTAGATGCTTCCCAAGGCGTTGAGGCGCAAACCTTGGCCAACGTCTATCTAGCGCTAGAGAACGATCTCGAAATTATTCCCGTTCTCAATAAGGTAGATTTACCTGGAGCTGACCCTGAGCGGGTTAAAAAAGAAATTGAGGATATCATCGGTCTGGACTGTAGCAATGCCATTTTGGCATCGGCGAAAGCAGGCATTGGTATTGACGAAATTCTAGAGTCCATTGTCGAGATTGTCCCTGAACCTGAAGACACCACCGAGAAACCATTACGCGCTCTGATCTTCGACAGCTATTACGATAGCTACCGTGGTGTCATTGTCTATTTTCGAATCATTGATGGCACCCTCAGCCGTCGCGATCGCATCCGTCTGATGGCCTCTGGCAAAGAATACGAAATTGATGAGCTGGGTGTGCTCTCTCCCCATCAGGTAGAAGTCGATGAACTCCACGCTGGGGAAGTGGGTTATATTTCTGCCTCGATTAAAGCCGTCGCCGACGCCCGGGTCGGCGACACCATTACGCTGGTTAAAAAGAAAGCTGAAGAGCCCTTGCCAGGGTATGTAGAAGCTAATCCCATGGTGTTCTGCGGTCTTTTCCCCACCGATTCTGACCGCTACGAAGACCTGCGCGACGCCCTAGAAAAGTTAACCCTCAGTGATGCTGCTCTACAGTATGAGCCTGAAACCTCCAGTGCCATGGGGTTTGGTTTTCGCTGCGGCTTTCTCGGGCTGCTACACATGGAAATTGTCCAGGAACGTCTGGAGCGAGAATACAACCTGGACCTGATTACCACAGCGCCTTCAGTGGTCTATCGCGTGACCACCATTGATGGCGAAGTGCTCAGTATCGATAACCCTTGCGAGCTGCCAGAGCCCCAAGCACGGGAAAAAATTGAAGAACCTTATGTCAAAGTAGAAATTTTCACCCCCGAAGAATTTGTTGGGACACTGATGGACCTGTGTCAGACCCGACGCGGTGACTTCAAAGATATGAAATACCTCACCGAAGGGCGCACAACGCTGGTCTATGAGCTGCCCTTAGCAGAAGTGGTCACTGATTTTTTTGACCAGATGAAGTCGCGATCGCGCGGCTACGCCAGTATGGAATATCAGCTCATCGAATATCGCGTTAACCATCTAGTGAAGCTAGACGTCATGATCAACGGCGATAAAGTCGATCCGCTAGCAGCTATTGTCCATCGCGACCAGGCCTACTACGTTGGCAAAGCCCTAGCCGAAAAACTCAAAGAGCTAATTCCCAGACACCAGTTTAAGATCCCTATCCAAGCCGCTATCGGTAGCCGAATTATTGCCAGTGCTAGCATTCCCGCCCTGCGCAAAGACGTCTTGTCCAAGTGCTATGGCGGTGACATTTCCCGTAAGAAGAAACTGTTGAAGAAGCAGGCCAAAGGTAAAAAACGCCTGAAAGCTATCGGTACAGTGGATGTACCCCAAGAAGCCTTTATGGCGGTTCTCAAGTTAAATTAAGAGTCACAAAAAGCTATATCCGATGCAAAGGGGCGTAAAGCTCTACGCCCCCAGCAGATTTCAATTTTGAATCGGATTTAATGAATTCGGATTTGGTGTTATTTGGCATCCATCCAATTTTTGCCTGCGTTGATTTCGACCTTGAGCGGCACCGATAACTTCACGACCGATTCCATCGTTTGGGCAATTTTTTCTTCTAATGTTGGCCATTCATCGGGAGGAATCTCGAAGATTAATTCATCGTGGACCTGTAGCAACAGCCGAGCCTGATAGTCCTTGAGGGCTTCATGCAGCTGAATCATGGCGATTTTGATGATGTCAGCGCTGGAACCCTGAATTGGGGCGTTGGCAGCTGCCCTTAACTGCCCAGCATCGTAGCCACCAGGGCGGAGATGGTCCAGGTCGATTTCTTCAGGAGGCTTACCCTTTAATGGCTTTAAGCTATTGCTGGAAAAGTTGAAATAACGTCGCCGCCCCAAGATGGTTTCCACATAGCCGTGGGCGATGGCTTCGCGCTGCATCTGCTGTAGGTAGTCAAATATTCGAGAGTAGCGCTCGTTAAATCTATCGATAAAGGATTTGGCCTCGGTGCGGCTCACCCCCATTTCGCGGGCAAACCGGACGGCTCCCATACCGTAGATGACACCGAAGTTGATGATTTTGCCCATGCGGCGTTCTTCGGTGGAAATGTCGTCTTTATCTAACAGCAGCTGGGCGGTCAGGCTATGGACATCGTCGCCGTTACGATAGGCATCGACGAGTACTGATTCACCGCTGAGGTGGGTAAGAATTCTCAGCTCAATTTGGGAATAGTCGGCAGCGGCTAGCAGCCAGCCGTCTTGGGGTAAAAATGCCTGACGAATTTGGCGGCTAAAGGCGGTGCGAACAGGGATATTTTGTAGGTTGGGATTCGATGACGATAGACGGCCGGTAGCGGTAACCGCCTGGTTAAAGTCGGTATGGATGCGTCCAGTATCGGCTCTAACTAGCTTTGGTAGAGCATCTACATAGGTAGATTTCAGCTTAGATAAGGTGCGGTGTTCAACAATGCACTCTACGACAGGATGGTCGTCCTGGAGTTTTTCCAGGGTCGAGGCGTCGGTGGAGTAGCCGGTTTTGGTTTTGCGGGTTTTCTTTTTATTCAGCCCCAGGGTTTCAAACAGCAGTACGCTGAGCTGTTTGGGGGAGCTGAGGTTAAATTCTTCGCCCGCATAGTCGTAGGCTTTGATTTGCAGTTCGTAGAGATCGGCTTCTAGCTGTTCTGAAAACTGCTTCAGGTAAGGTTCATCAATGCGGATGCCGGTGGCTTCCATGTCGGCCAGGACCGTTTCGAGGGGGACTTCGATGTCGCGGAATAGAGTGGCTATGGCATCCACCTGACTCAGCTCACCTTGCAAAATCGGCACCAGCCGATAAGTCGTATGCACATCCCCACCGCAGTAAACCGCCACCTGATCAATGGCAATATCCGCAATCGTCTTACCCTTAGGCACCAGATCGCTGTAGCTCTGCGCCGCCAGATTCAAATACCGCAGCGATAGGTCCGTCAGATTATGGCTGTTTTCAGGATTGAGCACATAGCTCGCCAGCATTGTGTCAAACACCACCCCAGCCAGCTCAATGCCCTGGCGTTTAAACACAGCCCGGTCATACTTGGCATTTTGCAAAGACTTAGGATAATCAGCGCTTTCCAAAATAGGCTTGAGTGCACTTAAAACATCCGCAAGGGGCAGCTGTGCTCCCGAACCGTGTCCCACAGGAATATAAGCCAGCTCTTCTAGCCCATCTCCCCAGCAGCAGCCGATACCCACTAAGTCCGCATCCATCGGTTCAATGGAGGTGGTTTCTGTATCCCATGCTACTGGCTTAGCCTTATCAGTCTGCGTTTCCAACGTTGCTACCAATGTCTGTAGCGCCTTGGCCGTCGTGATTACCAGCGGTTTAATCGCCATCTCTTCCACGGCAGAAGCTTCTTCCGTTTCCTCAGCCGTAAAAAAGGAAGTCTCCTCATCCTCAATGGGAGTTGAAACTTTACTCTTTGACGTCTCTGTAACTTCACCGCCAAAGGCTTCCTGCAGCTTGCCGAGTCGATTAATAAAGTGCTGAAATTCCAGATGCTTAAGCAGAGGAATCACTTCCCCCTCATCAAAGCCCTCCAGTTTGCAATCAGCCAGCTCCACATCTAAATCAACATCAGTGACAATCGTGGCCAAATACTTAGACTTGTCCGCATCGTCTCTGCCAGTTTCCAGCTTTTTCTTGATCGCCCCTTTCATCTCGGGCACAGCCGCATACACGCCTTCCAGATGCTGATGCTCGCTCAGCAGCTTGACCGCCGTCTTTTTACCAATGCCTTTGACGCCAGGAATATTGTCCGAGGTGTCACCACATAGGGCTTTGTAATCAATCACCTGATCTGGTTTAATCCCCAGTTTCTCCTCAACTTCCTGAATGCCATATTCCTTGGCCAGACCATTGGTACGGCCAAAAGTGCTCCCCAGGTGAAGCACCTTAATGTGCTCGTTATCGTCAATCAGCTGGAACAGGTCCTGATCGCCGCTGAGAATTCTGACGGCATAGCCTTCCTGCTCGGCTTTAGTCGCCAGGGTGCCGATTACATCATCCGCCTCAAACCCCGGTGCGGTTAAAATCGGCAGCTTAAAGCCTGCCAGTAGCTCTTTGAGGTTCTCCACATCCTCAGTAAAGTCCTCTGGTTGTTCGGGGCGACCTTCTTTGTAGCTATCGGCGGCCTCATGGCGAAAGGTGGGCTGAGCCAGATCAAACGCCACCGCTGCATAGTCCGGTTTTTCCACCACCATCATGTCACTCATGGACTTGAGAAAGCCAAAGCACACGCTGGTGGGAATGCCCTTGGAGGTGCGCAGTCCCCCGTCTCGGCTTTTGGCGTGGGCGTAGTAGGAGCGAAACGCCAGGGAGTGACCGTCGATGATTAGCAGGGTGGGTCTGTCAGAACTCAAAACACTTATCGCCAATGCAGCTTTTTAATTAAAGCGTGTCCCAGCCTAGAACCGCAGCTTTTTCGATAAGAGCTTCAGGTTTTAACGCAGAATAAGAGTGCAACCCTTCGAAGCGGTTGGATTATTGGAATTAGCTCTGAAATTCCTAAATTGACAACTTGCTACCCTACATCGTGAGAGGGATGATTGAATGAGAGCAGATACAATCCAACTCTTAGATATCGTTGCCTTAACAGTTGATTTACCTGAGGATAATCTGTGGCGAGGACAGGTTGGTACATTGGTAGAAATACTGGCTGATGGCTCGGCTTATGAAGTTGAGTTTAGCGATCGCAATGGACGCACTTACGAATCATTAGGGTAGAACCCTAGCAGATTATGATTCTTCGGTTTGAGCCTGTATTGCCTGATTCTGATCTAGTTCCTGCATAAGGCCTGACTCACCGTGGATAGCAGGCAGGTCAAACGCATCTGGATGATACAGATTACAGTGGCTCTAACCGTTACAAACCATATCGACCAGATTCTAGCGGAACGAGGATTTATTGGTACCGACCAGATTCGATCAATAACGTTAACCGATGTGCCGGTCAACACGGGAGCCAGTCGGCTTTGTCTACCTGCAGATGTGATTTGGCAGTTGGGATTGCCTCTGGAGGGGCAGGTAGATGCTCGAATTGCTGTTGGAGTTCAATCTTTGCGAGTGTTTAAGGAAGTTAACTTAGCAGTCTGTGGACGCCAAGGCACCTTTAACTGTGTCGAACTGCCTGAGGGGGAAATGCCCTTGTTAGGCCTGATTCCGTTAGAAGATTTGGGATTACAGCCGGACTTGCAAAATCAGCAGATTAAGGTTTTGCCTCAAACTGGCAAGGATACTTACCTGATGGTTTTCTAGCAGGCTCATAGTCATGAACATCAATAAGGAGCACAGCTCAAAACTATTCACACTTCAGTCCTGGACATTCTGACTCCGACAGTTAACTTATCCAGTTAACTTGAGTAAGGGAGTAAAAATTTTCTGATTTTGCCTATCTACTTAATTTTCTTCTAAGACTTATTAATTTGATTCTAATGACCTGATTCAGCTTGTAAGTTAATAGTTAGAAGTATCTTTCTTAGAAATAACCTAGATTTTATCCAAATAAAACCTTAGGAACTTGTATCTGTTGCCTACGTTTTATGATTTTGCGTTATGTCAAGGATTTTCCTGTCTTATCGGAGAAGTGACTCCTTAACTGAATGTGGTCGTATCTACGATCATCTAGAGTCGTATTTTGGCGAGGAACAAGTTTTTAGAGACGTTGATAGCGCACGTCCTGGCTATGACTTTACAAAAGCTATTAAAGAGGCAATTTCCAAAAGTCAAGTCGTGCTTGTGATAATTGGTTCAGAATGGACTGGTGCGAGAGATGATGAAGGTAATCTCCGTCTACATGATTCAGAAGATTGGGTCAGACAAGAAATAGAACTCGCGTTAGACTCGAACGCTCTAGTCATACCGGTACTCTTAGATGAAGTAAGTATGCCTAAAGCGAGAGAATTACCAGGCTCAATAGAGGACTTGGCTCGCCGTAACGCTATTCGAGTACGTCGTGATCCTGGCTTTAAAGTAGATATCAAACAATTAATTGACTGTATTGAACAGGAACTTGCTCAGGTGCAAGGCATAGATTCAATTACGAAAGATACAAGCTTGGAGATAGCGACGAGTCCAGACCCAAAGGCAGCTGAAGATGAAAGCTCAGAGACAGATGCAAGTGTAGGCTCAGCGGTAGTCGAAAATGCAAACCCAGATTTAGCTAGGGATGCAAGTCTGGAGGCAGTCGAAAGCACAAGTCCAGAAGATGAAGCAACAGAGAAAGGAAGGCGCGATTTCATTATCTGGCTGGGCGTAGGTGTAGGTACATTATTAACAACAGGCATTGTGGGCAATGGACTTGCTCACGATGGTGTAGAGCCCTCTTATCTATCTCGATCTCGGTTGCCTACTCAAGATGAGAGATTTCACTATCACGACATAGAGGTTGTAAAAGTCAATTCGACAGGGGATCTTGTGAACCGCGTTGAGAAGAAAATACTTACTTTCTCAGAAGCGCTTATTGCTAAAAACACCGTAAAAATTGCTCTTGAGTTAGTAAATCTTCCTCAAGGGCAATTTTTGATGGGATCTCCAAAAAATGAGGAAGGTCACCTTAGTATTGAAGGCCCGCAACATAGAGTGATTCTCAGCCAACCGTTTTGGATGAGTAAATATTTAGTAACTCAACGGCAATGGAAAACTGTAGCCCAGCTACCCAAGGTAAAGTTTGCGCTCGATCCTTCTCCTTCCAAATTTAAGGGAGATGAACGTCCAGTAGAAAGAATATCTTGGAATGAAGCTACTGAGTTCTGTAATCGCTTAAGTAAAAAAACGGGACATGCATATCGCTTACCTACCGAAACTGAGTGGGAATATGCCTGTCGTGCGAATTCATCAACTGCTTTTTCCATAGGCCCTACGTTGGTACCTGCTCTAGCCAATTACAACAGCTCGTTTGCGTATGATGATGGGCCAAGAGGTATATATCGCAAGAAAACTATACCAGTTGGACTTTTTCCACCCAATGGCTTTGGGTTGCATGACATGCACGGAAACGTATGGGAGTGGTGTCTTGATTACGGACATAATAACTACAGTGGCATGCCGGCTGATGGAAGTGCCTGGACTACTGACGGTGACGATAATCGACGTATTGCACGTGGTGGTTCTTGGCTTTCACATCCTAAGTATTGTCGTTCTGCAGCGCGTACACTCTATGGAGTTAATGCTCGGAGCCGATATATCGGATTTCGAGTAGTGTGCTCTGATGAATCCATACTTTCATAAGAGTCATGTAAGGTTTTTACAATTGCTTTATCTGCCCATCGGATAGTGCCAGTAGCTCAATGACTTGCGCTCGGGGCATACCTGTAGCCAGTAAATTATGAGCTGCTTGTAGTATCTGGGTTTGCGACTGTTCTTTGGCTTGACGTTCTTGCTCTTTCGCCTGACGTTCTTGCACTTTTTCCTGGCGTTCATGTTCAGTGTCTGTAAGTAGCCAGGTGCCATGCTGGTCGCACCAGCGCAGCCAATGTCCGGGGATATCTTCAAACTCCCCTTGCCAGATCCCTAGACCCACTTCCAAGTCTGCGAGCCAGATCGCACAGTTGCCAGACTGCAGCTCGCATTCTTCGTAGGCACCGCCTGTCAGTCGAAAATACCGCAGTTCCTGGGTGTGGCGGCTGTACACAATGTAGTGAGGCACCCGCAGATAGCGTTCATAAATTTCTAGTTTGTCGGGTGGTTGAACGGCTTCAGTCTGCAAACTTTCTGACTCTGGTGGAGTTTGAGACCGATAAAATCTGCCGAGATCGCCCCGTTCTGTCCCTGGGGATAAAAATTCAACCACAACATACGGGGAAGCGCCCTCCTGCCAGGTGACATAGCTGCGGCGCAGGGTGGTGCCTTCATAGAGCCGTGACACGCCTACCGCCAAAAACCAGTCGGGTCGCTTGTGCCATAGGGCGTGGTTAACGTCGTAGTAAACATTTAAATCTGACGCGCTAAACCAGTTGTCACGAGTGCAGTGCGGCAGATACAGCGTGCGGCTCAGCAGCTGAGGCTGCAGGTCGTGAAATTCATCTGGCAAACCAGGTTCCTCAGGATATTCACTGGGTAGGTCGTACATCGTTGGCAGCGTCTCGCGCGGGGACCGAGGCGGGTCGACCTGTGGCAGAGTATTCCCGGGTTGAAACCTGAAATCTAGACCAGACATAGGGCTACAAATGTTCTAACCAAATTCTAAGTTGCCCATTCCCACATTGCTATTCAATTATGAGATAATTATGAAAAATGAAACGATTATGAAATGTCGGCACTGTCAATATTTAACAAAATCAAACCCAGAGTCTTGCTGTCTACAGCTTTACTAATAGGGCTTGCTAGCTGTGGTCAGAATGCTCCCCAAGCTGAAGACGCTACTGGGAGCGATCGCAAAGTTGTACTGACAACGTTCACTATCCTGGCGGATATGGCCCAGAACGTTGCTGGCGATGAGCTACAGGTGGAGTCCATTACCCGAATCGGGGCGGAAATCCACGGCTATGAGCCTACCCCCAGCGATTTGGTAAAAGCCCAGGATGCGGATCTGATTTTGTATAACGGCATGAACCTGGAGCGCTGGTTAGAGCAGTTTTTAGGTAATGTGCAGGAGGTGCCGTCGGTGATTTTAACCGACGGAATTGAGCCGATTGCAATTTCTGAAGGTCCCTACACCGACAAACCTAATCCCCACGCCTGGATGTCCCCGCAAAATGCGCTGATCTACGTGGACAATATTCGCCAGGCCTTTGTTGAGCTTGATCCGGACAATGAAGCGGTTTACAACGCCAATGCCGCTGCCTACAGCGAACAGCTAGCCGTCATTGACGAAGAGCTACAGGCTAATCTTGCCCAGGTGCCTGAGGAACAGCGTTATCTGGTCAGCTGCGAAGGCGCATTTTCTTACCTGGCCAGTGATTACGACCTGGAAGAAATTTATCTCTGGCCCATCAATGCCGAGCAGCAGTCCACCCCTAAACAGATTCAAGGGGTGATCGACACGGTTAAGGCTGTTCCTCAGGCACCTGGGCAAGATTAGCCTGTAGCTCTTCGTCAATGACGGCTAGCTGTTCGCTGTAGGCA
>JBCAWO010000019.1:0-75728 GCA_038534515.1 Cyanobacteria bacterium J06554_1
TGTTTGTAGCCCCAAGGTGAGCAATGGGAAAATGCGGACTTCCTGGCAGACTCGCAGCAGTTCACAAATGGAGTCTAGATGAAAGGCTTGGTCAAACTGGTCAGAATAAAGAAATAGAAAATGGGAACAAAGACCCAGGTCGTAGCTTGCGTCTGCACACCCTAGCTGGGGAAGTTTTCCCAGTTTATAACGACCGTCTGCTTTGCCCTGCTCAAAGTCTTGGCAAAATTGTTGGATAGCACGCTCTCTGTTTTTACGCAGGTCGCTAGGAGACCTGTGATAGCTCCAAACCCAGTCATCTGGCGTGCTTTCTACCTGGGAGATAATGTTGTCAACAACGGCGTCAAATCGCTGCTTGATGTCGCTGGCTTCAAAACAATAGAGCGGGTCCACTGAGGTAATGCGATACCCCAGGTGGGTGCCTTCGGCGTTAAAGCTGGCGGGTCCATCGGCCACACTGAGGATGGAGCGTCGCAGTTCTTTTTCAGTGAGGGCGAACATGTTTACATATTCGTCAAAGGACCGTCCAAAGGGGACTACGTTGTCTAGTTTGACGGCCATAGAAAGTCTCCTACGGTTGTTGTTTGGGCTCAATGTTTGACTCGGCAGCGTTCAGGTCTGTCAGCAGTGTCTGGGGACCAATGTCGGTGAGGCCATAGCCCTGGGGGTAGCTGCGAATTGATTGGTCGGCAAAGAAGTCGGGGAGCGAACGGGGCGGTAGTTTGCGCAGCAGACGACTGCGCACTTTGAGGCTGGTTTCGAGGAGCTGCGTTAGCAGAACCGGGGCGGGCTGCCACCCCAGGGCATTGAGAAGGGGGGCATCTAACAGGGCGGGGACGGCCTTGTCGGCTAGCGATCGCAACCCCACCGGAAACCAGCTTAAGAGCATCGCCCGGGTGGCATTCGCCACCCGCTGATTGGCGGCGGCATAGGTAAAGTGCGTTTGCTCATAGGTGCGGTTATAGGTTTCAAAATCGTCGTAGGAGTCTGGAATATCGGTGATGCCCATACGCTCCCCCACAGCCCGCCAGAAGTAGTACATGGCCTGCTTTTCGTGTTCGCTAAAGGCACGCCAGCCAAAGCGATCGCACCAGCGCACGGGCTCATAGATAAAGGTGGACAGCACATAGAGGTAGTCGCCATTGGCAATGGGATACCGACCATGAATAGCATTCATCCGTTGTAAAAAGGCCTGCCCGCGCGGGTGGTGATAGCCCCATTTAAATAGCTCTGAAACAATGATGCCTGTGTCGTCGTAGCGCTTTTGGGTGTGGTGCTGAAACTCGCCGGTGCGGTCTAGCAGCTGGGCCACGCTGGGAACGCAAAATGTGCGCAATAGGGCAACTTCTAGGGCACGGGTAATATCCCAGGGAAACTCATAACCGGCCAGGAGATGGCAGATTGCGATCGCATCTTGCTCCGCGTCCATCTGCTCTATTTTCCGCGCTGTGTCATTGCGTCCCATCGCACCATTTACCCCTTGCCATCCAGCTATTCCTCTTCGTCTCCCGTGGGCGGTGTGGCGTCTTTTTCACCAGCTGGCTGTACCGAGTTCAGACCTAACAAACCCTCCACCCCCATGGCTGTTGCCGGTGCCAACAATACCCCATTGCGATAGTGGCCCGTTGCCAAAATCACATTCTCAAATCCTGCCAGGGGCTTAATCACCGGGGCCCCTTGCCCCTGGGGGCGAGGGCGTAACCCACTCCAGTGCCGCACAATTCGACCCTTGATCAGGGCTGGACAATAATCAGTGGCGATCTGTCGCATCTGCTCTAACCGCTCTGGGTCTGGCACTAGCTCCACATCCAAGGGGAGTTCGACGGCCTCGCCCCCTGGGGGAAATTCTACCGTAGCCCCCAGCCAATAGCGGTTCTCTCCTAGGGGAACTAAATTGATATCGTGACCGTTAATCACCGGCTGAAACTTGTCATGGCCCAGGGGCTGATCAAGCTCAATCTCCAGGGCTTGCCCCAATACTGGGATCATGGGCAATGGTTCGGTGCCAATTTGGCTGAGGTCGGCGGAGTCCAGCCCGGCTGATATCACGACCCAATCAACGTCGAGGGTTTCTTCGGGTAGCTGTAGCTGAGAGCAGTATCCTGCCTGGGTCTTTAAACCTAGAACCGGGCTTTGCCAGTGGGTGATAATGCCTCGGCGCTGGGCCGCTTCCACAAGCGCCAGGGTTAGCTGCTGGGGGTGAACCTGACCATCTTGGGGGGAATAAATCGCCGCCGTTACGCCCTGGGCATCAATTTGGGGACAGTGCTGCCGTAGCTGGTCGGGGGACCAAATTTCTAAGGGATAACCCTGGGTGGCGCGCTTCTCTTGCAGCGACTGCCAGCGGGGTAGCTGTTCTGAGTCAAAACATAGACTGAGCAATCCTTGGGTGTGGGGAACGGTTCGCCCCAGGGTCTCTTCTAACTCAGGAATTAATGTCTTATATCGTTCAATGCTATCTCGCCGCAGTCGCCAGTTGCGGCCTTTGATTTTATGGCTAATGATGCCCATTAAAACGCCCAAGGCCGCTTGGGTAGAGCCTTGGGCTGGGTCCCCTTGATCGATGACATGAATTTCTAAATCGCTATGACCACTGAGTTCGTACGCAATCGTGGCACCAACAATGCCACAGCCGACAATAGCAATTCGTGTCATGGATAGTGGGTTAGGTGGGGGTTATTCGGTGGGGACCAAATCTATGAATGTGCTCAAGTCTTTGGCAAATCTGACGTAGGCCCGATTGGTACGGTCAAAGTCAAAAACACCGACTGCGGCACTCATGGCTTCCAGGTCGGCTGAGACGTCGTCTGCGGTTGCTAAGACGTTGGCTTTATCGGCCGGTAACAGCTGAAACGCCAGGCGGTTCATACTGGTTCTGAGATCGCCCAACGGTCCGTGGATAAAATTATCGATGTTGGCCCAATTCTTATTACGGATGTAACCAGCCAGCTCAGGTAAACGCTCTTTTGAACCTTGGATGCGGCCAGCGTAGATGGCAATCTGCGAGAGCTGGTCGGCTGAGTAGGTGGTGGGTACAGCCGCCTTACCGCCAGAACTACAGCTTACCAATAGGGTTGCGATCGCAACTAAACAGATGCCCATTATCGATCGCGTCAGTGATCGAAACCGTTCCATAACCTGCAATGCTCCTAAAAATGCTCCTAAAATCTAGCCGTCATAGCCAGCTACAAGCGGGCCAGACCCCGCTAATTATAGTACGTCAATCCAGGTCAAAATCATTTCCCCGCCCCCTGACCAAGGGCTGCCAATGGCGGCAAACGATGCCCAGTTTTGCGATCGCGCTGTGTATGGCGACGGCTATTGTAATTGGGATAATGGATAATCAAGGCTATGGACTTAGTGAATTTGGCTAAAGAGACCAAAGGTTTAATCCAGGATTCGCGTGATACCCGATTACAAATTTACGAGCAGGGCAAGAGATTGGCCCATCTACAAAAACTTGATGCGATTGCGATCGCTCGATTTAATTCGGTGATTGCTATGGATAAAGCCTTGACCAATGCCGATAAACGGAAAGCTGCACTAACTGAGCTGAAAGCAAGTGACGACGACTATCTTGCCATCGAAGCTGAGACCGAGACCATTCGCAATGAGACTGAACTGTTGCGGATTGAACTGCAATTTAAATCGGACATGATCAAACTCAATCTTGCATTGATCAACGCCCAGCCGTAATCACCCTGCCTTGCCTGTGGAATGCGGGTGATGGGCCTGAGTTTTGGCTCTCTTTTCACAACCATAAAATCATGATGAACAAATCCGATGTGAGATCGCGATCATCTCTTAATCTGTCGCGATCTCACTATCGTTTTAATGCGTCAGCACCCCCTGCGATCGCACCGATAGATACATCAGACAAACGGGTTTACTGTTACAGGTTAGTTAGACTAGGGCCACTAAAAGGGGGATTTATGAACATAGGTGAATTACTAAAAATCAGTATCCTTGTTGCCATCATGGCCGTCATCATCGTCGCCATTATTGAGCAAATCTCGAATATTACAGAGCCTTCGCAAGAAACGGAACAGCAGACCAATGAGCTGACTCAGAGGATGGCAAAGAGAGGCCCCTGGACAATGCCAAAGGCGGCTGTTAAAGATATCTAGCACATAGATCTAGGTTGGTCATGGTTATCTTCTTGCCTCACAGGCGATGCCATCCTTGTCGCCGTCTAGTCTGTGAGGGTCTTCGCCAATGGTCACCACCGTAAAATTCTTCTCTTCATCAGGATACGGTGGGGTACTGGAGTTGCTTAAGAGGGATTTACTACCAGGGACTGCCAATAGCGGTAAACGACGCCCAAAAGTAAGGATGGGAAAATAAGCTGCTGTCGATGTTAGCCAGCTCGTCAGGCAGCGGCAAGGTTCCCCCCGACCACCGGAGCTGACCGTCCTCGACTCGAATCTCACCGTTGAGCATAGCCAGCTGAGCCTGGCGCAGGGCTTCTGCTTTAATCGGCTCCGTTTGCAGGCTGGTATAAAACTGGGTCATTAACCCGGCTGTACCCACATCATCCACTTTCCACAGGCTGGCCATGGCGGTTTTCACCCCAGCCTGGACGGCAAACCCGGCAAAGCCCAGCTCCGCTTCCACGTCCCCCAGGGCTGTGCGACAGGCGCTGAGCACCATCAGCTCCACCGGCGGATTATTTAACCCCAGCTGACGCACCTGGTCGAGACTCAGCTTTTGATCCCAAAACTGAATATAGGAGTTGTCCAGACTGCCCGCTTTAAATTCACCGTGGGTGGCTAAATGCACAATGCCGTAGGGTTTACGGGCGCGATTGGCCACCAGGGAGTCGGGGGTAAAGGTCTCGTTGATCACAAAGTCACCGGGCCATAGCTCCTCAGCGATGGTGCTGAGCTCAATGGGCACCGCCGGCAGTTCGGGCTGATCTTCAAAGTCCGAGGCCCCCATGGCCAGCACTTCGGTCTCTCGCACATCCACATAGCGCATATCCGTCAGACTGACGCTGGGCATCAGCCCGACGCTGTAGCGCTCGATTAAAAACTGCTCCCCATCGTGGAGGGCCGATACGGGTAGCGATCGCAACCCCGGTGGCATGACAAAGGCCAGGCTGGTAATGCCCCGGTTGGCCAGTTCAGCTTCGATGGGGTCAATCAGCCAGGAGTGCAGCTCCTGGGCAGCTCTCAGATAGGTCCGTGTGCGCACCCGACCACGGTTGGTGACGTTGGTGCGGAAACGGTCAACGGTTTTGAACACCTGGGTGTGCTGCACCGATAGGGTTTTGAGAATAGGCGGTCCGTCTGGTGTCACCACCACAATTTCCAGCACATCGGTGGGTTGGATGTCGTCTGCTGCTTTGGTTTGGGAGATAGGGGTGCCTGTTCCGCCTAGCTCGCCATTTAATCCGCCGTCTAAATCTCCCGGCACAAATGAAACATAGACAATGGCCGGGGGTTCCCCAGTTTCCTCTGCAATCAGCGACAGTTCAAACTGTAGCTGGGGTAAGTCTGGCTTAGGCGGCTCAGCCGTGCCCAGGTTGAGATAAGCGAGATACTCATCGGTGTAGTTGTTTTCGTTGCGGAGAATGGCCCCCTCTGCGCCAGGAATTAACTGTGGATCAACGGTGAGGAGAGTCCCCGGCTCGTCTTCAGACAGTTCCGGTCTGCCATCGCCGGTGGTGCAGTCGGCAGTGCAGTCATCCACATCGGGCAGTCTGGATTCTGGGTCTGGGTCCAGTTCTGGGTCTGGGTCCGGGTCTAGTTCCGGGTCCGGGTCCAGTTCTGGGTCTGGGTCTGGGTCCGGGGCAAACTCTCCCGTTAAAATGGCAATGTCTCCTTGAATCTCATCGTCTAGAAACGACTGGGCTGGCTGGATCTCGTTTTCAATGGCAACAATGGCCGCGGCAGTCCCGTTTACCTCTGCGTTGCCCACTTCAAAAGGCGTTACCCCATTGCCACCGTGGGTGATGGTCACGCCGCCTTTTTGACTGATGACGCTGCCATTGACGTCTATCCGCTCAATTGCATTACCTCGCGCCCTGAAAAACCGGGGCGTGGTGACGGTAATATCTCCATCAGCAATCAATGTATTGACATTAATGTCGCGATTGCTGGTGAGGGTTATGCCGCCACCGCCAAAGATATCGTCTGTGATCACCACACCTGTCTCGCTGCCGCTGTTGCCAGCGATGGTGAGCAGACCGTTATCGCTGGCAACAAGACTTTCTATCAGCACGCCAGTATTGTTATCGCTTTGACCGATTAGGGTAAGCGCTCCGTCGGCCGTGATCAGGGAGCCGCTGTTTAAGTGGATGCCGGAACCGTCACTGGCAACACCGGTTAAGCTCACCGAACCGTCAATGTTAGACCCTGGGAGATTAAAGTTGCCATTTTCTGTTGTAATCACATTGTCGGCGGCCAAAATAATGGCGGAGGTATCGGCGACACCCGTTAAGTTGGTGCTATTGGCGGTGACTGTGAGATTTCCCCCGGCGGTGTCAATTTGGTTATTAAAAACAACCTGGCCATTGCCCGTATTGTCGGTGTCTGCCAACAGGTTAAGGTTGACTGGGCCAGTCAGCGTTCCCGGTCCTATTGCACCGTTGATAAGGATGCTGCCTGCTGCTTCTAGGGACAGCGTGGCCGCTTCGCTATTAAAGAAATTTAAATTGGTTTCTAAGGAGATATTGCCAGCCTCGTTGCCACCGTCCCCCGTGGTCACCCTGACGGTTCCTCCGTTTGTAAGGGCATTTTCAATAATAAAGGCACTAACAAGCGCGGGGGAGGAAATGGCAACAAAGGGATTGGCCGGGTCAAATCCTTCAAAGACTTCCCCACCGACAATTCTGACGTCAAAAGGATCAATCAGCCACTCACCCGCTGTTCCTAGGGGGGCGGAAATGTCAGGACTATCTCCTAAGGTGAGACCGCTGAGACCGCTGGTTTCTATTAGACCGCCATTGCCACCGTTAGGGCCGCCTCGTGCTGAGAACTGCCCCAGGGCGTGGGTGGTCTGATCGCTCCAGACAATAATCTCGCCGCCGTTACCGTTGTTTGTGGCGCTGGCATCTACCACCGAGTCGGCACTGACGTAGGTGAGCTGGGCGTTTGGTAAGGGGCCCTGGCCCTGGTAGCTGCCGCCAATGCGGATGGTGCCACCCCCATCAGGAGCGCTGGCATCGAGCACACTGTTGGCGACGCCGACGGTATCGCCTAGTAGGGTAATCTCACTGGCGGTAATGGTACCGTTAACTAGGGTGGTACCGGGCGTATTGGGAACGGCCAGATCGGCGTTAACCAGGCGTACGGTGCCGTCGGCCTCTAGCTGCAAACTGTTGGCGATAGTTCCAGGGGCGCTGGCCTCAGTCTCGGTTCCAGCTCCGGTCAATAGTTCTGGCAGGGTGAGGGGGGATAACGCGTTCAAGCCATCGAAGCCATTATCGGGGGCAATGTCGTACCCTAGGATGGCTCCGTCTTGGCCCAGACGGATGAGCTGTTGACCGGGGACGGATGCGATCGCAACCTCACCCGCCGATACCGTGCCTGTGGAAACTACGGTGCCACCCGCCAGCGTCAGCGCGCTATCGTCACCCAGGCTCAGGTCCGCCGTATTAATCACCGCCCCAGGACTGCTCAGCCTAAATACCAGACCCGTCGGACGCCCCACCAGGCTGGCATAGTCGGGAGTGCCCACCACATCCAGGGTGTCGTCTGTAAACATCAGACCATCAGCCGTGGAGACGTTTAGATCTCCCGGCAATGCCAGGGTGGCATCGGGGCCAAAGATCACCCCTACGGGGTTCAACAAAAATAGGTTGGCCGTACTGCCGGTGAGCCCCAGCTGACCGTTGATCACAGATGGGCTACCGCCATTAATCCGCCCTACCACGTTGAGCACATTGGGTTGGGTAACAAAGTTGGCCGTCTCTGCGGCGCTCAGACCAAACTGCTCAAAACTGTGAAATAAGTTTTCCCCATCCTGCGAAAGGGTGCCTCCGGTAATCTGATGGGTGCCATCTATAGTGGTAACCGCCGTATCTGCCCCGTTGGGCACAACGGACTGGGCTGACGCAGCCCCACCGGCCAATAGGCAGCCAATGAGCAGGGCTGCACAGCTTTTGATAGGTGCCATCGTTTACGCCTCCAGTAGATCAGGCCATCCCATAACTTGCCTTATCTTCACTGTGCTCCGCAAATCTACCGGAATCTCTACAGGACCATATGTGAGGTGTCCGTAAATTTTCTGGTCTGTCTTTTTAGCCCGTCTTTACACATAGCAATTGATGGCTAATTGATGGCTAAACGTCCCGTACGTATCCATTTTTCTGATACCACTGCACCGTGTCTTTGATGGTGTCTTTGAGGGGACGGTAGGAGGTTTTAAGGCCCTGGGCTGCTTTGGACGCATCAAACCACTGTCTCGACAGCATGACCCGCACCATATCTCCGGGCAGAAACGGTTTTTGACCCTTTATCCGTCCGATTATGTTTTGAATCATGGCCCACAGGCGTACTGCAAACCGGGGCAGCTTTTTGTTGGGGACCGGCTGACCGCTAGCTTCGGATAGATTGCGCATAATCTCATCCACCGAATAGTATCCACCGGTCACCAGGTAGCGTTCGTTGGGCTGCCCCGAATAGACGGCGGAAAGCATGGCCATGGCCACATCTCGAGCATCCACAATGGGAAAACCACCGCTTGGTACTAAGGGGGCCTTGCCCTTTAAAAAGTTAAGAATAAAGCGTCCCATCTCGGTGGGGGCCGCATCGTAGGGGCCCATCATTCCCGCTGGCAAAATCAGCACGACGGGCAGACTGTGGGATTTTAGAAAATTAGAAATGGCTTCCTCGGCCATCAACTTACTCTTAAAGTAAGGATTCTTATGGTTAAATTCCTGGAATGGTGTTGACTCATTACTGGGGGCACCGCCACGGATAATGCCGACACAGCCGCAGGCGCTACTCACATGGACCACTTTGGAAACCCCGGCTTTTTCAGCGGCTTCCAGCAGGTGAATGGTGGCATCTACATTAATGGTCTTGAGCTGCTGCCAGTGGTCGCCGTAGTCAAAGGATTCTCGAAAGTAGGATGCTGTATGGAACAAGACATCGCAGCCTTTCAGGTGCTGGGCAAAGCCATTGACTTCCTGCAAGTCTCCTTGGATAACCTTTAAGCTCGGATGTTCCCCTAATATCTTGCTGGCTTTGGTTAACTCACGCGTTAGCGCAATTACTTCAAAGCCCTGATTTAACAATAGATGGGTTAGATTGCTACCGAGCAGACCGGTGCTGCCAGTTACAAACGCTTTCATAAAAACTCCTATACCTGGAATAAACTGGCTGGCTGTTGACAGTGCCCCGGTGGAGCACGATATGCCGATGGGGCCGGGTCGTCTCAGTGTAAAGCACGTCTATGGAACCATTGAGTGCTTATGGAAACATCTCCAACACCTCATACACCAGCACCATATACAAAGTTGAATATCTGTAATCCTGACTCAATACAAATTAAATAGTTGAGATCGTCATAAATAGTAGCTGACTTGGAATACATGATTACAGATGGGGCATGTGGGTTCCTTAATCTAGGTAAATTGATAGGACTAGGGGTATTGCCTAGTACATATGGCGTATATGCGGTGCTTGAAATTACCTAAAGTCCCGAATATGTAGCAAACGTCCCCACCAGTGTGACCAGGGTTACAAAATTAATCTGCCAAAACCTTTTGTAATAGCGGCGCGAGCTCATCCTTAATCTGACCTGCGCGGATAAACTCGGCATAGGTGTCCGATTCGATGGCCAGCAGTTCCTCTTTTAGCTGTTCTGAGGCAAATGCTTGTAGATCAGGATTGGTGGCCCGCATCTTCTGCATTTTTTCTTGCAGCTTTTCCACCTGGCCTTCCACCAGGGCTAGCTGATAGCGACCAAACTCGGCATCCACTTCCTGCCGTTCCATAAGTTCTTTTATCCGACTAATCACTCGGTTTAGGGCAACTCGCTGGGCCACGCTCTGCATGTATTTCTGGCGCAGGGGCTGGTCGTCTCCCAATAGGTTTAGGGTTTCTAATAGGGGCTTGGTGGTCAATCCCTGGACTAGCAGGGTAAACAGCATGACGCCAAAGACCGTGGCAATAATTTCTTCTCGTTCTGCCAGGGCGGCGGGGACGCTGAGGGCCAGGGCGACGGATACGGACCCGCGTAAACCGCCCCACCACAGCACCGTCTGCTCTTGCCAGCTAACGTCCTCATTGTCTGGGGTGATCATGTTGCTAAAGAAGCTCAGACCAAAGACGCTAATTAGACGGGCCAACAGCATGGTTGCGATCGCAATGCCAATCGATTCCGTATAGTTTCCCAAGGTACTAAATCGCACCTGGTCGCCAATCAACAAAAACACAATGGAGTTGACAAAAAAGGCCAGAAACTCCCAAAACTCAGAGACTACCAGCCGCGTGCGTGGGTTCATGCCAATGCGCGACCCAAAGTTCCCTAAAATCAGCGCCGTAGTCACCACCGCAATTACCCCAGAGCCCCCCAGTTCCTCCGCCACAATGTAGGTACCGTAGGCCGACACCAGCGTCAGGGACTGCTCCACCAGGGGCAAATCAAACCGCTGGGTTAAAAACGAAATCCCAAACCCAATCAGCGCCCCAATACTAATACCGATACCGGTAAACACTAAAAACTGGGCAATCGTCACCGACAGATTAAACTGCTCTGCCCCGAGGGCAATCCCCAGCAGCAGGTTAAAAGCCACAACGGCCACCCCGTCATTAAAAAGGCTTTCCCCTTCCATCAGGGTGGTGAGCCGTTTATTCACCCCCAACTCTCGAAACAGCGCCACCACCGATACCGGATCGGTGGCCGATAGGCTGGCACCCACCAATAGGGCCGTTGCCAGGGACGCTCCGGCCACATTGACGAGCCCCCAAAACAACCCCCCGACACAAATCACCACCCCAATGATGGCGTAGAGCACAATCGGTACCCAGTCTCGTTTTAGGTTCTTCCACTTAATGTTCCAAGCCGCCTCAAACAGCAGCGGCGGCAAGAAAATAAACAAAATCAGCTCAGGCGACAGATTTACCAATCGCACATCGAGCACGGCCAGCCCTAACCCCACCAGCAACAGCAACAGTGTATAGGGAATATTGCGTAACCAGCTGACAACTCGCGACAGTGTGGCCACCCCCAGCGAGACCGATAGCACCAGCAAAAACTGACGCAGATTTTCTTCAATCGCTTCATTTTCAACTGTCATCTCTGCGGCCGCGGCTGCAGTGGCCAACACACTGTGAAAGTCAGGCAAAGCGCTATTCAAGAACATGGCAAAGAGATACCCGTGGTCAGGCTACATCATAAGGGCTTTACACCGTTATTCAGTCAGTATCTTTCCTCAAGAAGATTATCAATACCGATTTAACAGGAGAGCTGACGATCGCTCAGCCGCTTGTTCGGTCTAAATTTTGTGGGCGTTGCTGATCCTCGGGATGATTTTATCTGCAAGACATTGTCAAATAGCCTATCTAACCGCTCGGTTCATCCTCTAAATCAGCAACGGCATTTTGTGAGTCCCATAAAGTTGCGTAAACCTCAGGTGTTATTTACCTAACTCCCGTCTCAGAATGCTGACGGTCTAAGAGCTGGCTGGACATGTGGATAGGAAAAAATCAGTCTTCGTCTCTGTTTGCCTGACGTCTGGTCTGTATTTCCCCTCGGACTTACCGATCCCAGTTTATAAATAAGCTCCTATGACATCTCCTATACTTACTGCTAAGTCTGATCGTCGTCAGCCCACGGGGCAACAGGTCCAAATTGACGAAACAGCCCTGGCAATTTTTGACAGTCGTGTGGATGATTTGCCCCTGCTGTTGGCAGGGCTACGCCCCGGCATCACCGCCCATGTGCTCGACCCAGGCCGCGACGGCATTGAGCAAATTAGTGAGCTGATCCACCATTGCCCAACGGCATCGCTTACCCTGGTGGCCCACGGTGCTCCGGGGGAGCTACAGCTGGGGGCTGGCAGACTAGAGCTCGGTAATCTAGAGCACTACGCCCACCATCTGCGCAGCTGGTTTAGAACAGCCGAGGCGGCAAAGCTAACGTTATTGGCCTGTCATGTGGCTGCTGGTGATGCGGGTATGGAGTTTGTAGAAGAGCTAGCCGCCCTCACGGGTACCGCAGTCAGTGCGGCGGCTACAGCCGTCGGTAATGGTCAGTGGCCCCCCGTGGCCGCCCAAACCTTTCGGCAGACCGTACTTGAACAGTACACGTCCACACTGGTGCTCACCTTTAAAGAAGCCATTAAAGATGGCACCTTTGACGGCGGTAATGAAGATAGTAATCGTCTGTTTGGTGCATCTGGAGTTGCTATTAGCCCCGATGGTAGTCAGCTATTTGTTACCAGTGCGATCGAATCCGCTGTGACGGTCTTTGACCGCGATGAGTTTGGCAATATTACCTTTAGCCAAACCATCCGTGATGGTTCTAATGTGGGGCCAATCTTAGGCTCAGAACTCCTGGCAGGGGCCTTTGGTATAGAGGTCAGTCCTGAGGGTAACCAGGTATTTGTCACCAGCGTCGGCGATGATGGTCTGACCGTGTTTAATCGCGATGGTGATGGCAATCTGAGCGAGCAACAGCGTCTTAGGGATGGCCGCCGTGACCCCAATGAAAATGACATCAACACCTTAGCCGGAGCCATTGATGTCGCGGTCACCGCCGATGGTGCTCAAGTTTTTGTGGTGAGTCTGACAGACTCGGCAATTACGGTATTTGATCGCGATGCATCGGGTACGTTGACCCTGAGACAGTCCATCGCCGATGGGCAGGCAGGGGCCGACGAGCTGTTTGGCGCGTCCGGTGTAGCGGTTAGCCCCGCGGGCGATCAGGTCTTTGTCACTAGCCACACTGACTCAGCGATTACGGTCTTTGACCGAGATGCGTCTGGGAATTTGACCCTACGACAAACCATTAAAGATGGGCAAGCGGGAGCCAACGAGCTGTTTGGTGCATCCAGTGTTGTGGTCAGCCCCGATGGTAATCAGGTTTATGTTGCCAGCGCCAGCGACGCTGCCCTGACGGTCTTTGACCGTAATGCCGATGGTACACTGAGTTTTGCCCAGGTTCTGCGTGATAACGAAGACGGTGCCCAACTGTTTGGTGGAGCCACTGATATCTTTGCTGGCACCGATGTTACCGGGTTTCCGGCAATCAACGGATTTAGCAGTGTCACCATCAGCTCCGATGGCAAGCAGGTATTTGTTGTCAGTTTTGAAGAGAATGGTCTGACCGTTTTTGATCGCGATGCCTCTGGGCGATTAACCTTTAATCAGTTTATTCAGGACCAAGATGGTAACGGTGCTGATGAATTAGCCGGAGCCCTCGGTGTAGTCGTTAGCCCTGACGATCAGCAGGTATTTGTCACCGGCTTTGAAGATGGGGCCATCACCGCCTTTAGTCGTGACGTGGCTCCCAGTTTGTTGAGCATTGTCCGACAAACACCCATAACAGAAAATACCGACGCCGACAGCTTGGTATTTCGCGCCACCTTTGATGAAAGCATTGTCAACATCGATGGGGCTGACTTTGTTGTTACTGGTGGGACAACCGCCACCGTGACAACCGTGACCGCTGTCAGTGCTACCGTCTACAACATTACGGTGGCTGGCGGAGACCTGAGTAATTTTAACGGTACCGTTGGTCTAGATTTATCCGCCAGTCAAAATATTACAGACCCCATCGGTAACAGTCTCCCCCTACAGGAGCCTGCCACCGATGAGACCTATACCCTCACCAACGACATTATTACTACACCCACCAACCCGGCAAAGCTAACCCCCTTATCTGGTTTAGAAGTAACGGGTCTGGGGGATGCAAATACGGTACGTCTGCGGGTAGACCAGGTAAACATTGCCGACATCGGTGAGATTCTTATCTTTAGTGTTGATTCCACCAGCCGTACTCAGATTGCTAGTTTCTCTATTTTGGCAGGGGGGCAGCTGGCCGATGACTACGCCCCCGCCTTTAGCATCGACAATAGCCAGGTGACTGAGGGACAGTTTTTAGAGTTTCAGCTGGTGGTCAATGGCGTAGCCCACCTGGCCACACCTACGGCAGTTAGCGATACTCAAATCTCCCTTGACTTTGGTGATGGCACCCGACTAACGGCAGAGACGTTTACCCAAACAGCCACGACTAACCTCTTGGTGGGAGATGCCACGACCATTGACCTGACCAGTCAAACGGGTACGGTTAATGTTGAATTTGCGGTGTATCGTGAAGCGGCCCTGGCCAATACCGTAGGGTTTTACACCACCGAGTTTGCAGATGGTGGCATTCGCGACGACCTCACGGGCAATATCTTACGTCCGGGCGATGCGGGCTACAGAGAATCGGCGTTGGCCAACCAGCTAGATGTAAAACTTTCAGGAGAAAATGGCCAGGTGAGCACATTCTCTGCCGCACTGACCGGTGGTGGCTTCCTTGGGATCTTCCTGGTTGCGGGCGGTGACCCAGCGGCGAATGAGGTGTTCTTTAGCCATGCGGGGGCTAATACGGACAGTAACGATCATGCCAAGCTACTAGGAGACAATACCTTTGGCTTTGAGGACCTCAGCGGTCTGGGCGACCGAGACTTTAACGATATGGTGGTGGAGTTTGCGGTGGTTTAACTGACTAACCTCTGTGATCTCTGCACAGCCTATTTTGTTTCGGACGCGTGTTTGTTCTCAGCAGCAAACTGCGCTGTTTTCAAGAGGCGTTTTGTTCGGGTCTCTGGCTTTTTTGCAACCTTATCCACCTTAAAATGTCGCGTTTTACTGAATCTGGAAAAGCTTCCTAATTTTCTAGGGCAGGTGGATAATGCACCGACGATACCTGCCTTGCCACCGACCTTTGGCGAAACGATATAGGCATCAATGTTGTTTAGATATACGCCCCTATGGCTTGGCGCTCATAGTTCAGACCGGGCCTAATCTCTGAATGCGTCAGATGGCAAAAGCTATGGACGCAGCGAACTGCTGAAAGCAGTCCATAGATTGATATTTATCTAGTTCGAACATTCGAATAAATCAATGAATATTTTACTAAACCGTTTAGTAAAATATTCGTATCTCACTAAAGTTGGTTTTGGTTTGGATAGGGCCATGGAGAAAATGTTTTAGAAGTCGGGTTTAGGGGAGGTCACGGCGATGTGGGGGTAATTCACAACTTAGCGATGGTCAACTATGGCATTTGCCATTACTCCCTGTTTGATGAGGCGGGGCAAGCAATCACTTTGCCTGGCTGTATAGATTTGCCAGAACGCCACAAATTAGTCACAGAAGAGATTTTCAATGAGTCTCTGCTAGCCGAGCAGAGACTTTTGCAGCTCACCCCTGAGCTATCAGAAAAATATCCAGATACCCAGTCTATTTACAACAAACTTTACGAATAACTTGAGGGTCTCTCATGCTAAGAAGATTTGGGCTAAATCGTAGATTACGGTTTCTATTTGTTGCAGCTATGACTGGATTGTTGCAATTACTTTTATTGACTATGCCTGTTTTGGGGGTAGAACGGATTTATGCGAGCTTTGGCCCACTGGAGCGATATATTGAAGTTACAGATCTAGCGACCTATGTGGAAACAGGCGATCTTCCTGACGGTCTTAGCTTCTTGAGTCGTTTCCTCAGTTCAGAGCAGCTTGAGCGACTGCGTAGTGGATTGTCAACCAGTGCAGATATAGATGCGGTAACGGTTTCCCAGTTTCTCTATACCACCCAGGGAGAGGCAATCTTACAATGGCTAGGAGAATTAATCCAAACCCAGGGACGACAAAATGGAGCCCTGGGGATCCGGGGCTCCTTGATCTTGGCTGCAGCGGATCCTGACGGTGGGTTGAATGCCCTCAATGTGCTTAAGCATTTTCCGACTCAGGGAGTGCGGGTAGATTTGCAAACCCTGCTAGGCGTAGCCAGAGCCGCCACTAATCAAATCAACCAAACAAAAGCAGTTACAACACAAATCCATGAACAGGCTAGCCATGGGAGTGGCGGCGATCATACAAAAGCAGACTTGTCAGCTTACGACCTAACCTTGCCTGGTCCTAATGCCTGGCAGCTGTTCACCCTAACACAAACATCATTGCCCACCGATCTCTATCTGCCTGAAGGGGATACACGACCGCTGGTTGTTGTCTCCCATGGTCTGGGTGGCGATCGCACCACCCTGGCCTATCTAGGCAAACACCTGGCATCCCATGGCTTTGCCGTAGCTGTGGTCGAACATCCAGGCAGCAGTGACGAACAAATCGGGGCCCTATTGAGCGGCGAAGTGGGTGAAGTTGTTGAACCAGAGGAAATGGTGCGCCGACCCTTGGATATTCAAACGTTACTCACTGAGCTAGAGACCCTACGCGACCCGGCCCTACGTGGTCGGCTCGATTTCCAACACGTTGGCGTATTGGGGCATTCCATGGGAGCCTACACCACCCTGGCTTTAGCCGGTGCTACCGTTGATTTAGACACCCTGGAGCAGAGCTGCCCACCCGAGATTAAACAGCTAAATTTATCGCTGTTGTTACAGTGTTTGGTGCCGTCGCTGCCGCAGCCTCTGCCGGAGTTACACGATGACCGGGTGAAGGCTGCGATCGCAATTAACCCGCTTGATAGTGCTGTCTTTGGTCCTACTGGCATGGGCAATATCGAGGTGCCCATTATGGTTGTCTCAGGCAGTTCTGATACGGTTACCCCTGCCCTGCCCGAACAAATTCACCCCTTTACCTGGCTCGAGTCTCCAGAGAGCTATTTGATGTTGATGGATGGTGGCACTCACTTTTCAACAATCCACAATTCACAGACGAGTACTCTAGCCGTGCCAGAAGAAGCAATCGGCCCCAATCCGGAGCTCGCACAAGACTATGTTAAAGCGATAGGTGTAGCATTTCTAAAAACCTACCTGGCTGGGGACACAACCTATCAACAGTATTTGGAGCCAGCCTATACGGCTAGCCTCAGTCAGACCGAACTTCCCGTTGTTTTAACTCGTAACGTCACCCTTGAGGCCTAACAAAGTCTATTGTCATCAGAACCAATGTTGGAATCAGCCAGACGCTGCCTGCTGAGCCAGGACCAACGCGCCCATGATACCGGCCTGGCCACCGAGCTTGGGCGGAACGATGTAGCTATCAATGTCGTTCATGATCTTTGGTACTGTGAGATAAGTACTCATCTGTTGGCGTACCTGCGAACGAATCATCGGAAACAGCTGCGTTTGTTCCATAACACCGCCTCCAATAATGATCCGCTCAGGAGAAAACGTGAGCATAAAGTTAACCAAGCCCACTGCCAAATAGTGAGCCTCTAGCGTCCAAGCTGGGTGGTTGATCGGGAGTGCTGCTGCCTTCTGCTGCCATCGTTTTTCAATGGCAAATCCGGAGGCTAAGCCTTCTAAACAGTCTTGATGAAACGGACAGGCCCCCGGAAACGGATCGACAGATAAATCGTGGGGAATCCGAATATGACCCATTTCAGGATGCAACAGTCCGTGCACTAGCTGACCATTGACCACTGCACCACCGCCGATGCCTGTCCCGACGGTTAGATATAAAAAAGTCTCAAATCCCTGGCCATTGCCCCAGTGGTACTCGCCTAATGCCGCCGCATTGACATCGGTATCAAACCCAACAGGTGTGACTAGCTCTCGCTGAAGCACTCCAGCAAACTCAATTTGTTGCCAGCCCGGCTTGGGGGTATCAAGAAAATAGCCAAATGTAGACGAATCAACATGGATATCAACCGGGCCAAATGCCCCAACACCAATCCCGTCCAACGGTCCAAACCGCAATTTTTGTTGACGAAAAAAATCGATTACCTGGGCAATGGTCTCTGCTGGAGTGGTTGTTGGAATCCGAATCTCTGCTCGCAGATCGTCAGGACTAGTCCCTACTGCACAGACAAACTTTGTGCCGCCCGCTTCGATTGCTCCAAAGAGTGACATTGCTGTTTCCTTTTGAATATACTCTCAATATATAGTCAGCTCTTAGCTTTGAGTAGCTAACCTCAAACTGCAACAAAGCGTAAATAAGTCAACAATCTTAACCATCAGCAGGTTTAGTAGAGACTCTGGAGTTTTTCCAACCCATGAGAGTTACCTGTCTGAAATGCTGTGAATTATTGCTTGTTCTCGGGGTAGCCGTTGCTGATTTCTGAAACAATGGCTAATTAATCTATCATGACTTTAGTCACGGGCTGATCATGATTTACAAGAGCTGTCGTCTAATGCCTTGTTAAAGGATGAGACTTTTCTACTCGTATTTCACTGGGGATGGAGCTTATGATCAACGTCATTGCTATGACTCACTCCAAGCCAACAATATCAAGGCCAGTATTCCACCCCATCGCCATGCCAGGATATGGCAGCATGGCAACTGTAACGCCCCACCGCATCCTAAAGATGAGAATCTAAGACTGATTCGCAAACGGGGACGTAAACGCTGGAAGCCAGAGATTGGCTATCATCGACGGTCCCTGGCTGCAACCACCATGTCACGATTGAAAGCTATTTTTGGCGGTAAACTGCGCTCTCGCACCTTTGACAATCAAGCATCTGCTGCTAGAGACGACAAAGATTGCCTTCCCCAGGGTTATGCCCAACAGGGTTAGCGGCATAACCAACGCGTTGCGATCGCTAGAACAATAAATGATCAGTTCTAACGCGTTCTGTCTATCAATTTTTATGGAAACAAAGGTACGGTAAGCCCAGACCAAGCTTACAGCTGATTTACCTACTCAAAACCGCCATAACGCCAGGGCACCGGATCCACCGCCACCTGATTCAAATAGAGTCCCCAGTGCAGGTGCGGTCCAGTAGCCGCGCCGGTAGAGCCAATCGCCCCCACTCGCTGCCCCGCCCTCACAAAGTCACCGTTATTCACATCAATACGGCTAAGGTGAATCATAATACTCAACAGCCCCTGACCATGGTCAATACCCACCGTATTGCCGTGGAGTTCAAATCCGTCACTCACACGACCCACTAAGCGAATATAGCCAGCAGCCGGGGCCACTACCGGAGTGCCTGTTCCAGCTGCATAATCTACCCCGCGATGGTAATAATTCTCAGCAAACTCGCCATTATAATAACGACGAACGCCATATTCAGAACTAACCCGCCCCTGACTGGGCCGCAGTAATGCGCCATTCCAGTGCCGCTCAGGACTGACCAGCCGCTTAAACGCATCCACTCGGTCAAACTCATGGTCCGTCCCCAAACTGCCGCTGCCCCGGAGCGTGATCCGCTGAGTGCGAAAGTTACGATTACTTAAACCCACCGCCAGATTACGAGTTTCCTCGGCACCGTTCACCTGAATCACTATCCGTCCTGGTGCATCCAAGGGACTGGTGGGAACAAAGGCCCGAAAGCGATTACTAGATAATGGAAAACTGGGATATTCTTTTCCATTGGCAGTAACAGTGGGCGCTGTCGTAGTGTTGCCTCTAGCCTGCACAATGACGGAGATGGTATCGCCTAATTGGGGAGCAGTGGGGGTAATGGTCACATCGTAGGCATGGGCTGCTTTGCTCGTCAGTCCCCAGGTCATAAGCCCGCTGGTTGCAAATAACCCTGCGATTACGTCTCGACGTCGAATTGCCATACTCCACCGTTTCCTTTTAAGAACTTACCTTCGCCATACAGACACACGCACCCTTAACCAAGCGCAGAGCAGACTAACGCTCTCACATAGTTTGAGCTTGGTAACCCATCATAACTACCACAGCCTAAACTTCTCTTGATTCTTTGGTTTACAGGATAGTACAGAGACTTTTTATCTGTTCGTCGGTATATGTTCTGTATGTATCTCTTTATTTGAAAAGAATGGGATAGTGTGATCACGCAGATTTTGTATCCTATTTCCCGACGCTTATCCCAATGCTGATCGAACGCTTATCCACCGCTGATTTTAATGCCCTGGCCCACCTCTATCGAACAACGTTACTAGAGACAGTTTTGCCATTCTGGCAGAACAATTCGTTAGATCGTGAATATGGTGGCTACTTTACTTGTTTAGATGCCCAGGGTCAGGTTTACGACACCGATAAGTTTATTTGGCTGCAAAACCGGCAGATATGGACATTTGCCATGTTATACAACCAGCTAGAACAGCGGGCCGATTGGCTAGAGATAGCGCGCCACGGTGCAGACTTTCTGACCCAACACGGGCGTGACGCCGATGGCAACTGGTACTTTTCCTTAGATCGCCAGGGACAGCCCCTGGTGCAGCCCTATAATATTTTTTCCGATTGCTTTGCAGCGATGGCGTTTAGCCAATATGCCCAGGCAAGCGGTGAACCTGTCGCTAAGGATATTGCCCTGCAGGCATATAACAATGTATTACGTCGCCAAGACAATCCTAAGGGACAGTACGATAAGACCTATCCGGGTACTCGACCGATGAAATCCCTGGCAGTCCCCATGATTTTGGCAAACCTTACCCTAGAGATGGATTGGTTGCTAACACCAGAACGTCTGGACTCAGTACTTGATCAGACAGTACATTCTGTTATGGAGGAGTTTTTAGATCCCATCAGTGGCCTGGTCTATGAACACATTTCCCCAGACGGTTCTCCCCTTGAGTGCTTTGAGGGGCGATTGCTTAATCCGGGCCACGGCATCGAGGCTATGTGGTTCATGATGGATATTGGTCAGCGTCGACAGAACATAGCACTGATTAACAGAGCTATTGATACGACCCTCACAATTCTTGAGCGGGGGTGGGACCGTGAATATGGTGGCATTTTTTACTTTTTAGATCGCAAGGGCTATCCCCCCCAGCAGCTAGAGTGGAGCCAAAAACTGTGGTGGGTCCATTTAGAAACCCTAGTGGCCCTATTGTTGGCTTATCGTCTCACCCAGCGAGACGATTGCTGGCAGTGGTATCGTACCGTTCATAACTACACTTGGTCCCGATTTAACGATCCAGACCATGGAGAATGGTTTGGCTATCTAAATCGTCAGGGTGACGTCTTGCTGTCTTTAAAGGGGGGCAAATGGAAAGGCTGTTTTCATGTACCCCGAGCCCTTTATTTGGGCTGGCAACACTGTCAGGCGATAGCTTAACGTTTTGTTGTTTTTTGGGCTCGTGAGGGGAGCGACCCCAACAGTTCATTAGCGCAGGTTATCCACTGCTCTGTTTGTTGGCGCAGTTGTTCTTCATCTACACCCTTAAAGGGGAAGTCCCTATTCAGCTGCTGCCAAAACTCTGGATCGTTATTGTGGCTGGAGCGGTGGGATGAACCACTGGAGGATTTGTTCGGTGCCATAAAATTCCTTGATTAGCTGAATAGATAATGGGTACTCAACTAAATTCAAGGTGCCCAATGATACACAGCCTTTCAGAATACTTAGAAAACTCAAGTAATCTTGACGACAAATCAACTACAGGAACCAGGTGGTTCCAACCAGGAACGTCCTTATTTAACAACATTCTGGTGACAGAGTTACGTAAACACCGCTACTTATACAAATTATTTACGAATCTGAATACGTTGGACAGCATATTTGAATACATTGCATCTGTCAGGTCAGTTAAGACCATGCATATCCTTGAAAGCTACCTGCAGCAACCGCTAATCTGACGCGCAACCGCCCTGATCCATCAGGACGGCTATGCCTCTATTGGCGGTAAAAATCCGGCTCAGATTTGGAACATAGCTGTGTTGTACCTGTTAGGGTAGGGCAATGGGTATGAAAGCCTTAAATGACACTAGCTGACCAGTCTTCGATGGCTGCTTCTACTGACTAATCGCACATTATTCAAAGGAATGATTAGCAATAACGCAATTTGCTGTGACACTACCAGGAATTGACCTAGGTGTCACAATCCATGTATTTGCCCAGAAAACTAGAGCTATAATGTCGCCACACATGCTTTCTATAATTTGAGGAGGCTGCCTTGTTACATTTAGTTCCCAGTAAAGCAGTGATGCTAGGGTCGCAGCCAATAAATTATGAACTGTCCTTATTGTGAAATAACCCTGGGTCTTATGGACCTTTGAAGATTAAATCCATTCCCAAGTAATACATCTGAACTAAAGTGTGATACCATCTCTCGATATCCAGCTACCTAAGCAATTTTTTAGTTTGTTTGGAGGTAAAAAGTCATCATTTATTTCATTCATAGATTTTTATTCATTTCATGGGTGGTGAATGTTGATTCTTAGAATTAGTCTCGAAATAAGACAAAAGTTGTTCCAAGCGTTACAGAATTGTTCCTGGGTCATCTCTACACTTTGAAGCCAGCTAAATGCCTAATCAATGCATGTGTTAACAGGTGTTAGAAGTAGATTTAACGTGAATCTAAAAGATAAACTGTGGCTGATGTTTGCAGTTCGGTTATTGCCCAAGGAAAACCCTACCCTATGCACTCAAACGTCTGAGTTACACTAATTATGTCGAGATTGTCATTCACTCCTACTCTCTCAGGCACATCTAATCTTAGTCCATGTTGATTTCTCATTTGATGAGCTTAGAGTAATGACCATGGAGATGTGTTTTATGAGAGATGTCTGAGCGTTCCATGAGAGATGTTTCATCTAGTGAATTTAATCCTGTGACCTAGGGTAAAATTAAACTCATAATGAATCCGACTTGAGTTCGTTTTTCAGAAATTAGGTACATGTTTAGCCTCAGCCTAGGCGTTGGAAACGGATTTTAGAGCAATCTACTTAATTGCAATCCGGTTTGTTGTGCTCTGCGTATATAGTTACAGGTCATCATTAGTTATTCAACCTGCGGTCTCAACGTTTAAGGCCATTACACCGACACACTTTTTTCCAGCGGAGGTCTATTAAAAGCTATGTCTAAGCTGAAAGCCCCAAAACGAACTTCCCCAGTTGCCTACAGTACTGATACTGTCCGCACCTATCTTCAGGAAATCGGTCGCGTACCTCTACTTACCCATGAAGAGGAAATTGTTTTGGGTAAGCAGGTGCAGAGACTGATGGCCTTGCAGGAAATAAAGGATACGTTAGACGAAGAACTCGGTCGCGATGCCAGCCGAGCTGAGTGGGCCGAGTCTGCTGCTGTTTCTGAATCAGAGCTATCTCACCAGCTACGCCACGGCCAGCGAGCAAAGCGCAAGATGATTGAGGCCAATCTCCGTCTTGTTGTGGCTGTGGCCAAGAAATATCAAAAGCGTAATCTAGAGTTTCTAGATTTGATTCAAGAAGGCACCTTGGGTCTAGAGCGCGGAGTGGAAAAGTTTGACCCCATGAAAGGCTATAAGTTCTCTACTTATGCCTACTGGTGGATTCGTCAGGCAATTACCCGTGCCATTGCTCAGCAATCTCGGACAATTCGTTTACCCATTCACATTACTGAGAAGCTCAACAAAATTAAACGTGAGCAACGGGTTTTAGCTCAGAAGCTGGGTCGTAGCCCGACGGTTGCTGAAATTGGTCAGGAGCTGGAGCTAACGGCTGAACAGGTACGGGAATATTTGACCATGTCCCGTCAGCCCATTTCCTTGGATGTTCGCATTGGTGACAATCAAGATACTGAGCTGCAGGAACTGCTAGAAGATGACACTGTTTCCCCAGAGGATTACACAGTGCAGCAGTCTTTGCGACAGGATATTCGCAACATGCTCACAGAGCTGACGCCCCAACAAAAAGAAGTGATCAATCTTCGATTTGGTCTTACGGATGGCACTCAGCTTTCTTTGGCAAAAGTTGGACAGCGCATGGGCATTAGTCGCGAGCGTGTGCGCCAGCTAGAGCAGCAGGCCCTGAAGCATCTGCGTCGTCGTAAGGCAACATTTCAGGGATATTTAGCTGCTGGTTAGGTCCCGGCTATTAGAGTTTGACCTTCTTCTGGACATCCACAAAGCCCCTGGTTAATGACCGGGGGTTTTTCTTTTATGGCAGTCCTAGCTGTTCGCCTACTTCCAGGCGACTGCCATTGGCAAACGCCCAGCCCGATTGGGATTTTTTGCCCGCAGGCTGTAGCTGCCGCAGTAATATATGGCCTTCTCCGGTGCCAATGACTGGGCCCTGGTTTTTCCAGAGGGCGACAATTTTGCCAGGGAGACCGGGCTGAAGGGGAGTGTAAAACTGCTTTAGGCGCTGATAATCTTCGGGTAGCTGGGGCCAAACGTCATCGAAGAGCGGAATGGTTTCGCTAATTTTGAGAGGCTGCTGCCGTAGCTGAGTGACGCAGTTGGGGTAAAAGCCACGCACTTGATTGTGTATGGCCAGGGCGGTTCCCTGCCAGTCGATAGTATAGTCGGCTTTTTTTATGAGCGGAGCATAGGTGGCGCGTTCTTCAATTTGAGGAATGGGGCGAATCGCCTGACCATCGAGTTTGTGAAGGGTGCTTAAGAGTAACTCAGCCGTTAGTTTGGATAGTTTATCTGCAACGGTCCAGGCATTATCCAATAGACCAATGGGAATAGTTTCTTCCAGCAGCATTGGACCGGTATCCATCCCGGCGTCCATAAGCATTGTGGTCACCCCCGTTTTAGTATCTCCATGGTGGAGGCTCCATTGAATCGGTGCGGCCCCGCGATAGGTGGGCAAAATGGAGCCGTGACCGTTAATTGCCCCTAACCTGGGCATATCTAAAATCTCTTGGGAGAGAATTTGCCCATAGGCAACGACAACAAAGGCATCGGCTTGGGTGGCACGCAGAAAGTTAAGGGTTTCGGTGTCTTTCTTAATTTTTTGAGGCTGTAATACAGGAATGCCCATTTCTGTTGCCACTGTTTTGACCGGGGATGGGGTAACTTTACTGCCCCGTCCTCGTCGTTTGTCTGGCTGGGTCACGACGGCAATAACATCAAAGTCAGGATCTTTGAGTAGACGGACAAGACCAGGCACTGCAAACTGTGGAGTACCAAAGTAGACAATTTTCATTGTGGGAGAGAACACTGGGGTGGAGGGGACTGAATCAATGGGTTGACTATCAGCATGACCTTAACGGCGATCAATGGCAATTTCTATACGGCGATTGCGTTGGCGTAAAGGGGGGGTGTCATTGTCGGTGAGCGGACGACCTTGGCCATAGCCGATGGTAACCCAGCGATGGTCGGGCAAATTACCGGATAGGTATGCCCTGAGAGCGTTTGCTTGCTGAAAGGTCAGGGTAAGGCTTTGGGTCGGTTCCATCTGGTCATCGGTATGACTACCAATCAGAATTGTGGCATTTGGGTATTGGTTAAGGTCTTCAAAAATACTATTAAGCAGACCTGGGGCAGTAGCCAGGAGACGGGCCTCTCCGGAGGCAAAGAGGGCATCGCTAGGCAGTGTGATTTTGAGTTCGGTGGTCTCTAGTAGGGGGTGTTGGGCACTTAACTCATTTTGGATGTTGGGAGGAGAGACCTGAGATGCTTGGGGCGGGGCGGGTAATGTGGCCGAGGGCAGTTGTTGAGTGGAGGTTAGTCGCTGCTCTAGATTAGCTAACCGACTCTCTACCTCGGCGGTAGACTGAGCCTGCCCGAGTTTACTTTCAAGGTCAAACAAACGTTTACGGATTGTTTCAAATTCTTGTTGGAGTGCGGCTAGTTCTTCATTGGCAATCTGCCGTTCTCGCGCGTTGAGTGCGGCAGGCGGTTTAGTTAAAGGATTAATCGGTTGAGTGGGAATGGGAATGGGCTCGATGCGGGTCTCGGGTGGCGGTGTGGGCTGCCAACGGCTGGGCAAGCGCTGGATTTCGGTAATCACCCGGTTAGTCCGACGCAGGGTAACTTCCTGTAGGGGCATTTGTTTGCCTGGTGCGGCAATCACTCTGGCTGCACCAATGCCGATGAGCCAGGCTAGGGGAATACCCACCAGCAAAAGCCCTAACCCCAGTAAGATATTTGCCCCGTAGCCCACCCAGCGACGACGGGCAGGGGGGGCGGCTGCAACTGTCGGGGCAGATTCAGGTATGGGGTAAGGTGCGGGCAGTTCGGGGTATTGCTCATCAGACACAGCGATGGAACCTCTAGCCGTATCAACAGTTAACTAACTCTGGTGGTCAGACCAAAATTTGAGGGTGACATTTGAGCGGTCTAGGGCCATCCGTCCCAAGGATTGACCTCCACCACACTGGCGTCGTTAATGACGACTAAAAAATCAAGTTGGGGTTTTTCGGTGGGAGCCTCTTTGACCAGGCTGGGTAGCTTGAAATCATTTGCATATTGGTTGGCCGCTGTTGTGTCAGCTTCGTAACCGGTGATATTACCGTCGTTATCTAGACGAACACGATAGCGTAGTTCTGGTCCGGACCAGTTTGGGGTCCGATTACTAATAATGGTTCGGCGTAGTTCCTGGTTGAGTTCGTAGATACGATCAACATCCTGAATGGGGGTGACCACAGAGGTGACTAGTTTGTCTGAGGCACCAGCGGCGGTGGACAGGTTCGCAGCTTCACCAGGGGGTTGGGACGACTGGGCGTCATCGTTAGACTCTTCTGCTGGGAGGTCTTCTTCGAGATTGGGAGTTTCCGTATCGGGCGCGATCGCATCAGGTGAGACGGTCTCGGGGAGGACAATCTCAGGGGTAGCGGTCTCGGGAGCAACCGTCTCGGGGGCAAGTGGCTGATCGGACACGACTTCAACCGTGCCATCGGGGGCGAACGTAACTTCAAACTGAGCCACTGATTCTGCGATCGCACCCTCCGTTGGAATATAGGTCAGGGCCGGCAGGGGCGTACTGTCCAAATCTTCTAATGAAGCACTGTCTAGGGGATTATAGGCAACAATATCGCCATTTTGAGCCACCGAGACCTGATAGCTTAGGGGTTGCTCAAAGGGAGTCTCGTCTGGCAACGCATCGACAATTTGCTGCTGCACCTGCTGCTGCAAAGCCCCTAGTTGAGCGCTATCGGTAATCGGACTAGCGCCAGTGGTCGCAGCCCCATCTGGGGCATCGGTAGAGGGCACCTCCTCGTCAACAGAGCCAGTGGGCCCATCTTCTAGGGGCTCTGTCAGCGGCTCCTCTAGGACATCTTGCGGCTCTAGACCTTCGGGCTCCACCAGTTCGGGGACGGGTAGAAAGAATAACCCCAGGGCAGCTACAGCCAACGTTCCAAACCCTAGCAGAGGAGGAATTGCCCGTTGAGCCAGGGGTTCTGCGGCCCTGACATATTTTCGAGGTAGGGGAGCTAAATTTACTGAGAAGTCGGGCAGGGTTTGGGCATCGGCGTAGAACTGATCGATGGCTTCAGCCATATCAAACAGCTGTACCGTAGATAGCTGAATAGTCTTGGCCTCAGAAGATTTTTCTGACGAGTCATCCGATGGCTCACTCAGGAGCTCGGGTTTGAGAATCAGGCGATGATACTGTCCGTCAGCAGGTTCAACCGCCACAAGCGACGACTGAGAATCCATGTGTTCAGGATGCTCAAGACCGCTTAGCAAACGTTGACAGTAGGCACTCACCGCCACAATCAGAGCCTTAAAAAACTCCGAGCCGCCCTCCAGGGACTTTTCAACCCCAATGATCTTAAATTCAGCATTGGCCAAAACAGACAGCACGTTAAAATCGTCCGTGCTCAGGCCTTCTAAAATCAAACTGCAGTTAGGCAGCACGTACTGGCGTTGAATGGTCATGATATCTCCCCATCAAAGAGACTGGCCCAAAGTCGTTCTTCGCCACGGGTGCCGGTGCATAACAGCAGCTGGGTCAACAACGAAAGCGCCAGCTCATCTAGTTTTTCGTCTGTGCTGTAGGCCAGCACCATCGCTCGCTTAGGATTCATGCGAGCCCGGAAATGGGCGCGAAAACGCTTGAGGTATTTGGCCAAACGAAAATGGTGATCGAGGGAAAGCTGCTGGTCTTGCAGCTGCTGATAGCCCAAAAACAGCTGACGGATGAGAACCGTTAGTTTACGACATAGGTAACAAACCACCACCACCAGAGCCTTGGCTTCCTCTAGGGTGAGGGGCTGCCGCTGATTAAATTTTCGTAGGGGATTAGTGCTGCGCAACCGCCATAGATGGACTCGACTTCTAAGTACATCCTGTAGTCCCAAATCTCTAATGGCTGCCAGCATAATCTGAGACGCATTCAGCTCAAGGGCCTCAGCTGCCAGCATGATAAAGTCCAGCTGCGTTTTTGCCCGTCGAGGGCACTCGTCGCTTTGGATTCCGTAGTTTGGCAGCTTTTCCAATATTGGAGGTCTGACGGATTTCTCTGGTGGGCTTTTAACGGTCATTCCCTATAAGGCTCTTGACGAATTGAGTTGCGGCTGAGTCGCGACGGTGGATGTAACTGGATGTTGACGTGTAGGTCTAAAAGGCCAGCTCTTATCAAAACATAAACCACATCAAAGTTGAAACCCTGAGTTTCTTGTAGGAGACACCTAAGTTTTGGATGTGAACCGGCGTCAAGGCCAGACACGTAGCTCAAACCGTTTATGTGGCTCGTTTATACAATTAACAATCTGCGGTTAGTTTTGTGGTTAACGACTAACGGTCGGCCTCTATCATCAACACTTATTCATACCTTCTTTGAAGGTACCCGGTCGCTGTAACTGAATGAACGCGATCTCCTAAAACCCTTAAGCTTTACAGCTGGGTGTGGGCCCGATTTTACGATTGATGAACAGGGTGCTACCCTATGGTGCAATAGTAACTATGTACTTGATCTATGCAGTGGCCGGTATTCTTTCTGGCAGGGGCGGGGGTGGGCTGTGCAACCAGCTGGGTTGTCTGGCAGTCGCGCTATCAGACCGTGCGGGAGCGCGCTAAAAACGATTTGGTTGCCGAGCGCGCCACCATGGTTGAGCAGTTACACAACAAGGATACTCAGCTGGGCGAGCTGCGTCAGCAGATTCACAGGATGCAGACAGACCTGGAGCAGCAGCAGCAGGCGATCACAACAGCGGCTGCTCAGCGGGCTGCTGCGGAAACCAAGGCCGCTCGAACAGAGCAATTGCAAAACCAGATACAGCATCTGCAAACAGAAAATAGCCAGCTAATGGCTCAGCTAGCCCAAGCCCGCACCCAGCAGCACGAGCAACAGCAAGCCACCGATGAAAAACTTACCCTCTTGCATCAGGCCCGAGAACGGATGGCGGATGCCTTTAAGGTCCTGTCTGCCCAGGCACTGCAAACCAATAATGAGGCATTTTTGAACCTGGCCCAGACTAAGTTGGGGCAGGTTCACACCCAGTCAAGCAGCGAACTACGGCAGCGACAGCAGGCCATTGATGGGTTGGTGCAGCCGCTGCGGTCGTCTTTAACCAAGGTGGAAACCTATTTGCAAGACTTGGAGCGCCATCGTCTATCAACCTATAGCCAGCTGAGTGAGCAAATTACCCAGCTGGCTACGGGGCAGCTGCAGTTACAAACAGAAACCGCCAATTTAACCAAGGCGCTACGGGCTCCCAATGTGCGGGGGCGCTGGGGTGAAATCCAGCTAAAGCGGGTGGTGGAAATAGCAGGCATGGTGGAGCACTGCGACTTTACCCAGCAGGTGATGGCGGATAACGGTGCCCTGCGCCCAGATATGGTGGTACAGCTTCCCCAGCAGCGTCGCATTGTAGTAGACGCTAAAGCCCCTCTGTCTGCCTATCTAGAAGCCCTGGATATTACAGATGAGCCCCAGCGACTTGTTAAGCTCAAGGAGCATGCCCAGCAGGTACGGCGTCATATTCAACAGCTGAGTCAGAAGGCCTATTGGGATCAGTTTCAGCCCAGTCCTGAGTTTGTGGTGTTGTTTTTACCAGGGGAGATTTTCTTTAGTGCCGCCCTGGAGCAGGACCCCAGCTTAATTGAAGCCGGCATAGCCCAGCGGGTGATTTTGGCGACGCCAACCACGTTAATTGCGCTGCTGAAGGCGGTGGCCTATGGCTGGCAGCAGAATGCGGTGACGGAAAATGCTCAGCAGATTAGCAGCCTGGGGCGAGAACTCTACGAGCGTATGCGGGTGTTTACGGGCCATTTACAAAAGATGCGTCGCGGGTTGGATGCCACGGTCGATACCTTTAATAAGGCCGTGGGGTCATTGGAAAGCCGGGTTTTGGTCAGTGCCCGCAAGTTTAAGACCCTGGGAGCCGGAACAGGGGATGAGCTAGAGACCATTGAACCGATTGATCGGATGCCCCGTCCGGTGCAACCCATGGTGGAGGATACGGAAACCCCATCCGTGTAGGGACGTTCCATGGAACGTCCCTACGGAGGAAAATTAGGACGTTGGATATCTAATGGATATCTAAGAAATCTAGTGGTCCAATTTCCGTCATGACCATTAGTTAATAGTATGTATGGGCATGACATACCGTATTTGATGCTAACCGCGTTGCAGTCTATCCAAAATGGTCGTCTAATCCAGCTGTTGCTGCTTGCAGTGACGGTGCTGGTGCAAAATGTCATGGCGATCGCGGTGGCAAATTCTATTTTTGTCAGCCAGATGGGGGCGGATCATTTGCCCTTGGCCTTTATTTTGATTGGCCTGGGCTCAATGCCTGCCTACATTTGTGTGAGCCAGGTGGTGCAGCGGGTGCGCAGCCCCATGCTATTCCGTGGGGTACTGGCGGTGTTGCTGGGGCTGGTGATTGCGGTGCGACTGACCCTCCCTCTAAACATTGCCCCGGTGTATTACGGACTGCTGGCTGTCAGCTTTTTTCAGTGGGATATTTGTAACAATATTCTTTACCCGAGTCTGCTGACCGACTACTTCACAACGCTGGAGTATAAGCAGTATGCCCCCTACATTGGTATTGCCCAGGCTGTTGGCACCCTGATTGGGGGAGGGCTGGTGGGTGGGCTATCGCGGTGGCTTAGTACGCCGGATATCTTGCTGTGTTTGCCGGTAGTAATTGCGATCGCACTGCTCCAGCTAACGTACCTTGACCGCACCCAGCGCCCCCTCAGTACCCAGACCACCGAGAGCATCGGCGTGATCGAGTCGCTGCGGTCATTCCCCGAATTAGCCAAACGCTATCCCCTGGTCATCTTTTTGGCCGCCAGCAGTTTTCTGCTGGTGATCGTCTATCTCAGTTCCGAATTTCTGTGGTTTAGCATCTACGGCCAGGAGTTTAGCCAGCGCACCTTAACCGGCTTTTTAGGGCTGATGCGGGTGGTGGTGAGCATTGTGCAAATGGTCGTGCTCTATGGGTTAACCCGACCGCTGCTGCGGTGGCTGGGGGTGGCCCGGATGAATGCAGTATTTCCCATCACCACCCTGATGGCGTTTGTGGGGTTAGGGGTAAACGGTCAGCTCCCCGCCGCCATCGGGCTGCAGCTAAATGGCGACGCGTTGTACAAGGCCATTAACCTGCCGGTACACCAGCTCAACTACAACGCCATTCCCCAGGAATATATGGGCCGCATTCGCACCCTCAGCGATGGCTTTATCTATGCCATGGGGCTGACCTGTGCCGGGATGTTTCTCTGGCTGTGCGAGCACACCCTTAGCCTGGGGCAAATCACCTGGGTGGTCACCGCTCTCGTGGTCGTGTTTCTAGCTGTGCGGTTGCCCATGGGGCGCTTTTACACTGCTGGTCTAGAAGATCTTATTCGCACCGATGCCATTGACTTAGATCAGCTAGCCAGTCGCCAGGCAGTGTTACCCCTGAGGGCCACAATTCAAACCCTGCTGCAAGGGGGAGACCGCTACGACCAAATCAAAGGGCTAGAATTAGCCACCCGATTTGGCAATCCTGGAGAGTTTTTAGAGGATGTGCTCACCTTATTGCCAGGGGCAGATCGCCAGGTGCGCTCAGCAGTAGTGATGTTGTTTAGTGAAGGGTTTGAGGATAGCGGCACAGACGGGTCCGGTTTTGATTTCACCCAACCCAACGAGGGGGCAGGTGACCTTTGGGCGGTGTGGCAAGAACAGCTAGGTCCGGAGCAACCCCTAGCCTGTCGGCTAACTGCATTAGAAATCTTGATGGTGCAGCAGCAGCCCATTGCAGAGCAGCAGCTAGATGAGCTGAGCGAGCACACCGATCCGAGTCTGCGGTCATTGGCCCTGGTGGCACGACTCCAGGGAACGTCGCCCAATCCTCCCCTTGATACCAGCCGGTTTGCAGCCATAGAGCCGTCTATGCTCGACGAGGGTGTGGCCAAGGCCGTGATCCGAGTGGTGGCGCGCAGCGCGGATGCCACACTGCTGGAGCTATTAACCACCCGGCTTTTGCCGGAGGGTAGCGCAGAAACCAAACAGCTGGGGTTAGAGACACTGGCCGCCCTGGGTGACCAGCTGTCTGAGACCACTCGCACCAGGGCCCTGGAACTGGCGCAACAGCATTTTATCCACAGCCAACCCGGCGTCAGGATTGCGGCCCTGAACCTATGGCAGCAGAATGAAACCGAGCTAGTCCCCCTGGCAGCGGCGTTGGGGGACACCCATCCTCGGGTTAGGCAGCAGGCGGCCAACTGGCTAGCGGCTAAGGGGGGGTTAGACGATGCTAAGGCGCAGCTGGGGACGGATAGGGAGAGAGGTGCGATCGCAACCATCGGTAAAATTCGCACCCGCCGCGCTAGCGATATCCTCTACGCCCACCTGGCCAACGATTTCCAGCAGGTGGCCCACACCCGACGCTGGCAGACCCAAATTCCCTCAGCTGACCCCAACTGGCAGCCCCTGGCCGTTGCCATTGCCGACTATCACCAGCGGTTAATCAACAAGGTGCTCTACATTCTCGCCAGCCTGGGCCACAGCCGCACCGTCAACACCGTCAATCAAATTTTTGCCACCACCGACCGTCGCGATCGCTCCAATGCGGTGGAAGTGCTAGCCTCCCTCAACCATCGCCGGTTTGTTCTACCGCTGCTGCCCCTGCTAGAGCAGGACGGCACAGGCACCAATCCCACCATTCAACCGTCCCTCAGCTGGCTACGCAATAAGGGATATACCATTCTATTAGAAGCCATTGAGTCCCAGGATCGGTGGTTGCGGGCCGGTGCTTTGATTGCCCTGGCAAAAATTCCCAGGGCCTCATTAAAGGATGTGGACCCAGTGGTACAGGCTGTCGCCCGCGATTTATTTCCAACACCGCCACTGTTACAGGACGTCTATACGGCCCTACAACCCTCCACCCCCGACACCCTTATGAATCGCTTACTCATTCTCAAAGATGTCGCCCTGTTTCAAAATCTCTCTTTAGATGAGCTGTTGCTGATTGATGATGCCATAGAACCCCAGCAGTTTATGGCCAGTGATACGGTGTTTGAAGAGGGCAGCTGGGGCTCGCACCTCTATATCATTGCCTCGGGAACGGTGCAGATTGTTAAAACCGTTGACGATGAACAGCGAGAGATTAAACAACTGGTAACGGGCAACTACTTTGGAGAGATTGCGTTGTTTGATGATGCGCCCCGGTGGAACGGTGCGATCGCAGAAAGTGACTGTCTGTTACTGAAGCTAGAGAAACAGCGGTTTATTAGCCTGACCACACAGCGACCCCACATTTTGTTAGAGATTTGCCGGTTTATGAGTCAGCAGTTGAGAGAAACTGACAAGTTTCGCTCAGCCAAAAAGTTTGTGGCCAGCGGCCCCCAGGTGGGAGACGAAACACTACAGAGTCTTTAGGGATTTTGCTCAACACCATAGGCTGGAGGCATTCCGAATCGCAACAAATAATAAAACCATAATCTGAAAGCCTATGGGAAAGTGTTCCGGTGATTTCTGAGGCGGTTGAGTCTGGTGCTTGCGATCGCCAAAAAATATAAAATCGCTCTCTTTACTCTGGCCTAGTAGGTCATCCTGTTATGGTGGGCCTGTTATTGAGATAATCTCCGAGCCTAAAAGAATAAAAGTTATAGCTTGCTATAGGAGCATTTCGACCTACGTTCCTATTTCTGTGTTATGCAGGATTTGTTATCAACAGTTCTCTACGCTTGTTAGATACCAAAAACCAACTGACGGTATCGTCTGTCCTTTCCCTAGCGATGTAAAGGTCAAATGGACCAGATTCTTTTTTCTCTCGGCTGGTTAGCTGGATAATAGCCTCATAGGTTCCTTGAATATGGAATGTATCCTTGTCCTGAGCTTCTCGCAGGGTAACGTCTACATGACGTAGCTTAAAGTTAGGTAGCTGGGGCACTTTGGGGGCAAGGTGAGCGATCAGCGTTTGCTGAGTTTGGGCCATTTTCATCGCCAGACCACGCTCGACCACCGATTGGGGAGGAATGGTATCAAAGCTGCTACAGGCTTGTAGAAGTAAAACCAGGCTAAGTAAACATAGCCAACGCAAACGTCCCATTTTATCTATCCACAGTGAATGGTTGTGTTTATTATCCAAACTTTTGCTTGGCCTGCTCGTAGACTTCGGCAGTAATTTCGGTTATGCCTGCTTCCTGGGCAAATTTCTCAATTTTTTTGCGGGCGGCTGGACGGACAAAAAATGGAATTTCCTTCAATCGAGCTTTAGCTTCGGCTGTCCATTCAACGGCGGTGCTCATGGGGTGCGATCGCAACATACAACCCTTCTACTGTACAAGCTCACCACTTGAAGTGAACCCCCTGGTTTTGGACAGAAAATCAAATATATAAAACCATTTGTAGTTCTTCATCAATGGCGTCTTGCAAATGGTTAGGGAGTGTTCCAATTCGTTCAGTCAGAAAAGAAGGGTGAGGCAGTTTTTTACCTGGTAAAAACCTTTGAGCTGAGTTTGTAGTGCCCATGGGTAAGACTTAACTACCCTCCATCACGAGGCGAAACCCAAATAGGATGTGCCGAGAATCTACCGGGCGATCGTGCTGATAGGCTGCGCGGCAAAAGCCAGGATAGTCATCCCAACTGCAGCCCTTGAGTAAAACGTCAGCCTCAGTATTCGATTTTTTAACCAACGTGTTGGTGTATTCAAAAACATTGCCTGCCATGTCCTCAATGCCATAAGGGCTTTGACTTAGCGGATAAGCCCCAATCTCACTGGTTCCATAGGGGCCATTTTTCGCCCAGTTTGTGCCATCGTTGCGCCACTCGCTACCCCAAGGAAAATAGTGCCCATCGGTTCCCCGGGCGGCTTTCTCCCATTCCAACGCCGTTGGTAATCGATAGCTGACACCGTCCTGACGGGCACGCCACTCAGCGTAGGCCAAGATATCTTCGAAGGACACTAGCACCACGGGATGCTGTTCCTGGCCTGCCGGATGCTGATCGCCTTGCCATAGGTAGGGTGCTACCTCGCTGTAGTCATGGACCAAAAAGCCCTGTTCCTGGTACTCTGCTGCTGAAATACCCGGTGCCCGGTGCCCGGTTGCCTGCACAAATGCCTGATAATCTGCATTGGTAACCAGGTTTTTGCTGATACAAAAAGCTGGTAGGGTCTCTGTGCGCCTGCTTGGTTCTCGCTCAAACCAACCTCGTCTACGGTAGCCCGCTTCGGCTGCAGCTACATCCTCGGGAGCATCTGCAAACCCTTCGGCGCTAATGCGATAGGCATAGTCGCGTTCGTTGCGATCGCTACCCGCAATAAAGTCACCTCCGCCCACAAACGCAAACCCGACATTAGCCTCACAGGCCGTCTGTGTGATCTCAGGCTGAGTCGCAGATGTAGAACCAGATGTGAGATCCTGACAGCTGATGAGCAGCAATGGCAACAACAGACTCCAGTTTTGACGGATTAGTTTTGCCATGGCAGGTTATTCTTCAATGGATTTTGTGCAGGCAGTCTGTACAGCTTAAAGCCTGAGCCTGAGGATGTGCTGTGAAGATAGCCGACTTCCCCATGGGGTGTTTGGGGCTGTTTGTCGAAATGGCATGAGCTTGTTCGTCATAGAAGTAGAGCATGGGAAAAAGTCCCTACGCTCTGGCCATTTCCACGTTAAGTCAGGTTGATCCTATGAAATATGCGATTTTGGTTTACGAAACGGAACAGGACTTTGCTAATCGAGGGCAGCATATGCCTGCCTATAATGCCTACTCGGCCGCCCTATCTGAAGCCGGTATCCTGACTGGCGGTGCGGCACTTCATCCTGGCCACACCGGTTCCACCGTTCGTCTAAAGGAAGGACAACGCCAGGTGCAGGACGGCCCCTATGCTGAGACCAAAGAACAGCTGGGTGGATTTTTTTTGATTGATGTGCCCGATTTGGATAGTGCTTTGGATTGGGCCGCTCGCTGTCCGGCAGCTGGCCTTTGTGCAGTAGAGGTTCGCCCTCTGTTAGGGATGGAGCAAATAGGGATGGAGCAAAACTAGGAGACTGCCATGAAACTGTATTATTTTCCCCCCTCCCCCAATTCTCGCAGAGCCCAGGTTGTTGCCGTTTACCTTGAGCTGTCCGTTGAACTGGCGCTGATTAATCTCCCCCAGGGTGATCAGCGTACGGCAGACTTTCTGGCCCTTAACCCCACCGGACGAATTCCTGTACTCCAGGATGGAGACTTTGTTCTGTGGGAATCTAATGCGATTATGCAATACTTGGCCAGCCAGGTTTCTACGCCGCTGTGGCCCGATGATGCCCAGCAGCGAGCTGACATTATGCGTTGGCAAAGCTGGCAGCTGGCCCACTGGGCAAAGGGCTGTCAGCCATTAAACTATGAGCGGTTGGTTAAAAAAGTACTGCAGCTAGGAGAGCCCGACCCTCAAGTGGAACAACAGGCGCTTAAAACCTTTCACAAGGAAGCGCAGGTATTAAACACCCACCTGGCTGATCGGGAATATTTGGTGAATAACACCCTTACCCTGGCGGATTTTTCGGTGGCTGGTGATTTAACCTATGCTGTTCCGGCCCAGTTTCCCCTGGGGGAGTATCCCCATATTCGGGCCTGGTATGACCGGATTGAGGCGTTACCGGCTTGGCAACAAACGGCACCTCGGGGGTAGTATGGAGGCACGTCGAGCGGCGGATCTGGCAGCGCGCAATTCCTATGGGCGGTTGGTGGCCTATTTGGCGGTGCGATCGCAAGACATCACAGCGGCAGAAGACGCCCTCGGCGATGCCTTTCTTAAAGCCCTCAGCATCTGGCCAGACAGGGGCGTTCCCGACAATCCAGAGGCCTGGTTACTGGTGACCGCGCGGCGACGACTGATTGACATCGTCCGACGCTCCCAAACCCATACCAAACTGCTCAGTACCCTAAATCTCACTGGATTAACGACGCCGGACGTACTCGATGAGCTCTCGTTTCCTGATGAGCGTTTAAAGCTGTTGTTTATCTGTGCTCACCCTGCCATCAATGTGGCCATTCGCACGCCGCTGATGTTGCAAACAGTGATGGGGTTAAACGCTGCCCAGATTGGGTCTGCTTTTTTGGTGGCACCGACCACCATGGGACAGCGCTTAGTGCGTGCTAAGGCCAAAATTCGAGATGCAGGTATTCCTTTTACGCTACCCAATCCCCAGGAGTTACCTGAGCGGCTAGAGGCTGTTTTGGAAGCGATTTATGCAGCCTATACAACAGGTTGGGATACGGTGACAGGGGGCGATCCACGGCATAAGGGTCTGGCGGACGAGGCCATCTGGCTAGCTCAGCTCTGTGTGCAGCTGCTGCCTGATGAACCAGAAGCGAGAGGGTTGTTGGCCCTGATGCTCTATTGTTCATCCCGGCACCGGGCGCGACGAACTTCCACAGGAGACTATGTGCCTCTGTCGGAACAGGATACTACGCTGTGGTCTCAGCCAATGATTCAGCAGGCAGAGTGCGAGTTGCGCAACGCCTCAACCTTTGGAAAGCTAGGCCGATTTCAACTGGAAGCGGCCATTCAGTCGGTCCACGCTCAGCGGGCAGTGACCCAACGGACAGATTGGCAGACATTGGCTCAGCTATATACGGGTCTTATCCAAGTGTCGCCAACGATTGGGGCAAGGGTGGGGCATGCGGTGGCAATTTCAGAAACCCAAGGCATTCGCCCCAGTCTAGCCTTACTCAATGCCATGCCCCCTAAAGCAATCCAGAACTATCAGCCTTACTGGGCGCTACGGGCCCATCTTCTGGCCCAACTAGGCGATGAATCGGCGGCACATCAAGCCTATTTACAGGCGATTGGGTTAACAGAAGATGCTGCAATTCGCGAGTATCTCATGGCTAAAGCTCGGTTACTGGATACAGCAGACCCTCTCTACTAAACCAATGTAGCTCTTCTGTCGTCTTTGGCCCCTGTTTTTCCATCAAAGAGATAAAACTTGTTAACCTTCAGCTTCAAATCTATCCTCTCTTAACTTCGCTGTACCATCTGCCTGTAGGACCCATAGCTCCCTATGAATGACTCCGTAGGCTTTGTTCATTTTCCATTTTGCAGACAATACAGCTGATGTGTCATCCATAACTTCGATATTGGGGTCAATATACTCCACATCAGAAAACCCATCGTTAATCAACTGTTGCCAGAAGCCTTGGATCTTTTTCTGTCCGACAAACGTGCCAAAGGGGATGGCCTCCATGGTGGCTGATGGCTCATATTGAGCTGTGCAGCCTGCCGCATCCCCTTTGTTAAAGGCTGTTTTCCATCGCGCACTCGCTTCATTGACAGCGGTTAACAAGGCTGAATTTTGAGAGTCGTGGCTCATGGTTGGAGTCCTTTGCTAGTTCACACTCTCTAGAGTATTAATTCTCAAAGTGAAAAACCAGTGTCAAAATCGACTTATGTGATGTCATTTCTGACAATCTATGACTCAGCGGATAACGATTGGACTTTTGATGTACCCCGGTGCGCGGCTATCAGCGGTTTATGGGCTGATGGATTTGTTTCTTTCGGCTAATCGGAGCGCCATGGAGCACACCCCCCGCACTGTTGAACCGCTGCATTGACACAAATCATCTCGGTGCTTTGGTCCAGCCATTGTTGATGGCCTCTTCCTCTGAGCAAAACCACCTTTCTCCATACTCTTGTCTGATTGTTGTGGTGTCGTAATCTTCCATGCCTGGGAGATGATAAAACTTTTTGTCCGGATTAGGCTTGCCGTTTGCATCAATAGAGATATTGCCCTTGATGTTACATTCAGGTTTGGTAACGACTGTAATCGGATCAGGAGAGTAAATAAATCCAAACTTTATTGTCATTATCACAACACCAGATAGGGCGAGCAGACCGACAATCTTATCCAAATATCCGCTTTTCCTAAGCTTAGGGATTGCCCGTTGTCTAGGCTTCTGTTGATTAGCTATTGGTGCCCGAGAAACTACCCCTTGAATTGAGGCTTTTGCCGCCCGAACTTTTCCTTTTGGGGTTGTTACTCGCTGATACAAAATTGTATCTCCGACCTTTGGGCGGCGACTGGTTGTGGGCAGCACACTGATGTGTAGGAAGACATCTTTTCCACCATTGTTCGGTTTAATAAAACCAAAGCCCCTATCTTCTTTCCAGGTGATCAGCTGCCCTTTTGTAAAAATAGGTTTCATGGAATCGCCCCCGTGCCTATCGTGTAATTTTACGAGTCTGGTTGTGGGATGACAGGAAAGTTCTGAAATTGCCCTTGCACCTGACGTTACGTCAGGTTTTAGGATTGGCCTGTTGACACACTTTTCTGGACTATGGGAGTTGTAACGGCATGGCTAGCCTAATGAAAATTGGCGAGTTGGCAAAGCAGACGGGGTGTTCTGTTCGAACGCTGCACTATTATGACGAGATTGGTTTGCTGGTGCCATCTCACCGCAATAATGTTGGGCATCGACTCTATGGCGAACAAGATATCAAACGACTACAGCGAATCATTTCTCTGCGTCAGCTGAACTTTTCTCTGGAGGAGATTGATAAGTGTCTGGAGAGCCCTGATTTTGCCTTACCCCAGGTGATTGACCTGCACCGAGACCGGCTACGGGAACAGATGGTGTTGTCGCAAACGCTGCTGGGTCGGTTAGATGCGATCGCAACCGATCTAAAAACCACCCAGTCAGTTGCAATTGAAAATCTAATTCAAGCAATGGAGGCGATCTCAATGACTGAACCCTACTTTACCCCAGCCCAACAAGCCACCCTGGACGACCGATGGCGTGATGGCAAAGCCGACTGGCAGGACCTGCTGAGCCAAGTCCGGGCTGAGATGACAGAGGGAGCCGATATCAACAGTCCATCGGTTCGCAAACTGGCTAGACGCTGGCGATGGATTATGGAATCCTTTATCGGCGGGGATGCCCAAATTTATGCATCGTTGGTGAAAATGTACCAACAGGAAGGACCCGCGGTGGCCAGTAGGGGCACCCTGGATGCGGCCACATTTGAATACATTTTGCAGGCAGTTTCGTTTCTTTCATTAGCGGAAGGAATGGATATGGTGATTCCCACCGCTAAGATTTTTACCCCGGCTACCCAAACTGTTTTGCAATTGGGCCAAGAGGCCATTCGCCCGTTTGATGTAGATGCCTTTGGCACAGAGGGCATGCTTTTGGGGCTGCTAGCAGAGGGCGAGAGTGTGGCTGCCCAGGTACTGGCGGCTGCAGGTGTTACCTTGTCCACAGTACAGGCCCTGACGGAGGATGTGTTGGGGCGACAACAATCGGCAGAGATACCTGGAAAAAAAAACTATGCCCCCAGGGCCAAGCTAGTCATTGAACTAGCGCTTGAGCAGATAGAGCAGACGCAACAGAATGACCAGAACAGCCAGTCATATCTGGAGCCAGAACATCTGCTGCTAGGCATACTCAAAGAAGCCGAACAAGGTGGGGGGGTGGCCACCCATATCTTAGAGGTGAACTTAGGAATTGAGCTTGCACAGCTAGAGCAGCAGCTAAGACAGGCCATGGCTGCTCGGAGTTCCGTTAGCTAAACGTTAGCTAATAAACTCTTCTTGGCATATGCTATCGGCCAGTTGGATATGAACCCTGAGTCGCTGACCGGCGGAACAGCGAAAGGGGGGGATTTGGATAAAGTCATCCTGTATCCCGGCTTTAACCGTTTTAAGTAGTTCTCCTGTTTCCGACAGCTCTAGGGCAAGAACAACATTGTTGGGGAGCAGAGAGTCGCCAGAGGGATGGAGCTGAATGCGAATGTTGCGTCGTTTGCTGGCTTCAATATCTACGCTAAACATCAGCAACAGCTCATCGGGGGTGGCGTTGAGCAGAATTTTTTTACCACAGGTGAGAACGGCGGTACCGCTGGCAACAGAGCGAAACCTTGACGCTGAGGCTTGGGGTCGTAATGCTTCTATGGGCTGCCACCCTTGTGCATAGATTTGATTGAGCCAGTCTTCTATGCTGACGGGGGAGGGGCGCTGCCGCTGCTGGTATAGCTGCTGCCGCCAGCGGTCGTTGCTCAGTAGGGCTCCCCACTGGCTGATGGGCAATGCCAGTCTGGGGTCAGGGGTGCTAACCAGACGTTGAAGCAGGCTTTTGGCCTGGGATGTGGGCAATTCGGGCAGCGGGTCGGGAGCAAGATAGCTAGGCTGGGCCAGCTGTAGCGCCACCCAAAAGACAGAAAAATCTTGCACCAGCTTCGTATCTTTGAGGGAATAGGTGCGTTCTGCCAGGTTGTAGGTGCCCTGGTTTTTGAGCTGGGCGTAGGTTCCATAGCCCCACAGCGCCAGTCGCTCTTCATCGACATCAACGTAGGCCGCAATGTAGTAATCGGCGGCCCAGTCCCGTAGGTCAACCCATTCTTGGGGTACCTGTAGCTCAGCCGCATCGATACTTTCCGACAATATTATGACGATGCGGGTGTTGCCTAACTGTAGGGCTAAACCGTCAACGACATGCCAAATGTCAAACGGAGCTGCATGGGGCCAGGGTAAAACAGGTCCCTCAAATTCTTCTTGGCACCAGGCCATCAGGGCGGTTAACCCGAGCTGATGTAAATAGAGTCGCCAGCGAGCAGCTGGATCTGCCATGGCCTCACAGCGCTGCCAATGGGCGGGTGCTGCTGACATCTTTAAAATGGGTTGAACAGGGTTATCAAATAGCAAGCTCATTCCGATACCTCCGGCGGTTCTAGCGAGTAGTGGCAATGCAACCACTCATGGATGACCTCGCTGACACTGCCTAATATGGCGGACTCTGGGGGGATATGCAGGGTCTCTTTTCCCCAGATGGCCACCTTAAGCAGTAGCTGCTGGCGGATGCGGCGGAGTTTGCGAGACACTTGATATTGTTGATTATGTAACTGATGGGCAATGTCTGTTTGGGTTAGTTTCTTTTGATAGTAGAGAACTAACAGATTTTGACTGGGGGCATCAAGATCTGCGATCGCAGATCTCAAAACCTGATTAATCTGCTGCGTCCACTGCTGCTGTTGACCATCGTTCTCGAAGGCCAATAGCTCTGTCATGGGGGTGCTATCTGAGGTCAGGGTATTGATCGGTTCTTCGCCAGAGTGATCGTCATATTGGGGCTGATTGAGGGAAACAACCGTCGGATTTAGGTAGTTTCTAACAATGCTTGCCAGCTTGCTTAGCTCCATGGCCAACCGTTGGGTATCGACATCCTGGGTGCCCAGCTCGATGGTGGCAAGCTCTGGAGAGAGCCCCTGGCGCATCTGGTTATAGCGTTGTGCAATGGCCTCAAACTGTTGCTGGCTCGGGGGCAGCAAGCCCCTTGCTGTGGTGCGGCTAAGGTCAGGGATGCAAACGGCCTTAAAGCATCGCCAAATCAGGATGTATGCCCCTAGTTGTACAAATCCGGCGGTCAGTAGTGCCTGGGTGAGCTGGGTCTGACTGACCCGACGCAACAGCCCCCAGTCGCTGCTGATGTTGATTTCCTGCTGCTGCCGTAGCTGATCGCGAATGCAGTTGCCAAAAGCTGTGTGGGCATAGGCCTTGAGGTTGCTGCCAAAGTCAGGCCTGTACCGATCGAGAATACGATCTACGTTTGCGATCGCAATCTGAAACCCATCCGCTGGTGAACATTGCACCGTTGTAAAGCGCCGAGTAATGCCATCGGCCGCCCAAAAGCACGGTTCTTGCAAATAGGCCCAGAGGTGACCAGCGGCATCGGGATGATCATGTCTTAGCCGAAACCAATAGAGCGCCCAAAATTGTTCTGATTTATCTGACACATGACTTTGAAGCAGCAGCTTTTGCATACTGCTTGCCAGTCGCGGGTTCGATCGCCACATGTCAAATCGATCCCCAGCAAACGTAGCAAACGTGGAGAACATGGCCAACGTGTCGGTCCGGGGGTGCATTGTCTAGCGATAAAGTGACACAGCAGCATGTTAAACGGCAGAGCCGGGCTCCACTCGTTTATGACTTAAGGGATAAGATACTATCTAGTCCACGTAGTTTGACGCAAAGTCACTGATAGCTTAAAGATTACCTGTCTTAAATTTAAGGGATAGGGCATTGCATAAATTAAAGGCTTCCTGTAGAAGTTTCCCACAGGCTCCGATGGGCTGAGAAGTTTGCCCAGGGCCATTCGTCGCTGACCCCATCATGCCCCAGCTACACCAGCGGTCGCCGACCATAGTGTCGATAATGCCAATAGTCCTGCAAGATCCTGTCGTGGTCAAAGCAGAGGTTTTTGGGTAGCTCCCACAGGTTAAAGATCTTAAAGTTTTTGGCATCATCCCCAGCGGTTGGATTGCCGGTGGCCGTGGCTAGAAATACGATGCTAATGGTGTGCTTGCGCTGATCTCGGCTAGGGTCTGAATACACATGGAATTGCTCCAGTAGTTTAATCGTGAGGCCAATCTCTTCCTGGGCCTCGCGTACTGCTGCTGTTTCCACCGATTCACCATAGTCGACAAAGCCACCGGGCAAGGCCCAGCCCAGGGGAATATTTAATCGCTCAATTAAAATAATTGGACGATGGGGTCGGTCAACCATCTCAATAATAATGTCGACGGTGGGGGCAGGATTTCGGTAGTCCATAGGGTGTGTTAATAGGACGGCATAGCATCGAATAACCATGCTAAAGTCAGTTGGCTTAGATTAAAGCCAAGACCTTGTGAAAGCTTCAATAACGCCCAGGGTCCCCTGCCAACTACCCCTTATCACGCACCTCCACCATGTCCTTTACCAGAGCTAGCGGTATTCTGCTTCATCCCACGTCGCTGCCCGGTCGTTATGGCATTGGAGATCTGGGGCAGACGGCCTATGAATTTGTTGATTTTTTAGCGGATTCTAAACAGCAGCTCTGGCAGATTCTGCCCCTGGGACCGACGGGCCATGGTAATTCTCCCTACATGTGCTATTCAGCCATGGCGGGCAATCCGCTGCTAATTAGCTTAGATGCTTTGGCAGAGCAGGGGCTATTGTCCCAGACGGACCTGGCGGAGGTGCCAAATTTTTCCACCCAGCGGGTGGACTATGACCGGGTGATTCCCTACAAGCTAGGGCTGTTAAAGCTTGCCGCCCAAAACTTTAAGCCCGCGGAGTCCGAAGCGTTTCAAGAATTTTGCCAGGCCCAGGCATTTTGGTTAGAGGACTACAGTCTGTTTATGGCCCTCAAGGATGCCAACGGTGGGGCTAGCTGGAGTGATTGGGATACGGCGATTGCTACCCGAGAGCCAGAGGCCCTGGATACCTGGCGTACCAAACTGGCCGATGCTATCTTTTTGCAGAAATTTCTACAGTTTGAGTTCTGCCGCCAGTGGTTTGCCCTCAAGGCCTATGCCAACGAGCGCCACATTCAAATTATTGGTGACATGCCCATTTATGTGGCCCACGACAGTGCCGATGTGTGGGCGTTTCCTGAGAATTTTATGATTGATTCAAAAACCCTAAAGCCATCGCAGATGGCAGGGGTACCACCGGACTACTTTAGTGAAACCGGTCAGCTGTGGGGCAACCCCACCTATAACTGGGAGGTTCTCCAGGAAACTCAGTTTGACTGGTGGCTCAAGCGGATCAAAACCTCACTGGCCTATGTGGATCAAATTCGGATCGATCACTTTCGGGGGTTTGAATCGTTCTGGGCCGTTCCAGAAGGTGAAGAGACCGCGTTAAATGGCTCGTGGATTGAGGCTCCGGGGGTACCGCTGTTTGAACGGGTTGAAGCTGTGTTGGGCAAGCTGCCCTTTTTGGCTGAGGACCTAGGGGTGATTACGCCTGAGGTGGAGGCGCTGCGGGATCGGTTTGACTTCCCGGGTATGAAAATTTTGCAGTTTGCCTTTGGCTCAGACCATCGCAACCCCTATCTGCCGTTTAACTGCGATCGCAACTTCGTAATCTATACCGGCACCCACGATAACGACACCACCGTTGGTTGGTATAACCACGCCAATGATTATGAAAAACAACGCTTAAACAATTTTGTCGGTGCCCTGGGGCCAGAGTCAGTCCACTGGGCCATGATTCGTCTCGCCCTATCGTCTGTGGCCACGTTGGCCATCATCCCGCTACAGGATCTCCTGGGCCTGGGTACCGAAGCCCGCATGAACACACCGGGTCTCGGAGAGGGCAACTGGGAATGGCGATTTGACACCTCCCTGCTAACCCCCACCGTATGTCAGCAGTTCACCACACTCACCGAACTGTACGGTCGAGCCACCCATCAGTGGCCATAGGCAGTGGCCGTACCTGGCCTAGGTGTCCTATGTGGTGTCCTATGTAATGGCATTTCCACAAACTTGCTCACCCGAGCTAGCGAATATCTGTTTAAACAGACATAATTGCGTATAAAAATCTCAAGAAGATAAAAATTTGGTTAATGCCGTAAGCCTTATTAGGTGGACGCAAACGGTGAAAAGTTCAAGTTTGTGTTGTTCAAAGTCTCCTCTATGGGCGGGATTACGTAGTCAAAATTACTGAAAATGATTCGCTCAAACAGAGTTTTGGATTGCAATATCCCTGATAGAATCCAACCATAGAGGTAATGAAGGCAACAAATAATATGGCCATGGTTTCTAGGGGGCTAGCTCCTGCCCAGTCCTCGTTGCGTGTGGGTTTGGGACGAGTCTTAGTCGTTGAAGACGAAGAGCTAATCAGGGAAACGGTAGCGCTAGCCCTCGCGGAAGAAGGATTTGAAATCGTAGTGGCGGCTGATGGGCCAACGGCGTTGGAAAAGTTGCTAGGGTCAGCCGATGGCAGCAAAGATGCCATCCAGGATATTAGCCTGGTGATTTTAGATTTGATGCTGCCGGGTATGAACGGTCTAGACCTCTGTCGCTTGGTGCGACACCGTGGTCTGGATGTACCCATTTTGATCCTCAGTGCTAAAGGCACTGAAATGGATCGTGTGGTCGGTCTAGAAGTTGGGGCCGATGACTATTTATCTAAGCCCTTTGGTATGCGTGAGCTGATTGCCCGCTGCCGAGCGCTGCTGCGTCGCTACCAGTCAAAGGCAACGGCGGAAGACACCTCTGCACTGCGATTTGAGGGAATTACCCTACACCCCAACGAGTGCCGCGCCTACTTAAATGACGTCGAATTAAACCTATCGCCCAAAGAATTCAAGATTCTAGAGCTATTCATGGGCCGACCCCGTAGGGTATGGTCCCGCGATCAGATTATTGACCGCGTGTGGGGTTACGACTTTATGGGGGATAACAAAACAGTGGATGTGCACATTCGCTGGCTTCGAGAAAAGCTGGAGGAAGATCCCAGCAAGCCCAAGTATCTAAAAACCGTGCGTGGGTTTGGATATCGGTTGGGCTAGGCTAACTGCCTGCTATCCCTATGGCGTCTGACCCTGTCCCCAAGCCGGTTGCGGTTAATCGAGCCGCTGGTATGGTGGTGTCGCCCCACACGGTGGCATCCAAAGCGGGTCAAGCGATATTACAGCAGGGTGGCAATGCGGTAGATGCGGCCATTGCCCTGTGTGCCGCCCTATCGGTCACCTATCCCCACATGAATGGTCTGGGGGGCGATGGTCTGTGGCTAATTTATGACGGGGCCGCCGGTAACGTCCACGGTCTCAATGGTTCTGGGCGTGCCGCGGCTGCCCTGGGCCCGCACCCGACAGTTCAGCGGGGCGGCGAGGCGGCGATTACGGTGCCGGGGGCGGTGGATGCCTGGTGGCAGGCCCACCAGCGATTTGGTCAGTTACCCTGGGCCTCACTCCTTGAGCCTGCGATAGAGCTGGCGGCGAATGGCTACCGTCTGTCGTCATCCCAATTTCGTTGGACGCGCAAAGACCGGGACCTGCTGGCTCAAGATCCGGGAGCCGCGGCCACGTTTCTGGCGGCCCAGGCCGCTGCTGGCACTGTGGTTAAAAACCCGGCTCTCGCCAGGGTGCTGACGGCGCTGGCTGCCGAGGGCACGGATGCCTTTTATCGGGGTGCGATCGCACAGGCCATCGTGGACTATGTTGCCCCCTTGGGCAGCCCTCTAGCTTTAGGGGATTTTGCCCAGCATCAATCTAATTGGGTGGAGCCCATCACCACCACCTATCGAGGGCACACCATCTATCAGCTACCGCCCAATACCCAGGGGCTCTCGGTATTGCAGATACTGAACCTGATTGAGCCCTATGATATTGCCAACCTTGAGCCAGCGGACTATTACCATTTGATGGTGGAAGCAACAAAGCTGGCGTTTTGCGATCGCGACCGCTGGGTTGGCGACCCCGACTTTACCAATATTCCAGTTCGGGAGCTGATTGCTAAGCCCTATGCCGACCGGCTACGCCCCCGGCTAAATCTGCAGCAGGCCATGGCAGACCACCGCCCTGCCATGGGTGGGGATACCATCTACGCCGCCGTTGTTGATGGCCAGGGCAACGCCGTTTCACTGCTCCAGAGTCTGTATTTTGACTATGGTGCCTGCGTTGTGCCACCCAGTTTGGGGTTTGCCCTCAACAACCGGGGAGCCATCTTTTCCCCCGACCCGCACCATGCCAACGGCATAGCCCCCAACAAACGTCCGCTCCAAACCCTGATTCCTGCCATGGCTCTGCGCGATGGCCTTCCCCACCTGGTATTTGGCACCATGGGTGGGGAAGGCCAGCCCCAAACCCAGGTGGCCCTGCTCACTCGGGTTTTAGACCTGGGGCTGGATATCCAGACGGCGATAAATTTACCCCGCTGGCGCTGGGGTCGAACCTGGGGGCAGTCCAGCGCCCGACTTGCCCTAGAGGGGCGCATTCAGCCTGCGGTTCGCAACACCCTGCGGCGGCGAGGACACCAGCTGCAAATTGAGGCGGACTGGTGTGAAGCCATGGGCCATGCCCACATGATTCAAGTTTTAGATGATTATTTGCTGGGAGCGTGCGATCCTAGGAGCGACGGGGTGCCAATAGGAGATTAGTTAAGCATTACAAAAATCTTTGATGGAAGTTTGTTAGAGTAGTCGCGCATACAGTTCCATGCCCCCACTATGCCCCCATGACTTCGCCCAATGCAGATAGACCTCCTGAAGGTCGGCGATTTTGGAAAACAGCAGCCATTACGTTGGGGGCCGGTACCCTAATTGTGGGGACGGTAGCCGTTGTCGGAGCCTGGCTATTTATTAACCGTGGACTGACGCCGCTACTCGAGCGGCGGCTATCGGTTCTATTAGAACGAGAGTTAGAGCTGGGAGACCTGGAAGGGTTGTCCTGGAATGGTTTGCGGGTGGGGCCATCCAAACTCAATGCGACGGAAACGGACCCCACCTATGTCACGGCAGAGGCCGTGGAAGTTGGCTTTAATCCGCTACAGGTCCTGTTTGACCGTGAGCTGGAGATCGACCTACAGATTGCAGGGGCAGCAGGCTACTTAGAACAGCACCCAGATGATGGCTGGCTGGGGATCGATGTGCCCACGTTTGAACCGCCCCCTGAAGAACCGCTGATCAAGGTGCGGATGGATGATATTGAGATTGCAGATAGTGCAATCACCTTAGTTCCACGGCCAGCAGATGGAGAGGAACCCACGCCGCTACTGCTGAGTGAGCTAAATGGTTTGGTGGCGATTGAACCGGTGGTGGTCAATGATCAAGCTAGCCAGCGGATAGAATTTGAGGCTGTTACCACAGCCCCCGATGGGGGCGACCTAGAAATAACCGGTGCGGTGGTACCCGTGGCATCGGGGAATGACGATCAGCCCATCCAGCAAGAAATTATCTTGGGTGTGACGGCTGAAGGGGTGGCAACGGACGTTGCCATGGCCTTTCTCCTGCCTACCCTAGGGCAGCAAAATTTGCCCATCGCTGCCCCAGCAGGCCGTGTGAGTGGTAATTGGACCGTCTCATTTTTACCCGACCAGCCCATTACGGTGGACGGTGCGGGCAGTGTTAATAATGGCCAACTGCAGCTGACCTCATTGCCAAGTGCCGGACCCTGGGGCAACATCATTGATGACATTAATGCCACGGCTCGATTTAAGGGCACCACCATCACCCTCGACCGGGTCCGGGGCAGCTATGCCGACTTGGCTGCCACAGCCACAGGCACAATTAACTGGAATGGCGACTACGATTTGGTGGCCCAGGTGGCCGATGTGGATCTGTCTCAGCTGTTGGAGCGGGCCGAGGTGGAGCCCCCCATTGTCCTCAGCGGCGTGTTTGACAGCAATGTCACCATCACTGGCCCGGTTCTACAGCCTAAATTTTCTGCTGATGTGGCTGCCATTGGCCCGGTGACGATCGATCGGGTGGTGCTCGATGACCTCGATGCCAATGTGGTACTGGAGAGCGATCGCATCCAGAATGTGTTGGATGTGGTGACCGTTACCCAGGTTAGTGCCACTCCGGAGCTGGGGGGACGGGTGACCGGCGGCGGGGTGCTAAACCTGGCCAACTTGGCGGCAGGCGGCCCGCCGGAGCTGGATTTTGAAATTGAGGCGACCAATGTGTCGGGGGATGCGATCGCAGCTCTCTATGACGTGGAGCAGCTGCCGGTTACCTTAGGGCTCGTAGGTGCCACCGCTACCATTATTGGCCCCCCCGATGCCCTAGAAACTCAAATCAATGTGCAGGCCCCCACCCTGACCTACAGTGGGCAAATTTACCCTGCTACAGCTACCGCGATCTTTGCCGATGGCGGTTTGTCTATTCCCCAGGCCCAGGTGCAGGTGGGCACCGGTACCCTGACTGGCCAGGGTGACGTTGGCCGCGATAGCTGGCAGGCCGATATTGTTGCCAACAACATCGATCTGCAAGCGTTAGGGATTGCCCAAATCCCCCCAGGTAATTTAAATGCCGATGTGGCCCTAGCCGGACCTTTGCAGGGGGCCTCCCTAGACACCATTCTGGCCATGGGGGACTACAGCCTGCAGCTGGCTGACGGGTCTGTGCAGGGGACTGCTGAACTGGTCAACGGCGGGTGGCAAACCACCGCCACCCTCAATTCCCTGGGGCTGGCTCAGTTTGCTTCCCAGCTTCAGGGGGATACCAGCGGGACGGTAAGTCTGGCGGGACGTCTGGACGCCTTAACATTGGCCGACATCAGCGGTCAGGGTGATCTCACCTTCTCGGCAGGGCTGGCCGGATTTTCCCCCCAGCTGGCCGGGTTTGACGCGCCTCTCAGCAGCCGCTTTGCCTGGACCGGTCAAGAATTGCTGATTGAACAGGCCAGCAGCGCTCAGCTACAGGCGCGGGGGGTGGTTTCTCCCCGGTTTGACGGTAACCAATTCCAGGGTATCCGTGGGTTTACCCTCGATCTTGACGCCCAGCGCTACCCCCTGGCACTCTTGCCCAGCCCCGTGCCCGTCGATGGTTTTGCCTCGTTTAATGGTCAGCTAGTGGGGACGCCTAGTAATCCCCAACTTGACGGTACCCTCTTGCTAGAGGAGTTTGCTGTCAATCAAGTGGCCTTTGATCCGGTATTGCTGGGCCCCATCAGCTATCAGCCCCAGGCGGGTCTGGCGGTAAATTTGGTGGGGCAAAATGGACCCGTATTAGCCAGCGGTCGGTCTGACGGCATCGCCATCAATTTTCAAACCACCCGTGACTTTGACTTTGACGTCAGCTGGCAGGGGGCCCAGGCCACTGGCCGCACCGACGGCGATCTGCTGCGTACTACCCTGCAAAACCTGCCGCTTCAGGCCCTGGGGATGCCAGTGGTCAGCCGACTGGGGGGAGGGCTACAGGGTACCCTGTCTTCCCAGGGCGAGTGGGTGGTGGATCTTAACCGCCAAACCCTGGTGGGGGATTTCTTTATTGCTCAGCCTGGGCTGGGCTATTTCAATGCTCAACAGCTAACGGGGCAACTTGCCTATCGCGATCGGCGCGTGTTTGTAGAGCGGGGAGAGTTGATTATTGATCCCTGCTCTTTGCAGCTTGCGGTCGAAGGTCAACCCCGGTTTACCGACTGCGCCGTCAGTGCCGGGGACGGTGCCCCTAGCGTCTATCGCTTTAATGGCGATGTTCAATTGGATACCCTGGCCTACAACGCTGATGTTTTTGTAGAAAATGGCAATGTTCGCGATGTGCTCACCGCCCTGGCCATCACCGATCTAGAGGATCTGATCCAGACATTTCAATCGCCAATCTGGCTGGAAAATCCGCCATCTCCTGAGGAAATTCCAGAGATTTTAGCGGTTCAGCCTGCGGGCAATGCCCAGGTGACTCTGCTAGATCAGCTGCGGCGGCTATCGGAGATTCAAGAAATTCAAGATCAGGTGGCCCTGGCCGAGGCCGAGAGCCCAATTCCTCCCCTGGCCGATATTCAGGGGCGTTTTGATGCGGAGGTGCGCCTCAGCGGTACCCCCCAGGAGCTGCCGGAGATTGTGTTTGATGTGGATGGGCAGGCCTGGACCTGGGGGCCGGAGTTTGTGGCAGATCGGGTGATTGCCCAGGGACAGCTAGCCAATGGCAATCTTATTCTCCAGCCGCTGCGGTTGGAAACGGCGCTGCCCCCCAACGCTGATGGGACTCCACAGCTGGCGTTTGTTAACCTGGCCGGTAATCTATCCCTGGTGGAGCAGGATAGCTCTAGTTTGCAGCTGGTGGCTGAGCAGCTGCCGATGGCGGCGGTGCGCGATATCTTTAATCTGCCGCTAAGTGTGGAGGGGCGTTTAAATGCGATCGCAAACTTTAGTGGCGGTATTGGGAATCCCACGGTGAGGGGTGATGTCGTCCTAGTCAACGGCAGTATTAACGATCAGCCGATCGCTCAAGCCGAAGGACTGTTTCTCTATGAGGAAGCCCGGCTGCTGCTGCTGGGTGAGCTGATCCAAGTTGATAATTCTCAACCCCTGAGACTGATAGGTGATATTCCCTATGCCTTTGACTTTATGACGGTGCAGCCCAGCGATGACCGCATTGCATTAACCATCGATGTCGAAGATGACGGCCTAGCGCTGCTAAATGTCCTCAATAACCAGGTGATGTGGGAGTCGGGCCAGGGACGAGTGTTTCTCGACATTGGTGGCACCCTAAGACAGCCCACCATCAGCGGAGAGATGGATGTGCAAGAAGCGGTGTTGCGATCGCCCCTGCTGCCCGATCCCCTGACTGATTTTGCTGGACGGATCGTTTTTGAAAACAATCAAATTATTGTGCAATCCCTGGAGGGGCAGTACGGCAACGGTCGGCTACAGGCAGCGGGCGCGTTTCCCCTGGGCTTTCCCCCCGTGATCACCAGTCTGGAGCTAGCCGCCCTCGGAGGTGAGACCGACTCTGCTGAGGCGGGTGAAACAGCTGACAATGAAACGGCTCCCAACAGCCCTGAAACGACCGCTGTACCCGACAATGCGGCTCCGGTTGATCCCCTGGCCCCCCCCCTACATCCCACGGGGGCACTCACCGTGACCTTAGACGACATTGATCTAGAGTTACGCGGTATCTATCAGGGGGGGGTAAACGGTCAGGTTGTCGTTGGTGGCAGTCTGCTCTTTGGGGGACCCCAGCTGGGTGGGGTGGTAGAACTGGCCGATGGCAGTCTGTTCCTTGGGGAAGGCAGTACCGGGGGGGAACCCGCACAAACCGAAGAGGTTTCCCTGTTTATTCCACGGTTTGAAAACTTTAAAATCACCCTGGCCGACAACCTACAAATCCAGCAAAGCAACCTGCTCAATGTTGTCGCTGAAGGCGATTTACGGATCTCAGGGCCGCTGCGACCCTTTCGCGCTATTGAGCCAGAAGGGACCATTCGTCTGCGCTCAGGTCGCATCAATATTGTTACCACCACATTTCGTCTAGTCGGGCGCGACAACATTGCCCGGTTTGTTCCAGAACGAGGTCTGGCCGATCCGTTTCTTAACGTGCGGCTGCGCACCTCCGTGGCCGAAACCCAGCGCAGCAGTAACGTAGTGGAAGCAACAGCATTTGCATCGTCTGAGGTTGCTGATACATCGGTGGATCCCTTTCAAGGGGCCACAGGGTTAGAAACCATTCGCATCCGAGCTAACTACGAAGGCTCTGCCAGTAATCTCCTAGACAGTTTGTTTGTCTCCGACATTAGTGACACGGTGATTGAACTTTCTAGTTCTCCACCGCGCTCCAGGCAAGAAATCATTAACCTGCTGAGCGGCAGCTACATAGCGGCTCTACAGTCAGGGCAGGGTGTGATTAATTTCTTTGGGGGTGCCCTACTCAATCGCTTGCAAGATTTTGTCAGTAGTACCCTCAATCTCAGTGAGTTTCGTCTCTTTCCAGTCACCGGTGCTTCCCGGTTTGCCAGCGAAGACAACAGTGGTTCCACCCTAGATATCGCCACCGAAGTTGGTCTTGATGTCACAAATAATGTAACCCTATCCCTGGTAAAAATCTTGACCGATAGCACGCCCACAGAATTTAATCTGCGCTATCGACTGACGGACGAGTTTACAATTCGAGGTACGACCAACTTCGACGATCGCAATCGAGTTTTGCTAGAGTTTGAAACAAGATTCTAGGACGATGTCCTATCTTTTGACGGGGCTTTTCATAAATTTATCAAATTGCTCGTGAACCACTTAAATGGTGTATCTATACTGATAGCTAGTTAAAAGAAACGAAATAAATCAAAGGAAGCTCTCAAAATAGCCCGGTTCAGATTCCAAACTGCTGCTGAACAGTCCTGATTGCGCCCAGGCACCTGATTTACCCAAGTTTTACCATCCGCCCATTTCCTATGAATCAGCTCATATCTCGGCTTACTCGTCCCGCCCTCGCTACGCTACTTGCCCTGTTTGGTTGTGGCTGGACGGCCCGTGCCGTAGATGCCCAGGCCCTGCTGCCCTACACGCTGCCCTTAGACGAAGAGCGGCTAACGGCCACTGGTCTCACCCTGGCCCAAGAGGCGGCCCAGCTGGCCCAGTTTCAACAGTACGATGAAGCCTTAGCCCGGATTCAGCTGGCGGCCCAGCTGGCACCGCAGGATCCACAAATCCTGACGTTGCTGGGCAGCTTACATTTGCAGGTTGGCGACAGTGCTGCAGCTGTTGCGGCCCTGGAAAATGCTAAGTCCATTAACAGCGATGATCCGGTTATTTGGTTTAGCCTGGGTTCGGCCTACTTTAGCGAAGCCAAGTATCTACAGGCCGCTAATGCGTTAGAGAAGGGCGTTAGTCTTGAGCCCGGCAATTCGGGAGCCCACTTTGACTTGGGGAATGCCTACTACAAGCTCAATCGCTACGAAAAAGCAATTGACCAGTATGAAACCGCCGTGAGCTACAACGAACAGTTTTGGCCTGCCATTAACAACATTGGTCTTGTGCTCTATGAAATGGGCAAGCTAGAGCCCGCCATTGAGCAGTGGGAACGGTCTTTAGAAGTGGCCGATGAAGAGCCAGAACCTACCCTAGCTATTGCTGCCGCTCACTATGCTGCCAATATCAACCGTCCTGCGGCCATTGAATCAGCTACGGCTGCCCTGGAGCGCGATAGCCGCTACGCAGATCTAGAATTCTTAGAAGACAACCTTTGGGGTAATCGTTTACTCAGCGCCACCGAAGCTATGTTTGGTACCCCCGGACTACAGGACGTCCTCTCTGGGCTGTAGACGCAGGTTTGTCTGCTGTCTCAGACGATAGTCCCTTAAGAAATGTACTATCTTAAATTTAAATGGTACATTTGATCTAATATAAGCGTGGTTCAAACTGGCCCTGGTTCAATGCTAGTCCGATAGAGTTTGGGAGCATTTATTTGGGATCATCCTGGGATCGTCCCTATAAGTAAGCTCAAACTCTATTCACCGATCATTGCCTTAACGTCATCGACAAACTTTTGGTGATCCACAATGGGCTTTGAAATATAGCCATCGGCTCCACTCTGTTGTAAAAAGTTCTCCCGATCGCCGTCCATGGCGTGGGCGGTGACCAAAATAATCGGTAGCTTGGCGGTGGCACTATTGGCTTTTAGCATTTGAGTAATGCGGATGCCGTCCACGGGTTTCCCCTGATAAATACTGTGGGAAAGGGAAACATCCATTAAAATCACATCCACTTCGCCGCTCTCGGCAATTTGCATGACCTCTTCTACGTTCTCAGTATGTTTGACCCCTAAGCCACCCCGCTTGGTCAAAATCTTGGAGAAAACGCGCGCGTTGATCATGTCGTCTTCCACGATTAAAACCGTTTTCATAGGCAGTTTCGATAACACAGCAACGTTACTATAACCGGTGTCGGTCATTGGGCTAGGAAAACTAGGCCAATGAATGAGTAGAGCTTGTCTAAAAATAATGACTCGGGGACGAAGGCATTCACAAGTCTATTGAATTCTTGATCGATTTAGATCTTAACTATTGCGGATCAATGACGCTTGTGTATAAGGTACAGCATTGGTAAGGCTAAACCACGTCCAAGTTGAAACCTGGGATTTTATCGACGGCAACCTTGCAGTTCTGGACATGAACAATGTTTATGCCGTTGCTGATTTAAGGTATGAATCGATCTCTGGGATCCGCAATGTACCAATACTTGGTAAACAAGATCATACCGGGGTTCAGCGGCACCAAGTTTTTTAATGCTCTCAAGGCAGCTTTCAAGGATACGAAATCATGGCAAACCAGCTAAATGCATTTTCAGATGAGCAGATTGTTGTCACTTCTCTTCATACAGAGGTGCAGCGATCATATCTGGAATATGCCATGAGCGTAATTGTTGGGCGAGCGCTGCCCGACGTGCGCGATGGGCTTAAACCCGTGCATCGGCGGATTCTTTACGCCATGCATGAGCTGGGGTTAACACCGGATCGTCCCTTTCGAAAATGTGCCCGGGTCGTGGGGGATGTGTTGGGTAAATATCACCCCCACGGCGACCAGGCTGTTTACGATGCGTTGGTGCGCATGGTGCAGGATTTTTCTAGCCGCTACCCGTTATTGGATGGTCACGGTAACTTTGGGTCGGTGGATAATGACCCTCCAGCGGCCATGCGGTATACCGAGACCCGGCTGGCCCCCGTAAGCCATGAGTCGTTGTTGGGGGAAATTAGCGAAGCTACCGTTGATTTTATTGATAATTTTGACAGCTCCCAGCAGGAGCCGACGGTCCTACCGGCCCAGTTGCCCAACTTGCTACTCAATGGCAGTTCTGGCATTGCCGTGGGGATGGCTACCAATATTCCCCCCCACAACCTGGGTGAAGTGGTTGATGGTCTGGTGGCCTTAATTGACCGCCCCACCCTCTCCGATGAGGCTCTGTTCAAACTGATCCCTGGTCCAGACTTTCCAACGGGGGGTGAGATTATTGATACCAAGGGTATCCACGATGCCTATCGGACGGGGCGCGGTAGCATCCCAGTACGGGGTATTGCTGGGTTTGAAGAAATACAGCCAGGGAAGGGGCGGCAGCGACGCAACGCCATTGTGGTGACTGAGCTGCCTTACCAGGTCAATAAGGCGGGCTGGATTGAAAAGGTGGCTAACTTAGTCAATCAAGGCAAGCTCGACGGCATTATTGACATTCGTGATGAGAGCGATCGCGAGGGCATGCGGGTGGTGATCGAACTCAAGCGAGAGTTTCAGCCCCATAGTATTTTGGCGGCTCTGTACAAGATGACGCCGTTGCAAAGCAACTTTGGGGCGCTCATGCTGGCGATCAACGGGGGGCAACCGGTGCAGATGCCTCTGCGGCAAATGCTGCAGTCCTTTCTCGATTTTCGTGAAGAAACGTTAGTTCGTCAGTACACTAACGAACTGGAGAAGACCGATCGTCGTTTGCATATTGTTGAGGGACTGTTAACGGCCCTTGACAGTATTGATGAGGTGATTGAAATTTTGCGGGCGGCTCCCGATGGCTCGACGGCTAAGGTGGAGATTTGCGAACGGTTTGATTTGAGTGAACGCCAGGCCGATGCCATATTGGCCATGCCCCTGCGTCGGTTGGTGGGTCTAGAGCAGGACAATTTACTAAATGAGTTTGATGAATTGTCCACGCTTAAGGAGACCCTGGAGCTGCTGCTATCGGATCGTAAGGAACGGCTTAAATCCCTCAAGAAAGATCTGAGAAAACTCAAAAAATCCTTTGGTGATGACCGGCGAACTCGGCTGCAAACCGCAAGCGAACGGGCAGAGGAAGAGGCCCGGTTGGCCAATCTTGAAGCCAAGGCTTTGGAGGAAGATACGGTGGTGGAGCTTACCCGTAAGGGCTATGCTCGCCGATTTACCCCCCGTACTTATCAGCGTAGACAGGGCAAGCAAACCCTGCCGACAACCAAGCTGACGGAGCAGGATGACATCACCATTCAAACGGAGTTTGCTTGGACCACCCACAATTTGCTGGTGTTCTCCCGGGATGGCAAGGCCTACAGTCTGACGGTTAATGACATTCCCATTGCCCAGCGTCAGTCCAGGGGGCAGCCGCTGTTTAATCTGCTGCCTGACTCCATTGGCAGCGATCCTGATGTGCTGCTGTCGCCGATTTTGATGGACCAATCGGTCATGGCTCAGCAAGTGATTTTGGTGACGGCCCAAGGAAAAATTAAACGGTTGCCGATGACGGAGTTTGAGGCTATCACTGCCCGCGGGCTAGTGGCGATCAAACTCAAGCCAGAGGATTATTTGGCCTATGCTGTGGTGGCCGATTTGGGGCAAGATCTGATGCTGGCCTCGTCGGGGGGGCGACTTCTGCGGTTTGCTATTGATCGCGATCAGCTACCGGACACCAGTCGAAGTTCCCAGGGTACCCAAGCAATTCGGGTCATTAAAGGAGAATCTGTTGTGGGCTGTGTCCCGATTCAGAACAGTAGCAAGCTGTTGCTGATGTCGGCAAAAGGCTATGCCAAACGGATGCAGGTGGCTACAATCAAGCGCAGTAGTCGGGGTGGTATAGGATCTCAGTCGTTTAAGTTTAGTCAGGCAAGCGATAGTTTAGCGACATCGTTAGAGATTCCAGATGCGGCTGACTTTACGGTGATAACGAGCGCAGATCGAGCGGCACGTTTGTCGGTGGACCGGGTGCCGTTGCAGGGGCGGAGTCAACCGTGCGATCGCATCTTGACACCTGCTCGAGGTGAAACCATTACCGATATTCTGGTATCTGTAGATCGCGTTGCTGAGTAGCGTATCTCCATTGTCTCGATACCAAATTAGGAATCAAACGTGGCCGAGGTTGTTATAGACAACGTTTATAAGACATTTCCGCGCCAGTCGTCCGATGCCAAATCATCGACGGTGCTTAAGCGGATTTATCTGGATGTAAAAGACGGCGAGTTTATGGTGCTGGTGGGACCGTCTGGCTGTGGTAAAAGCACGCTACTCCGTCTGATTGCCGGTTTAGAAAGCATCACGGGCGGCACGATTACCATTGGCGAACAGCAGGTCAATGCCCTCGCTCCCAAGCAGCGAGATGTGGCCATGGTGTTTCAAAGCTATGCCCTGTATCCCCACCTGAGCGTGTATGACAACCTGGCCTTTGGGCTGCGCCGCACCGAGGGCGATCTGCCCCCGATTGCCCGTTGGCAGCAGGCGTTGTTTGGTCTAACCCGGTTGCTGCCGCCAGGGTTTCATTACTGGCCAGAGCGAGAACAGGCCATTGCCAAGCGGGTAAAAACCATTGCGGAAATTTTGCAGATTACCCCGTTGTTAAAGCGGCTGCCCCGACAGCTCTCAGGGGGCCAAAAGCAGCGGGTGGCCCTGGGGCGAGCCATGGCTCGCAACCCCCAGGTGTTTTTGATGGATGAACCGCTGTCAAATTTGGATGCCAAGCTACGGACCGAAACCCGAGCCCAGATTGTGGCGTTACAGCGACGGTTGGGCACAACCACCATCTATGTCACCCACGATCAGGTGGAAGCCATGACCATGGGGGACCGGATTGCGGTGATGCACCAGGGGGTCATCCAGCAGATTGCCGCTCCCCTGGAGCTGTATCGATACCCGGCCAATCGGTTTGTGGCATCGTTTATTGGTTCACCACCGATGAACTTTCTCACGGTGCAGATTCAAGCCCCTCTAACGCTGGTTCACCCGGCTTTTCGTCTGACACTGCCTAGCCACTGGGAGCCGATTTTAGCGCCCCATAGCCACCAGCCCCTGACCCTGGGTATCCGTCCCGAGCACCTGCGATTGACGGTGCCTGCCCCCAAACATCTAGCGGTTACCGTTCAGCGGACCGAAGCCCTAGGGAGTGAAACCTATCTCACTGTAGGGTTAAGCTCAGCAGGTTTAGATAGCTCGACTGCCGCCTCCGATAACAACGAAACCATATTGTTAGTGCGGCTGGATGGGACAGACGAACAGGTGCCTCGACAGGGGGACAACCTGACCCTCGGTATTCGAGTTGAGCACATACATTTATTTGATTTAGAAACAGGGGAGGCCATCGTCAAGCCGCCCGTGACTCTGGGGGCTGGGGCGTAGTGCACTCCACGGCAGGGTACACTGCGGTAGCGGTGTCGCCTATTGTCCAGAACGAGATGTTTTACTGAGGCATAGACCGAGACCGGTGATGGCTGCGATCGCAACGGCTGACGTCGGCTCCGGTACCGAAACGGGCTCGTCAGGCTGGTCAATAGGTCTAACCTGAAACTGGCTGATGGTAGTAGTCGCGCGACCGCCCTGGTTATCGGCAGTGCCGATTTGAAAGCCAAATATCTGGTTGGCCGCTACTTCAACCGAGGCAGTCCCGGACTGTTGAGCCGAGCCACTGCGCTCGATGAGCTCAGTAAATGAGCCGTCGGCATTGAGGTCAGTGGGGGGGAAGTTACCCAGGGCAAACCCAAAAGGGTCAAAGGCCGGTCCCAGAACATCGGCTGTGGTGTAGTCCCAGTCAAACGACAGAATACTGGCTTCGGGTACGGTGACAAACACGGTGGTAAAGCTGGTATCACACAAAAATAGTACGGAGACCGGCAGGTCGGGGGAATTACAGCTAAATCTCAACTGCTCCAAAATGGCCGACTGATTACTGCCCACTAACGTGAGTGAATCCGGGGCATTCGTAAAATCCACCGAGCCGTTAAATGGAGCCAGGGGAACATTATTAATAGTAATTTGTGAATTATCGATATTAGGAAATGCCGGGCTGCTATTAAACAGCTCCCACTGCTCGGGAGCAAAGCTACCAGTAAACCCTTGGGCTGTGGCTGGCTGAGCTGCTGTACCAATAACAGCTGTAGACGCTACCAGCGCCCCTATAACAGTCCTTAGAATGGCCTTTGCCATCGTATTCCGTAGTAAAAAACCTTAACCTTATTGTTCTTAACAAGAGATTAGTAGACCTAACCGGAAGATGACCTGATATCCGTACAAATCAACACGCACTTAACGGTGCTTCAGTTTAATTTGCCGTTACGCCGACTATAAGCTTCCCCATCAAGAATGTGGGGGTAGAGGGCGAGTGTTTACTAAAACAATATTGTTACGATTGCTTTATTAAGGTTAGTTGATGCATCGTGAACAAGTTCTGGCAAAGATAAATCAACCGTCAATAAAACCAACGGTTGTCATCAGTAATTACACCCGCTAGTTTGCGTAAACTAGCGGTTCCCCCAGGGGCTTTGTTTGTTACTTAGAACGTGTCTGGACTCGGCTAAACCCTTGATATACCAACAAAAACCGTAACTGCTATATACAAAATTGTTGCAGAGTATATCTTCCTATCAATAATTTCTCAGGATGGTGGCTTTGCCTGGGTGGGAGTAGCCTAAACGCTGTAGTCTTGAAAGCGCGATTTTACCGTGAGTGTAGACACTATGGGAAAGCCTCAGGACATTAAACGAATTGGTCTACTAACAAGTGGTGGAGACTGTGCCGGGCTCAATGCTGCCCTGCGAGCTGTGGTGCATCGGGCTGACAGCTATGGTTGGGAAGTATTGGGAATCTCTCGCGCCACCCAAGGTTTAATGGCCCGTCCGCCCGAATATGTGGAGTTTGATGTCTCGAGCACCCATAACTTACTCCGAGCGGGGGGGACGGTGCTAGGAACGACGAACAAGGGAAACCCATTTGCGTTTCCACTGCCCGATGGTTCCACTTGCGATCGCTCCCAAGAAATCATCGATGGCTATCACCTCCTAGGTCTAGATGCCATGATTGGCATTGGCGGTGACGGCAGTATGGCCATACTGCGTCGTCTCGCCCAACAGGGGGGGCTCAATCTCGTGGGTATTCCCAAAACCATTGATAACGATCTCGGCTGTACCGAGCGTTCCATCGGGTTTGACACCGCTGTAACCATTGCCACCGAGGCCCTAGACCGTTTACATTTCACCGCCGCCAGCCACTCTCGGGTAATGATTCTAGAGGTGATGGGTCGAGACGCCGGACACATTGCCCTCAATGCCGGTATCGCAGGTGGGGCCGATATCGTGCTTATTCCTGAAATTCCCTACTCCATCGATAACATTTGCCAAACCATTAAGGGTCTCAAACGCAACTTTGCCACCATTATTGTGGCGGAGGCCGTGTGTACCGAAGCGGGCGAAAAAGTTGTCCAGACAAACCGTCTTGGCCAGTGCCGTCTAGGGGGCATTGGTGAATACCTGGCTGATCAAATTACCGAAACCATCGGCGCAGAAACCCGCGTTACCGTCCTGGGACATGTACAGCGAGGGGGGACACCTTCGCCCTTAGATCGAGTGCTAGCCACCACCTTTGGCGTGGAAGCTGTGGACCTGATTGCAGCTGGCAAGTATGACCACATGGTGAGCTGGCAAAACCGTCAGGTGGTCCATGTTCCCATTGCCGATGCCATTGCCGAGTACCAAGCCGTCAACCCCAGCGATCCGTTGGTTAAGACGGCTCGCGGTATGGGTGTGTGCTTAGGCGATACCGCTTGCCATGTGGTAAACAGTCACATCCGCTGTGATGCCACCGTTTTAGCCTCGGCCAGATAGCATCTAAGACGCGCTCACTCTTACGGTGCCAGTCTTGACGTCATATTGGTCAGGACTGGCCAGCGGTGGGCGATTGTAAGCTTCTGTTAACCAATGGCGTTATTGCGCAGATCACAATAGAAAATAACCCAAAGGCATTTGGCCTTTGTTTGTCGTTGTTGATGTGGGAGACGATCCGCAACGTCAGTTTCCTAACCGTACGTGTCGTACCCTACCCTATGCAACTTGCTAAAACCTTGACGTCGTCCCAAGACGATACCCAAGAGAAAATTCTTGAGGCGGCTCAGCGGCTATTTGCCCGACGGGGCTATGGTGGAACCACTACCCGAGATCTAGCCCAAGCGGCCGGGGTGGCCGAGGGCACTCTCTTTCGGCACTTTGAAAACAAAAAAGCTATTTTGATCGAAGTGGCCACTCGAGGGTGGGTAGAATTGCTTACCGATCTTCTGACTGAGCTGAGTGAGATGGCCAACTATAAGGCCATTGGTAAGGTGATGCGCAAACGGATGCTCAATCTGTCGGCCAATACCGATATGTTGCGGGTGTGTTTTATGGAAGCGCAGTTTCATCCGGAACTGCGAGAGCGGGTGCAGGCTGAAGTTATCTCTAAAATGACCGATGTGGCCGAAGCGTTTTTCCAAACGGCCATGGATCGAGGCACCTACCGCCCCATGAACCCTCGGGTGGTGGCTAGGATTTTCTTGGGGATGTTTACCGTTGCCGGATTTAGCCAAACGACCCTGGCCGATGAAGCCAGTTCACCCCAGGACATGAAAGAGCTGGCGGAGACGCTGGCAGATATTTTTCTCAACGGGGTATTGGCAAATCCTGAAGTCTAACGGGGACTTAGCTCTGGCGTCTGGGCTCTAGGCTATTGAGGTCATCGACCTTGACTCGATATGCGGCCCCAAAGCCGATTACAAATTGCCCGGCTTGGGGCTTTAATTGAAACAACTGAAAGTCAGGCAGGCCTTTCATGAGGCCAATGACCTGACCAAACTGCTGCTCAAAGCGCTCAATTAACGTTTGCCACTGAGTGGTATCACGGGGTAAGGCGGCGGCGACGCATTCATAGGTTAGGCGACGACGGGCAAAGATCTCTTTTGTGTCGGCTTCATCTTCGATAAAAAGAACGCTGGCCCGCTGGGTTTGTTTGAGATTCGCCGTGTGGGCGGACAAACCACTGATGTATATGTATATGCTCTTATCATCATCAATTACAAAGGGAGCATAGCTGGCCTGGGGGCTGGCATCGGCGCTGACGGTGCTCAGGATGACACTGCGAAACTTCCCAGGAAATCCCTGATAAAGCTCAGTAATACGATTAAGGTCACTCATGAATTAAGGGATGGCGGGTAAATCTTTTATCCTATCTATCTAAAAAGTAACATTCGTGGCGTGGGTCCTATCCTGCTACATAGGGATGTCCTTCCGGTAAAATACTCTGGCTGGTTATTTAAGGTCACATCATGGTTCGTCGCATCGTTCAGACTGAGCAGGCTCCTGCCCCCGTCGGGCCTTACAACCAGGCCATTGTGGCCTCAGGTGAAATGGTGTTTGCGTCAGGGCAAGTGGCCCTGGACCCCAGCAGTGGAGCGTTAGTGGGGGATGGGGATGTGGCGGTTCAAACCAGGCAATGTCTCGATAACCTCAGGGCTGTTTTATCGGCAGCCGGGGCTACCCTGGCTGATGTGGTCAAAACATCTGTATTTTTAAAGGACATGAATGATTTTGGCACCATGAATGGTGTCTATGCCACCTACTTTGACGAGGCCACGGCTCCTGCTAGAGCCTGTGTTGAAGTGGCCCGTCTGCCCAAAGATGTGCTGGTCGAAATTGAATGTATTGCCGTGGTATAGGTGGGCACGGGGTAACTATTAGTTGACGGTTTGAATTTGGCGCGCTACCTTACAGATATTCAAGGAAAGCCCTTTTAACTCTTCATAAGGTTATGCAGCGCATGTTTTTTTACTTTTGGTTTAGCCAGGTTCACCGGCCATGAACCCCAGCGCTAGCATGGGCAGCCGGTGAACCGCAGAGTGCAAGCTCTGCGGTTTTGTTTTATGGGTTGGCATTGCTAGTTTCTAATCTTCATCTTCACTTTGAGCCCCATGATCGTTCGCTATAGCTGGCAATTTACAGGTTTCTTTTTTACGCCGCCACCGGGTAGGTAGTACTTGTTTTGCTGTACTGACTTGCCCGGAGCCTATACAGGCTGCGGGCTTTTTGTTTTTTAGTTGTTTATTTTTTCTAACCCCATGAAGGATGCCAAACTTGTTGCTAAGACTAACGCCGCTCATACGAGTGAGATTGCCATTACACCCAGTGTTACCGTCGGTGGCAAAAATCTATTTATCGTAGGTGGTCCCTGCTCCATTGAGAGCATGGCCCAAATGGAAGCGATTGCCCAAGCCCATCTACCCATCCAGGGATTGCGCGGTGGCATTTATAAACCCCGTACGTCGCCCTATGCATTCCAAGGGCTAGGGGATGTGGGTTTAGATATTCTCTCAGCGATCCGAAAACGCTATGGTCTGCCGATAGTGACGGAGGTCATGGCCATCCACCAAATTGAGAAGCTATTGCCCCATGCTGATGTACTACAGATTGGCAGCCGTAATATGCAAAATTTTGATTTGCTCAAGGCCCTGGGTGACATCGATAAGCCCGTATTGCTCAAGCGTGGTTTAGCGGCCACCGTTAAGGAGTTTGTGATGGCAGCAGAATATATTGCTAGCCACGGCAATCCTAATATTATTCTTTGTGAGCGGGGGATTCGCAGCTTTGATAGTCATACCCGTAACGTGCTCGATCTGGGGGCGGTGGTTGCGCTTAAGCAAATTACCCATTTACCGGTCCTTGTAGATCCGAGCCATGCTACGGGTAAGCGAGAACTGGTGGCTCCGTTAGCTCGAGCTGCGATCGCAGCCGGGGCCGATGGTTTGATGATTGAATGCCATCCAGAACCCGAAAAGTCCGTGAGTGATGCCAGACAAACCATCAGCCTAGAAGCGATGGCTGAGTTGGTGGATAGCTTAGTTCCGATTGCCCAGGCCGTTGAGCGTTCAATCCATGGACCGAGGATGGCCATTTCCTGAGCCACCTCTCAATTCGCTGTCTACCGTTGGAACAACACCTGATGACCTGATGTCTTAAATATCTAAAAACGTGGACTGTTATCGTCAGACATCAAAAGTTCATAGTTGGACAAAGTGTTGCTTTATAGTCAGCGCCACACAACCTAATCAGACTTAGGAGCGTCAGAACTAATCGGATGTAAGCCATTGAGCTGTGTATGGAGAAGACATTAGAGATTTTTCTAGTGTCTTCAGATGAATCCATTGCTAACAGGGTGTCCTGACTTTCGAACTTTTGCGACCATGGTGCGTAAATGTTCGGATTAACTACCAATAAAGTTGTTGATTAAGGTACTGGGGGAAATACCCTCCCAGTGGTTTGCTGCTACAGATCGTCATCAATGCAATTAGTGCATCCGTCACTATCGCTGATTTCGGATTAAACCCTTAGGGCTAGAGCCATGGCTCAGGCGGTATAAGACGGTTCTGATTAACAGTCAGACAATATTTTTGGATTTTTGGAGATGCCTGAGGTGAGACGAAAGCACTTTTTAAAGGGTATACCTGCTGTCGCTACACTCTCAGTCCTAACAATTTTAGGTCTTAAAAGCTTGGCCGTTGATTTTGATCAATATCGTGGCTATAGCGCCCTAATTTCAGATCATCTAGTTAATGAAGCGGCGGTTCAGCTAGCGTTACAAAATATTCGCTATACCATTTCACAAAATGGACAATCTTTAAACACGGCGTTACTTGAATCAGAGCAAGTACAAGTCCAGCTGATGGAGCAAATCCCCAACTCCCTATCAGCCAATGACAAAGGCCGCTTACAGAAACAGTTAGACTTTAATGCAGAATTACTCGCTGAAAAGCGACAGCTCGTTGAGCAACTTGAAATTCATCATGCGGAATTAAGGACGGCGCTGTCCCAGGAACCCAATGTGCTGAGTGGCCTGAGCGGTAACATCCGTCTAGAAGTAGAGGCCCTACTCAACGATCTGTTTCTTTATGCCGTAACCAGTGATAAAAAACTTGTTACGGAGATCGAAACAAAACTCAGGCGTCTAGAGCCAAAGCTGGGAAGCGCTTCCAAAACACAGCGTCAAATAACCCAATTAGTTCAACTAGTCTTAGATAATAAACCCGCCGCCGATCAGCTCAGTAATCAGGTGTTGGCGCTACCGCTGACTAACAATATTCGAGCCCTTGAAACCCAGTTTGACGACATACAACAAACGACCCAGAAACGAATTGCATTTTATCGAACCCTCATCTATGTACTGTCATTTGCCAGCTCAGGCGTTGTGGCGTTTTGGGTGATCAATCGACTGAGTCGAACCAGCCAAAAAACGGTTAAGGTGCTAGAAAGCATTACTGATGCTTTTATTGCCCTAGACCGCAAATGGGTGATCACCTATGTCAATGCCCAGGCAGCCGATATTCTTAAGCGTGATATTCCAGGGCTGCTGGGGGAAGATTTTTGGAAAGTTTTACCTGAGTCTCTGGGTAAACGATTTACCGAACAGTACCATCAGGCCGTTGCAACTAATCAACAGGTGGTTAGCTTTGAAACCTACTATGAACCCACCGAACGGTGGCTGCTAGTACGTGGTTATCCCGGTCTTGATGGCTTGTCCATTTTTTTACAGGACTTTACAGAACGCAAGCAGGCCGAAGAACAGCTGCTTGAACTTAATCGTGATCTGGATAATCGGGTCAAAGATCGTACTGCCCAATTAGCAAACGCCATGGAGGAAGCAGAAACAGCACGGGTGAAAGCGGAAGATGCCAACCGTTCTAAGAGTGAATTTCTGGCCAATATGAGCCATGAACTGCGGACACCTCTCAATGCCATCATTGGCTATAGCGAAATGCTCGAAGAAGATGTCACCAGTATCGGTGAGGAAGACTTTGTTCCCGATTTGCAAAAAATTCAAGGTGCGGGCAAACACCTACTCGGGTTAATTAACTCGGTGCTAGATTTATCCAAGATTGAAGCAGGTCGGATGGAGCTCTTTCTGGAGGAAATCTGTGTTAAATCCGTTATGGACGATATTATGGGCACGATTCAACCCTTAGCCCAAAAGAACTTTAATCAGATATCGATGGTGTGTCCTGATGACATCGGTGTTTTGTACGCTGATGATGTCAAGCTACGACAAAGTTTGATTAATTTGCTAAGCAATGCCTGCAAGTTTACTGAAAATGGCACGATTACCCTGGCCGTTGAGCCAAGTGTAATGGTTAACGCTGAAGGCGATGAGGAAAACTGTCTGCAGTTTACGGTTACTGATACTGGTATTGGCATGACGGCTGAGCAAATGGGGAAGATTTTTCAGGCCTTTACCCAGGCGGACACATCCACTACGCGAAAGTATGGCGGTACGGGGTTAGGCTTAGCCATTACCAAACAGTTTATTGCCATGATGGGCGGGGATGTTTCTGTTGACAGTACCCACGGTCAGGGAACTACATTTACGCTGACTATTCCCCAGACGGTTCATGTGGATAGACCGTCCGATGAAACCTTTTTTGCACCCCCCATTCGCCTGATTGAACGGGAAGAAATATCAAGTATTCATGAATTGTCGAATGGAGTTTCGGAAAAAACTATCTTAGTCATTGGCAACGATGAAGATATTTGTGAGAGTTTACAAAGCTGGTTGACAGATGCGGGCTACAGCGTTGCGTCTGCTGTCGATAGACAGCAGGCTCTGGTGCTTGCCGGAGAACTATTGCCCGATGCCATCATTTTGGATGTGATGTTGTCCCAAGAAGATGGATGGGCTATTTTGCAAGATCTAAAGGCGATGTCAACGATTGCTGAGGTGCCGATTATTCTCCTGTCAGTGGCCGAAGAGTTTAGCCGTGCCCAGCAGCTAGGGGCTGCTGATTATCTGCCTAAACCAGTTGACCATATACGTCTGTTGAATATTTTGGACACCCAGCTACCTGAAAGGACGTGTCCTAAAATTTTGGTAGTTGAGGATGATGTTAATGCTAGGGAAATTATGGGGCGGTTTTTGCAACACCATGATTGGAGCGTTATCTTGGCTGCTAACGGGCAGCAGGCCCTAGATTACCTCAGCAACACCGTACCCGACCTGATTGTTTTAGATCTGATGATGCCGGGAATGGATGGCTTTGAGTTTGTTCAGGTTCTACGTCAGACCTCTACTTGGAGAGATATTCCGATCATTGTTGTGACAGCTAAAACATTAACAGCTAGGGATCAGCAGTGTTTAGACGGTGTGGTCCGGGTGTATCAAAAAGCTGATTTTAATCGGCAAGACCTACTTAATGAGGTGCGGTCATTGGTATTTACTAAAGTCGATAGTGCACCTGTTGTCAGCTAGCTTGCCTAAGCCTTACGTGGATAGCCTTCGACCTGTGAACCACCATGAACTGTGGGTAATATCATCACTTTCAACAGTGGTAATATATATAATGTTCTTGATTATGGACGTGTATCTTCCGGAACTAATGGTAGTTCTAGAGCATCTTTATAAAGAAGTTTTGCTCTTGCTGAAATTTAGCGATGGCAAAATTAAATCGGTACGTTAGTGCTGTTACTGAATGATTATAAAGTTCGGCGTTGCTGATCCTCGGGATGATTTTATCTGCAAGATGCTGTCCTAGGGCAGATCTAGATGATTGGTTCATCTTCTGAACTAGCAACGGCAAAAGTTCAGTACGTTATTCAATATAGCTCTCAGTAAATAACTTCTATATCTGTGAGGGGCAAAATCGAACGTCAGTTTTATTGATAACGATTGCTCCGTATCACTCTTATGTTTCAGCAGATTTCTAACTATCGCCCCGTATTTTTATAGTGTGACTTTTAATCCGATCCTGTTATCCATTGGCAGGATTGTGTAAGCAGTTTGATCCTTGTCATCTACATCATCATGTTGTTAGAAGCCTGTGATTTTAGCCAATGGTCGTTCTCCTTATATAGATAAAAATTCTAGGAGGTTATTTCTAGTGAATCGAGACTCTCTCTTTAAAGGGACAGGTGTAGCCGCCGCTTTCTTACTCCTTGGTTTTTTGGGGATTAAAGGAAAGTCGGTTAATGTTAGCCAGTATCAGCAATATGCGGATTTGATTGCTAGCCAAGTTGAAAGTGATACAGAAGTTGAGCTGGCACTGCTAAAGGAACGCTACACGCTCCTGAGGAATGATGAGCCACTGGAAGAAGCCCTGGCCGAAGAATTGTCTATTCAGGGAGAATTAGCTCAAAAAATCCCTGGGTTTGTTGTAAAAGATGACCGGACGCGCTTAGAAAGCCTAATTAGCCGTGATGCTCAGTTGCTAGAGGAAAAAACTGAGCTGGTCAATCAATTTCAGGAAACCAATGCAGAGCTGCAAAATGCGTTAGTTCAACTGCCTAGCCTGGTTAATACCCTAAAAAATACCAGCGATGCTGATCTAGAGCGCCTGATAGACGATGTTTTGATCTACATCATGGCCACCGATGAACAGCTGGTGACTACGATTGAGGAAGAGCTAAATACGGTTAAAGCAAAACTTGATGCCGGTGAGTTTTCTAGCGCAGATGATGTGGCGCAGGTCGTTCAGCTGTCTCAAACGGTATTGGACAACAAACCGTTTGCTGATGCTCTGTTAGACCAGGTTGTAAATTTGCCCCTGACTAGTAATATTCGTGAGCTGCAAACTGCCTATGATGAGTCAAGCCGAGTGGCGTTTAGGCAGGTAGCGATCTATAGAAACGCAGCCTATTTGGTCGCACTGGCGCTAATCGGTGTTGTGGCTTCGGGATTGGTTGCGCGTCTGCGGCAATCTAGCCAGCGCACGACCAGTGTATTGGAAAATATCACCGATGCATTTGTAGCTGTTGATCGGGGCTGGAAGGTAACCTACGTAAATGCCCAGGCAGCTGAGGTGTTGAAGCGTAATATTCAAGGACTTATAGAGCAAGATTTCTGGAAGATTTTTCCAGAATCTTTGGGGGCTCGCTATGAGCAACAGTACCGCCGTGCCATGGCTGAGCAAACGGTGGTCAGCTTTGAAACCTACTATGCGCCTACTCAACGGTGGCTACAGGTTAGGGGTTACCCCGGTCGTGACGGATTATCTCTGTTTTTGCAGGACGTAACGGAGCGAAAGCAGGCTGAAGAGCAGCTAATGGAGTTAAATCGTGACCTGGATGGCCGGGTTCAGGATCGGACAACCAAGCTGATGAGAGCCATGGAAGAGGCGGAAGAGGCGCGGGTAAAAGCAGAGGATGCTAACCGTTCTAAGAGTGAGTTTCTGGCCAACATGAGTCACGAGCTGCGCACACCTCTAAATGCCATCATTGGCTACAGTGAGATGTTAGAAGAGGAGGCGACCGATCTGGGTGAGAAGGATTTTGTTCCTGATTTACAAAAAATTCAAGGTGCGGGCAAACACTTGCTCGGGTTGATCAACTCAGTTCTTGACCTGTCTAAAATTGAAGCGGGACGGATGGAGCTATTTTTAGAGGACTTCTCCATTAGAGAGATGGTTGAAGATATCTCTGGTACGATTGCCCCTGTTGCTCAGAAAAATAATAACCATCTGTCAATTTTCTGCCCTCAGGACATTGGTGACTTAAGGGCCGATCAGACCAAGCTCAGACAAAGCTTGTTTAATTTGCTGAGTAACGCATGTAAGTTTACTGAAAACGGGGATATTACCCTAACAGTTGAGCAAATCTCCACGGCTGATAGCTCAATATACGATGGGGACTGGCTTCGTTTTATTGTCAGTGATACGGGCATTGGCATGAAGGATGACCAAATAGAGAAGATTTTTGATGCCTTTACCCAAGCAGATGCGTCTACCACACGTAAATATGGTGGTACGGGGCTGGGGCTGGCGATTACCAAACAGTTTATCAACATGATGGGCGGGGACATCACTGTGGAAAGTGCCCATGGTCAGGGCACTACATTTTCATTGATAGTTCCGCAAACGGTACAGGTGGCTAATCCGAAGGGCAAACCGTTTTTTGCTCCGACGCCATCTCTTGAGCGTAGTGCGGCTGATGGGGACAGTACGCTTAACAGTCAGACGATCTTAGTGATTGATGATGATGATGATGCCCGTGAGATTTTGCGTCGTTCTCTTGATGAGGCTGGCTATAACGTGATTTGCGCAGCCAGTGGCGAGCAGGGGCTTGCCCTGGCGGGTGAACTGCTGCCAGATGCCATTACGTTAGATGTAATGATGCCGCAAATGGATGGCTGGTCAGTTTTAAGACAGCTCAAAGAAATGCCGGTTGTTGCTGAAATACCCGTTATTTTGTTGTCGATTGTAGATGATCGTCCCATGGGGCACAGTCTAGGTGCTGCTGACTATCTGACTAAACCCATCGATCGCAAACGATTGTTGAGTGTTCTAGAAACTCATCTCTCAGGGCAAATTTCTCCCACTATTTTGGTGGTGGAAGATGATGTCAATGCGCGGGAGATTATGGGACGTTTTTTACAGCGGCAAGATTGGACGGTTGAACTGGCGTCCAACGGACGTGAGGCGTTGCAGTATCTCGATGAAAATTTACCCCATTTGATTGTGCTGGATCTAATGATGCCGGAAATGGATGGGTTTGAGTTTATTCAAGTGCTGCGGCAAAACTCCAACTGGCAGGATATTCCTGTCATTGTGTTAACGGCTAAGGCGCTGACGGTTAGCGATCAGCAACAGTTAGAAGGTGTGGCTCGGGTGTATCAAAAAGCAGATCTAAATCGTCAAGAGTTACTGGATGAGCTACAGGCGGTGGTCTCGGCTAAGGCGGTTTCAACGCCTAATGCGACAGATTCAGTCTCTAGTGCCGATAGGGTATCTAGTGCATCTGATTAACCCGGTAGTAATTGTAGGCTGAGGTTAATTAAGGGGAATATGGCAAGAGTCTTATTAGTTGAAGATAACGAGCTCAATCGGGATATGTTAAGTCGACGCCTTCGTCGTCGTGGTTATGATCTGGCGATTGCCGTGGATGGCGCAGAAGCGATTGCGATCGCATCTGCCCAGACATTTGATCTAATCCTGATGGATATGAGTTTGCCTGTGATTGATGGCTGGGAAGCGACACGGCGATTAAAAGCCCAGCCCCACACAAAAGATGTGCCCATTATTGCCTTGACGGCCCATGCCATGCGCGGCGATCGAGATCAGGCATTGGAAGCAGGCTGTGATGACTATGACACGAAGCCAATTGACCTTAAGCGGCTAATCGGCAAGATGAAATTGTTCCTGTCGTCCGAGCAGCTCGCCTCAGATAAGCCTAAAGTTTCAGCAAAATCAGAAGCTGCGGCTGCGCCAGTCATTCCCATTGTGCCGGTTACCCCAGTTACTGCGCCTGCGGCTTCGGTAACGCCCATTGTGCCCACTACGCCCGAAGCAACGCCCGTAACGCCCGTTACCCCGATTTCGTCGCCAGCCGCTTCGGTGACCCCCATCTCTGCCGCCACCTCGACCGATGCCGAGACCTCGGTTACCCCGATTACCCCAGTCACGGCCATTGCTGTCAACGGTTCAGAGGCTCCGGTCAAATCAGCTTCAGATACCCCAATTAATGCAGCCGCTGAAAAAACTCGCAATCTCTTTAGTGGGCTGCCGATTCTGGTGGTAGATGACAATGAAGATAATCGCGATATGCTCAGCCGTCGTCTGAATCGGCGTGGCTATCAATCGGTGGTCGTCGACAGCGGTGAGGCAGCCCTAGACTATATCCAAAATAACCGCAACCTGGGGTTAGTGCTGCTGGACATTATGATGCCGGGTATCGACGGCATTGAGACCCTCAAGCGTATTCGGCAAACCTATTCTCGTAATCAGCTACCGGTGCTGATGGTAACGGCAAAGGCCCAAAGTGACGATATGGTCAGGGCGTTTGAACTGGGGGCTAACGACTACATTACTAAGCCGATCGATTTTGCGGTAACGCTGGCGCGGGTGGAAACCCAGCTGGCTATCGTCAAAGCAACCAAGCAGGATTCTGAGCCGATTGAACCTAGCCGTCAGCCAGAGTTGGCCCAGTCGCCCTTGGTCTCTCCGGCCGGAGCCCAGCCAGCGACCGCCAATATTGCCCTGGTGCCTAAAAATTCCTTCTCTAGGTTTGCGGCGGAACGCTATCAGGTGCAATATTTTCTTCGTCAAGAACCCTTGGGGCCAATTTCCATTGCCCTCGATAAGCAAACAGATTCACTCGTATTGCTGCAAACCCTCAGGGCATACTCCCAGGCCACCGCTGACTTGTTGAAGCGGATCATGGAAAAAGAAACGGAGACGTTTCAATCCCTCCGCTCTCTGTTTCCTGGCTATACCTACGGTCAGGTGGACAACACCTTTTACGTGGTGCATGGGCTGGGCGAAACGTTTAATCAAGATCAGCTATTACAGGCAAAATTTCAGACACCGTGGTCGCTGGAGTCAGTGCTATTGCTAATGGACCGTCTGTTGGAGCAAGTCGGTATATTTCATCGACATAACCAGGTCCATGCTGGCCTCAGGGACGATGCGTTTATTCAGTCCAATGGTCGTGAAAACCATGGTCAGTCCATGGTTCTAGTCGATAGCGGTCTGGGCAAGCGGGTGATGATTGGGGTTAGCCAACAGTCGGCTGAATATCGCAAGCAGCTGCTCATGCAGCGGGACTATCAGCCCCTAGAGCAGCGTATTGGCCGTCCGGTTATGAGTAGCGATGTGTATGCTCTGGGGCTGATTGGGTTACAGGCCCTAACTGGGGAATCCATCGACCAGCTCACCTTACCCACCGTCAGCGGTGATTTACAGTGGCGTCAGTTTGTTTCGATTCCCGATCCTATCGCCGACTGGTTTGATCAGCTGACTCAGCAGAACCAAGGTAAGCGTTTTGAGCATGCCATGGCCGCGCGCAATGCCCTGCGTCCCCATTTACAATCCTACCTGGCGGAGCCTGGCTAACGCTGTTTGCCATTATCGGTTGATCCAAGGTTTACTGGCACAATTAGATGCGATCGCATAGCCGCTACAGACCGTTGCCGATCAAAACAAACGGTGCCCAGTAATACGGTTCGCTTTTACCCCTGGCTATTAGCTGACGCTGGGCTTTTTGGAGCGCGTCCACTTTAGTAGCACCTGCGGCTAGCTCGGTGTAAAACAGCTGCATTAGCTGGGATGTGGAGCGATCGTCTACCCACCAGAGGGAGGCCAGGGCCGAGCGGGCGTCGGTACGCTGCACTTGAAAGCCCATGCCCAGAATCTCTAGACCGTCTTCAATATGGCTGATGCCGGTTTGGCAAGCGCTCAACACCACCAGATCAACATTAGGCAGGGACCAGCGACGTAATTCTTTGAGGGTAATGATGTCGCCATTGCCAAGCAAAATAAATGAATCTTCCGGCTGACCGGGCACAAAGGCGGCATGGGTGGCTAAATGGACGATATTTTGACCCTGGAGCTGGGATCTTAGATTGCTGCGGCTAAAGTCTGCATCCAGTAGAACCTCGGTAGCGGGCAGCATTTTTTGTAGAAACGCAACTTCTTGACCCGCGTAGGTGAGTCCCTGAAAGTTGATTGCTTGTTGGTCAATAAGGGTTTCAAAGGTTTGGTCAGCGTCGGCAAATGCTCCGGCCAGGATATGGAAGGGGCGACTCGGTGGCTGGATCAGGTCTCCGATATCGCTGGCTGTAAGGTTATGGGATGTGTATTGTTCGGCGAGCCACTGCTGTTGGTTCTCGTCATAGAGAACTGAGAGGGGAATGTAGTGGAGCACGCCATCGGGGATATAGATAATATTCTGAATCCCTAGGGTGTGGAGGTCCTGCTGGAATGGCCGAATAATACTTTCATAAAGAGGCCCGGCAATGGTTTTAACGTCGCTGCTGGGGTCTGCCAAATAATGGCGCAGGGTGTTGACTTGGTCTGTGAGGGTTGGTTTGCCTATCGCTGTGGTTTGATGAATAGGGGCACCGTTGGGGGGAACCAGCAGCAGTTCTAAACGATCTTCAAGCACCAAGGGGTAGAGCACGGCTGACCTGTGGGGAAGGCGCTGTAGCTTCTGTTGCAGTTGGTGCAGGGGTTCGGGTTGTAGTTTCGTCTCGTCGAGACGCCCAAGCATCTCTAGCGCTGCGGCTACCTCAGGATCGTTTAAAAAGTTTTCCAGGCTCAGGACGGGATCGGTTTCGGTCAGGTCTGCTAACAGTAGGGCCTGGTGCCGATTGAGCAGTCTCTGTTCGGGGGCAAGGTATGGAATTTTGTTAACCCGGGGCCGTTCTGCTCGAACATCTTGAAAGTAGTCTTCTAGCTCTTGGATTTTGAGCAGATCTAAGATCTGCTGCGCTTCAAAAACGCGCTCTTGGGCAAATAGCAGCGCGGCAAGTTCTCGGTAGCTGTGGGCAACGGTCTCGGTGTAGCGCTGCTGGGTCTCTAGGGGGAGCGATCGCAAGTTAGCCCGTACCTGCTCAATTTCGTTGATGGCCTGTTTGTAGAGTGCGATCGCAAGCGTGATTTCATCTTCAGAGGCTAGAGTTTTAGCTACATTTAGTAAGCTAATTAGCTGACGATGGCGCTGTCCGCTTTGTCTTGCGATCCGCAGCGCCTGATGATAGTTAACCCAGGCCTGAGCACTATCATTTCGCTGGCCATAGGCTTCACCCAAACTATCAAACAAATCAATCCGCTCAGCAATGCCGGCTGATGTCTGGGTGACTAACTCTAACCCTGTTTGCAAATTAATAATTGCAGCATCAGCATCGCCTAAACGGGTGTAGAGATGGCCAATATTGTTAAGGATGCGGCTCTGGAGAATAGCATCCTCCTGGGGCAACCGCTGTCTATATTCAAGTGCAGTCTGATA
>JBCAWO010000020.1:0-75300 GCA_038534515.1 Cyanobacteria bacterium J06554_1
ACCGTAGCCAGGTCGTCCTGCTGGGTCTGGGACATATTTACAAAGTTGATGGCTAACTTTGTCTGTAGCGTATCAGTCGCACTGGCTCGAATGATTTCTGCATCGAGCAGAGCGACAGCGCCATAGTCACCAAACAGCTCTAGCTGTACTCGGTCGGAAATATTGGGCCATATGTCTAGCAAAACCTGCGCACCTGTCTCACTAATATCTATGGTTGTACCTTCCCAAATTTGCCCATCGTCACTGTAGAGCCTAGCAATTAACTCGCGCGGTAGACGGTGAGACTGGCGCAGTTGCGGTTGTTCAAACGCAACTAGACAGGCTGCTAACACCAGCGCCAGGTTGAAGACACACCACAGCGTATTAATGAGCACTGCCTGGGTGTCTAGGGGGCTAAGAATTAACCATATGGGTACCGTTAGCAGGGACGCCGCTGTAATCGCTCCTAAGACAACGAGATAGCGCACACTGTCGATATCAAAGCTACGTGACTCTACGGAAACGCCCTTATCGGTAACGTTAAAGGAACCCAAATTAGGGTTAATCAATGCCAGCAGCGTTACGATACCCGCCTGGAATGACATGGCAAATTCATAAATCTCATTCCAGAAGGAAAATCGCACATGTTTATAGGCAATGTGGTTAGCGTGCATCGACAGCACAATGTGGGGCAACGCATAAAAGAGTGTTTCAATCCCTAGACCTTTTACAGGGTTAATCCCAAACAGTAAAAAAAGGTTGGGCGCGATCGCATACATCAGTCGCGGAAACCCAAAAAAGAAATGGGATGTGGCACTGAAATAGCAAAATCGCTGAGATAATCGCAGATTAAGACGGCGATTAAATAAGGGGTTTTCAATTCGCAGAATCTGGGCCATTCCCCTCGCCCAGCGTACCTGTTGCCCCACATAGGAAGAAAATTTCTCTGGGGCTAGACCGGCTACCATAATTTTGTCGTAATAGACGGTGCGGTAACCCAGGGAATGTAGCCGCAGTGACGTGTGACAGTCTTCTGTCACTGTTTCGGTAGCAATACCGCCGATATCAAGCAGATACTTACGACGAATAACAGCCGCAGAACCACAGAAAAAAGCAGCGTTCCAGAAGTCGTTCCCCTTTTGTAGAACCTTGTAGAACAGCTCGTTACCTACCGGGATCTGTCCTTTGGTTAAAAGATTTCGCTCAAAGGGATCGGGGTTATAGAACCAGTGGGGCGTTTGGACCAGGGCTACTTTTCTGTCGAAGAAGAAACCGACCGTCTCTTGCAAAAAGCCCCGTACTGGAATGTGGTCACAATCTAGGATAAGTACTAGCTGGCCATCAGTTTTGTTCAGGGCCGTGTTGATGTTTCCGGCCTTAGCGTGATCGTTATTTTCACGGGTGAGCATCGTACACCCTAGATCGACACACATAGTTTGGAGCTTTAGGCGACGCTCTCGATATTTTTCAGCCCGACCATCGTCTAATACGTAGATGGTCTTTTTATGGGCTGGATAGTCGATATTCAAGGCCCCCAGTACCGTCTTGCGGACAATATCTACATCTTCGTTGTAGGTGGGGATGTAGATATCCACCGTTGGCCACTGCTCTTGAGCCCACTGGTCGAGAGGAATCATTTTGCGATCGCGAATCCTCAAGGTTTGAAAATAGGAAAGCAGCAGGGTGGCAATCGCATACAGCTCGGCCACAAACAACAAGATTGAAAAGAAGCCGTCTAGCCAAGAATCAAGGTTGAGGGTGTAGTTGGAGCGATAGTACAGATATCGCAGTGTGGTGATCGTACTCAGAGCCGCCAACAGTAAATGTAAGTATTCACTGACGCGTCGACTGGTTTGCCGATCTTCAAGTCGCAGCAGCACCTGCCCAACAAACAGCAGCGCCAGCGCCACCAGACCCTGCTGTAAAATTGTGGGCCGCGCCGTCATGATTGGCCAGGCAAACATGGTCAAGCACACAGCTAACACCAACAGCTGTTGTTTAGTGAGCCACTGCAAGCTACGGTCAAACCAATCGGGCAGCGAAATAATCAGTACCTCAATCAGCAGAGGTCGAACTCTCTCAGATAGATACGTACTAACTAGCTGCTGAACGTCTTTTAATCGATGCTTAATAATCAATCGTTCAGACATAATTACAGCTCTCCCGGCGCAGATGGATCAGTCATAACGCCTGGTGCTGGAGCCAGGGTTTCGTTTCGCTTCAAGTAGGCCTGAACAACACCGTAGAGCAACAACGACAGCACAATAATGCCGGGGATGAGGAGAAACCAGTTCCCTTGAATTACCGTAATGGCTTTCTGAAACGTGCTTTCTTCTTGGACATCTCGCTGAGCCGAGCGTTGCAAAAACTCCAGATTATAGGCGTTTTCATCATAGGGGGACGGTGTTTCATCATTGGCACTGATCAACGCCGTATCTCCTTGCAGCTGGAAGAATAGAGAATCCAACTCCAGTAAATCCCGCAGCTGCTTCAAACCAGCTTCGCTTTGGGCCGTCATAGTCAGCAGCACTCGCGAATCATTCCAAGGTGAAAGCTGCTGCTGTAGCACACCCTCAGCATCGGGCAGGGTTTGTACCTGGCTGTCTCCCCACTGACGCGCCCCTTCTTTCAGGTTAAAGTCAGCAGCATCCAATGCCTCAACCAGGGGAAATTGCGATCGCAGTCCAATCGCCACCAGATGCTCGGATTCTTTCACCTCTAGTGGCAAATTACTGATGGGATAAACAGCTACCTGCACCGCCTCTGAGCGACTTAGTCGACCAAGGCGCTCGCTCAGCTCCAACATCACTGACAGCTCAGTGATGGAGGGCTTGTTCGGCATAACAATAGCCGTACGAGACAAATCTTGCGGTGACGCAAACGGATAACCGGCCTTAAGCAGATTTAAATCCGGTAGTTTTGCCACCTGTTGACGATTCAAATTAAAGGTACTGTCGCTGTGAATAGTGCCCCACAGCTGGTGATCGGTCACTCGACTACAGGAACGACGCTCCCGTGGGTCAAATCTCAGATAGACCTTTAGCCTTGATTGAGGGGTAATGTGCTGCTCTGGTAGCTCTACCTTTAGGGTGGCTCGGCGCTTACCGTCGATTGAGTCTAAACGACGACCGGCTACCGTAATACCGTCCAGTTGGACCTCCACCAAAGACGTTAGCGGGTTTACCTGAGGACCGTAGGTATAGCGTAGGTTCATCACATTCCCTGGCAGGAAACGATCGTCCGGCAGCGCTTTAAAGTCAAACTCAAACGGGGGAGCATGGGCACCTCGAATCACCACATCCTCAATCGGCTCGTTATTAAACCCGCTTAAATCCCCCAGTTCAAAATTATCGGACAGGGGTAAATAACGGGGCCAATCGCGAATATCAGGTGCGCTGATGCTTTCCACATCATTCACCAGTACCACTTGACCAGCGCCAATCTTACGATCCTGCGACTGGGTTAAAAACTGCACTGCTTTGGCCACAGCCGTTGGTCCGTTACCCGTTGCCACCAAAACTGGAGACTGTTTATCTTCCAGCACAGACCACATCAAAATACCAGTGTCAGACGAAATGAGTGTCTGTTTAGAGTCTAACCAACGCTTATTTTTAATGGTTAGGGGCAGCTCCAGGTTTTCTAAAATAGGCTGCTGCTCTGGCGTTCCAACCAGTACTACTCGGTTACCGTCAGCTACATCATCTAGCTTATCAACGAGAGACGTTTCTAGAGGACGATAGTCCGCAATGCGACCCAGGGACGTTTGTAGCTGAGCAATGGAGGTCAACCAGGCCTGGTCTTGATTAGACGGCACAACATAATCGATATGGTTGGTCTCTAGACTAAGAACATCAATCAGCGGGTAGGGATAGCTGTTGAAATCTAACTGAAAGGGTTCAGCGTCATAATCGAATACTAATTTCGAATCCGGCAGTATTTCCGTCCAAAGTGACGGATCAAAGGGATCTTGGGTACAGGTTGGAGAGTTGTTCTGTAAACCAGCAATAATTAGCTCGTTATAGTCTTTTAAGATACGGGTTGGAATGTCAAAGACAACTGTACCGGTGTCGCCCTGCTTAAGATTGAGGGGCACGCTGCCTACATTATTGTCATTGACAATGACATTTAAGTTAGAGCGTGTGGCATAGAGCGCACCAGAATGGCGATATCGCAACAGAATCTTGACAGACTTTACCGACCAGTTGCGGGGTCGAGTAAACCTGAGGCGAGATTCGTTGTAAATCCCTTCTAACCGAAGTCGTGTGCCTACCACCGGACTGCGGTTAAACTCCAAAATATATTGGCTACCGTCCTCTTGTTCCAATTCAGCTGCTTGAGCATCTTGACCAAGATCTCGCCCGGCCGTCGCTCCATCTTCATCTCGGTTACGGCGATCGCCAGCAGTCCCTGCCTCTGCTGCATTATCTGCAGCCCCGGGTGATGACGTCACCTGCGCCATACCGGGACCTAATGTTGTCACAGATAAGAGAACAGACAAGAATAGCGAAATAAATATGCGTTTCCTGAAAATCCTTAAAAACACTGCTGTAAGTACTCCCCCCAGATAGATACCTAGGTCAAAATAGTAAAATTATTGGCGTTTGCCATTTTCAACATATACAAACCCTGACGATCCCTTAGAAAGGGCTTCAATCAAGTGTTAACCAGCTAGGGAATACATTGCAAGTACTGACCCCATAGCTTGTTGATTTATCCATAATTAGTCTTCACCCTGACCCACCCATAACGGCTAGTGTTATTTATTTAAGGAATAATGCACTTAAAGCTATTAACAAGCTTCCAACTTCAAATATCAAGCGTAATCAGCACTATCCGGCAAAGTTGAATCAAGTTACGATTTAGATATAGCTCTCTATATGAATGTTCGAACGTTCATATCGAATAATTTACATGGACCGCCAAACACTCATACGCCGGATACCTATACTGACGCACGGTATGCAAATTCACCTATGAAGGAAGCGTTAAAAATATTGTCTTCTCTATGTATTTTTAGTAAAAATTACGGGTATAACGATTAAGGAACAACCTGCTCTAAACGTCTATCTATAGATTAAACGATGGTTTTACGGTAGCTCCATAGGCAAAGAGGCGTAATTATTAGGTCTAACGTTGCTCTGATTTGGCCCAACTTCAAAAAATCTTTCCTGTTAGACTGCATAATCTGTCGTACACGCTTTCTATAGCGTTAATTTATTATTTGAGAATCTAAGATAGAAGATATCTCTAAGCAGGCTGTAATTAATGTAAGAGGTGTTGCTGATCCTCAGAGTGGTTTTTTCTGAGAAAGTCTGATTTATCACATCTTTACTTGATGGGTGCATCCCCTAAATCGGCAATGGCAAGCAAGGTAGTTACAGCCTGACTCATTATTCAAACTCTTTATTCTCTAAGACTATGTTTGTAAGCCCAATGACGCCATCTCGTTCCCGTTGCTTAAAGCTATGGCTTATTGGTGGCCTAGGCAGCCTGCTGAGTAGCTGTGGTTTCTCAATTGAAACGCCAAATAATCCTGTTTTGATTAATCGGTTACCTGTGGCTGAGATGGACTTTGTCATAGAGCCAGGTAGCAACAGCCATACCTATGAACTTCAAGGAACAGCCAATTTCCCAAACCAAACAGAACTAAATGTATTGGCAATGCGTCAGCTAGCCCCCACCGATGAGAATGCGGAACTAAAGCCAACTTACTCGGTTTTAGATTATCAAGTGGTGAGGGTAGAGAACGGTCGATGGCAAGGGGAACTCACCTTTAAGCAGCTAGCCGCAGATGGCACGAGAAAAGAAACTTGGCAGCTTGATCAATCAGACTTAAATATGCAAGTGGAACCCCTTGATACGGTTGTTGTTATGGCTACCTACACACCGTTGGATCAGCTCACAACCCTAGAACGTATTCTGGCTCAACAGGGTCTAAAGGTGTCTCCAGATCTGTTGCAAACTACGCTGGAGGGACGGCGCTATCTAGAAATGAAAAAGGTTTTGGAAATGCCGGTAGACAACCAGGTAAGCGAACGGGACAAGCCCTACAATGGCGGTTGGGGCACACGTCACATTTTGATTGAGGAACCCCCCATGCCCTATCAAGTTGACTTCCCTGAAGAACGACAAACCAATCGTCCTGCAGAGCCTCAAGAATTTTTGTATTGAGTTTTAGTAGAGGCCCAAATCAGGAGACAAAAACGTCTCGAATCAAACTAAACGTTTTGAGACGTTGCTGCTCCTCAGGATAAATTTTATCGCCTGGTGTCCCTAGTTCTTTGGCACACGTAATCACTGGAAGCGTTAGATGCAGCAAATCAGCAACGGCATTTAGCCTTAGGACAGCATGGCAGCATCTAGGTTGGCGGTGTCGATCTCGGCCCCCGTTAGATCCGCGTCTACCAAGTTAGCACCCCAGAGATTAGCCCCAGATAGGCAAGCGTCTCGCAGGTCACATCCCTGCAAGTTAGCGCCCCACAAATCAGTACCGGTCAAATTGACACCGACAAGGTTGGCACCACTGAGATCAATTCCGGTCAACACTAAGTAGCTGAGATCGGCCGCCCATAGGGATTGGTTGGGGCCTAAACAGTAAACACCAGCCCATTCCCAGTCAAAGTCCTCAGGCCACTGGGTTGCTGGGTCACATACGGCTCCCGATAGGGAACTTTCGACCAGATCTGTCCGGCTTAAATCAATACCGAATAGGATAGCTTTTGTTAGATTAGCTCGAGTTAGGTCAGTTCCTTTAAATTTTGCCCGCTGCAAATTGGCATTGGAAAGATTACTGGAGTTGAGATTCGCGCTGCTCAGATTGGCTTCGGTTAATTGGGCTCCGACTAACCAGGCTCCTAGCAAATTTGTCTCGGTGAACTGGGCTCCAGCCAAGTCACTGTAGCTTAGGTCAATTCCGCCTAGGTCACGCTGACTGAGGTTAGCGTCAATCAATTTAGCATTGGGACCTAAATAGTGAATGCCAGCTTGGAGGGGCTCAAAGTTTTCGGGAAATTCTGTTTGATGGTTTGCGATCGCATCTTGAAAATTTGCATCCTCAACCTGGGCACCTTTTAAGCAAGCGCTTCGTAAGTCAGCACCCTGAAAATTTGTCCGCCTCAAATTTGCCCGTTGCAAATCAGCTCCACGCAGGTTACTGCCACTAAAATCCACATCAGCCAAATGGGCATCAGCCAAATTACAGCCCCATAGATCGATACCCGTCAGGGCAAACTGGGACACGCGAATAGCCTGCATCTCACAGTAGCTAAAATCCCGTCGCCCCTTAGAATAGGCAGCAATCACCTGGGAGGATAAATCGGCCATATGTCACTAAATATAAAAAAACAAATAAGGAGACAAATACTAAAATTACGCACACGTTGCTGCTAGATTAGCGCAACAGCTAGCTTATCTAAAATGCTTAGGAGGGACATACCAGAGAGAGTAGTGTGCCTGACCGTTTTGAGTCACGATAACATCCCTATGCTGGCGAATCAGACGGCGGGCCCATCCGATTGCCCGTGACTGTTCCGCCGTACTACGCCATAAACAGTAATACTTATTCTGGTAACGAACACCAAAGACCATGGCATCACCGGTATCTAAATGAGCCGGATCAACCTGGTCTAAAAACGTAAGTACAGGAATATCCACTGGAGGAGCATCCGCATCTAGCTGCACCAGCTCATCCAAAGCAATCGGTGTCAGCTCTAGACCATCGACGCTGCCATTTTGGGTATATCCCTTAAAATGAACAACCGTATGGCCAGGAGCAAGCTTGGTAGCAAGCAAACTCTGCCCATTCAACGTCATCGAACTACCGACCCCCATAGAAGGAGTCACCTGTTCATCAAAGCTGATGGTTGTCTGTTCCACTTGAACAGGTGTCTCATTAACAGAGGCGGCTTCCTCAAAAGGTGCAGGTGTAGCAGACAGGGCCCGCTGCCGCCGATAAAGACGACGCAGTACGTCTGCAGTAATCATTCCAGTCCCGACACTGCCGATAATTGCGATGCCAATGTAGCGGATAATTGGTTTCGCTGAATTATCCAACGGACTAACAAGGTCACCGCGGGCCTGACTGGGAGATACCCAAGTCGGCACTGAGTTTGCCATGGACAACGGTAACGTGATGACAGCAAATGCTAACCCCGATGACACCAGCGATGGCAGAAATATACTACGAAAGGGAGATGAGCCCATGGAATTTAATCTGTAATCGGTGAATAATAACGTAAGGTTGAATTACCGTCTGTATGGTCCCCTTAAACAATCCATCCAAAACCGTTAACGTCAGGAGGCAGTTTGAGAAAGCCATGGAACAATCCTTGCTATTTCAAACATCCTAAACGGTTGATGAACCTAGACGGTACAAAAACAAGCTTCAGGGTAGCAATCCGAACATCAGGATTCAGCATAATCAAAACTAATTATTAATGGGCATTTAATAGGGAAAGTCTATATTGATGGACTGAATGTTCCGGTGTGCGTCCATAGGAGTAGGACAGTTATAAATGTTGTGGGCTTTTAGTCTTATTTTGGGTTCTTACTCTAAGTTTTAAATATCTCTTAATTCTGATCTTTTTATAGACAACGTCTCTATTATCGGCAGTGCATGGCCTATGAAACTTAATTTTCTGCTAACCCTGTTGATTTTATCTGGTGCCATGGCTCCATTGCTGCTGCGATTGCCGCAGGTCAACAAGGCACTATCAAAATCAAGCGACCCGACCGCTGTCACCCAGCGGGGCGATTCCTTGGATGCCATGACCGATCCACAGCAGCCAAACTATACCTGCGTCAGCTGTGATCTACGGGGCAAGGACTTTAGCAATCAAGATCTAAGTCGCGCTAACTTTTTTGGATCTGACCTACGGGGGGCCAACTTTAGCAATAGTTTGCTGATCAACACCGTATTTCGTGAAGCCAAGCTAGATGAAGCTGACTTAAGCTATACCAATATGCGCGGTGCTGACCTAGAAGAAGCGAGCCTGGTGAGGGCAAATCTGCGCAACGCCAAGATCCTCCAGGGCACGTTGGAATATAGCAACCTTGAGCGGGCAGATCTCACCAATGCCGAACTACGGGATGCCAATCTTTGCTCAGCCCGACTGGTCAATAGCAATTTCAAAAGCGCTAGCCTCTATGGAACTATCCTACGGGCAGCAGATATGACCGGGGCTGATTTTACGCAAGCCTATATGCGTTACGCCGACATGTATAACGCCGATACCAACGGCACCCGGTTCGACCAGGCAGACATGGCCTTTGTCACCTATCCCGATGGCTCCACAGCCCACGAAGGGTATATCAACTCTGTCAATCAGGTGACTGATTGCAATATTGATGATGAATCTAGTAGCTCTAAATAGCACCATCTGATTCAAAGTAGATTTTAGTCAAACCCTTAACCAAGATTCTGACGTTACGTTTGTGCTCAGGCACATTAATACCCAAAATAAAAATGCCCAAAATAAAAGGACTATCGCAACGACGATAGCCCTTTTGTCATTTCCCATATCACCGGGCCTGCCTAACGGTCGACCGAGCCCATAATCACATCGATACTTCCCAAAATTGCCATAATGTCTGCCAGCTTTACTCCCCGCAGCAGGTTAGGCAAAATCTGAAGGTTGTTAAAATCAGGGGCGCGGATCTTCCAACGCCAGGGGTAAATACTATCGTCACCGACAATAAATACGCCCAGTTCGCCCTTGCCACTTTCTAAGCGCACATAGTGCTCTCCAGCAGGAATCTTAAATGTCGGGGCAATTTTCTTACCAATGAACTGGTACTCAAATTCGTTCCACTCAGACTTTGGCCCCTCTGACATACGCTTGGCTTCAAGGTTTTCATAGGGACCACCGGGCAACCCCTTAAGGGCCTGACGGATAATCTTGACCGACTCCCTCATCTCTCGAACCCGGATCACATAGCGGGCAAAGCAGTCGCCAGCGGTCTCCCACTGTACGTCCCAATCAAAGTCGTCGTAGCATTCATAGTGATCGACCTTGCGCAAATCCCATTTGACGCCAGAGCCTCTGAGCATCGGACCTGACAGTCCCCAATTGATGGCATCTTCCCGGGTGATCGTACCAATGCCCTCCACCCGACGACGGAAAATCGGATTGTTGGTGATTAGCTTTTCGTATTCGTCAACCTTGGGCAAAAAGTAATCGCAAAAGTCTTCACACTTATCCACCCAGCCATAGGGTAAGTCAGCCGCTACGCCGCCAATGCGAAAATAGTTGTTGTTGATCAACCGCGCCCCTGTGGCCGCTTCCCACAGGTCATAAATCATCTCCCGCTCGCGGAAGATGTAGAAGAAGGGTGTCTGGGCACCGACATCAGCTAAAAATGGACCTAACCACAGCAAATGGTTAGCAATGCGGTTGAGTTCGAGCATGATGACTCGAATGTAGCTAGCGCGTCTTGGAACCTCAATGTCCGCTAGTTTTTCTGGGGCATTGACGGTAATCGCCTCGTTAAACATGCCTGCCGCATAGTCCCAACGGCTGACATAGGGCACAAACATAACATTCGTGCGGTTCTCGGCAATTTTTTCCATGCCGCGATGCAGGTAGCCAATCACAGGCTCACAGTCAATTACATCCTCACCGTCGAGGGTGACGATGAGCCGCAACACACCGTGCATCGAGGGGTGGTGAGGGCCCAGGTTAATTACCATGGGCTCTGTTCTGGTTTCCAGACGTGTCATAGAAACTATGCCGTATTATTCTCTGCTTTACTTTAGCAACATTCTTCGCTGAAAGCTGGAATAAAACAGCGATCTCAGGGTAAAGCACCCCTAAATTTTTGTGCTTTTTTCTACGGGTTGAGAACAGCAAGTCAATAAACCATTGCCCATGGCCACTGGCTAGCTGGGGTATGATGCGAGTCCGGCCACTGTGTTGGCAATGTCACCAGGCTTTGAAGCAGGTACCCACCTCAAAGCCTCTACGCTCAATGAGGTATCCCTGTGACCCATGACCCAAAGGCTCAGCAAATGCCGGCATTTGTGCATCAATCGGTTTTGGCGGCAGAAGTCTTGGCTGGTTTGGCCCCCAAACCCGACGGCTATTATTTGGACGTCACGGTGGGGGGCGGTGGTCACAGTCGTCTAATTTTAGAGACCGCCCCCACAATCCGGCTGATGGCCCTGGACCAAGACCCCAATGCCCTTGATGCGGCACGGCAGAATTTAGCAGACTTTGGGGATAGGGTGACGTTTTGGCAGGGTAACTTTTCGGAGTTTGTACCGTTGGACCAACGCTTTGACGGCGTACTAGCAGATTTGGGGGTGAGTTCCCCCCAATTGGACCGTCCTGAACGGGGCTTTAGCTTTCGCCACCAGGGGGCGCTGGATATGCGCATGGACCCGACGCAGGATTTGAAAGCCGAGGACTTGGTTAACCATGGGTCAGAGCGAGAGCTGGCGGATATTTTTTACAATTATGGTGAGGAGCGTCTTTCTCGCCGCATTGCCCGTCGCATTGTGGAGCGTCGACCGTTCCAGACAACAACGGCCCTGGCAGATGCGATCGCATCCAGCGTCCCTGGCAAATATCGCCACGGTCGCGTTCATCCGGCCACTCGTGTCTTTCAAGCCTTACGCATTGCCGTCAACCGAGAGTTAGACGTGCTAGAGCAGCTGATCGAAGTGGCTCCCAGCTGGCTAGCCCCCGCTGGAAAGCTGGCCATTATTAGCTTCCACAGCTTAGAAGATCGGCGGGTTAAGCACGGCATGCGCAACCACGAACAGCTCAAGGTTCTAACTAAAAAGCCGATTATTGCCAGCGATGAAGAAGTGCGTCGCAACCCCAGGGCCCGGTCTGCAAAGCTACGACTGGCAGAGCGGGTTTAGGGCTGTGGCCCCAGGGCTGCCCATTTGTCTGAAGACATTCCATCCTTAGGGCAATAACGTTTGATAGGGCGTCACACCCGTCAGCGTCAGCGTATAGTCAAAGCTGGTTCCACCAGCGATTTGCCAGTCTGCTATCAGCCCACCAGGGTCTAATACAGGAATCACCTCCTGGGGACTCACCACGGCAAAATATACGCCGGTTTTAGGCACGGCAACGTCTTGCGTCTGTAAAGTACCTGGGTCACGTTGGCTCACTAAGCGACCGGTCTGGTCAAAAACAAACAGTTGGGCATCTCCCTGGGTGTGGGTCCGGGTGACGTCCAGCGCCAACGATATGCGATCTCCCATCCGGGCTAAAAAGCTGTAGGTTTGCTGGTAGCCGTTGACGCTCCCTCCAATGACGTTAAAGCCATCTGTCGTATCGATGGGGATGGCCAAATCTGTCAAGAGTTCTGGGCTGTTGGCCGTTAGCTCAACCGGAATAATATCGTTGGCTGGCTCAATGCCATCATCTAGCTGAATGATGGGGCGGGTATTCCCCAGGGTGGCCAGGGCGCGCGCCCAATCTAAGGGTTGGGGCTCAGGAGCCTCGGGTTCATCCAGGGTGATAAACAGGGACAGGGTGCGATCGCAACTGGCTTGAACGGTAGGCGACAGGGAACTGGTTTGCCACAGTTGCAACTGCCGTCTAAACCCCAGTAACTCTTGCCTATACCCAGTCGACACATCCGATGACGCAATCAGCCCGCTGGTAATATCGATAGCCCGATCCCACTGCCGCAAGCAAATTGCCCGATCTAACTGCTCCAGACTATCTGCAACCCCCTGGGGCAACGACTGCCCATAGGCCCTCAGTCCCCATCCTAGGGAGCACACCATAGAGACTCCTAGACAAACAGAGCGAAACATATCCATAGTTCTCAACGACCGATATCTCCGACCGACATCTCTTGTGCAGACCATAGCAGACCATGGTGTAAGGCTACCCCAACAGCCATTGTTCACCCCCTAAAAACATATGATTTTTGGACCAAAACGAGCCTAGTTGCCCAGGTACTTCCCTGGGCACACTAATATTGATGGGTAAATATGGGTGAATTGGGTGATTATCTTTCCAAGATCGGACCAATATGTCCCAAGCATCAGATATCCCACAAGATGATATGAGTTCTGCCACTCACAAACAGCTCAAGCTTCTCGTTGTCGACGATGAACTTGATAATCTGGAGTTGCTACATCGCACCTTTAGACGCAACTACGATGTGTATCGAGCCCGCAGTGGACAAGAGGCTCTAGAATGCCTGGCCAAACATGGCGAAATGGCAATCATTATTTCCGATCAACGAATGCCAAAAATGAATGGCACGGAATTTTTGAGCCTGACCACCGACGATTATCCAGATACCATCCGCATTGTTCTTACCGGCTACACCGATGTTGAAGACCTGGTCGATGCCATCAACTCTGGTCAGGTGTTCAAGTACATTACTAAACCTTGGAAGCCCAACGAGCTGCGACAGGTAATCGACCAGGCCGCAAATACCTATCGTATGGTGAAGCAGCGCACCCGTGATCTATCTCAGTCCCTAAGACAAGTCAAACTCTACAATTCGATCACCACAACTATCCGACGTTCATTAGACTACGCCAGTACTCTGCAAACAATTGTAGAAGCTCTGGGGGAAGCGTTTGAAGCCGATTATGCCGTTTTATACCCAGTTGATGCCGTTGAGCTAGGACAGCTACCTCAGCCCGTTACCTATGCAAAAACAGGTGAATCCATCTCTGATTTGGCAGCCACAGGAGCGCCTTGCCAAGAGCTGATTCTAGACAAATTTCCCCATGGCAATATTGCCCTAACCCGCCTGGCTGCCAGGTTTACTGACAAAGATACGCCGTTGGCCTCCATTGCCCTCTATCAAATTACTGGCACGTGGGACAGCGCTACCGTCACCCTGATTAACAGCATCGCTGAACAGGTAGTGATGGCGATTTCCCAAGCCAAACTTCACAATCATGTCCAGCGCCAAACCGAGCAGATACGCACAGAACTGCAGGTAGCACGACAAATTCAACACAAGCTACTCCATCAGGTTTGGCCCGAGACCCCGGGGATTAAGATTCAGGCACAATGCCAGGCAGCTCGAGCCGTAGGCGGTGATTTCTATGAGGTTTTTATCCATCCCCAGGGTGACATTTGGCTAGCGGTAGGAGACGTATCTGGAAAGGGCGTCCCCGCAGCGCTATTTATGGCCAGCGCCATATCCTTGCTACGCAGAGAGTTAGCTGCTAGCTCCCCCCCCAGCCCTGAACTGGTAATGGCCAATCTCAACCAGTCCCTCAACGCGGATCTCGTCAACAACGAGCACATGATCACCATGGTGCTGGTGCGGTACACCCCCACAAGCAAGGAACTAGCATACGCTAATGCAGGTCATATTTACCCCCTTGTGTGGTCACAAAAAAGTGTTGTGCAGGGAACCGCAATCCCCCCCCAGCCTACTTATCTAAGGGAAGGCAACAACGTTCCCCTAGGAATTTTACCGAGGTGGCGAGCAGAGGTAGGACGTCTGACCCTCAACGAAGGAGATGCCCTATTACTGGCGAGCGATGGCATTACCGAAGCATCAGTCAGCGTCGATGGGCAGCAGCAGATGCTCAACCACACAGGTCTATGGCACCTACTTTTGGAGCAAACAACTGGGCTAAATCTTAAGCGTCTACTAACTCAACTGAATACTACAGATAGTGAACAGCATGACGATCAAACCATTTTGTCTTTGGAGGTAGCGTTTTAATCTATGAAAACTGAACTCGCTATCCCCAGTGATCTAAAGTTTTTAGTGGTCGTAGAAGATTGGCTGCTCAGTTCACTTAAGGCTGAACTAGGAACCACCGTAGACCTAGATTGGAAAAAAATTGAAAGCCGACTGCGACTAGTGATCGTCGAAGTGTATTCCAATATTGTCCGCCATGCCCATCACGATCGGCCTGAAATCCCCGTTGTTTTAAGACTGGGTCTTGAAGGTAGTTTCCTATCCTTAAAGGTTTGGGATGAAGGTCATGGGTTTGACATTCGAGACTATCAAGCTCCCTGCCCCAGCGACCATCAAGAGGGGGGGTACGGCTGGTTAATTTTGCACCAGCTGATGGACCGCGTCGACTACGAACTCAGGGTAAGCGATGGCCGCAACTGTTTGACCCTAGAAAAGGATTTGAGGTTAACGGTCGATTACGCTAACTAAGCGAGCATCTTATTGTCTGGTCGGTGTTTACAAAACCACAGCAGACCCTGGTCAGCTCCCTGGGGTGTATCAGATAAATCCATCAGCCAATTCCCATCGGTTTGAGACTCTAGCAGGCTACGGAGCGCCACCCCTCGAGGGCTTTCTTTAATATCAGTAGACACAATCAATCCACACAGACCCTGGGGAGCCAAAAGATGAAAACACCGCTCAATAAAGAGCCAATGTCTACGTAACTGGGTTCGTTGGCGTTTACCTTTTAGCAATGGGCTTTGGTGATCGTAATTGGGGGAGCGATAAAAGTAGTCGATCACTAGTGAATATTGACTCTGGTAAAACAGCCAGGCATTGGCGATATCAGCATCGGCATTGAGCAATGAGCGTTTGGCCGTTTTGAATGTACGCACATCAATATTCTTTTGGCTGATCAAATCAGAAAATCGTTGGAAAAATTCCTGGGTAGTGGGACGAAATGGCCCCTGGGGAGGTCTAGTCAAAATCACCTTAAAACCGTTGGATTGATCTAGCACGTGGTTAAAGTGATACCCCCAGTGGAATGGCTCTAATACGGAGAGATCCTCGATCTCTAGCAACCGTCGTCGAGGTGACTCAAGCAGTTGAGCTGCCTTAAATTGAATGCCTAAGGTTTGACTAAACTCGACTAGCAGCAGTTCGTTTAGTTTGGCCTGGGCCTGGTTATCAAGACATTTGATTCGATCCCGAAAGTACTCTAGCTGAGCGTAATGGGGAATACCTTGCTGCAGCTCCTCCAATAAGTAGGCTTGGGAGCGGTAGTGCTCAAGGGCAATATTTTTCTCTGATAGAATAGTTCGGTAATTTTCGGCCACGAGGGGCTGTAGCAAATTGCCCTGAAGCAACGTCTCTGATGCTCGCAATCGATCAAACCCAGCCTCGTCTACTCGAATAAATCCCAACAGGCTATTGCCCGTAACAATATTGAAATCGAGGCTGGGTAAGGGCTCAACATCTTGAGGCTGCTGCGCCAGGGTTACTAACCCCAAAAGTAGCTGGAGTCGGGCAATATCAACCACAACTGGATTAATATCTACACCGTAGAGACCGTACCTAAAAATTCGACGATAGATAGTCTGTAGTAGGGAAGGATGTTCGGTCTGTAACCCTTTAAGCCAGATATCCAACTGACTATCTGGGGAGTGCTTTAACTGGCCAATCAACCCGCTGTAAATGTCTACAAGCCGATGCTGTAGAGCAATCAGCAACGTCCCTACACCACAGGCTGGGTCAAGTACTGACAACTGCGGCAGAATTGTCTGGATCAGCTGCCGCATATGCTGGGACTGTCCATGGAAGAGAATATCCCAAAAATCGGGGGCCGATGGCCCTAGTTCAATGCCCAAATGACGGAGCATAAACTGATTGAGAATTAGGTCACAACAAACGCCAAGGGCACCTGCCGTTGCCGCTTCATTTTGCTCCAAGCCCCCAGTCAGGACTTGTTCAAAGGCCAATCCAACCGTACTTGCTTGCCAACTATTGCTCGTCTGCTGCCACAGGGGCGACTCAAACCAGACTAGAACTGCTTCAAACGGCGCATCGACGATGTCAACCTGGGCATATTGTCGCTCTAAAGAATGGGTATAAAACACATCCCCCAAATAGGGTATCTGACCAACCCAGCTAATGCTCCGAGGGCGCTCTAGCATGGGCAGAGAGAAACCCTGGGTACATAGGGGTTGGAGCACTTGGCGAAAAAAGGCGTCCTGCTGCCGTTGCTGGCTACGCCCTAGCTGATTGTGGAGATACCAAATGTCTCCATCTAGTAGCCCACGCTGCTGCAGCATATGGATGACGATTAAGCGCTGGAGTAGCACAGCTGCATACCAACGGCGATCGCTGCGATCGCTGATGCCGGTAATGCTGTCACTCAGCTGATCCAGGTGCAGCTGCAGCTGCTGGGTAAACTCGGTGTAGCCGACAGCCTGGGGCTGTAAGTCAAGCGCCCCCATAGCGGGATTGTAATTGGCCAGGTAGTGTAGCCGAGGATTCCACCCGGCCAGGGGCTGATGGGGAATAAAGACCAACGACTGGGCCTTGGTACTGCTTTGCCAATACCAGAGACTGCGACACCGCTGACGGTCGGTAAATACGATTAGGGGCTGTGGATATTTTCGGTTGATTGACTGGTATAGCCTAGCCTTTAGCTTGACGCTCAGAACTTCAGGCGTATTGAGCTTAATTTCCCAGACTCTGACATGGGTCCGTTGGGCAACGCAGTGGGCTCGATAGGGATGGTTAAAGGCCCTGATTGCGATCGCACGTCCCTCATCCGGAGCCGACCAACCCAGCACATCTTGAAATAACGTAACCAGTTTTAGAGACTGCAAGCATGTCTCCGCCTGCCGCATGTCGAAGCCCATGAGTGCCCATCAATAAAAACAAGCCATGGCATCAGCCCGTCTTGACCACCTGCTCAGCTTTTTGCCGAAACCGCTCCAAATCGGCCTGTAGTGTGGAGTCCACAATCCGTCGCAGCCAGCCATTTTCCATAAACCTGGCCAACACATTAGGAACCGAGTAGGCCAGCGTCATCTTGACCGTACTGGTACCCTGCTGATGCCCATAAAATCGAATCGCACCGCGATTGGGCAACCCATCCACCGATTCCCACTGCAAAATCTGGTGGGGTACCACTTTAACGGTACGCGATAGCCAGGTAAACTCCCAAACGCCAGATGCCAACTTCCACCGGGACATATCCGGTTGATCCGCCAGGAGCTCTACCGAATCAATCCATTTCATCCACTGGGGCATCTGTTCTAAATCAGACCATAGGGCCCACACCAGGTCGATGGGAGCCTCCACATCAACATGTACGCTGTGCTCAAGCCAATTTGCCATAGGGGTATGGGCAATTATTACGAGGGATAAACGTGACAGGGCAATTAGAAAATCCAACTGCCAAAGCAGCTACATTCCCATGATCTCATAGCCGGAGTCAACATATAAAATCTGACCCGTTACACCTGAGGCTAGATCGCTACACAGAAATGTCGCCGCATTGCCCACTTCCGCCTGGGTAACCGTACGACGCAAGGGGGCAACTTCTTCTACATGGTGAATCATATCTAGGATTCCGCCCACCGCTGACGAAGCTAAGGTGCGAATGGGCCCAGCAGAGATACCATTGACCCGAATATTGCCCGGACCTAGCTCAGCCGCCAGATAGCGCACATTCATCTCTAGGGCTGCTTTGGCAATGCCCATGACGTTGTAGTTAGGAACCACCCGCACACCGCCTAGATAGGTCAGGGTAACAATGCTGCCCCCGTCGGTCATCAATGGTTTTGCTTGCTGGGCAAGTTTCACTAGCGAGTAGGCACTGATATCGAGGGCAGTTTGAAATCCCTGACGCGACGTGTCGCTAAAATCCCCGGTCAAATCATCACGATTGGCAAATGCTAAACAGTGAATGAGTACATCTAAGCGCCCCCAACGTTCCTGAACCGCATCAAAGGTGGCCTTGACCTGGTCATCGTTCTGTACATTACAGGGCAGAAACAGACTGGGGTTCAGAGGCTCGGTCAAATCCCGCACCTTCTTTTCCATCCGCCCTTTTTCATCAGGCAGGTAGGTCACACCGAGATTAGCGCCAGCCTTGCTCAACTGCTGGGCAATTCCCCAAGCAATCGAACGATTATTTGCAATACCGGTCACCAGGGCATTTTTTCCAGTCAGGTCTAACATGGTGAGGAGCTGTATCAAAGTTAATTTAATCCGGTTACGCCGTTGGGGCGGCCCATAGGAGCATACTGAAAAATGGCCCCCTGTGGATAGCCTTGCCGTTTGTATAAACATATACAAAAAACCCGGCGAACTTGGGTTTTATTGGTCTAAAGTCAGGAAATCTTACTAATTAGCCCTTGCGATCGCATCCCCCAACCACCGTGACTACAGAGAAACCTCTTGCCCACTTACTAAGGCAGTTATCCACAGGCTCATTTCCCCCTGTAGCCGAAACCTATGAGCGCGGTAAGACTATCTTCTTTCCTGGCGATCCGGCTGAGCGAGTTTATTTTCTGCTCAAAGGTGCCGTCAAACTCTCCAGGGTCTACGAAGCGGGTGAAGAAATTACCGTGGCACTCCTGCGGGAAAATAGCGTTTTTGGCGTACTTTCCCTGCTAACAGGCAATCGTTCCGATCGCTTTTACCATGCCGTGGCCTTTACACCGGTTGAGCTCATGTCCATGCCCATTGAGCAGGTGAAGCAGGCCCTAGAGGAGCATCCAGAACTTTCCATTATGCTGCTGCAGGGACTATCGTCCCGCATTCTGCAAACCGAGATGATGATCGAAACCCTGGCCCACCGAGATATGGGTTCCAGGCTTGTTAGCTTTTTGCTAATTCTCTGTCGTGATTTCGGAGTGCCCAGCACTAGCGGTATTACCATTGACCTCAAGCTATCCCATCAGGCCATTGCCGAAGCCATCGGCTCTACAAGGGTGACCGTTACGCGACTGCTGGGAGATTTACGCCAGGACACCATGATATCTATTCACAAAAAAAAGATAACCGTTCACGATCCCGTTGCCCTCAGCCAGCAGTTTGCCTAGGGCAGCTGCCGCCGCAGTCACCACAGTGTCAAACAATCAAGTAACCTATACGAGAGCCTGCTAGGGGCTTTTGCTCCATGGGATGGACGTTAGATGGGCGTTGGTCTACTACTGATTACGACCGTGTTGGTCCTCGGTGGCATTATCGCCACGCTGGGCGATCGCATTGGCATGCGTGTGGGCAAAGCTCGCCTGTCACTCTTTAATCTACGCCCCCGTCAGACAGCTACCGTTGTCAGCATTTTGACGGGCAGTGTAATTTCTGCGTCCACATTAGGGTTGTTACTCGTCGCCAGCGAGCAGCTGCGTAAAGGACTGTTCGAGTTCGAAGAAACCCAGGCAAACCTGGCCGAAGCTCGAACAGCCTTAGAAGATACTCAAGCCGCTAAAGCTGATGTAGAAGCAGCCCTCAACCGAGTCACCCAGCAAAAGATTGATGCAGAAGGCGAGCTGACCGAAGTAAACACCTTTTTAGATGAAGCCACCAAACGCGAAACCTTGATTCGCCAGCGTCTTGACCAAACTCAAAATCAGCTGGGCATCGTCTCTCAAGAAGCCAATCAACTCCAGGGAGAGATCGGACGCTTACAGCAAGATCGCCAGGTTTTACAACGTCAGCAAACTGAGGTAAAGCAACAAATTGCCCAGAGAGATCGCTCCCTGGCCCAGAGAGATCAGGAACTACAGCAACGGGATCGCGCCATTGCCCAACGGGAAGATGCCCTAGACAGACTTAAAACCGAACAGGCCTTTCTCGAAGACGAAATTCAACGTTTAGAGTCTGAATTCCTCAAATTGCGTGCAGGTAATGTAGCCATCAGCCGTAATCAAACCCTGGCCTTGCTAATTACTCGGCCCCAGTCCTTTGCAGCGGCCACGACTGAAATCGAACAGTTATTGGCCGAAGCAAACCGGCTAGCACTCAATGAGATTTGGCCCGATGCCCCTGATAAAGCGCTGCGAATTTTACGCATTAGCCCACAAAGCGTCAGAGAAACCGCCAGGGCCATCACCGATGGCCAGCAGTACGTAATTCGTGTCGGTGTTTCCGGCAACTACGTAGTCGGAGAACCCTGCGTTGTTCAGCAAGAAGAGCCCCCCTGCGTAGAAATTTCGTTACAAGCAAAACTTAATCGCATCGTTTTTGAACAAGGGGAAACCCTGGCTCGCATCCCCATTGAAGCCGCCTACCCCAGCACCCCCTCCCTGGTAGAAGCCCTGCGCACACTAGTCACCAGCGCCCAAATAAAGGCTAGCTTAGAAGGCATCATCATCGTTGACAATCCCAGAGTGGCTGGTGGATTTAGCAAGCCTGTGATCGATTTTCTTAACCAGGTACAAAATTACGGGGCCCCCCTGGACATTGAGGCAGTGGCCGGAAAGCAAATTTTCACAACCGGACCCCTTGCCCTAGAACTCGTTGCTAGCCGCAATGGTCAACGCCTATTTCAAACCCAGCTTTCTGACTCAAATTTTTCAGACAATGAACCCTAGCTCCCACATCCTTCAAAGACTAACGGAGCGATTATTATCAATTCCTCAAGCAAGTTTATATTTTGTTTGCGGATAGTAACTATATAAGGCGGTAATTCCCGTAGGGATTTTATAGCGTCTAAAATAAAGCCTAGATTATAAATAAATTCTTTTGACGAAATAACTGAGTGAAGGCGGTGAATTGCTGTCTTTACAACAATCTAAGGGTAGGCACTATCTCAACTAACGCTCGTTTCTAACTTAAATTTTCAAACCAGTTTTTGTGTAAGGCCCTCGTCTTGAGTGATTAGCCGTAAGCAACCGAGATGGAACTGGTAGAGGCTTTGACAGATTTATATTTATATCTTCGCCATTAGGTGGGGCCTAGCTCCATTAAGTGGGCCTAGCATTACTAATGCTCCAGTCATAAATCATCGGTAATTAAGCTGTTTTAAACCCATCCCTATTGCAGCCGGAGCAATACGCCATGAAATTCGAGGACATTTATCAATTCTTTGAAGATCCCCCGCCTCTTTATCTCAATAAGGAGCTAGCGGTTTGTTACGTGCTTTCAGTGCTTATCCGTCGTGATTCCTACGGAACCGAACTTATTCACGCAATTGAGAGTGAGTATCCTGACTATCGACTATCAGATACCGTACTCTACAGCGCCCTTAAGTTTCTAGAAAATCAGGGTGCCATTATGGGCTACTGGAAAAAAGTGGAAGGCCGTGGTCGCCCTCGCCGGATGTATCGTCTGCGTCCCGACTGGCAAACAAAGGCACGGGAACTGGCGGAACTTTGGCAGCGCTATATTCTGGGTCAGCGCAACACCACGCCCCGACGCCGAGCCATGAGTTCGTAACCAAATCTACGTTTGAGCCGGTTTGCCCTTCCATTGGACAGACCACATAAGCAACAGCTACTGGGGTATAGTCAGTGTGGCTCCAGTAGTTGTTTGTTTCCAGGAATAGCCGTTGTGGAAAGTGCAGTCAGTCAGTCAACCTTTTTCCTAACCATGCTGTTAGGGGTGGGGTTGTTCTTTTTTATGAAGGCAGCTACTAAAGATCGAACTGAAGTTGCCGAGTTTTCGACGGAGCAACCACCAGGCGTCTTAAATGAAAAGCTGCTTGACTATTTTCAAAATCGCGCCTATCGCCTGATGGAAGAATCCCCACCATCAAACGCCGAATCATCCGATTCTGATAGTTGGGTAACGCTAGTGGGATTGGTCAGGCCCAGTGTCTTTATGGCTATTTTTCTCGCTTTTCTCGCGGCCGTGGCACTGATGTGCTTTGCCCTAGTGTTAGCTACCTTGTTTAGCAGCTATGGGGCCTTTTTCTTTATCCTGATTTTGCTATCCCCTGCCGCCGCCATCATCTATTGGAAACAGGCTAAACGGGAGGAGCAAATTGCTTTTCGCATTAACGGCAATGCCGATGATGGCTGTAAGCTCACTGTGCGAGGGCACCGAGATGAAATCATTCAGCTAAGAGCTCAGGCCCCTTTCAGCCAACGTTAGTACAGCAGCTTAGACTCGATCGGGAAGTATTTATCAATAAGCTAAAAAGGGAGGCGCAAATGTCACGCCTCCCTGGTAATCTTTTATAGGTTTTGTTTGAACAGGTTAAGGGCTATCAAAGCACTTAACCTGTCTTCTTTAGCCTAGGACCGCTTCTTCTTCTTCACCAATCAAGGCGCGCAGACTGGGGAACAAGAAATGGTTCTCCTCAACATATTGAGCACCGAACAGCCCTTTCTCTGCCCAAAAGTACCGGTCAGTGGTATGCTCATTACGTTTAACCAGTAGTACAGCCGGTGGTTGAATACCTTCAGAATGGATAAAATTGCGAGCCGCAGTCACAGGCTTGGCTTCTCCACTCTCAATGCTGTATTGAGGAACTGATTCTAAGATACGACGCCCTTCAAGGCGGCGACGACTTTTACGTTTGCGTCTCCGTGCCAAGTTGTTTGACCTCCCATGGATAATTTGAATAGCGGATTCGTGTATTGATAGTTACAAAAACACTTAACCCAGCAAAGTATATCGGTTGTGCCTTAGATTTTCAACTTCTCTTAAAATTGTGGTGTATCTGCTGAAAGTGTGCTGGTGGCAACCCTCTTAAATATTTGAAGAAGCACAGCGCCCCACATTTTTTCTGGTTATCTTGATAAAAATTAAAATTCAACTAATTTTATCCGGATACCAGGAAAACCCTAAACACTCCTCCATTGACCGAATTAAGGCAAGATCATGCCAGCCAGTGCCGAATTAGTAGATCTATGCCAGACTCACCTGGAGCTATTGCGCCGCACGTTTGGCGAGGTGTCGTCTGTTATATATCTCACCCTAGGGGTTGATTCTGACTCTGAACCAGTTCTAGTACCCATAGCTCAAATCCCAGAGTCTAGCGATCTAAATGATTTACTGAATCCAATGATCAGACGGGGTGCCCTGCCTGCGTCAGACAGGACTGGTATGACCATGGTTGATGCCATGTCATCTGGGGAGTTAGCTGGTGTGGGGCATACAGGTCCAGACATTGATTCATCGATAGAACGATTAGTGCTGCCGTTGATTCATCAGGAAATCGTTATGGGTGTGCTGGTTATGCTGCGTTCGGATCGTCCCTGGCAGGCCAGTGAACAGCAGTATCTGCAAACTGTTTCAGTCAGCTTAGCAGCTGGCTGCTTCTTAGACCGGCAAAATCAATGGCTACACCAACGGCTTAAAACAAAGCAAGCGCTACAGGGAGAGCAATCAGAGGTTTTCCATAATTTACTACATCAGTTTCGTAATCCGCTGACGGCCATCGGCACATTTGGGAAACTAATGCTGCGTCGACTTTCCCAAGACGATCCTAACTACCGGCTAGCGGATGGCATTGTGAGAGAGAGCAAACGGTTAACGGAACTGGTGACTGATTTTGATGCTGCCGTTGACATCGGCGATGTTGATATGGCCCGGGAAGTGACACCGCCTTTACTTCCAGAGAGTTCTGAAATCCCTCAAAAACCTCTGCTACCGGCGCTGGGTCGCTCGTTGGAAACGACCCCTCAGTTTTTGGGAGATGTGCTAGAGCCCTTGATAACGGTTACGGTGGCGGCAGCAAGCGAGCGCCATAGACAGTTTTGGCATTCTCCCCTAGCTAGTTTCTCTCGAGAATTAGTCGCAATTGATGCCCAGGCATTACAAGAGGTTGTTGCCAATCTACTGGACAATGCGTTTAAATATTCGTCTCTCCAGGCGTGGGTTTGGCTGTTGGGGGGATTGGGTAAAGAGAACTATTTGGGGATTGCTGTGGGTGATAGCGGACCTGGCATTCCTCTGGAGGATCAGGTTCATTTATTTGAGCGCAGCTACCGAGGGGTGCAGTCCCAGGGGGCGATTCCGGGGACTGGCTTGGGGCTGGCCATTGCCAAGGATTTGATTACTCAAATGGGAGGGACCATCGAATTGGTAAGTCCGCTAGGGGCAGGAGAAGCGCCCCCGCCATGGATACCTGTGCCGCTGTATCAGTCGTTATTACCAATGGATAACGGTACGGTTTTTATTATTTGGTTACCGACAACTCGCTAGTCGCCAGATTTGGCAGATTTGGCGCTACTAGGTTTGGTCCCTGACGACCGGACTGACACGACTCTATGTAGGGCGTCGAACCAAAAGCTAGACCCCATGGAAACAGCAATACCGGTGATGACCCAGCCTAACCAATGGCGAGGGATGGGAAGAGGCCAGTCAGCTTCTAGAACAGCCTGGGTAGCCAGTAGTTTTGGAGAACGCCCCAGGGGAAGAGAATAGTCTGACAGTGTGGTTTGTACAGCATCACCTAAGGACTGAAGATCTTCCCGGAGAGATTCGGTGCTGATAGGAGCGGTGGTAGCTGGAGATCCCGTGGTTTCTAAGGGGACTTGGTTAATGGTCTGGATCACACTGGTGCGCACCGCTTGATCCACGGTTAGCCGGTTGGCCATGTAAAAGGTATCGGCATTCACCGCCGCTGCAATCACCACCCCCAGTAAGATACCGACTATTTTTGAGTTTCGGCGGTAAACGCCTCCGGCTCGATCCATGCCCCGGTCGTACCACTGTTCTAATTCGGTTTGGAACAGCTTTAGCTGATTGTCTGCGCCTTCGGCCGTATGGCTAACGCGCTCAGCTAATAGGGTCAAACTTTCCTGGAGCCGCACTGGGAGTTTACCCTCAAGGCTTTGACGTACGTATGCCAGCTCTCCGGAACGGGCTTCGCCGCGATCGCTGGCGTTGGTTAATAGGGACAGCAGTTCCTTGAGGGTGGGCTGTAGCTGCCGAACTAGCCCTTCGGAGACATCCATACCGCCAGCTAGTTGCGATCGCAAATACCCCAACCGCCGAATAAACGATTGGGTTGCACCATAGCTTTCGGGTAAAATCTGAGCCCCCTGATCGGCAAAATGATCCAGCTCCGCCATCACCCGATCGGCAATTTGAGCCAGCCCTGTACGACCTGCCCGATAATCCAAAAATATTCTTTCCAAGGAAGCTTCCAGGTTGCGCAGCTCTACATCCAACAGCGCCCCATCCCCAATAGCTGCCCGCAGCGTGTGGAGCGTATCCCCCAACGGCAGCATAATTCGTTCCTGTAGCAGCCGCTTGAGACGGGCCTCAACCACTGACTTCTGTAGCCCCTCTAACTGCAAGGTCTCCAACAGGGTCGATGCAAATGCCTCCGACGGAATATAGGAAGGACCAGACGTCTGCGCCCCAAACACATTTCGGGTACGACTTAGCAACCGATAAAGCCAGCCAACACCATGGAGGATCTGCCGAGCTGAGCGAGCAATTACCCCTTGGGCTTCATAGTTTAAGTCACGCACCATGGGGCTGTTATAAAGCTGATCGGCCAGCCTGCGCGCCGCTCGAGCATCAGCAGCTTGGCCCCCGGCCAACAGTTGCTCAATCGAATACTTGAGATGTTCAGCCCTCCACTGCAGCATAGTACTAGCAATTTCCTGCACCTCGCTAGCAATCAACCCCAAGGCCATGTAAACAAACATCAACCCAAGGGCAACATCTAAAACTACTGGCAACCCCATAATTTTTCTGAATTAAAGCTAAGAATTCAGTCAACTGACGACATAGTAACTAGCGTTTACTCATCACCGTCGCCATCACCATCGTCGTCATCATCAACATTAAGCTGCTTTAAGCGAATGTGCTTGCGGCCAAGGGAGATTTCAAATTCATCCCCAGGCTTTAAACCCATCTGCTTTGTGTAGGCAGCACCAATCAATAAATTTCCATTAGATTGCACCGTAATCCGATAGCTCGCACTACGACCACCTCGACCATTACCCGTTTGAATACTATCTAATTGAATACCTTCAGCATCAATCAGCGCATTCATAAATTTCATCATGTTCACACGGACAACGTCATTTTTTGTCACCGTGTAATAGCCACAGGCTTTTGCCTTTTCCTCTCTAGAGAGATGCTCTAAGTCTTTAACTTTCTTAAGTAGTGTTTTCCCAGTTAATGGATTTGAATTTGACGGTTTAGCCATTCACCCACATCTCTAACATGAACACATTTAGAAAACCGATAACGAGCAGAATCATACATGATTGAAATACGTTTGTGCACGCTGTTTGAATTTATTTCTTGATAATTGTATTAAGAGTTGATTTAACCATTGATTTACTTAGGAAATTCTCCAAAGTCTGACCATTATGACAACTTCTTATGATGATTTTTCTCTGATTCAACCCAGCCTATTCTGTCAACCTCAGACCAGATTCAACCTCTTTCTAAACCTCAAACTCGGTTGAGTATATGCCCCCACCATGAAACTTACAACCCGTGGACATTACAGTGTAAAAGCTATGCTCGACCTGAGTTTGAAACCCCATTTAGCATCAGTCAAACTCATTGCCCAGCGTCAAAATCTACCCGCACCCTATCTAGAAAAATTACTTATTCAACTGCGTCGAGCCGGGTTAGTCGAGTCGGTCCGAGGGGCACGGGGAGGCTATCGCCTGGCAAAAGCTCCCGGGCAAATATACCTGGGGCAAATTTTAGACGCTGTGGGAGAACCCATTACGCCCTTAGACGTAACGGCTCCCGAAAAAGCAGAAGATTGGGTCACCCTCACCCTGTGGCGACGGCTCCAGGAAAACCTACGGGAGGTGCTGTATGGAATCTCCTTAGAAGAGCTTTACTACGATGCTCGCAGCTGGCAAGCGGCCCAAGGAGAAAATACAAATTTCATGGTTTAGGGCTTGCCAACGGTGGACTCTTCGTTATGGTTAATATAGCTTTGCGCACATAGTTCACAACATCAGTGATCGCTGGAACCTTTAAATAGCATCAGCTATGTGCGGCGCGATCTGCTGAATGCATTCAGCAGATCGCTATAAATCACTTCTCGCCTTAACCATGGCCAATCAGGTAGTTGAAATTCTCTCCGCAGAGGCGATTCGCCGCACCTTAAACCGTTTGGCCTCTGAAATCATTGAACGGACTGACAACCTAGCGGACCTTGTCCTAGTCGGTATCCATACTCGGGGTGTCCCCCTAGCCCATAGTATTGTCCAGCAGATGGAACGCCTTGAGGATATCCAAATACCCGTGGGGGAACTGGACATCACCTTTTACAGAGACGACCTCGATAAAATTAGCACCCGGACCCCAGCCAAAAGTGTAATGCCCTGCGATTTAACCGGTAAAACGGTGGTGCTTGTGGACGATGTTATTTTTAGCGGGCGTACTATTCGGGCGGCGCTTAATGCGGTGATCGACTACGGTCGCCCTAATTTGATCCGTCTTGCTGTGCTCATCGACCGCGGGCATCGACAGCTACCCATTCATCCCGACTTTATTGGCAAAGCCTTACCCACCGCTCGAGAGGAAGCGGTCAATGTACAACTTATGCCAGTGGATAACAAGGATACTGTGGAATTGTTGAAGTAGTCTTTGCAGCTGCCGCTTATCTTGCAGAACTAAGCCAGTCGGCTGCTACCCATTCTGGAGGGTACAGACCCAGCCACGCCAAATTTTGGGTGTAATAGGCGGAATCTCCATCCCAAAAGTCATTGGGATCTGCCAGCATTAACTTATTTGCCCGAATAGACTCTGCTATTTCAGTATCGAGATGACGCGCGGCCTGATAGATCATGGCGTATTGAGACGTGGCTCCGTAGTCAACCATCGCCTGACCAGCCAGGTCAATCTGTGCTGGCAGCTGTTGGGCCTGTTGCCAAAGCTCCAATAATGCTGAGAGATGATCGTTTAAATAATGTCCCGCCGGAGCAGACTCAAACCAGGCTAAATCGAGGGCAACTCGCCACCAGACTCGATAGGCATCAAATCCGTACAGGCTCTTAAGCGGAGCTGTGGCTGGCAGCTCTCGATAGTGGGGGGCCTCACTGTGGAGTAAAAACCAATCACTCGGTAGCCCCAGTTCTGAGAGTTTGGAGCTTTCTTCCAGCATTCTGTAGCCGGTATCTACTAACGCTAACCAGTCCCGTCGTTGATCTACCTGGGCAAATAGACGAAACGCATAGGGGGCGACATAGGACGGATTTAAGTACCAGGTTTCTGGCGATGGGTGGAATGCGTCCAGGGGACCAGGCAAGAGATAGCGACCGGACAGGTCATCTTTTAAGGAAATATCGTCCGTAGAGAAGTCCCAAATGTCCTTAAGTTTGGTTGTGGCTAGGTTTAAATAGGCAGGCTTTTGCCAGTGGCGCGCCGCCATAATCAAAGCAGTTACGGCATCAATATCAGCATCGGTGGCAAAATTTTCATCTAAAATTCCCCATGTTTTGGCCTCACCGGGTGCGGCATCAGGGCCCCACTTCCAAGCCCACAGATGGTCCATTAGCTCACCGTCATCATCGCGGCGAGCCAGGTTCTGTTCTCCCCAGGTGAGGACCTGGTCAAAGGTTTTAGCATCGTCAATCAGCAATGCCCGCAGCATGGCGTAAGCCTGACCTTCGGAGGTGGTGCGCTGATCGTCATTTTCCCAGTCGATCACTCGCCCATCGGCTTGAATAAAACGCTCGCGATAGCGCTGCCACGTGGTCTCAAAAAAAGGCCGCTCTACCGCGTCCATGGCCGTGGCGATTGTAACGGTGGGGGGTAGCTGGGTGGGTAGCTCATAAACGGCCTCTGAGCGCACTGGCAAGAGAACGCAGCTGGTGATCGCAACATTGAGCATCAGCCCCAGTAAAGCAAAGCAACTCCAGCGCTGAATCCGTCTATAAAACGCGCTTGACGTCATGGGTATCCATCCTTTTGTCTGGCCTATGGCTGTAGTCACTGTCCAACGCATGATGACAATTGCCTACTCTATGGTTTTAGAAAGTAACCCAGACAATGGGCTAATGCTGTGTGCCACTATCCTGACATAGGGGATTAAAACCTTATCCAGTCGGGGCGAATTTCCGTTGAAAAATCACCCCGGCTGACTAAAACCCGGTTAATACCGTTCCCAAACGGGCTGGAACCCTCTATGTAGTAAGAGGCCCTCTTTAATCAGCCTTTCCTGACGTTCTAAACCGATATTGGTGGGAACTCGGCTCTGGAGGGCATTGATTTCCTCTAGGGCCTGCAAAGGACGATCTTGAGCCACCGTCAAGCTAATGGAGGCCTGACGTAGGTTGAGGTCATCGGGTGCGATCGCAATTGCTTGATCATACAGACGACGCGCTTCTTGATAGCGCAGCTGCCGGAACCGCACACCAGCCAGACCAACAATGGCATCAAACTGCTCAGGATTGCGCTCTAGCAGCGTTTCATAAGCCCTTTCCGCCGTTCTTAACTTACCCGTATCTTGGGCAATCTGGCCCTGGAGCAGGTAAACCTCTGGAGCGTCAGGGTTATCAGCCACCAGCTGGGCAGCCGCGTCGTTAGCCGCATCTGGATCGCTCATCGCCAGCACCTGAATTTGGCGCTGACGAATCACCAGCGAGCCTGGATTTGCCACCAAAAGAGACTGATAAAGGTCGCTACGGGCAGGATCGGCGGGTAAGGCACCCACTAGGCTATACAGCTCAGGCGGATTCTCATTGGCAGGATGGCTGGCCAACCACTGATCTAACACTGACTCAGCCGTTTCAACCGAAATAAATTTACCCTGGTAGGCCAAACTGGTTTGACCCAAAATTTTAGTATCGTTGCCAGGGTTGAGGGCAATGATTTCCTCATACAGGTCCAGCGCTTCTACATAGCGGCCCTGCCCCTGATAAATACCGGCCAAGCCCTGCAAAGACCCCGTAACAACTTCATTGCTGCTCGTAGGATCGTTAATTAGCTGCTGATAAATGGCGATACTGGTGTCGATATCATCCTGGCGACGGGCTTGTTCAGCCTGAAACAGCAGCACAGCCGGGTCATCCCCCGCATACAGTCGCAGCTGTTCCTGGGCCAGCTCAAGCTTGTTTTGTTGCAGATAAATTTGCCCCAAACGATAGTGGAGAAAGGGCTCTGCTGAGGTAGCCGCCAGCACATCCTGGTAGAATGGCAACAGCTCTGTATCGGGCGGATCCAGCTTAGAAAGACCGCTGGCAATATATCGCAGCTGGGTGGGGTTCTCCGGCAAGGTTACAGCCAATAGACGCTGCCGTAGTTCCTGGGCCGATATTTGGGCCAACTGCCGTTCCCAAATGCTGGTCTGAACATAGAGACTAATATCGTCGGGATACTGGGCTGCCAGCTGTTGATAGGTCGCCAGGGTAGTAGTCCGACTGCCAGGATAAACACTCAGCGCGTCCGCCGCTTCCCGGGCTGTACCCACGGTCAGACTTGAACTTGTCAGTATGGTCTCGTAGGCAGCAATGGCCCGACGTTGCACATCGGGGGCATCCGTATAAAAACTCATACCCCTGAGTGCCCGTGCCACCACCAAAGGCTGTCCTTCAATCGTCTCTAAAAGGGCCAGGCCCCTCTCATACTGACGATTAGCCGCATAGGAAGTCGCCAGTTCTGCCTTGAGCTGGGCCTGCTCGGCGACATCTCCATTAGCATCGAGAAAGGGCTGCAGCATATCAATGGCAGCACCAGGATTTCCTTCCTGTCGGAGGGCAAAGCTGTAGGCCTGAGCCTCATAGATTTTTAAGGTTTGCCCGGTGCTGAGGTAGCGCTCAAATAGCTCAACCGATTGAGCGGAGCGTCCGCCATAGGCAAACACTTGAGCTGCCCCTACTTGGGTGGCTAGGGTTGGTGTCTGCTCTAGGGCAATATCGTAGTCAGCAATGGCCTCACCCAAACGACCTTCATAGAACAAAAGCAGGGCGCGCTGCGATCTAACCTCACCGTTTTGCCCATACCCTGGCTGCTCCAACAACGTTGTCAGGGCATCGATACCAACGCTACGCCACTCAGGCCGATAGCTGCCCAACAGACCGAGGGTTTCTAGGGCTTCAACATTGGTGGGCTCTAGAACCGTCAGCTGCCGAAACGCTGCAAACGCATTGGCATCTTGCCCCAGCTTGAAATAAGACCGCGCTAACCCCAATTGAGCCGGAACAGAATCAGGATACTGCTGCACCGCCTGTAAAAACTTTTCTAGGGCCGGATCAATCCAACCTTTCTCAAACAGCGCGTAGCCCTCACGGACCACAGTAGGCTGATTGTCTAAATTGGGAAGCTGAGCCAGGGCAGGCTGAGCTAGGACCGAGGGGGTAGCAGTAGCAGTAAGTAGGTTAAAGCTGAGACACAGACCCAGCGTGCGACGATACCAATTCATAACAATATGTCTTTATATTCTTGGGCAATGGGGAAAATGGGCAGCATGGGCCACCCAACAGGATTAATCAAAAAGCTCCAATAGATCCCAGTCAGCACGAATGCGGAATCCAAGCACCGTCTCAGAAAATTCATCTCGAAATTGCAGGCTCACAGCGGCTCGTGCATTGGGGGCGAGCCGAATATCGTAAAACGTTTCCAATACGTCAGGGCGATCGCCCTGGCGACGGTCGTCGTCGCTGAGCTCACGGCCATACCCGACACCAAAGCGATCATCATCAATAAACAGGTCCAGGAAGTTAACACCAAAGCTGTAGGTGTCGCCTGAGATATCTAGATCAGCATTTCTGTGATAACCATAGCGACCAAATAGGCCAGCATTTAGCTCAGGGATAAACCACTCGGCATTGATGCCATAGGCCACTTCACGATCGCCTTCGCGCGGCCCAAACACGCCATTGCGGTTAATCTGAAAACTCTCGCGTATGCCATCCCGGTCACCGTCATCTGTGGCACTGACGTAGGTGCCCCGCACAATCAAATTGCCAAGATTAACCCCGACTTCACCAGCAACGGCATCAAAATCTAGATCATCAAAACCACCGGATGAGAACGCCGCTGCTTTGAGAATCACTTCATCAATCGGTCGCCAGTGAAATAATGCAGCGGGTTGGGACTCTAGTTGTGTGGTGGCCAAGGCAGGGTTGGTTTGGAAAACCGGATTGATAAAGTGGGTCAGACTATCTTTGGCAAAACTGTTGCGATCAAAAAATGACGACAGTTCGATTAAACCCACCGCGCCCCGCAAGCTAGGTAGATCGGGCGGAGATGCCACTACATAGAGTTCACTAATGTTAAAACCGGTGGAATCCGTATCTGAAAAAGCATCACCGGTCGACAGGTCCACAGCACCTACAACAGCAACATTAGACTCTAGAAAATAATGACCGTAAACCCGCGCCCGGGCAGAAAATTCATCTCCCTCTTGAATGGCGGCGGTCTGAAGTTTTAGGGATGGCGGTGTGAGCGGGCCATCCTCCAATTCGGCCACCTCTCCAGACGTACCGTCTGGCAGTGGTTCTGTACCCGAAAGGGGGGCAAGCACTCCCTCATCGGAAGGCTCAACGGAGTTTTCATCAAAGAAGAATGGATCCGAGGGCTCTGCTAAATCACTGGAGTTTGCCTGGACCACCAGGATTGATTCTGATGACTCTTCTGACTGACTATCGACCATGCCATCGACAGACGCAGCTTTAGGGGGTATTTCTGCATCGATCTCTGATGTGTCGGAGTCTGCGTCGGAGTCTGGGTCTTCAGTTTTTTGAGCGGAGGCTAAGCCAGCCAGGAGAGACCTTAGGGTAATGTCTTCAGGGGTAATGTCTTCAGATCCGGCTGCTTGAGCCTCTGGGGGTAAGGCCATCACCGGAGCTGCAATAGTCGCTATGGCCATCCACACCATCCAAGCCACCAGCGGCATTGCCTGAAAGTTCCTAGCAATATCCCTCATAGTCCTTTCCAATAAATGTTCGTGTTTAATAGTTTTTGACGCTGTTGGGTCAGAAAATACATCATCTATGGCATCTGTCGATTGCTATAGAAGCGCTAGCGTGCGCCATATGTAAATCCATTCCGTAAAACAGCAAATATTTTCTAGATAGTGGTTACCCTGATGTCATAGGACTGATTAAAGCTCTATGACCAGGGCTACAATCGGTATTCACCCCATCGTCACTCCATCGGGTCAAATCGTCATCATTACCCTGGAATAACAAGATGGTTAATTAGCCATCTTGTTCCTAAAATTGCTCAGACCCTTAATTTGCAAGTCACAGGCTAAATTTATATGGGTCCAGACTTTATGGGTTCTTTATAAAAATAATCACCTTGGTTACGGACACTTTCTCAGTAGTCCCATGAATAAACGTTGACTAACGATAATTGGCCCAGACGAGGGCGTACTTTAAAGACGTAGAAAACAATACAGAGAGTACGTCGTGGGGCAAACCATTAGCTTGGACAAAACCAATCCTGCCACCATTCAGGATCGAAAAGCAGATCATCTGCGGATCTGCTTGGAGGACGATGTCCAATGTCATCAGACCACCACCGGTCTGGAGAACTATCGTTTTATCCACTGTGGATTGCCTGAGCTGCGCTACGACCAGGTGGACATTAGCACTACATTCTTGGGGAAAAACCTGGGGGCACCCATGCTAATTTCCTCCATGACCGGAGGCACAGAACAGGCTCGCTTGATCAACCAACGACTGGCCGTCACTGCCCAGAAATTTGGCTTGGCCATGGGGGTGGGCTCCCAGCGGGTGGCGGTGGAAAAACCTGAGCTAGCTGACACCTTTAATGTGCGACGCTATGCCCCTGACGCTCTGTTGCTAGCCAATTTGGGGGCGGTGCAGCTGAACTATAGCTATGGATTGGAGCACTGTCAGCGAGCGGTGGATTGGCTAGAGGCTGATGCTCTGATTTTGCATCTTAATCCGTTACAGGAATGTGTCCAGAGCCGAGGGGATACGGATTTTAGCGGTCTGATGGCCAAGATTGAAACCCTCTGTGACCAAATGCCGGTGCCAGTGATTGCTAAGGAAGTGGGGAATGGCATTTCGGGTAGCCTGGCTCAAAAGCTAATCGATATCGGTATTTCAGCCATCGACACCGCTGGGGCTGGTGGTACATCCTGGGCTCGGGTGGAAAGCGAGCGAGCCCAGGATGTCAAACAGCGTCGCTTGGGGCAAACCTTTGCTGATTGGGGACTGCCGACGGCTGACTGTATTGTGGGGATACGTGCGATCGCACCCCACATTCCCCTGATCGCGTCAGGCGGTTTACGCAATGGTCTGCATGTTGCCAAAACCTTGGCCCTGGGTGCTGACATTGCCGGGCTGGCCCTCCCCTTTCTCAAAGCCGCCGACCATTCAGAAGCCGCCCTCGATACCATGACGGATATCTTGATTGCAGAACTTAAAACTGCTTTATTCTGCACCGGTCAAGGGAATCTTGACGACCTGAAACACGCTCAGGTGCTTCAGCGCCTACCATAGATTTAGAACCACTAGAACCAACCACCCTCCTACGCCCACACCATGCGAGATTTTTTCAAGTACGCGGCGGCCAGTGCCCTTGGAACCGTTGTTGGCCTATTCAGCTTAGTTGCCTTGCTAGGTGTGGGCGCATTAGGTCTGGCGGGCTTTTTTATCAACTCCGCCGCATCTGAGACCGAGCCCGATGTGGAAAAAAATTCGATTTTAGTATTTGACCTGGCCACCGATATTGTCGATGCGGTGCCCTATGCTGGACCTGGTATTGTGCTGGAAGAGACCTTTTCTGGTAGCAGCTATCGCGCCATGTCTCTACACACAGCGCTCCAAACCATTGAGGCCGCTGCAACCGATGACAACATCACGGCCATCTACCTGACTGGCAATACCAATGCTGGATTTGCCACCCTTAAAGAGCTGCGGATGGCGCTAGAAAAATTTAAGACCGACTCTGGCAAGCCGGTGCTCGCCAACAACACAATTTGGAGCGAGCGTGACTACTACCTGGCATCGGTGGCCGATTCTCTTTACTTAAACCCGGCAGGCGTCATGGAGCTAAACGGATTTCGGGCCGAAATTCAATTTTTAGCAGGTGCCCTGAGCAAATATGGTGTCGGTGTGCAAGTCCTCAGGGCAGGTCGTTATAAATCGGCGATTGAGCCCTTTACCCGCACCAGCAGCAGCCCAGAGGAAAAGCAGCAGACCCAGGCGCTGCTCACGGACCTGTGGCAAGAGTTTTTAACCACCACTAGCGAAGCCAGGGAGACCACCCCAGAAGCAATTCAAGCCATTGCCGAAAACCAGGGACTGTTGCCTGCGGCCGAGGCCCAAGCCGCTGGTTTAATTGATAACGTTGCGTTTTACGATGACATCTTAAGCGACCTGAGGAAGCTGACGGAGCAAACCGATGACGCCTGGGACGAGGATGAGGATGATTTTACTCAGATTGGCCTTTACAGCTATAGCCAAACCTTAGACACCAATATGGGCAGTAAGGACACCATTGCCGTCATCTATGCCAGTGGCGAAATCGTTGATGGAGAAGGCGCTGCCACAGGTTTTATCACGTCTGGCGGGCTATCTGACACCCTGCGCCAGGTCCGTAAGGACGATGATATTCAAGCGGTGGTGCTGCGGGTGAATAGTCCGGGGGGAAGTGCGATCGCATCTGAGATCATCGCCCACGAAGTTGAGCTTTTGGCCGCCGAAAAACCCGTTATCGTCTCCATGGGCAACTACGCCGCCTCAGGCGGCTACATGATTGCCGCCCCCGGCGATCAGATTTTTGCCACCCCAGCAACGATTACCGGCTCCATCGGCGTGTATGGGTTACGGCTTAACTTTAAGGAAATTGCCAATCGTAACGGCGTTACCTGGGACATTATTAAAACCGCCAAACTAGCTGATATCGACACCATCAGCCGCCCCCAAAGTGAGTCTGAACTGAAGCTACAACAAGAGTTTGTCAACACTTTATACGATCGGTTCTTAACCCTGGTGGCCGACGGTCGCGAAATCCCTAAAGAAAACGTCAACCAGGTAGCCCAAGGTCGCGTTTGGTCAGGCACCGATGCTGAAGGAGCTAGTCTGGTAGACCAAATGGGGGGATTAAAGGCCGCCATTGCCGCCGCTGCCACTGCTGCCGAATTGGAAGATTGGCAGGTGCAAGAACTCCCCCAGCCTCCGAGTCTTGAAGAACAAATCATCGAAAGTCTCTTTGGTGTGGGCATCGTGTCCAAACTACCCTGGGCGCAAGATCCAATTACCCAAGAAGCAATGAAACTACGCGAAGAGTTAAGCCTGCTAAAAACGCTCAACGATCCTCAAGGTGTGTACATGCGACTGCCGTTTACAACCGAGATTGAGTAAATAGGTAAACAAAACTGGAATAGAACAGTAATAACTGTCACCACAGCAACCTAAAACCCTGCCGTTAAGGAATAAGGGATATTGTGTCAACAATCATGGAAACATACGTGAGCATGGGGTATTTTGCTTCTTGGTTTGCCAGACACTGATTCTGAAGCAACGCAAATGAAACTAGAAGGCGAAATTATTATCCCTGAAGCCAAGCTCACGCAATATCTACTGGTGTCACGGAAAGAAAACGATAAATCCCAATTTCTGGCTCAAGCCGGATTTACCCAAACCAATCCTGACCAACTTAGACAAGCTATTATTCTGCTGATTCAGACCTGTGATGCAGTTTCAGATCGTCAAAATAAGTATGGCAAATACTATCGAGTTGAAGGCCCACTGATTGGTCCTAGTAGCAAGCTCGCAGTTGTTACAGTATGGATAGAGCGCACTACAGACGGAAAAATTCAATTTGTCACCCTCAAACCAAGACAATGAAAAACTCTACAGTCAAACTTTATGACCGCATTTCACTCAATCAAAACTTTCCCGAATACAACCTTAAACAGGGTGATATCGCCACATTTATTGATACTGTCCCCGATCCTGAGGACCTTGAAGAAGGCTATATCCTTGAGATCTTTAATGCCCTAGGTGAATCAATTGATGTCGTAACAGTCCCTAAGTCCGCTGTTGACCCGCTTCAGGCCAATGAAATCCTTTCGGTACGCAACCTAGTAGAGGCTTAAGCAAGGTTGCGCTGAATAAACGGAAGAGTAGAGCTAAGATTAGGCTGACTACCGCAAGCCTAATCTTCCCAACAGCCATGTCCTCAACATTTTCAGAGATAGACCCGTATCTAGAACAGCCCACACATTCTGGTAGTCTTTTCACAGCTGACACAGACTGGAGCGCTTCACGGGGACAGACTAATCGGTAAAACTCCGATCCACTGCGCCAACAGCCGCTATTTCACCAACTAACGTCTCTAGCGCCAACGATTGAGCCATCGGCATCTGCCCATAGCTAAATACCCACGGCAAACTGTCCGGCAACGACAATCGCTCCAACACATAGGGGCTGCCATAGACAATAACCGCTTGCAAATCCCCCGTAGCCGTGAGCATCTCCCCATAGCGGCGTGCCAGCTGCACCAGATTCTGCCCACTTCGAAACGGATTACCCCGAATAAACAGCTGTATCAGCGTTGGCAAACCTGTTTTCGGCAACTGCGACGATCGACTATCCAGCAGCGTCAGCCCATAGCCCCAGCCCAGGGGTTGGGTAATTGCCGGAGCCGTTCTCGGCAAATACCGACAGCCCAAAACATCGTCCACCAGAACCACATTTTGCCCTGGTCCTTTCGGTCTAAACCTGCTGCTACCCTGCCGACCCGATGCCTGCAAAATAGATCGGGCCAGCGTTGATGTCGACCGGTGAGCCAGCTGCTGCACCTGGGTCACCGGCTCAGCGGGTTCCCAATTATGGCAAGACGGTCCTGCCCCTAACGGACCGGACACCTTATGCTTTGCTCGCCAAATCCGTTCCACCGATGAGCGAATCTGGCCCTCATCCAAACGTCCCACCCGCACTGCTTCACAAATCGCCTGAATGCAACCCTCCACATCAGCCGGCATCAGCACCACATCCGCCCCCGCTGCCACCGCCAGGACGGCCGCCTCATAGGCCCCATAGGTTTCAGTGATCGCCCCCATTACCAATGCATCGGTAACAATCAGACCATCAAACCCCAGCTCCTGACGCAACAGCCCAGTTAAAATCGGCTTCGATAACGTGGCAGGATGCGTCTGATCTAGGGCACTCAGACAAATATGAGCCGTCATCACGCTATCTACAGGCTTACCCGTCCCAGGGGAAATGGCCCCCTTAAACGGGGCTAACTCAACTCGATCTAACCGGTCTAACCCATGGTCAATCACTGGCAGGCTAAGGTGCGAATCGATTGACGTATCGCCATGGCCAGGAAAATGCTTCGCCGTGGTGAGCACCGCATGTTCCTGCGCCCCGGCAATAAATGCCTGGGTCAGCTGGGTAACAATCTCCGGCGTTTCACCAAAGGCACGCACATTTATGACTGGGTTAGCCGGATTGTTATTCACGTCTACCACCGGGGCCAGCACCCAGTTAAGACCAATGGCCATGGCTTCCCTGGCCGTGTGCTGACCAAACTGCCGCGCATAGGTCTTTGCCAATTCCAAATCGGTGCGGGCAATTTCCCCCAGGGCCATGGGTGGGGGAAACCAAATGGCACCGCTAAAGCGTTGGCCCACCCCTTCCTCTATGTCGGCAGCCAGCAGCAGGGGAATCTTGGCCATAGCCTGCAATGACTGGCATCGTAGGGCCACTTCTGCACCGCTCCCCCCCAGCAAAATGACACCGCCCACCCCCAGGTCTGTGATGTAATGCTCCATCTGGGCTTGGGTAGCTTCCCAGGCAGGGTATTGAATTTCGTGATCAAACAGATGCCCGGTGGTGCGTACGACGATCATCTGGGCCACTAGCTGCGATAGTGACAGGCTGTCTGGGTCTGGCAGGAGGGGTGTCAGCATTTGTGCCTTAGGGTTGGGGCCTAAGCATCGTCCCCATCGTCGGTTGCACTAGGGATGACAGTGGGCATGTCGTCAGCAGCGTCAGCAGCATCGGCGGCGGCCAGGGCGTCGTTGCTGCTGCTGCGTTCGTGTTCTAGCTGGCTGAGTAAGTTGAGTACCTGGGTGCCCTGCTCAAATGACACATCTTCTTTGAAAACAATGTCGGGGGTGCGGCGTAACCGCAGTCGTCGTCCTAGGGTTCCTTTTACATAGGCTGTGGCGGCGGCCAGTCCTGCCATGGTTTCGGCTTTGGCTTCGGCGGTGCCATAGATGCTGACAAACACTTTGGCATGTTGCAGGTCACCGGCCACATCAACAGCGGTCACGCTAACCATGCCGGCCCCCACTCGCTCATCCTTGATGTCGGACATCAGCATCTGACTAATTTCGCGCTTAATTGACGCCGATACCCGCGCCACTCGACGATCCGTTGCCATGGCCCTCTCCTTACATACTTGATTGGTCAACCCAGGCGGCTATGCTAGCCCCAGCATGGCTCGTAGGGTAAAACTGAGAAATATCAGGCCAGCTACCACAGCCCCGATTAGGGCGATTGCCGTGGTGCGATTTTCAAAAAGTGGTAACAGCGGCTTAATGGCGCTGTACAGTACACCCAGGGTGAATGTGATGAAGTAGCGCGGATAGCGCGATACATTAGAGAAAAATTCTTGCATCGTCTAAGCTGGCGTCGTTTAAGTTTTGTGTGGCTTAGCAGCAGCCTCTGGATTTAAGCAGGATATTAAAAGCCTTATTCATCCTACCGTAGGTGCTCGATTCTCCTGAGAGGAAAATCCTTAAGAGTTTATGGTTCAACTATCCTCCCCAACCGTAGCGCTACGTCCATTTTTGAAATGGGCTGGGGGCAAACGACAGTTGGTACCTGAACTACTGAAGTATGTACCGGCTACCTACGATCGATATTATGAACCGTTTATTGGGGGGGGAGCCCTGTTGCTGAGGTTGCAGCCTGATGCCGCCGTTATTAGCGATCGCAACTCAGAACTAATCAACTGCTACCAGGTGGTCAAACAGTCCGTAGACGACCTGATTAAAAATCTGCAGCAGCATTACAACGAAGCCACCTACTTTTATGAGGTTCGGGGCTGGGATCGCCAGGCTGAGTTTGCGTCAAAAACCTCGGTACAGCGGGCGGCACGAATCATTTTTCTTAATAAAACCTGCTACAACGGACTGTTTCGAGTCAACTCAAAAGGACAGTTTAATGCCCCCTTTGGCCGTTACAAAAATCCCACCATTGCCGATGAAACGGTGCTGAGAAGCGTCAGCCAGTATTTAAACCAGGCGCAGGTAACTATCTCTCAAACAGACTTTGCAACTGCTGTTGCCGAGGCAGGCCACAATGATTTTGTATATTTTGACCCCCCCTACGATCCGATATCTCCCACGGCATCGTTTACGGCCTATGACCGCAACCGATTTGATCGCAACGAACAGCAGCGCCTTAAAGCCGTTGTCGATGAGCTCTCGGCACGCAACTGCAAAGTCCTGCTAAGTAATGCCTACACAGACTTTATTCAGGAGCTTTATCAGAACTATCGCTGCGTGCGGGTAAGTGCCACCCGGGCGATTAATTCAAAAGCCACCAAGCGCGGCAAAGTGGATGAGATTTTAGTGATGAACTATTGAGGCATTGGCATCCACTGCCCCCAATTGGATGTCGTTACTTGGGTCTTAAGTTTGTGCAATCCCTTAAACGCCCAACTTGCCTGTTATGCGGAATCCCAGCTGATGGGGCCCGATATGGCAGGGCATTCACAAGGGAGTGCCCCTACAGGACTGTCTAATTTTTAATCGGATTTAATGAATTCGGATCTGGTGTTATGTCAGGCCAAAGTTCCTACTGTTTCACTCGGTTCACCCGGTTCACCCAAGGGATAAAATAGGCTCCGACTCTCTACCGACTAAAGCCTATGGCGAGCTATCGCTGGCAACAGTACACCTGCGCCTATGGGCGCAGCAACATCTCCGACAGTGGCGTAAGGGATGATGCAACGCCCCTGCTTTTGATTCATCCCATCGGGGTGGGACTAGCAGGAGAGTTTTGGCAGCCGTTTGTGGCTCAGTGGCAGGGGCGCACCCTATATGTGCCGGATCTTTTGGGGTGCGGCCAGAGCGACTTACCGCGCCGCTCCTACAGCCCTCGAGACTGGGCTGAGCAGCTCCACTGCTTTATTTCTGAGGTGATCCAGCAACCGGTCATTGTGGTGGTGCAGGGGGCACTGCTGCCCGTAGCGTTAGAGCTGATGGCAGACGCAACCATGACCCGGTGGGTTGCGGGCGCGGCCCTATCGGGACCGCCAGCCTGGCGGTTGATCACCGAACCCACCCCCAACTGGCGGCAGCAGCTCAACTGGTCGCTGTTTGCCTCGCCCCTGGGCTGGGGATTTTATCAATATGCCAGAACGCAGAAATTTCTTAAGTCATTTTCTGAACGGCAGCTGTTTGACCGAGCTGAGGATGTGACAGATGACTGGTTGACTATGCTCAATCAGGGGTCGCGGGAGATGGCAACACGCTACGCGGTGTTTTCGTTTTTGGCTGGGTTTTGGCGACAGGATTATGGCGATGCGATCGCATCTATCCAGCAGCCCATTCTGGTGATCATGGGTAAAACCGCGTCCACCATCGACCGCACCGCCCAAAATACCACCGCCCAGCAACGGCTAGCCGATTACACCAGCCACTTTCCCAATGCCCGTGGGGCCACCATTCCCGGTCGTAATGTGCTGCCCTATGAGTCAACAACTGAGTTTATCGATGTGCTACAGCCCTTTGTCAACGGGCTTTAAACCAACGCTAGGCCGGATCGTTAAACTCAACGGCGTCTGACGAGCTGTCCTCTGTTTCCTGGTCATTGTCGTCAGCGGGGTCTTCCTCAGGGGGTGTTTCGGCGTCAGGGGTGTCGGTATCGTCGGTTGGCGTATTCCCTGGTGTATCCGTTGTGTCGTCGCCGTCGGTCGTCGAATCCTCAGGTGGGTCGGTTGGCTCGTCGGTCGGGGTGTTGCGAATATTATCGACAGCCACGCTGAGGGCGTAATTGATGGCGTTGGAGACCCTTGATGCGATCACAACTTCGTAATACCCCGACTGGGTCAGCCGCCCCGACCAGGTTGTCTCAGACGAATCAGACAGCAAAAACGGCTCTTTTTGGGACGGGACCGGCAGGTAGAGAGACATCTGGGTGCTCTCTGCGGGCGTCTGTAGGTTTAGGCGCAGATTTTGACCTTCTTGCAAATTTAGAACAAACACCCGCCCCTGACCCGGTGCTAGCTGCCCCGTTAGACGCTGTCTAAACGTACCCGCCTCAAACTCCACCGTTTCTAGATTTCGTCCAGAGGTCAAATCCCCTACACTGTCTTGAGCCAGAGCGTACCACACCTGACCGATGGGCTGATCCAACAGGTCATCCTGCAGTTCGTTAGGAAAAATAGCCGCAAATTTAGCATCGGCTAAATCATCCAGGGCACGGCTGCTGACATTAAGCTGATTCACCGTCTGACGCCAACGTTCGCGATCGTCAGCCCCATAGGCCCCCAGCCCCCGTCGCGCCGGCATACTCAAATTTAGCTCCAACGTATCGAGGGCTTCCATCGCCAGATTATCCCAGCGCAGTCGCAGGGGAGCATCCTCAACCGCCGATGTTAGAGGACGCCCCCGCAGGTTGGGATATTGCTGATAAAAGCGCTGATTAATCCAAAGATTTAGCCAGGCTTCATTCACCCCTAGTGCCTCACGGCGCTGCAGCAGCTCCTCTTTGCGGGCAATCTCATCGGGTGTGGGCCCAACCACCGTCTCCTCGGTAAGATTAGGGGTTTCCTCTGCCCCCTGGCCAAAGGGCCAACGGGGACGCAGACCCACCCCAAACAACAACGCTAATAAAAGACTGCTAATCCCCAACAGGGCCAGCAAGCCGATAAACGCTTGCAAAAGACTCTCACCGCCACCTTGCTTAGTCGGGCTCACCGCCGAGGGTGTTGTTAGGGTAGTGGCATCTTCGGGGGAGGAGGACACCACCTGTGTTGCCTCGGTAGGATAAATTTCGCCGTCACTCCCCATGCCAGAGCTGCCGTTACCGCCGGCATAGATGGGGGAGATATCAGCCACCGGTGGAGCAAAGGACTGCTGCCCCTCGGTCTCTTCAGACTCTTTTCCTTGTAGAGCCTGGATGACGGCGGTAGCCGAAGGATAACGCTGAGCTGGAGACGGGGCCAACATTTTTTTAAGCACCCGGTTTATCGGTTCACCCAGGTGAATAAAGCGCTCCCAATTCCAAACACTCTCATAGACGTCGTAGAGTTCTTGGGGTTCTTTCCCCGTCGCCAACACCACCAGGGTGGCCGCCAACCCATAGAGATCGCTGGTGGCATCTACCGAACCCGAATGAAACTGCTCTGGGGGTACATAGCCAGCCTTACCAATGCGGGTTTGATTGGCCTCCACCGCCAGTTCCTGCTCCACCGTGGCGGCAATTTGTTTGACACTGCCAAAGTCAATTAGCACTGGCAGCCCATCTTGCGATCGCAAGATCAGATTTTCGGGGGAAATATCGCGATGAATAATATCCAAGTTATGGATGTAGTCCAGCACCGGTAGCAGCTGATAGAGCAGCTGGGTAATCTCGGTCTCACTAAAATGCCCCCCATGCTCCTGACGACTTTGCAGCAGACTGCGATAGGTAGCCCCTTCCACATAGTCTTGAACCAGAAACAGCTGTCCGCCCTCTCGCATCAGCTCACGAAATTTTGGAATCTGACCGTGCTGGAGCTGATAGAGCACCTTAGCCTCCCGTTCGGAAAGCTCCTGGGCCTTGGCTAGGAGAGTAGGATCCTCAATTTGGGGCACAAACTCCTTGAGCACGCAGAGTTCTTTAAACCGATGTAAATCTTCGGCCAAATACGTGCGCCCAAACCCCCCTTCTCCCAGTTCTCGCAATACGTTGTAACGTGCGCCTAACGGGGGGCCAGGCTCCCAGGGTGTGCTCATCGATCGGCTCCTTTTTGGATGTGGACCAGGTTTCATTGGCGGGACTAATTGGTCAGTGTAGTGTTTTTTTCCCCCGATGCAACCATTACTGGCAATTTTTCTCACAAATGACCTTTGCAGGGGCATTCCATGGAACACCCCTAAACAATTACCCTATTCGTTCATATTTTTATAGGTTGCCACGGCGGACGGCGAGATGCGGTTGAGGTAGCGGAAAATCCAATATTTGAACACCGTGTCTAAAATCACGGGGAAGGTAGCAATAAACAGGAAAATAAAATCGCGGTTGGCCGGAAACCCTAAATGGCGCGACAGTCCCTCCAACAAAATTTCCCAGCCGTGGGGAGAGTGAAACCCCACAAAAATATCTGTAAAGAGAATAATAATAAAGGCCTTGGCACTATCGCTGAGGCCATAAACAATCTCATCGATAAAGGCTTTAAGCGTGGCCACCTGACGTTTGCAAACGTTTAGGAGTAACGCAAAAGCCAACACTGCAAAGATATCGGCAAAGACATTTTGGACAGACTCGGCACTGCGCTCACGATAGTCCTCCTCAATCTCTAGCGCTTTCTCCAGCACCCGTTCTTCCAGCTGAGTTTCGTTGAGGGCCGCCACCTTGCCCAAAATTACCTCAAACCTCAGCCGCTCCTCAAACCGCTGGAGCTCGTGCAGGGCTTCCTCTTCCATCTCATCGTTGAGAAATACCTCGGCTTGGGTAGTCTGGCGAACGTAGTTCACCATGGGACCAACAAAAAAATGCTTGGTTAACTGCTGGGTTAGGAGCGGCACAATCACCAACAACAGAATAAACCGCAGAGCAATCTTTGTTTTACCCTGGGATTTACGAAAACTCTTGACCACATCGACTTCAGCCTTGGGGTCAAGATCTTGTTTAACCCGATCAACGGTGCGCAAAATTGAGCGGGGCAAGACACCGCTACGGGCAGCTAACCCCGCCCGGCTTTTATCGGCTTTACCAGATTTATTTTTTGAGCTGCTTGGGGAGCCACTCCCAGGCGTCCCGGCTGTGGCAAGCTGGTTGGATGGAGTGTCGTAACGCCCTAAAATCTCATCAATAAACCGCAGTTTTTTAAAGATAATGGCGGACTGATCAATCAGATCCAGGGTGTATTCGTCTTGCTGATCGTCGTAGGACTGCACCTCCATCTGTCGCCCTGGGGACAGATCTGAGCGAGCGGCTTCAAACGTGGCCATCTGCTGCTTGATCAGCAGGATGTTACGTTCAACCTCTCCTTGAATGTAGCGGTAGGCACTGTCCCCATAGTCGCTATTGTCTTGGGCGATGGGTTTCCCATCAAAATAGTCGTCTTCGATTTTTTTGATCACCAAGGCGGCTTCGTAGGCTTGCTCGAGTGATTGGTCAGGGGACTTAAAAAGCCACTGGCCTGCGTTGCGAAAAAATGCCCGAAGCTGCATGGGAATATGTAGGTGCGCTGGAATGCCAGACCTATAGTATCAAGTCCACGAAAGGCCCATTCGAAATTTCAGACACACCGTTGAAAATTGCCCAGATTAGCAGGGGGTAGTAACGTTTTAGTTACTGACCTGGCCGCCATCCTCCCCAGGCAGGTCAGGGGAAAAAATGTGCCAGGACTGATCGAGACGAGCTGTCTGGCCCAAGATAACCAGACCCTGCACAATGGTCCCTTGAGCCGAGGGCTCTATGGCTGGTGGAGCACTGGCGGCATTGACAAGACTACGCACATTTATCAGGGTCACCAACAGCAGCAAACCGACTGTGCCCACACTAAAGACACCGGTGGGGCGTACCGTAAATGACTGATATTTGAAAGGCTTGGTAAAGTTACCGGCAAACCGACGGTTGTTAGCAATGGTTTCGTAAATGCGCGTGCCCAGGGCCATCAGTGGTGGCCACCGTAGCACCCTGGCTAAGGGGCTGACAATGGGCGAAAGGCTAACCACATAGGCAATGCCCTGCCATTTGTAATGGTGCTGCCCCTGCCAATCCACAATCACCCAGGAGTTTTGGGTTTCCATCGCCGTCTGAATGATGGGATCGCTCTGGGCAATTTGCAAGGGGACTCGACGCGGCAACACTAAAAATGTGCGCAATAGATGAACAATCTTTTTGCAAAAGCCACACTCTGCGTCGTAGTAGATTTTTAGTCCCAGCTGTTTGGGGGTAAAGGCCCGCTGAGCCCAATGATCCCACACCGATGAGGGCATAAAGGCTAACCAAGTAAAACAGCTGACAATGGTTAACAGCCCCAGGTTTAGGGTGAGTCCAAGACTTAGGTGAAAAATCAGGTGAAACAGGACAAAGGCAACCACGACTACGGTGCGACAGGCATCAGTCCTGAATGGACTCCATAGCAACAGCGGCCCCACCCAGGCCAAAGCCAGGGCAGTCCCTAGGACAAGGGGGCTCACATTAGCGTCATTAGGGGCCACGGTGTGCCCCAGGGCAGAAACTACATATATGTAGCACTGCTGGGCCATCAGCCCCAGGGTGGCTCCTGTAAAAATCCGTTGGGGTTGGGGCTGGGGTGAGGTGTTTAAGGCCTGGTCTATGGAGTAGCTGCTGCCCAGGGGTAAAAACATGGCCCAAAACAGGATGGTCCGCAGCACGTCGTCAGCGGTATGAACCACCAGGAGACTATGGTTGTGGAGGGAGACAAGCATTACCCAGGCAGCGATGGTGGCCCAGCGGGTGCGGTAGCCAATCAGCATTAGCAGGGCGGCGAGGGTTGCGATCGCAAAACACCCCACCTGCCAACCAATCGACTCACTCAGCCCATGAATTGACCAGTACCCTGGCAGCCCTAAAGAACGGGACACCACATCCGGGTCATCGTAACCGACAGATAGATCCCTGCCCCGAAATACCAGATCGCAAAGCAGGGCCAGTGCCAGACCGATACGGAGCAGCGCCAGAGAGCGTAGATCTAAACCGTAGCGACGTTCTAGGGGTTTTAACCAAGGGGCAAGCATGGATAAGTAACTAAATAAAACAAAACAAAAGCGGTCATTATTTCTTTTAGCCTAAGGGCCAAATCCCTTGAAAAACCTGCTGTATTGCCCGACGAGCCACCTTTAGCCGATGGTGGGCAGTGGGCATGCGAAGAATATAAACAGCCCGACGAACAATCCCCCCCAGTCGGCCCCCAAAACTAATACCAAAACTCCACACTCCGCCTGCCCCTTTACCGAGGGCAAGCATATCCCCCAGGTGCAGATAGCGAAACGGCTTGGGGGCGCGCTGGCGAGTCAGGTTAGCCAGACTTTTAGCCACGGCGGCAGCAGCTTGATAGGCGGCCTGGGCCGTATTGGGTGTAGACCTCTCCTGGACCGCTATATCCCCCACCACAAATACATTAAAGTAGTTTTCTAGCTGTAGGGTAGGCCGCACCCACACCTGACCATGCCCATTGGTGGCAACGGCTGATCCTAGCCAGGGCAGGGGCTCAGTCCCCGTGGCCCAAAGCGTTAGGTGGCTAGGAACCTCAGCTCCATCTAGCTGCACCGTATCCGGTCCAACTTGATTAATTTGGGACTGTAAATGTAGGGCTACATTACGTTGCCCCAAAGCCCGCATTGCACTGTGGCGCAGTCCCTTAGGAAACGGTTTGAGAATTTGATCACCGCGATCGACCAGACGGACCTGAGCCTTTTTACCCAAACGATCCGCCGCCTTCGTCGCAAGTTCTACACCGCTGGCACCGGCCCCAATCACCGTCACCGCCACCGGGTACGACACCTTGTCTAGCTGATCTAATCGCCGTTTAACATTAACCACATCATCTAAGCTACGGAAGGTGATGGCATGCTGGTTAATGCCAGGAATTGGCAGCTGGCGAGTTTTGACACCGGTTGCCACAACCAGATAGTTGTAAGCCAGACTATCGCCCTGGCGTAGGGTAACTCGCTGCCGCTCCAAGTCAAGATGCTCAGCCCAGTCCTGCCGCCATTGGATAGTCGTCCCGGCCAGCAGGGTGGAATAGGGGGGGGCCACTTCCCATAGCAGCATTTCTTCGGTGAGGACTTCGTAGAGCAGCGGGGTAAACAAAAACCGTTCGCGGGGTTCAATCAGCGTAATTGAGCTGTCCTTAAGGTGAGAATATTTTTGCAGATATAGGGCCGTATACAAGCCACCAAACCCACCACCCACAATGACAATACGTGGCTGATAGGTAGCTGAACGACCGGATGAAACGGCCTGGGGAGAAGGCAGGGGCATATAAGGCAACAGAAAATCTTGATTTAACAAACACTATCCGGTGGGACAGGTGAGCTTAAGATGATGGCAATTCGACCGGCAATGCTGACAGGTCCAAAACGCTATGGCACAAAATGTACATCCGAAAGGCTGCCTTGAAAACAGGGTTTGGGAGCTAGCCACAGCCGATTGCTACACCACATTAGCGCCAACAACTCTAGACCTATGGCGCATTCCCCTAGAACAACCGCCACAAATCGACACGCTGTCTGAGGATGAACTCAGCCGCTTTAGACGCTATCGATTTGCCGCCGACCAGCGAAAATTTGCCGTCGCCCGCAGCAGCCTACGCCAGATTCTAGCCCATTACTCTCAACGGACACCCGCCAGTTTGACCTTTGACTATGGCCCCCACGGCAAACCGTTTTTGCGCCATGACAACTCGCTTCAGTTCAATGTGTCCCATTCTGGCGAATATGCCCTGTGTGCCGTAGCCAGGCAGGTTGTTGGTGTGGATATCGAACAGCTGCGTTCCATGGATCGCTTAGAAGGACTGATCAAGCGTTGCCTTGCAGTTTCTGAGCAACAGGCCCTGGCCAAAATTTCCCTGGGCAACCAAAGCACAGCGTTCTTAAAATACTGGACCTGTAAAGAGGCGTACCTTAAAGCCACCGGTCAGGGCATTAGCGAATCTTTGGCCACAATCGAGGTTGACCTTACCCCCCCCGCCCAGCTAAAGGTGCCAGGAAAGCTATGGCAGCTACAGGTATTTGTGCCCTGCGATGGCTACACAGCGGCTGTAGTTGCACCGCCAGCCATCACTCAAATACGCCTCTGGGCCTATCAGCCATCGGTCGCAGACTGCTCAGCACCAAACGGCTAAACCATAGCCGTCGGTAACGTCGGCTGAGAGATTGCGCCTTCAAGCCGAACTCCGCGCCAGTTAACCCCACGCACAATCGCCCCGGTTAAGTCGGCTCCGCTTAGGTTCGCATAGGACAAATCTGCACCACTCAGATCTGCAAAACACAGCTTTGCCCCTTGCAGATTTGCTCGTTGCAAGTTGGCCTGCCTAAGGTCGCTTAAACGCAAATCTGTCTGCTGAAGTAAGGCTTCTGATAGATTTGCAAACGTTAGGTTGCTGCGCAGTATGAGTGCCCGTCTTAAATCGGCTTGTTTTAGACCGACCCAGCTCATGTGAGCCCGCCAGACCATGGCACCAGGTAGCTCAGCCTGGTTCAAGTTGGCCTGACTCAAATTGGCCCAGGTCAGATCGGCATAGCTCAAACATACTCGAGCCAGCTCAGCTTCAGGCAGCTGAACCCCTCGCAGATCGGCTCGCTCAAACTGCCGTTGCCCCAGGGTATATCGCTTAATTAACTGAGATGCTTCCACAGATGATTCCTCAACCGCTAGTGCAGGGTTGGATGGTTGTTGGATGGTTACATCGACCCGAACGTCCCACTGCCTGACGCCATCGGCGAGCTAGTTGGACCTGGCCTTTTGTAAACTTATATTAATATGTATTAATGTAACAATCTATCGACGGTGTCCGCAAGGTGGGTTTTGACCGAGATGTTTCCTCAGCATCATGAAACATTGACACGTCAGCTGGGTAACCTGGTCGTCTAGTCTGTTGTGGCAATCCGTGCTAACAATATCGAAAACTCGCAAACATAGAGGTGGGTGAAGTAATCTATGGGATCTATGGGAAGGCAGTGGTTATGGGGCTCACTTTTAGGATTGGCAATGGTCCTACCGGGGACAGTGGTGCTGGCTCAGGCTGAACCAGCATCTGATGTACAAGATGCTTACACCAAGGCGATGAACCTGGGCTACACCTACGCCAATGAGTTTGATTATCAAACAGCACTGGTAAATTTTCGGCGAGCCCTAGAGGAGCGGCCCGATGATGTGTATGCGATTAATGCGATCGCAAACATGGAGTACTATATCGAGCGCAACCGCGTTGCCGCACTCCAAGCCGAAGTCGATGCCCTCCAAGCCCGTCTCGCCCTGGCCGCTGAAACCAAGGACTGGGTCTGCGTTACCGCCACCGTTGACGAACTCATCCCCTACGCCGAAGGCCTAGAACGAGAGCGCCTGACCGGCTATCGCAGTCAGCTCACCGGCGTCCTCGACTCCCGCACAGATGTAGAGTTTTGGTCCACGGTGTGTAGTCCAGACCAGCCTTTGCTATGAGCAGGCGCTCGGTTCCCTCTATTTTTCAGCCAACGCACCGTCCGGCGATAACGTTTTCCCCGTGAGGGCCGCTTCTAAAAACTGCTTAGGTGGGTCAATGTAGCGACCATCCAGTTTGACCCGGAAGTCGTAATGTTCCCCTGAGCCGATGCCACTGTTGCCAGACAGGGCAATCACCTCACCGCTGGTAAATACGCCCGAGCGGCACTCATTTTCTAACAGGTGTAAAGATTGAAACACCAGCTGAGGATAAGACTCAGTGGACTGATCCGCCACCCAGCCCCCACCGTCCACATCCCACCAGCACTCCACGGTCACGTTATCGCCCGTCACCCCCACCGCATACACCGGCGTTCCAGAAGGGGTGGCCACATCCACACCATTGTGGGGCACGTTGAGTGCGCCCGTCACAGGATGAACCGGACGAATCCGCATGTGGTCGGTCACCTCGTAGCCCGCCACCGTATCCCCTGTTGTCAGAGTAACGGCCTGAGCTAAATCAAAGGACGCCTCTTTGGGCCCCGACAGCCGCAGATCTAACACATAGAGAATCGGCAGCAGAATCAGGGAAGCACAGGCCGCCGTCAACGCGATTTTTGGCAGTCGCCCTAAAGGGGCTAACAGCCGGGCAGGCTGACGGTTTGATTTAGGGTTGGAGGTTGCTCGTCCATTGGTTTGTCCAGCCGCTTGGCCATTTGCTCGCCCATCTGCTTGCCCATCTACCGAGTCCAGCGGCCAGGCCGTCACTGCCCGTACTGTTGCTGGGCCACCTCCATAATTAATATCAAACCCACCCTGATCGTCTATCCCCTGGGTATCCCTGAGGAGGGGGCCTACTTCATCCGCCGCTACCACTGCCAGCTCACCGTGGCCTAATTTTTCCAGCAGCTCCGAAATACTGCCACAGCCCGCCGCTTGGGCCGCCGCCTTAGAACCATGCCAGGCCTGCGCTGAAACGGTAACCGTACAGCGGCGTTTGGTGGGAACTGCAGACTCAGGAGCGTCATTCACAGGCAAAGGGGGCATTAATTACATTTTCTGCCCCCTATCGTACTGGAATCTTTCTGGAACACAAGGACAAACCAGCACGTTTTTAGCCGTACCCATGCGCCCGCAGATAGCCCCATGGGGTATAAAATAAGGCCGTCCTGCATCCGCCCTTGCCGTGAAGTCCACCGCAGATATCCAGGCTCTCATCCGTGAAATACCCGACTTTCCAAAACCTGGCATCCTATTCCGCGATATTACGACCCTGCTGCAAAACGCTGATGGATTAAAAGCCACCATTGATCTGATGGCAGCACAGGTCATCGACTACCAACCAGACTGCATTGTCGGTATAGAATCCAGGGGCTTTATCTTTGGTATGCCCCTGGCGTACCAGCTTGGCCTAAGTTTTATCCCGGTGCGCAAACCAGGCAAATTGCCCGCCGCCGTCCACCAGGTATCCTATGACCTGGAATATGGTCAAGACAGTCTCGAAGTCCATCAAGACGCCCTGGGTGCTGGCCATCGCCCCTTAATCGTTGACGATTTACTCGCCACTGGTGGAACGGCGGCCGCCGCTGCAAAATTGATCCAACAGACGGGCGCAACAATTGTAGGATTTAGCTTTTTGATCGAACTAAATGACTTAAACGGTCGCCAAAAGCTACCTGACGGAGTGCCAATAACTACGCTACTGTCATACTAAATCTCAGTTGGTTTTGATTGTTCGAACTATTCGCTAGCTGCCCATGACCGCAGAGCCCACGTCTACACCATCTCGTTCTCCTTTGCAGACATTGCAGATGGTACTCACCAGTGAAACCACGCTCTATGTGGTCAAACGCATTCTGCAGGCGTTGCTAACCCTGCTGCTAGCATCGGCCTTTAGCTTTTTTATCATTCAGCTGGCCCCCGGTGATTTCCTCGATGCCCAACGGCAAAACCCGCAGATTTCCCCTGAGACGATCAAGCAGTTCGAAGAACAGTTTGGTTTAAACAAACCCATCTGGCAGCAATACTTTCAGTGGCTATACCAGGTGGTGACCAAACTTAATTTTGGGGTTAGTTTTGCCTATCAGCGTCCGGCGGTGGAAGTCCTGGCCGAGCGCATCCCCAATACGCTGTTGTTATCGATCGCGTCAATTTTGGTCACCTGGGCCATTGCCATTCCCCTAGGGATTATCGGCGCAGTTAACCACAACAAATTTACTGACCGCAGTCTGCGGGTGCTGAGCTACATTGGCCAGGGGTTTCCAGCCCTGATCACCGGGCTGCTGCTGCTGTTTTTCGCCCAGCTCACCACTCCGCTATTTCCCGTAGGCGGACGCACTAGCATCAACCACGATGACCTCACCTGGATTGGGAAGGTCCTGGATGTAATTTGGCACATGATCTTACCCACATTAGCCCTTAGCATTACCAGCTTTGCCGGACTACAGCGTCTGATGCGGGGGCAAATGCTAGACGTACTACGGCAGGACTACATTCGCACCGCCCGCGCCAAGGGCTTACCCGAAGATCGGGTGATTTATACCCATGCTCTGCGCAATGCAATTAATCCACTCATTACCCTATTGGGGTTTGAGTTTGCCAGTTTGCTCAGCGGTGCCTTTATTACCGAATACTTCTTTGGCTGGCCGGGGTTGGGGCGCTTAACCCTACAGGCGGTGCAGTCCCAAGATTTGTATTTGATCATGGCCAGTCTGATGATGGGAGCCACTATGCTGATTATCGGTAACCTGCTAGCCGACCTGGCACTATCCTTTGTGGACCCGCGCATTAAGCTATCAAAAATGAACTAGCCCCATGCAGTCCCTACGCTCCTACAGCGGTCTTTTGGTCGGGTTTATTGTCTTTGGCATTGTCATTTGGCTAGCTCACCAAGTTCACGGGGAGTTAAACGATCCAGGGTTTGCTCAAACAGTATTAGTGGGGGTCTCTGGCTGGGCAGGCGGTTGGTTAATTGGGTTCCTAGTAGCGCCCAACACTAGCAATGAACTCAAAAATCTCTCCCAAGCCACGTCGACCATTACCGCTTTTGTAGCGGGGTTCATCCTAGCCAAGATAGAACCCTCATTTACCCCTCTCTTTGCCGATGGCCAGCTGATAAATGAACCAATTTATGGCATCCGCCTGTTAATCTTCATTATCTGCTTTGTGGTTGCCGCCATTAACATGTACGTATTTCGAGAGTTTAACGGGCGATATTGAGAAAATCGGCATTGTTGCTCCTCGGGATGATTTCATCTGAAAGATGCTGTCCTGTAGACTATCTAACCTGTCGGTTCATCCTCTGAATCAGCAACGGCCAAAAGCCTACAGCTAATTGGGGCAACCTACTTATGTTGTCATCTAAGCGTCCAGTTACCAATCGAGTCCTGATAAATTGTTGCATCAGAAGAGAATTCGAAACACAGTGTTTCTGAGTGGAGTAAGTCTTCCTCGTGGCGTGGCATTTCAAGATACATCACTACTTGATCATCATTAACAAATGCAAGCACGTACATATCATCACGACTCTCTATACCAGTAAGTCTCTCTGCATTCCAAGGAAATCCAAGGGTGGCCTGGGCATTTTTATTCGTGCTGTATGGCGTTAGCACACACATTCGATCCCACTCTTCGGGGCCGATTGAGGCTAGGGCCAATTCACGATCGGGGGTTTTTAAGGCGGCAACCAGGTTACGCTCGGCTAATTTTTCATCTGCTCGACATCCCCATAGGGCAAAGACCAGACTAATAATTAGTAGCAAGTTGCGATAATTCATCGGGGCCGTTCAGGGGGGCTAGCAGGTTATTCAACCTTCATGGGTTCTCCCCTTGCATCCGCCGAAATATCCACGATGACTATGTTGTCTTGGTAATTATTGGACGGAGGGCTTGTTAAAAATTTAGGCCTACAGTTTTAGCGACAGGACAACTCCCCATAGCAAGATCACATTCGATCAATTAAGCTTCGCAACAAGCACGTAGGCGATTGGGAGCTTTTCTCTTAGCGTAGGGATAAAGCAAATTCGTACCTTATGTTCACCCAGTCTTATTATCTCCTCCGTTCTACCCATGATGGTCAATACCTAGCTGCCAAGCCGCGCAACACCCAAGATTCGAAAGGCTTTTTAATGCTATTTAACGCCGACTATGAGGCCCTGAGCTATGTTAATCAACATGCGGCTGAGGTGGCCAATAGGTTTGCAGTAGAAGCGATTACCAAATCCCAGCTGAAGCAAATGATAGATCGCTGGGGCTATGAGGGCGTAGGGGTAGTCAACGATCCGCTGGTACCCGAAATAGAGTTTTTGAGAAAGCAGTAATGGCTTACAAAGGGTTTATTGAGCCAAACGTTGAACGTATTGCAGACCTGCTCAGGGCACTGATGATGATTCTGGCTAAGAGAAAAACCAGATTAGCCCTTTGGATACTTGATGAGTTTGACTTTAGTCAGATTGCAGCCACCCAGTCAGCCACCCAAATTATTGGTAGCGCCTCTCCTTTTCCCAAGAGCGGCAGCAACCTGGCGGGGACTGGCTACCTTATATCGGTTGAATCTAATAGTGTTGATGAGCTAGTCGACGTCTTGACGGGAGAAGACCACCTCGACGCTTGCATTATGCACTTAGAGATTGAAGTGGAGGGCAATATTGCCGTGGCATCCTACGACCATTTTAGCTGCCTCTTTTTCAACGAGCCCATAGAGCAAGTTTTTTTGGAAGAACTTAAGCAACAGACAATTATCAACGACTATGGTGTTTGAACCTCTGGGATGAGGTTCTCCTACTCCATCAGCTCCGCTAGTTCCATCCATCGTTCCGTTGCCACATCGATCTCCGTTGTCAAATCAGCCAGTCGCTGAGACAGGGCTTGCATATCGCCATAGTCGCTGGGTGGGTTGGTGTAGAGCTGTTTTTCCAGAGTCTCTTTCTCTTCTTCTAAGGTTGGAATTTTCTCCTCTAGGGACGCATACTCACGCTTTTCTTTGTAGGAGACTTTTTTAGACGTAGAAGAGTTTTTGGCTTTCGCGTTAGCAGGCTGAGCTTTGTCAACTTTCTTGGCGGCGGCTTCCTGCTTTAGCTTCTCTGCTTGCTCAGCTTTTTCTTTGTACTCCAAATAAACTGAGTAGTTACCAGGGTACTGTTTGAGCTCGCCTAATCCTTCAAAGGAAAATACGGTTTCAACCGTGCGGTCGAGAAAATACCGATCGTGGGAGACCACTATTACACAGCCTTTAAAGCTTTCAAGATAGTCTTCTAGAATGCCCAGGGTTTGCACGTCTAAATCATTGGTGGGCTCATCTAGGATTAACACGTTGGGGGCCTGCATCAGCACCCGCAACAGAAATAATCGTCGTCGCTCACCCCCAGAAAGTTTGTGAATTGGGGCATATTGCTGATCTGGGGGAAATAAAAACCGCTCTAGCATTTTAGATGCGGTAATCACGGTACCATCGGCGGTGGTCACCAGCTCGGCCACATCTTTTAAGTAGTCGATTACCCGCTGGTCTTCGTTGATGTTGACATCGTCGGAATATTGGTCAAAATAGCCAATGTGAATGGTGGTGCCAATCTCAACGGTGCCTGAGTCGGGCTGCTCTCGACCGGTGATGATATTCATCAGCGTCGATTTACCGACACCATTAGGGCCAATAATGCCGATGCGGTCTTCTGGCGTAAACAGGTAGGAAAAGTCCTTGATCAGGGTACGACCGTCGTAGCCCTTGGTCACGTTTTCTAGTTCGACCACCTTTTTGCCAATGCGACGACCGGCGGTGGTGATGTCTACATTGCCTTTGGCTTGCTTAAACTCGGTGTTTTGCATATCGCGGATGCGATCAATGCGAGCTTTCTGCTTGGTACTCCGGGCTTTGGCACCACGCTGAAGCCATTTCAGCTCACGCCGTAGAACACCGGCATGTTTTTTCTGGGAACTGACGGCGGCGTCTTCTTGGGCGGCTTTTTTCTCGAGGTAGTAGCTGTAGTTGCCGGCATAGGGCAGCAGGTCACCCCGGTCGATTTCTAGAATGCGGGTGGTGACCTGGTCGAGAAAGTAGCGATCGTGGGTAATTAGAAACAGCGCGCCTTGATAGCGGCTGAGGTAGGTTTGGAGCCATTCCACTGATAGGGCATCGAGGTGGTTGGTGGGCTCATCCATCAGGATCAGGTCGGGTTCGGCCAGCAGGGCAGTTGCGATCGCAACCCGTTTTCGATAGCCCCCTGACAGCGTACCAATCTTGACCGTAAAGTCCTCAATCCCTAGCTTAGTCAGCACCACCTTAGCCTGGGTTTCCAGCTCCCACGCATTGGCCTGGTCAATCTGCTGTGACACCCGTGAGAGCATAGCCATCAGCTGGTCCGTATCCCCCGTCGCCTCAGCTAGCCGAGCCGAGATCAGCTCATATTCCCGCACCAGGGCCATGCTGTCACCACTGTCAGCAAAGACCTGCTCTAGGACCGTCAGCTCTTCATCTAGATCCGGCTGCTGGGGTAGATAGACTATTTTGCTACTGGCATTTTTCCAAATTTCGCCACTGTCGATGGGCTCTAAACCCGCGATCATCTTTAGCAACGTCGATTTCCCTGAACCGTTGGTGCCAATTAGCCCCACCCGATCCCCTTCCTCGATGCTAAAACTACCCTCCCGAAGGATTTCTTTAATGCCAAAATCCTTACTTATGTCCCGCAGAGCCAGCAGAGTCATTAGTTAATACAGAACGCTAGTAGTCAGTGTAACGTGGGCGGTCACTCCATGAGTCCGGATTCGCACAGTTTACCCACGTTTATTAAAACAGATGCGCAAACAATCAATGGGTATTCATAAGGGGGATATAGACAAAAATATAGTGATTTGAACAAACTATCTCGAGCTTGGGAACTTGAGCAATAAAGTCTAGTCCTTAAGTATTTATAGAGAGATATTTATCCTTAAAAATTGACACACAATATCCTTACAATTTCCTACGATCCAATAGATTCCTTCGATACTTAAGTACGTCTAGATTATTTGTCAGTTAGAAAAAATATATTCTTGACCAAAAATAACCACCTAAGTGGATGGTCTCAATTAGCTATCAGTTATCGAAGCCCCTTTCAATAGAAGTATCCGAGTCTTCTAAATTGGCCCAACTGGGGATTCCCCAAGCCTGAGAGAAGCTAGATTCAAAGCCTTTAAGATTGCGGATCTGGGGCAACTACTACTAGATTAAACAGCCTGTTCATATTTTACAAAAGATTGAGTTCACCTACTTATTATTCAACACTAATTTCTCTGACAGTGCTTCATAGCTCATGGGTTTACCAGATTACAAAAAAATCCATCTTAAATATCAGAATGCTTCACTACCTATAAAAATCAGCGTACCCTTTATCCTGATGTTTCTAGGATTTTGGATAGTCGGTACGGCCTCATTAGGCTATTTTTTAGCCCATAAGCTAGAGCAGGGTGAGCATAAACGAGCTAAAGAACTGGCAACCTTAGTCAAAAAAGAGATCGATCAAGAGCTAATCACCTTAAAAAAAGAAGCCTATTTGCTATCAATTAAAGAACCCATTACCCAGGGAACCAATAATCAAGACAGGCTTCAGCTTCAGCAGATAGTCTCACCTCTAAAGAGAATTTTAAATGCCAAAAATATCACTATTATCAACCACAGAAATAAATTATTGCTACACAGTCCAGACACTATAGAATCGAGTATAAATTCACAGACAATAGAAGCAAAAAATCTTTTAACTAAAGGCTCGGAGAGCACTGCTTTTATTAGCGCCAAAAATAGCGAGCCACCTAGTTTAATCGGTACAGCGCCTATTAGAAATGAGCAGGGTACGATTGGTAGGGTTTTATTAGGTACCCCCCTTGGCGATGAGTTTCTAACTCAAATCAATCAATCAATTCAGGAACAAATTATCATCATTTCAAACGGAATGATTGTTGCATCAACGTTTCCATCCAACACAGACTCGATAGAACGATTAGAAGCCCCTAAACATCATTCACTCATCACCATTAACAATCAAAAGTTTTTTGCCCATCCCATTCACCTCAAAGGGTTGGAAGATAAGCGTTTTGACCTGGTATTACTGACGTCTCAGCAGTCCCTAGCCCAAGCTAAGCAGACAACATGGTTGATGATTGTGACGATGGCATCCGTAGGTGCCCTCCTAACTATCATCCTGGGGTATTGGATAGCTAAAAAAGTAGCTAGACCCATTCAAGATATAACCCTCATCGCTCAACAGGTAGCCGGAGAAAGCCGCTTTGATTTACGGGCACCGGCCAATACCCAGGACGATATTAGTATTTTGGCCCTATCTGTAAATCAGCTAATTGAATGGGTTGGACAATATACCAATGAGCTGGAAGTCGCGGCCAAAACCCTAGACATCAGAGTACAAAAGCGGACCCATAAACTGTCCAATACCCTGAATGAGCTGAAAGCCACCCAAGCCCAGCTCATTCAAAGTGAAAAAATGTCTAGCCTGGGTCAAATGATTGCTGGCATTGCCCACGAAATCAATAACCCCATCAGCTTTGTTAAGTGCAATATTGACCCTCTAAAAGAATACTTTCAAGACTTACTAGATTTGATCAAAACCTATGAGGCTGAGTATCCAGAACCGTCTGCAGCAATTCTAAAAAAACAACAAGAAATTGATTTCGACTTTTTACTCACCGATCTAGATAAACTCTTGGGTTCTATGAATTTAGGTGCAGAACGAGTCCATGAAATCGTTAAATCGTTACGCAATTTTTCACGCTTAGATGAGGCCACTGTCAAAGACGTCGATATTCATGAAGGTCTAGACAGCACGCTACTGATCTTAAATCACCGCCTTAAACATGAGGTTACGGTTGTCAAAAAATATGGAGACCTTCCTTTAGTTCGTTGTTTTCCAGCCCAGCTTAACCAGGTATTTACCAATATTATTGTCAATGCCTTAGATGCTATGGCTGAAGCCAATTGTCCTCATAAAAAGATAAAAATCATCACCCGTATGAGCGGGAAAGATCGGGTGCAAGTCATTATCTCCGATCGAGGTCCAGGCATTCCCCGCAAGATTCGCAAGAAGATTTTTGACCCATTTTTTACCACCAAACCCGTTGGCAAAGGCACAGGTCTAGGACTGGGCATCTGTTTTAGAATTATTCAACAGCACCAGGGCAATATTCGCATACGGTCAAAAATCGGCAAGGGCACTGAGGTTGTCATTACCTTACCCATCGATGTTTTAAGCGCCGATCCGGTGGTAGCGATTCCTGGTAAAGTAGCCACCCTTACCCCCAAGCTAAACCCGGTGGTTTCCTCTACGGTAAAACGACCGTCCTAACGGCCAACGCCCAGTTTAGTAGGGTAGGTCATCAGACGTCCAATCAGGCTCAGATTCTGCTGCCAGAGGCAGTTGCGTCGGACCAGTCCGATAAATACTGTCTTGTTCTCGCTTACGTGGCGTCTGCTTACGCCGACGGGCAATATTCTCTTCCGTAGTCTCTTCTGCAATCACTTCGTAGAGCAGCGCTATTTTGTTGCCATCGCCTTTTCGCAGCACCCGCCCTAGCCGCTGAATATATTCTCGAGTAGAGCCGCTGCCCGATAGTAATATGGCCACACGGGCTTCGGGGACATCTACCCCTTCGTTGAGGACATGGGAAACAACGATGGTCTTATAGTCTCCTGTGCGAAAGTTTTGTAAAACGTCGCGTCGTTCTTTAACAGGAGTCTGGTGGGTAATGGCCGGAATTAGAAAGTCTTGTGAGATTTTATAAACCGTCGCATTGTCGTTGGTAAAAATAATAGTGCGCTCAGGGTAATGCTTGGCCAGCAGCTCTTCTAATAGTTTTAATTTACCAGCTGTGCCGAGGGCAATGTTTTTAGCCTCTCGGTGGGCCAGCATCGCCCGCCGCCCCTCCTGGGAACGAGCACTGGCACCGACAAAGCGTTTCCATCCTTCGGGGCTACTTAGCCAAATGCGAGACTGTTGTAAAAAGTCGTTGCGCTGCTGGATTAACTCCGCATACCGACGGCGTTCTATCTCTGAGAGAGAGACTTTTAGCTGCACAATCTGATAGGGGGCTAAGGCCAACCCCGACAGCTCAGCTGCGGTTTTGTGATAAACCACTGGCCCCAACAGCTGATCGAGATCGGCATGGCGGCCATCGGCCCGATCGGGGGTGGCGGTTAGTCCTAATCGGTAGGGTGCGATCGCATATTCCGCAATCACCCGATTAAAGTCGCTGGGCAGATGGTGACACTCGTCGCACACCAGCAGCCCATAGCGGTTGCCCAGGTTCTCCGCATGGATTGCCGCGCTGTCGTAGGTGGCCACTAAAATATCGGTGCGATCGCGACTGCCGCCACCCAACAGCCCAATATCGGCATCGGGAAATGCCGTTTCTAAATGGGCATACCACTGGTGCATCAAATCTAACGTGGGCACCGTAATCAACGCACTACGGGGAATCGCCTGTAGGGCCAGCTGAGCCAGATAGGTTTTGCCCGCCGCCGTCGGCAAAACCACCACCCCCTGCCATCGATTTTGTTGCCAGGCATTTAGGGCTTCCCGCTGGTGGACATAGGGTTCAAACGTCAGCTGAGGGGAAAGCTCTAGGGCCTTAAAGTCAGAGGCTTGATCGTTAATGGCAATCTGATCCTGACGCAGCGCTTCTATCAGGGGGCGATAGCAGTGGGCCGGAATTCGAAATCGCTCAATGCGATCATCCCAAATAGCATGGTCAATCCACCCTTTACCCCGCGGCGGTGGATGCAAAATCAAAGTACCGCGATCAAACCGTAGCGTAGATGTACGCGCCATTGGCAAAAAACGAACTAAACGCCGTAGCTGATGTGGGGGCTAACCCATGACAAACAGCTTGCAAATGAAATCATAGTTCGGCTCGGCAACGCCAGCTAAAAAAGCACCCGTTGACCCAGGGGATTAGCGGCGATATTGGTAAACAACTATACCAAACTCAACAACTCACTATGGTTAATCGTTAAGCGAATATAAGGTCGACCCGTTGTAGAACCAGGCCCCCATAACTACGGAGGTAGCCTGTGGACATCTAGTGACAAATAGGGATAACTCTCCGAGAAAATATCTAAATTTTGTCTGGAATGGATATGTCTGAGCCTGTGGCTACTAGTAGCTTTTCACCAAGGAGACTCATCACATGGATATGTCAATGATTCTGGGATTGGCGATCGCTGGTTCAATCGTTATGCTTAGCGGCAACAAAAATCAGACCCAAAAGAAACCTGATGCGCCCTCTAAAGGGACTGAGTTTGTTGTGCGGCTAAAGGATTAGTCCCATGGGCTGCTCATCAAACAAACACCAAACAATTAATATCCAGTAGTTTCCTGCCCTTTTTGATCTAAAAACCATTGTTTTGCCCAGGCCAAAGCCTCATCCGCGCTGGTGAGTTCTCCACTGGCTTGGGCATTTTCAATGGCGCTAAGTAAGTGACCGATCTGGGGTCCCGAGCTCAGATCCAGCCGATGCATCAGATCTTTACCACTGACCAGGGGGGTCGGGTGAGCCAGGGGATCGTCAGCAATCTGATAGCGCTCCACCATGGCAGCAACGGCGTCATGGGGAATGCCCATGGACAACGCCACCAGAGACACCGCAGGAAAACTCGTATTCGCCGCCTTAAACAGAAAAAACTGATCGGATCGCGACAGAGCGCCCGCTTGCGCGGCCATCCGATCTAAATAGGGCTGGGTTTGCAGCACCCTAAAAATTGCCTGTCCCTCGTTACGGCTGTATTTTAATCGCGTCAGCCAGCGATTGGCCTCGTCTTCATCCAGCGGTAGCAGGCGCGATAGTCGAGCGGCTTTGATCCAGCTGCGATAGTGGCCCGCCGGAACCGTATCTTTCCAACTACGTAGCAAGCCGATATACCCTGGAATCTTAGGCAAGCTGACCAGGGATCGATCCAGGGCCGCTAGCTGCTCGGTATGGTCAGCTGTGAGGTGGGGCAACCAAACATCCAGCAGACCATCCTGCCAGGCCATACGAAAACAAGCCGCGCCGTTGGGCTGACTCAAAAGGGCATCTAGCTCATGGCGAATGCGCTCAGCCGCGATGTTTTGCAACAGGGGGGCCAGCTCACGAATGGTACGGCGGGTGGCACTGTCAATGGTAAAGCCGAGCTGGGCCGCCTGGCGATAGGCCCGCAGCAGCCGCAGCGGATCTTCGGCCAGGTTCTCACGGCTGACCATACGCAGGGTTTGCTGGCGCAAATCGGCCATGCCGTTAAGCGGGTCGATTAGCCGATCGCTCTGGGGATGGTAGGCGATGGCATTGATGGTAAAGTCGCGGCGCTGCAGGTCGGTTTCTAGGGTAGGCCCCACCTGTTGGGCAAAATCGATGGTGGCTTGGTCAAACACTGCCCGCGCAATTTGATTGTCGGCATCAAGCACCACAAAGCCAGCCCGGTAGCGACGGGCAATGGCACTTGCGATCGCAACTGCCCCATCGGGCAAAACAAAATCTAAATCTAAATAATCCGCCTGGCGCTCCAACAAAGCATCCCGAACTGACCCCCCTACCACACAGGCCGTTTCCGGTAGCAAGCGACTATCAAAGGGCCAGGTTTTCGGAATCAGGGCAGACGCCATGGACGACACAAAATTCAACGATGCAGCTCCAAACGTAGTGCGGCTTACAATTCTCCTACATTGCGTCGCCCGTAAGCACGGATTTCGCGCCTATTTCTAGGCTTTTATTAGATATTGTGTTGCCCGTAAGCACGGATTTCAGTACCTATTTCTAGGCTTTTACTAGGTTTTCTCAGAAACTACTGGGGCAACCGCACAATTTGAAACAAATTCCTCTGCCCCTATTTTAGCTACGCTAGAGTAAGGGCAAAGCGCATACCCCCCCTCAAAGAAACCGACGTTAACTATTCGACACCGGCTATTATCCTCTCCTTGCTAGTTTATCCGATACCCCTGCATTCCTCACTGGTAATTCAGACCTAACCACACACGTCTCCTGCCATGTGTATTTGTATCAACTGTCATTACGTCGACCGCTGTATCACCTACCATGCGGTTGAAACCAATCATCGGCAGCCTCACCTGAGCGACATGCCAGATTTTGAAGCGCAAAATCCCACCATCAATGCCAACATCAGCCCCCCTGTTGTCAGTGTTGAAGGCGATCGGATTGTGCAATCTGGTGACTTTGGCTTTGAATACGATGTGGTCGGCTGCGATAGCTTTCAGCAGGACATGGGCAAATGGGCCAGATTACGCCCCGGTGAAGCAATCCCGACATGAGCAGCCGTGTGGCCCATTGTCAGGGTGAATTGTGAATCAAACCCGTTACAACCTCCTCAAACCCCTTGGTAAAGGCCCCAGCGGTCAGACTTTTCTGGCCCGTACTTCAGATGCCAATGCCGTCCAAACACACGTAGTCATCAAGCAACTCCATCAGCCACAGGAACCACTTGATGGCTTAACCAGGCGGATGCGATCCGTGGGGCAGCATCCCCAACTGCCCGCCCTGATTGACAGCTGGCAATCATCAGAGGGCCAGTTTCTAGCCTTTGACTATATCTCTTACCCAGCCATTACCCAGGTCCAGCCGCCACCCTGGCCACCGGAACAGGTAGCCCGCTGTCTGCTGTCCCTACTGCCAGTGCTAGAACACCTCCACAGTTTTCGACTCGTCCACGGCGATATCCGCCCAGCCAATATTCGGCAGCCCGATATTTGCTCGGACAGTGTTCGTCAAGGCAGTGTTTGTCAGGACACTGTCCCAAATCCAGGCCCTATCCTCGTCGACCTGCGCATTACGCCGCCCCTAGACGGGCAAGTCCTCAATGTTAGCGGGGGGGATGCCGCCTATGCCGCCCCCGAGCAGGCCCTGGGCAAGCTAACATATGCCAGCGACCTCTATAGCCTGGGTCTAGTCGCCATCCATCTCCTCACCGGGCTCGCTCCCTTTGACCTTTACTCAGTCGCTGACAATCGTTGGATCTGGCCTGATCTGGTTATAGATCCCCTAGCCAACACCCTCAGCCAGGTCCTGCATAAATTGTTAGAGCGCTCCCTGGAACGCCGTTACACCAGCGCCGACCGGGTGATTGCCGACCTTAAAAAATCTCCTGCCTTATCCCTTCTGGACAAAGCCCGCTCTTTTCTTCCGGTGGCCACCTGGCCTCAAACATTACGGGCTCTGGCTAAAAATACTCCCCTTTCCACCTCCAAGCCCCACTTAGCTGAAGGGCCGCCATCAAAGCCCACCCGCCAGATTCCCTGGCACCCGCTCTATCAGCTCACCCCTGGCATTACCACAGCCCTCGCTCTCAAAGGGAACACACTCGCCATGGGCACCAGCCAGGGCAGCCTCCTCATGTGTGACTTGGCCGCCGGTCCAGAAATTTACTCCCTAAAGGGCCACCATCGTGATCGCATCACGGCGCTTGTCTTCCATCCCCAGGGCCACACCCTCTATAGCGCCTGCAACGATGGCACCGTAAAACTGTGGGATTTGACCACAGGCACGTTAAAGAAAACCCTGAGCCAATCAGGCTGGCAGCCAACGGACCTGGCCATTGCCCCGCCGTATCTAATCGTCAGCGACGGTACTGGCCACATTACACTTTGGGATTTAGAACAGCTCACATCCCGCCACAGCTTTAATCAGCATCAGGATTGGGTCAGTGCGATCGCAGCTAGCGGCCAACGGCTGGTGAGCATTAGTTGCGATCGCACCCTCCGTCTCTGGTCCCTATCAGAAAGACGCTTGCTAGAAACCCTGCCCATTGCCCCCAGCCGCGCCTTAGCCCTCCACCCTAGCGGCAGCCACGTCATCGTCGGCCATGACCAGGGCACAATCGATGTGTGGCACGGCCCCACTCTGGCTGCCAAAGATCGGCTTTGCAACGTGGGCGATGGCATCACCACATTGGCCCTCAGCCCCGATGCCCGCTTGCTAGCGGTGGGCACCGATGGCAACACCCTGCGGGTGTATGAGGGGGCCAGCGGTCAATGTGTTTCAGAGTTACCCCAGGGGTGGGGGGTGGTTGCGATCGCTTTTGACGGTCACACCCTGGTCAGCAGCAGCCAGGATGAAACCGTCACCATTTGGCAGAGGGGAGCTGCAAAGGGGCACTGAACCGCTAATGTGACATGATCAAAAGCGACGTTTGCTCGCCTCGACTGCCCAATGGCCTATTCGCCCCCTGCCCCGCTTACTCCCGGGGATTTACTCTATGCCATTGCCCCCAGCGGGGCGCTACGGGAAACCGCTAAGTTTAAGGCTGGTTTGCAAATTTGGTGCGATCGCGGCTACCGGGTAGAACTAAGTCCCACCTATGACAAGCGTTGGGGCTATCTAGCCGGAACAGATAGCCAGCGTCGCCAGCAGCTGCTCGACGCCCTTAACAACCCCAACTATCAAGGCATCCTCTGCATCCGAGGCGGCTACGGCGGCACCCGCTTGCTAGAAAACTGGCAGTGGCCAACGACCCATCCACATACCGGTAAAAAATGGCTGATTGGCTTTTCTGACATCACCAGTCTGCTGTGGAGCGCTCAAAACAGCGGCGGCGTCCATGGCCCTTTACTCACCACCATCAGCCAAGAGCCCGACTGGTCATTAAATCGGCTATTTAACTGGTTAGAGCACCACACCCTAGAACCACTCACAGGCGACAGCTGGGTCAGCGGCACCGCCACAGGCAGGCTTTTGCCTGCCAACCTCACCGTGGCCACCTGTCTGCTGGGCACCCGCCATGAGCCTGATTTCACTGGCGCTATCCTCGCCTTTGAAGACGTCACCGAAGCCCCCTACCGCCTGGATCGGATGCTGACCCACTGGCGCATGCTGGGCAAATTCGACCAGGTGGCGGGCATCGCCCTCGGTCGCTTTAGCCAGTGCGATCCCCCCGCAACTATTCCCAGCTTTAGCGCCCTAGAAGTCCTACAGGACCGTCTAGGCGATCTTGGCATTCCCATTGTGGCCAACCTGCCCTTTGGTCACGATGGCGTTAACGCCGCCTTGCCGTTTGGCATCCCCACAAGATTAGAGGCCAGGGCAAACGGCTCTGGCCTCCTATCGTTTCCAGATCATATTCAAAACCGGGTGTAGGGACATGGAAGGTCCCTACACCCGATTTTAAATATGAAATCTATGGGGTTTAATAACGACTACGCCTTTATCATTTCCTTTTCGTCCTTACCAACGGTAACGATTTCCGTTTCCATTTCGGTCATCACCGTTTCTGACAGGGCCGGAATCGAGTCATCCCCCGTAATCAGCCGCGCACCGCGCTGATAGGTGAAGTAGTTAAATGCCCACTGCAGCAGCACCAACAGCTTGTTATCAAACTCAATCAGGAAGTAGATGTGAACAAAAATCCAGATAAACCAGGCGGGGAAGCCAGATAGCTTCATAAAGTTCAGGTCGGCCACCGCCTCATTACGACCAATCACCGCCATGCTGCCCTTACTCTTATAGTGAAAGGCGGCTACCGGTTTCTTAGCCAGCTTAGCCCTGACGGTTTTCGCTAAGTAGCTACCCATTTCCATGGCCACTGCCGCTGTGCCCGGCAGTGGCTTGCCCTCCTGGTGCGCAAAGTGGGCCAAGTCACCACCAATGTAGAAGTTGGGGTAGTTAGGCACGCTCAGGTCAGACTCCACAATCACTCGACCAATGCGGTCAGTTTCAGCCCCGGTTTTCTCAGCAATAATCTGCCCCAGGGGTGACGCCTTAATGCCTGCCGCCCACAGCACGGTGCAAGCCTGCATATCGGTGACGGCACCGTCGTGCTTAATGGAAACCGTATCCCCGTCAATGTTGGTCACCAGGGACTGTGTCCGCACTTCAACACCCAGCTTTTCCAAAGACGCCTGGGCGGCAACCGATAGGTCGGCAGGATAGGGGGGCAGTACCCGGTCCATCCCCTCTAATAAAATAATCTTGGTCTCCTGGGGATCAATATTACTGAAATCATCCTTGATGGTTTCATAAGCAAGTTCCGCCAGGGCACCGGCTAGTTCTACACCGGTTGGGCCAGCACCCACAACCAAGAAGGTCAGCAGCGCCTTACGACGATCGGGATCAGTTTCTTTCTCAGCCGCTTCAAAGGCCAAGAAAATACGTCGTCGCACCTCGAGGGCATCTTCAATGGTCTTCATCCCGGGGGCAATATCGGACCAATGGTCATTGCCAAAGTAATGGTGGCTAGAACCCGTTGCCAAAATCAGACTGTCGTAGTCAATGACTTCATCACGCTTAAGGGTCACCTTTTGGGCATCGGGGTCAATGTCTACGACCTCGCCCATGAGTACCTTGACGTTCTTCTGACGACTCAGCACCGAACGCAGCGGGGACGAAATATCCCCGGCAGACAGCCCGCCGGTAGCCACTTGATAGAGCAGCGGTTGGAACAGGTGGAAATTACGCTTATCGATCAGCGTTACCCTAACTGGGGCCTTACCCAAGGACTTTGCGGCGTACAGCCCCGCAAAGCCGCCGCCGACTATCACCACGTGATGCAGCGAGTTTTGTTGAGCTGTTGTCTTTTGGGCTAGAGGAGCCTGGCCAGAAAGGGCTGCTGTCATAGCATTAAAAACTATTACGTATGATTAACAATCTTATATCGTCTATCTCTGGGTTGAGTGTCTAAACTGCAAACTTCTTCAAAGTTTATTCACAGGTGAACCGGTGAAACAGCATATAAATAAAGGAATTTCATAATCTGAAGTATTCCCCCTCTGCTGGATAAAAGCCTGTAGATGCTGGCTTGAATCTCTTTAACCCAGGTGATGTAATGACTTCTCAGTATATTTCGTAATATGTCATGGGATTTACATAGTGACCCCAATAAAGTCTTAGCGCCGAAAATATCAGTCATATTCTCAGCCTGAAGCATTAAGCCGGAGCTTTGCTTGGTAATCTGATTAATCAGATTTGTTAAACAGTATTTGTGAAACAGTAGTATGGGCACTTATTTTTAATGATTTGGGCCCGATGGTTTGGACAGGTTGTCCAAGGGAAACATTGATTTTGCCGGTTTGAGAGGGGGTGGCACTCATGGCGTTAATTGTTCAAAAGTACGGCGGTACATCGGTGGGTAGCGTTGAGCGGATTCAAACCGTGGCCGAACGGGTGCAGACAACCGTACAGGCCGGTAACTCCGTTGTCGTAGTGGTGTCAGCCATGGGCAAAACCACCGATGGTTTGGTTAAACTTGCCAATGAAATTTCTAGCCAACCCAGCCGTCGCGAAATGGACATGTTGCTCTCGACCGGGGAGCAGGTCTCCATTGCCCTGTTGACGATGGCTCTTCAAGAACGGGGCCAGGCGGCTGTCTCCATGACCGGTGCCCAGGTGGGTATTGTGACGGAGGCCCGCCACAGCCATGCCCGCATTTTGAGAATTAAGACCGAGCGAGTCAAGCGTGCCCTAGAGCAGGGTCAGGTTGTGGTCGTTGCAGGGTTTCAAGGCATTAGTGATGCCCCAGATCTGGAAATCACCACCCTTGGTCGCGGCGGCTCGGACACTTCTGCTGTAGCCCTGGCCGCCTCACTCCAGGCCGATACCTGTGAAATTTGCACAGATGTACCTGGCATTTTGACTACGGACCCTCGCTTGGTGCCAGCGGCCCAGTTGATGACCGACATCACCTGTGATGAAATGCTGGAGTTAGCCAGCCTGGGAGCTAAGGTACTACATCCACGGGCAGTGGAAATCGCCCGTAACTATGGCGTTACCCTGGTGGTGCGTTCTAGCTGGACCGAGGAGCCCGGCACCCGAGTAACTGCACCTAGTCGTCTGCCCCGCCCCTTGGATGGACTGGAACTAGCCCACCCGGTGGATGCGATTGAATTTGATACCAATCAGGCCAAAGTGGCCCTGCTTGGGGTGCCAGATCGACCTGGAATTGCGGCCCAGCTGTTTGGCAAAGTGGCCGAGCAACAGCTCAATGTTGATTTGATTATTCAATCTATCAATGAGGGCAATTTTAATGACATTGCTTTTACCGTCGAAAAGGACGTGCTTGCCCAGGCAACTGACTTGGCTGCTGACCTGATACCGGTCCTTCAGGGAGCCTCCGATGGTCATGGAGATATAGAAGATTCGGTGGCCCTGGTGAGCGATACCAAAATTGCCAAGGTAAGCATCGCTGGGGCTGGAATGATTGGTCGACCGGGGGTGGCGGCTAAGATGTTTTCCACCCTGGCAGCGGCTGGGGTCAATATCCAGATGATTGCCACCTCAGAGGTAAAAGTGAGCTGCACCATCGCCGTAGAGGATTGCGATCGCACCATCGCCGCCCTTTGTAGCGCCTTTGAACTCCATCAGTCCCCCGCCCGCTTAGAGGTCCCGGTTCTCAGCCCTGGTCCTGCTGTGCGTGGTGTGGCCCTAGATCGCAACCAGGCGCGACTGGCCCTGCGTCAGGTGCCTGACCAGCCTGGCATGGCGGCCAAGCTATTCCAAATCTTGGCCGATCGCGGCATCAGCGTCGACATGATCATCCAAGCCCAGCGCTGCCGCCAACACAACGGCCTAAAAACTCGCGACATTGCCTTTACCGTGGCCCAGGCCGACGCTGACATGGCCCGCGGTGTCCTCCAGTCCCTGGCTAACGAATTTGGCAGTAGCGAAATTATTGTCGATACGGCCATCGCCAAGGTTAGTGCTGTTGGCATTGGCATGATGACTGAACCCGGCACCGCTGCCAAAATGTTCCAGGCCCTGGCCGACAGCAACATCAACATCCAAATGATTGCCACCTCAGAGATCAAGATCAGCTGCGTCGTCGCAGAAGATAGTGGCATTGAAGCGCTCAAGGCCGTACATACTGCCTTTGGCTTAGCGGGTAGCCAAGAGATTGAAGTGCCCGCCTGACCAGCAAACTTGGAGCATCGACATGGCAAACGGACCAATGCTGCCCCATTACAAGGCAAAGCAGGTCTCGGTCAACCGCCGTCGCCACTATGAGGTAGAGGGCCAGCGGCTGCCTGGGGTGACGACTATTTTGTCAGCCACCAAACCATGGGAAGCCAAGGAACGGCTGTGGCGCTGGCGGGAGCGAGTGGGCGCAGCAGAGGCCAATCGGATTACTACCAAAGCATCGCGGGCTGGGACTAAAATTCATAAGGTGATCAAGGCCTATTTGCGGCAGGAGGAGTGGACCCTACCCGAGGGAACCGAAGGGTTCTGGGCCTCAATTGAGCCGGTGCTAAACAATATTGAAGATGTGCTGCTGGTGGAGGGAGCGGTGTGGCACCCGCTCAAGTTTGCCGGTTATCCCGATGCGCTGATGGTCTACGACGGTCAGCTGCTGGTGTGTGACTGGAAAACCGCGCGCCGTCCTAAACAAGCAGACTGGATTGAGGATTATTTTTTGCAGGTGGCCGCCTACTGCTGGGCCATTAACTGGGTGTATCGGGACTATGACATAAAGGTAGAGCGAGCCATGGTTGCGATCGCACTCGAAGACACCCCAGCCCAACTATTTACCCTCACCCCAGATAAATTAGACCAGCATTGGGGGCAATTTCAGCAGCGGCTACGGCAGTATTATCGGCTGAAACTACCGTAATCGCCGGTATTCGTCTTAACACTCCTTTAATTACGTGTAGAGAAAACTTTGATATACTTCATACGAAATTGCTACGAGTAAATACGGAGTTTGTTCCCGTAGTTATCGCTTCGAAGGAGCCCTGCCATGGACGTTTTAATTCCATTTATTGTTACCTGGTTGATTACGACCATCGCCCTCGTCATCATTACGTTTCTACCGACGGGCGTAGAGTCTGACAGCTTTGGTAAAACCGCCATCACTGCCCTAGTCTTTGGCATGCTCAATGGTGTCGTCGGTATTATTGCTGGCCTACCAATTTTGGGTGGGTTGGTCTGGTTAGTTACCCTGGGTGGTCTGCTGGTCAATCTAATTTTGTTTGGTCTGTCGGCCAAGCTGGTTGAAGGTTTTCGCCTACGTTGGGGCATTTGGAGTGCCATTATCGGTGCCTTCTTGCTGTCGGTGATAACCTCTATCCTGAATGCCATCATCTAAGGTCTGGCGCAGTTTTTAGAGCACCCTAAAGCGCTTTAGTTATCTGAACAACAAAGATTGTGTAGAGCGAGCTAGGACAATTATGTTTATGGGAGCTGCCTGTGACAGGCGCTCCTTTTTTATTAGCCGTCTGTTTTTAGTTGTCACAGGCGAGCGAACTTCTTTGTCAAGGACCCATGGTCAAGCCTATGGCTGGCTAACGAGAATGTAAATGATCGGCTTGGGCAAACCTAAAAAAGTTTGTAGTTATCTATACTATGATTAAGATATTTACTGCTGGATAGTGGACTAGAAGTGGTTCAATCCACTATTCACATTGCTTAGGCCGAAGGCCGATGATACTCGTCCCATTGAAGTGTCACCCTGCCTTCTTAACTGAGCGTTTGGCTTAGGAGATGAGAATGCATGGCTGAGCTTGAAAAGATGCGGCGGTACGATGCTGTTGCGATCGCAGATCATTACCGCTTCCGGCTTTTAACAGTAATGTGGCGAGCGCTCTCGGTAGCGCTGATGTTAGGTAGTTTTGTCACCGGACTGCTGCTAGACCGAGTCCTGAGGCGCACAGAAATTAACGAAGCTAGGCGGGCCAGTCAGCTCCGCCAGATACTGACCGATTTAGGTCCGACATTTATCAAGGTTGGGCAGGCCCTCTCCACCAGGCCTGATCTGGTCAATCCAAAGTTTTTAGACGAGCTGATAAAGCTTCAAGACCAGCTACCTCCGTTTAACAACCAAATAGCTCAGTGGATTATTGAAAAGGAGCTAGGGCGAACTTCTGACGAAGTTTACAGCTACATTTCCCCTGATCCCGTGGCGGCAGCAAGTTTGGGTCAGGTCTATAGGGCCCGCCTCTACACGGGTGAGGATGTGGCCGTCAAGGTGCAGCGCCCCGGTCTTGTGCCCATTATTTGCCGCGATCTCTATCTAATACGCTGGGCAGCAGGGTGGATTGCACCGTGGCTCCCCCTCAACCTCGGCCACGATCTCACCCTAATCGTCGATGAGTTTGGATCAAAGCTGTTCGAAGAAATTGACTATCTCAACGAAGGACGCAACGCCGAAGCATTTGCTGCCAACTTTGCCGATGACCCCAGGGTCAAAGTGCCTTCTATTTACTGGCGATACACCAGCACCCGTGTCCTCACCATGGAATGGATTGATGGTCTAAAGCTCACCGACATTGAGCGCGTCAAGGCCGCCGGTTTAGACTCGGATGAGTTAGTCGGTATTGGCGTCTCCTCAGGCCTGCGACAGCTGCTAGAGTTTGGCTTTTTCCACGCCGACCCCCATCCGGGCAACCTGTTTGCCATGGCCGATGGAGCCATGGCCTACATCGATTTTGGCATGATGGATCAGCTTGGCCAAAATATGAAAGAAACCCTGGTAGATTCCGTGGTGCATCTGATCAACCAGGAATACGACAAACTAGCCGACGACTTTGTCAAATTGGGCTTTCTTACACCCGATGTGGATGTGCGCCCGATTGTACCTGCCTTGCAGTCGGTCTTTGACGGTGCCATTGGTGCTAGCGTGGGTGACTTTAACTTTAAAAGCATCACCGATCGGTTCTCCGAGGTGATGTACGAATATCCCTTTCGGGTACCGGCCAAGTTTGCCCTGATCATTCGCTCCTTGGTAACCCAGGAGGGGCTGGCCCTAACCCTCAATCCAGAGTTCAAGATTGTTGAGATTGCCTATCCTTACGTTGCCCGGCGTCTGCTAATGGGCGAGACCGAATCCCTACGACGACGGCTAATCGATGTGCTTTTCAAAGATGGTCGATTCCAGTGGCAGAGGCTAGAAAATATGATCCGCATTGCCCAGGGCGATCAGGGCTTTAACCTGATTCCAACGGCGGGGCTGGGAATGCAGTTTCTAATCTCCGATGAAGGCCAATATCTGCGTCAGCAAATATTGGCAGCCCTGACAGAAGATAACCGTCTCCACACCGAAGAAGTGGCCCGTCTATGGGAGCTAGTAAAAGACGACCTGCAACCCAATCAGCTCTTTGGCGCAGCCTTGAATGCTCTGGCAGACTTTTCTAGAAATCAGGCAGCAGCGTTGGTGCCAGACGAACTGACAGCAGTTTTGTCAGGTAACGGGCGGTAGAAGCATGAATGATAACAGCTGGACATAGCTTTTAGCGCTGGGAAAAATCGTATCAGCGCCTTGATATTGGCTGCCAATCTGCCATAGAAAAAGAGTTCCAACGTATTTCTGCTGCGTATGGTGAGCCACACCGGGCTTACCATACGGGTCAGCACATTAACGAATGTTTGAAGCCACTAGATTGGGCATCGGCTCATGCTCTGTACTTTGTAAGCCCATATCTAGCCTTAGAGATCGCCCTTTGATATGCTGCTTTGCACGGTTCTCAGAGTTAGGCGTCAAATGTGCATAAAAAGCTGGCATGGAATTTCTAAGCGATTGGTGCATCCTCTAAAGCAGCAACTAAAAAAGCTTCCTATTTGAAGGCTAGCAAACTTCAAATAGGAAGTTATGCAATCTGCTGAATGCGTTCGTCAATTGCTATGTGGACACAAAGCTGACAGTTTATGCTTTGTACAGCCTATGCTTGCAAAAGCTTTCTGGAAATACCCAAAAAACCAAATATCGAGAGACTTAGGACAGCCGTTGGTTCAGGTACATCTTCTGTGGGGGAGGCTGCTGTCAGAACTCGAAGATCGTCAATGTACCTGCCACCTACCTGAAACTGATCAAAGCGAATTGTATCATTTGACACGATAGTGAACAGGTCGTTTGTCTCAGATCGGCGATCACCCCCCGTGGCATAGGTATCCGCAGTTCCGAATACAGAATCAGTAGCCACTAGAAACTCTGTGTTTGCAATCACCGCAATAATATCGCCGTCGAACTGAAACGTGGCGTCACCAACTGAACCACCAGACGTTGATGGATCAAAGTGAAAAATATGACTGTCATAGACACCGTCAGCCAATACAGGTGAATTTGCAGAGGCGTTATTAACTCCACGCAGCTGCTGACCGATATTGTTAGGAGAGATTAGATAGTCAACGAATATGGGCGAAGAAACAGAAACACTCTGTAATTCATCAAAACCTTGAATAAAAGGGCTTTGAGTATTGCCGTTACTGAGACTTGTTCCACTGATATCGCCCAAAGAGCCATTGCCAGACGCCCCTAAAATAGCTGCTTCAGATTGCTGAAAAGAGCCAGCTAGCAGACTAAAACCAACTGCAATACTTGCGACTTTCAGCATATTTTTGATCAGCACTGGACATATAGCAATTTCAAGCCGGGTGAGGTACGCTAGTCAGCTAAATAAGTGTACCTAAGATGATTAGAACTGATGCCTAAGCCGTACTCATTGGACTTACGTCAGAAGATTGTCAATGCCTATGACCAAGGTGACCTCTCTCAACGGAGTCTTGCTAAACAATTTGGTGTCGCTAAAAGTTTTGTGCAAAAACTGCTCAAGCAGCGTCGAGAGACGGGCTCAAT
>JBCAWO010000021.1:0-71533 GCA_038534515.1 Cyanobacteria bacterium J06554_1
AGGGGGCAGATCAAGGGGGCAGACCAAATATGCGCCTGTATGGTACCAGACTGCTTCGCCCCAGGGCCGAGCGTTATTCTTCTGTGGGCGGTAAAGCTAGGGTGAGGTTATCTAACAGGTTGTCTTGGAGCGATTCACGGTAAGCATGACCCAATTTTGCTGAGTTTGTACCCAGTCTTCAGGAAATACCACACGATATAAGCATATCTAGCGCATTTTCAAACGCCACCAGAGCCTACTCTAGATTCTTCCCCCGCTCTCCGGAGGACAGTCATAGTTAAAAACTCTTCACTCAAGCAGGGTGACAACTTCGAGAGAATGCCTAATCACCTAGCATCCAAAATACTTTACGTCTTTCATCCCCTGCGCTACCTTTCCCATAGCACTTATTTCCCTTGCCCATGTACAATCGGCGTCGCTTTCTCCTCCTCAGTAGCCTGGCCCTCGGAGCCTGCTCCGCCCGCCCCATCACCCAATCAGCCACCACCGCTGCCCCCCCCTCGTCTCCCGCAGTTCCTTCGGTCTCCCCTGCCCCCAAACGCCATCCCAACGTTGGCAACGCCATTGGCCCCGACGAACTCTTTGCCCCCAAACGCGGTGATGTACGCGCCGTAGTCATCAGTGACCTGAACTCCCGCTATGGTGCCGTCGACTATCGCAGCGAGGTAATGAAAGGGGTGTCTATCCTGCCCCAGTGGGAGCCGGATATTGTGCTGTGTGTGGGTGATATGGTGGCAGGCCAGAGTATTTCTTTAACCACGCCTGAGGTGGAAGCCATGTGGGCCGGTTTTGACAACCTGATTCTCAAACCGATTCGAGAGGCCAATATCCCCTACGCGCTGACCATTGGCAACCACGATGCGTCTAGCCAGACCTATGGGGATGGTAGCTACATTTACACCATCGACCGCGATGTTACCACCCGCTACTGGCAGGCCCACCAAGATGATTTAGATCTGCAGTACATCGATACGGGCGATTTTCCCTACTACTACAGCTTTAAGCAGAACGATATTTTTTATATTGTGTGGGACGCTTCCTCGGCCAATGTGCCTGCTGACCAGGTGGCTTGGGCAGACCGGCAGCTGGGTAGTGCCGCAGCCCAGGAGGCAAAATTCCGGATTGCCCTGGGGCATCTGCCGCTGTATGCCATTTCCCAGGGGCGCGATCGCTACGGCGAATTCCTCAATAATGCTAACCAGCTTCAGGCAGTGCTAGAACGCCATAATGTCCACACCTACATGAGCGGCCACCACCATGCCTACTACCCAGGCCACGCTGGTAACTTAGAGCTGCTCCACTGTGGTGCCCTTGGCAGCGGTCCTCGCACCTGGCTGTATCGCACTGATGCTGCCATGCAAACCATGACCGTGCTCGACTTTTTCTTTGATACGGGTGAGACCGTTTACACCACCTACAACATGAATCGCATGGAGCTGGTGGACACCCAAACGCTGCCCCGCCAGATAGTAGGCCCCACCGGTCGTGTACTGAGAAACGACATTTCTTTAGTAGACCTAACGGCTGAAGAGCAACGCCAGACCCATATTCGAAGCGATAACTAGGTAATTCCTCGGATGCCCCTTGTCAGGGGGTGAAGACTAAATTTATACGGAATTTACCGCTAAATCACGTATAACGGGAAGTTGTGCCAATAATTTGTCTCTAAAGGCAAATTATTCATACTCCATGCCTTCTGTGGTGGTTAAGCAAATTCCTTTGTGGCAGATTCCTCCAGGTATGCCTGGTCAGCCAGCCGAATTGATGCCTGGAGCAGCGGTTAGCTTAACCATTAAGTTCGATGGCCATGGCTATTGTTTATTTGCTGTCGAAACTGACGGTGATTACACCCTCAGCGATTGGCACCCGTCCCTAAAGGCCGCCGAGCAAAAAGCCGCTCAGCTATTTGGGCCAAAGACAAGGGACTGGGAAACGGTGGGACTGCAATAAACCCGGTAGGGACGTTCCATGGAACGTCCCTACCGGGTCGACACCCTATCCCCCTAGCTGAAACCCAGATAGCGTCGCCGAAGACGTCCGAGCCGGGTCGAGCTTAAACACTACCGTTGCCAACGGCGGCAGGGTCAGGTCCAAAGAGTAGGGACGATTGTGGTAAGCCCAATCGTCGGACCATTTGCCACCCAAGTTACCCATATTGCTGCCGCCAAATTCGCGGGCGTCGCTGTTAAAGATTTCGCGGTAGTAACCCTTGGCAGGAACGCCTACACGATAGTGGCTGTGGGGCTGCGGAGTAAAGTTACAGACGGTGACAATAAAATCATCGCTATCTTTGGCACGGCGGATAAAGGCGACAACGCTATGGCTGTTGTCGCTACAGTCAACCCACTCAAAACCTTGCTGATCAAAGTCTTGGGTATAGAGGGCGGGCTCACTGCGATAGGTAGCATTGAGCTTCTCCATAAAGGCTTTCATCTGGGCGTGGGGCTCAAATTCCAGCAGATGCCATTCCAGGTCTCCCCAGACGTTCCACTCACTCCACTGGGCAAATTCCATTCCCATAAACAAGGTCTTTTTACCGGGGTGGGTGAACATGTAGGTGTATAGACAGCGCATGTTGGCCATTTTTTGCCAGTCATCACCCGGCATTTTGCCAATCATGTTGCTCTTGCCGTGGACCACCTCATCGTGGGATAGGGCCAGCATAAAGTTCTCGCTAAAGGCGTACCAAATGCTAAAGGTAACGTTGTTTTGGTGGAACTGGCGGAACCAGGGGTCCATGCTGAAATAGTCCAGCATGTCGTGCATCCAACCCATGTTCCACTTGAGGTTAAAGCCCAAACCGCCCACATAGGTAGGCCAAGATACCATGGGCCAGGAGGTGGATTCTTCGGCGATGGAGAGAATACCGGGATAGTGGCTAAAGAGCAGATGGTTTACCTGGCGTAAACAGTCGGCTGCTTCGATGTTTTCACGACCACCGTAGTCATTGGCCACCCACTCACCAGGCTTCCGGTTGTAGTCCAAATAAAGCATAGACGCAACCGCATCTACGCGAATGCCATCAATATGGTACTTGTCAAACCAGAAGAGGGCATTGGCCACCAGGAAGTTGCGCACCTCATTGCGACCATAGTTGAAGACCAGAGTGCCCCATTCCTTGTGCTCACCCTTACGGGGGTCGGCGTGTTCATAAAGGTGGGTGCCATCAAAGAAGGCAAGACCGTGGCCATCTTTAGGAAAGTGACCGGGAACCCAGTCGACCAATACACCAATGCCATTTTGGTGACATTGATCAATGAAATACATCAGGTCCTGGGGAGAGCCATAGCGAGATGTGGCAGCATAGTAGCCCGTCACCTGGTAGCCCCAGGAGCCGTCAAACGGGTGCTCCGCAACGGGCAGGAGCTCAATATGGGTAAAGCCCAGTTCCTTAACATAGGGAATCAGCCTATCGGCTAACTCACGGTAAGTGAGAAAACGAGCACCTGGCTTCAGGTCGGCAACGGTGACTATCGGAGCATCGGTACCGTCTACTTGCTTGGCCGGCTGCTCTGAGGATTCGTGCATCCAAGACCCCAGATGGAGCTCATACACCGAGACGGGCTGGGTCATGGGGTCCTTGTGACGACGCTCCTCCATCCAGGAGTCATCTTGCCACTGATGGCTATCTAGGTCTGCAACAATAGACGCTGTCTTGGGCCGCACTTCTTGCTGGAAACCATAGGGGTCAGACTTTTCATAAATGTGACCCTGGTGATTTTTAATTTCGTATTTGTAATGGGCACCAACCGTTAGTTCAGGGATAAATATTCCCCAGATACCGCCGTGGCCAATACTCATTTGGTGCTGGCGGCCGTCCCAATGATTAAAGTCACCCAAAACCGAGACGTTGCGGGCATTAGGGGCCCATACAGAAAAGTAAACCCCAGCTACATCATCAATTTTGGTTGGATGAGCGCCAAGCTTTTCATATATACGGTGGTGATTCCCTTCGCCAAATAAGTGGGCGTCAAACTCAGTAATCAGAGGTGACCGAAACGCATAGGGGTCGTAAATAACATGTTCGTGACCGTCTGCTTCATAACGCAGTTGATAGGTCCCCACGGACTCAACCTCGAGAATGCACTCAAAGAAGTCACCGTGATGCTCGTTAGCCATCAGGACTTCCTGTCGACTATCGGGTAGAACCACCCAGGCAGACTCAGCTTTGGGTAAATAGGCGCGCACGGTCCAAACGTCTTTACCATCTATGTGAATACGATGGGGGCCAAGAACTTCAAAGGGATTATGGTGGTAGTTGCCGACAATCCGGTCAATTTGCTCTGGGGCCGTTGTTAGTGCCATAGGAGTCTAAAACCTAGTAACCGCTGTATATAAAAGTGGGTGTTGCTGATACTCGGGAGGATTTAACCTAAAAAATCCTGGCAATTGACATTCATTTCAGAGCGATTCATCCCAATAAATCAGCAACGGCAAAAGTGCTATTTAAAATGGCGCGCTAAAGTGCTGCAATTGCTAAGAAAAAGCAAAGACCATGAAGTTTAGGTTAACAGAGCGTAACAACAATTGCTCAATCTATGGCCGTGGTTTTTTGAGCAAGAAAGGCAGGGGGAGGGATGAATGATGGGTTGCGGGTTGTGCTCTGACCTAATTCAGCCCTATGGCAAAAACGGAATCACAGGCTTGAAAGCACGGCGGGCCTGGAGTAGAAAAATGACGTAGCGAATATCGGAATTGAGGGTGAGTGTCGTTTGGGGAGCGGCCAAATCGGCCTGTAGCTGAGCATAGTCGACAGGGGACAGGGGAGCCCCGTCTAATGGAGAGCGGGCTTCAAAAATGATTTCAGTCCTCAGTATTTCTTCTGGCACATCGGTGGTGGGAGGAAGCACAATCTGGTCTATATTGGCCTCTGGAGTGGCTACTGGCGATGGGTCTGGCTGCCTGGACTGAGCCATGGTCTGGTAGCTGAGACTCGACCACAGGCCTAAACACCCGGCGGTCACACCTAGGACATTTAGCCAGGGCACCATGGGTAGTGATTGAAAATTTCCGCTATCGTAATGCATCACTGTTGAAGACTGCTGCTGTGGGCAGCGCTAAGGAGTTCTATGCCTAGCTTTTCCATGCTTAGTTTAATAGGTTGTCAGGTCAATAATCGACCGCTTAGGTGGCTGGGGGGTTCTTACCTTTCTCAGCTGATAACCTGGGGGACTGCCCTAGCCCTGCTAGCCGCTGCGGCTACACCAGCCATGGCCGACGCAATTCTTGAGGAGGAGGTTGAGTTTCAACCCACCCAAGACACCTACACGTTTGCGGCTGAAGCAGGACAGGCGATCATCATTGAGATGGTGAGCGAGGAGTTTGATACGTTTATCACGCTGCTAAATCCGGCAGGGGACATTCTGGAGCAGAATGATGACTACAATGGCACCCCCCAGGCAACGATCGTGATAGAGCTGCCGGAAACGGGGGAGTATACGGTCCTGGCGGGTTCTTTCTATGGTCAGCTGGGGGGAAACTATCGGGTTTCAGTGAAACTGGCTACTGATTTTCAGCAGGTCTATGACCGGGCATTGGAGCTGATGCAGTCGGAAGACTATGGCGAGGCAGCTGAGGCCTATGAAGCGGCGACGGTGCTGATGCCCAACGACCCCAATTCCTATTTGGGCAGAGCGGATGCTCTGCTGCGTCAGCAGGCATTGCTTCTGGGGGAGGAGTTCAGCGGACCTGATGATTTGGCCCCAGAGCTGCGGGCAGACATTGTGGAAAATTATGAAAAAGCGGCTCAACTCTATACGGCTAATGGTGAAGGGGATTTTGCCGCGCTAATTTTAGAGCAGGCTGAGTTTATCCGTACAGGTGAGGAACCGGGCCAGGTAAATTAGGGACTACAAGCAATAACTGGCCAGCATGACTGCGGTTCGTTTTTTTGAGCTTCGCTGAAAGTTGGCTGTTTCTTTACGGAATTACTAAAACCTTCCGGATCGATGTCGGTCTTTAAGAATGTGTGAATGAGTAGATGAACCTTGACATACGCCCTACAGAAACCTGAGACATCGGGTGCTTCTATAGGGTGTTTTTCTTGTTTAGAGGGCAACGTCAGTCAAAAAATCAAAAAAATCGCGCGCGCTTCTAAAAAATGAGATCAAGATGAAGTTATGAGTAACTTCTCATATTTGGACTCTGTGGTTCACGAGTCTCCAAGACCATGGGGAGATGAGGAAAGGGTTACCTCAGTTGGACAGCATCAGGGTTGATTGAGGTTAGCCGAGGACTGATTAGCCTGGATGAAATACCTTTTCCCAGTGATTGATAACAATATTTTGAATACGACCTGGAGAGTTCGCGCTTTAGTGACGCAGGTGCTGTAGACAGTCCGTTGGTATTGACTCAATCATTGTTGTTGCCACGGTGTGTAAAATCCTTTGGTTTTTCCATGATTGTTATGATAGTCACCCTGATCGTGGAAAACTACATTTTCCTTATGGAGACCTGTGTCAAGGGTAAAATCTACGATTTTAAGGGGCAAAGGGTGAATTAATTAGAATTAGCATTTTGAACTACGTGGAAACGACGGACGAGGTCTTAAATGTATGCAGAAATGGTCAAAATTCTTTTATCTTAGTTTAATGACGTACAGGTTTTGATGACAGTGCGTCCAGAATAGTGCGCTCAGAACAGTTAATGCCATCCTCAGAATCATCAGCACTAAGCAAGATATTTGCCGTTGCTGATCTAGGGTATGAATCGATTTATGATCTCTACAATGTACCTATACTTGATAGATAGAATCAGCCAGGGGATCAGCAACGCCAGATATTTAACTGTACAAAACAGCCAAGTTAGTTTCCACGGACATCAAGGTAGACTCACGGTATAATCCCGTGTAAAAATCATCACTAATGAGTTCTTAAAACTGGATGATCGTCCTACCATGTCTGCACAAGCCCAATCGTTAGCCAACCTAATTATTGATGTATTGGGAAATAAGGGAGGAAGATTCTTCGGCTTATTCAAGAAGCGTCCCAATCCACAGACGAAGCAGTCTATTCTGTCCGCTTCTCAGACGTATCTGCATAGGTTTAGAGAACGACATGGCAGGCTTAAAATACTTGGAATGAATAAGCCCGTAAGCCTTGATTCGGTTTACGTTCCTGTACGGCTTTTAGAGGATAGTGAAATTAATCGATCCATGTCCATAGACGACATGGAAAAAGCGTGTCGTGCCAGACATGAGCGTAGGCAACGATCTAGTGCATCCCAGCAAAAAACAGCAATAGATATTGCCAATGAAATCCAGTATCTATCAATTATTGGTGCTCCAGGGGCTGGTAAAACCACCCTACTTCGAAAAATTGGGTTGGAAGCACTTAAAGAAAAAACTGAAACTCAGTTTCAGCATGCGTGCATACCTATTTGGATTGATTTAAAGAAACTGACTGAAAATACGATTGAGTTTCAAGATTACATAGCGCATGAATTAGAATCCTTCGAATTTCCAGAGAGTACCGAAATTACAGAAAATGCCCTAAAGAAAGGTCATTTTTTGATTCTGTTTGATGGTCTAGATGAAGTCTCATCAAGCAGTCGACATCAGGTGCTTGACGATATTGAGACGTTTGTAGAGCGCTATAAAAAGAACCGCTATGTCATATCATGCCGAGCCGCAGCCTATCGCGCCCCCTCAACAAGTTTTCGCGAAATAACGCTAGCGGGCAATAGCCAGGAACAAATAAAAAACTTTATCCACAATTGGTTTTCCTCAGATGAAGTAGGCAACACTGAAGCGGCTGAAACATGTTGGAAGTCCCTACGGAAATCAGATAACGTTGCGGTACGAGAGCTAGCTCAAACACCATTGCTTCTGACATTTTTATGTTTGGTCTATAGCCGCTCCTTAACCTTCTCTGGCAATAGGAGTATTCTGTATCATCAAGGGCTGCGTATTCTTTTAAAGAAGTGGTTTGAAGAGAAGCGGATTTCAAAAGAAGGGATTTATGAAGGTCTACACGTAGAACTTGAAGAAAAGCTACTAGCTGAGATTGCTTACAAAGCGTTTCGAGAAGACAAGCTCCTCTTCACCAAGGTTAATTTAGTCAATCACATTCGTGGATTCTTACTAAAAGAGCTAAATGCTCCTAGCAGTCTCAGCGGAGAAACGATATTAGATGCCATTGCCATTCAACAAGGTATTTTAGTTGAACAGTCCCCCGGCATTTATTCGTTCTCTCATCTAACATTCCAAGAGTTTTTAGCGGCCAAATATATCCATGAAAACTACAACAACCAGGCTCTTTCTGAGATGGTGCGTCTCTATGCTAATGACAAACGCTGGGAAGAGATATTTCTGTTAGTTGCAGGGCTTAAATATGATGCAACTAATGCCATTAATTTGCTGCTCTATCTTAATCAAGTAGCCCAGGGGTTTATCAATACCGAAAAACTTAGCTCATTATGGCTGTGGGCGGCCCAAGTGACCGGAGATGAACCAAGTTCTAAAAAACTGGTTGAGAAGCGAGCAAATGTCCTTTATCGCGCCTTTCACTACAGTCGTATCCTAGCCCAAAGTTCTGAGTTAAAGGGAGAGTTAGAAACAGTTCAAGCCCTGCTTCAGCCCCTGATTTACAATCTCAGGGCCTCCAGTGATTTAACTCTAACAACGTGTTTAATTAATGCCTTTCACACCGTAACAATTCAGATTGAAGGTACCAACAAACTAGGTAATTTAGCGTCAAGAAAACGCATTCAGCTTGAGCTCAAGAAAGCAGTCAATTTGGCTAAGCCCCTCGCTAATAAGATCCGAAAGAGAGCGAGTGTTCGGAGCATGCGATATCTAAAAAATCATGATCAGCCCTTTTCCCTTGATGACGATCTAAAACGAAACGAAATTTTTGCAAACTCTGACTTTTTGACACTGTTTGAGCAATTGAATCGACTGAGTCTAAACATTCCAGGGCCTAAATATCCAAGTCATGTCCACAGGCGATTTTTAGACGAACTCAAGCAGGTATGTCTAGGTATTCTCAAAATAGATGAATCGTGGCTGACGATAACCCCAGCAGAGGCTAGGGCTTGTCAAGATTGCCTTTACGTTACGCTGCTTATGTTGAAATGTAGAAAAGAGGCAAAGCGGGTATCACCTGAACTCTGGGAATCGGTTGAAGGACAGATCCTATCCCTGAGTGTAGGCGGATATCGACCGGCTATGGTGGTAGCGCAGAGCTTTTTAGATCAAGTCGGTGCTATCTCCAAGCAGGAAGACGAGAATAACCTATTGGTTACAGAAACCCCAGACCAATTTGGATTAAAACCCCCATTTTTTGTGTCTGTTGTGTCAGAACGGCTTACAAAAAACAGTATTCATGAGCTTTTTCATCGGTCTGACGAGATTAGGGGCCACAATTCAGACTTAGCTGGGATTATTCTGTACGAAGCTGTGCCTGAAATGGCAGCCAGAGAACTCATTACAGATTTAAAGCTACACCAAGATTTTAAGGTTATACCAATTTCTCTGGCAGAGGTAGAGCAGATTTTACCCAATGCTGATGAATGTCAGGATGTTCTCTCTGCTCATATTCGTCGATATACTGATACTGTCGATCTCTTTAAAGAGAAAAAAACTGTTCGTGATAAACTACTATTCTTTGGTCGAACAGAGTTACTTACCGAATTAACTACTGATTTAAAGAACAATCAAAACGTGGGTCTGTTTGGTTTACGTAAGTCAGGTAAATCCTCTATTTTACATCAGCTATCTTTGGTCTGTCAGGACCATGCCGTAATCTACACAGATCTGCAAAAGTACAGCGATATTGGCTACGGGGTAGAACTATTAGATGAAATTCTGCAAAATCTTTATCGTCTAGCTAAGAACAAAAATTCGCTATTAGAAAAACCCCCTACGCTGGCTGAAAGCGATCGTCCTATCAAAGACACATCACAGGAGTTCTATCAGCACTTTAAAAAACTGTCTAAGGATCTTAAGGGAGTTGGCTACGAATTGCCGGTTCTATGTTGCTTAGATAATTTAGATAGGGTTTTCCCACGATCTAATGAAAAATTTGAAGAGAAGGCCGAAGAATTTAGCTTTGTGTTTGGGGCACTACGGGCGTTGAATCAAAAAGAGCAGCTACTGTCGCTGATGGTGACGGCAGTACGACCTCAGTGTAATCGAATTAAGCAATGGGACTTTTCTGAGACGTCCAAAAATCCGCTACATCGATTCTTTAAAGAATCTTTTCTAAAACCATTTTCCATTCACCAAACCGCATCCATGGTTAACGGTATTGGTAGTCTAATGAAGTGGGAGTTTGATCGCCAGACTATACAGGCAATTCATCGGCTAGGCGGTGGTCATCCATTTTTGATTAGAAAAATAGCAGGGTTTTTGGCAAATAAGGCGAACGCCCAGGCCGAGATACAAGCGAAAGGACGCATTTCCTTTGTCTTTGCTCAACAGAATTTGAGAAAAGTGTTTCGTGACCAGTCCCTGAAAGCCTATGTTGAGCACGGTATTATTGGTGAGCTCAGAACGTACAACTCGAAACCCAAGGTCCATCATATTTTGAATGCGTTGAGTATGATGACGACGGCCTCCAACAATACTGACGGCTGGCTGAGGGCAAGAACGTTGTTGGCGTTTTTATCTAAGAAGTTAAGTATTTCCGAGATTCAATGTTTGGACGCGGTCCACATTTTGCAGAACCTGGGAATTGTGGAACAGACTGTACATGCTGATGGCTATGACTGTTACCGGATTCGGGTTTTATTATTACATCAGTGGTTTCAGATGTTGAGAAAGGCTAAGAGTGCTTGAGGGTAGGCAGAACAAAAGAGATGAAGCTGGCTGTGGGGTGTACACGCGGGGGTACAGTAGCTGCAAAATTGGCTAACAATGCGCCCAGAACACGAGATAATGGGACCACCACGATGTTTTCTCTATGATGGTCTATTCCCCCAATGGGTTGAGGCGGAGTGACCTTCAGATTTCGGTACAGCGAAATTAAAGGTAGTGCGGTCTTCAGTTGTACAGTACAGCTGTACAACAACAGCATGGACGTAACTGGATTCGAACCAGTGACCTCATCGATGTCAACGATGCGCTCTAACCAACTGAGCTATACGTCCTAGTGGCTCTTAAGCCTAACATGACGATGAAAGCCGGGGCAATGGGTTTTAGGAAAATTACGTAAAGCCCCAGGGCACCCATAGGGAGTGCCCAAAACAATTAGCACATTTAAGCAGGCTGAGCGCCAGGCTGTCCGTTTTCCACCACAAATGACGCCAGTGTCTGAACCGTAGATGTCGGTGCCTGGATAGTTTCTACGGTGCGGTAGTCGGTCTGCCACCTGTCTGGTGTGACCGTACAGCGTACATAGCCCCGGTTAAGTCCATCAAAGAACTTAGTATGGGGGTTGCCGGGTACCGCTGCTGCTACCAGAGCATTGGTGTCTGCTCCGCCAAAGCTGGCTGCAATAGAGGTACCAATAAACTCAGTACCGACGGTCGCAGATGATGGGTTATCAAAGTCGGCCTTGATGTCATGGACCCAGCTGGAATGAATATCGCCGGTAATGACCACTGGGTTTGACGGTTTACGAGCCTGTAAAAAGTTAACGATTCGATCGCGCTGGGCGGTGTAACCATCCCACTGGTCGGGGTTGAAAAAGTTGCCGGGTAAAAATGGGGTGTTCCCAAAGTTGAATTGGGAGAACATGGTCTGCTGGGCGAGCACATTCCAGCGAGTGGTTGACCGATTAAGTCCTGAGAACAGCCAGTTTTCTTGGCGCTGGCCTGTCATTGTTGCGGTGGTACTAGAGGCATCTTCGCAGCGCGGGCCAAACTGGTCGCCGCAGGGCTGATCGGTTCTGTATTGGCGAGTATCTAGCACATTAAATGTGATCAGATTGCCAAAGCTTAGGCGTCGATACAGCTTTAGGAAGGCCCCACGGGCGGCAGAGGGACGGCGCAGCGGCATGTGCTCATAGTAGACCTGATATGCGATCGCACGTCGCACTGCAAAGTCTCGAGCACTCTGGTCATCTTCGGGGATAAAGTTGGCGTAGTTGTTATCCACCTCATGATCATCCCAGGTAAAGGTCCATGGGAAGGCGGCGTGGGCTGCCCGCAGGTTAGGATCGAGGCGATAGAGGGCGTAGCGGTTGCGGTAGTCGTCCAGGCTAATAATCTCGGGGCCGTTGTGCTGACGTACGGCCTCTGGGTCGGGTCCATATTCATAGATGTAATCACCCAGATGGATCACCAGATCAAGGTCTTCCCTAACCATGTTTTGATAGGCCGTAAAGAAGCCGTTCTGGTAGTCCTGACAGGAGGCAAAGGCAAATCTAAATTGGCTTAGGGGCGTGCCCGGTGCAGGTGCGGTGCGGGTGCGACCCACCGGACTCTCTTCACCGCCAGCCTCAAACCGGTACCAATAGTGACGTCCAGGTTCTAGTCCAGAAACTTCTAGATGTACTGAATGGCCCATGGTGGCGCGGGCTAAGGCAGATTCACGTCGAACCACGTTTTGCAGCGCTTCATCCGTAGCAATGGTGCAGGTAACCTCCACATCGCCCGGTGGCATACCGCCGCCATTAAGCGGGTCGGGGGCAAGCCGGGTCCACAACACCACACCGTCTGGTACTGGGTCACCAGAGGCAACGCCCAAAGTAAAGGGATAGCTGGAAAATCGAGTTTGGGCCAGAAGGTTGGAGCGCTGTCCGGACAATATCAGGCCAGTAAATGCCCCCATACCGGCCAACACACTGCGTCGATAGACCCGATTAGACAATAGCGGTTTCATAGATGAGCCTTGCATACTAACTGTTCTGACTGTTCTGAAAAATGCGCTAAGAAAGAGGCGTGGGCTACTTGCGGCGACTAATGGCAAAGGTGGCGATGGCCACTAAACCCACCAAAGCCGAAGGCTCAGGTACCGGTTCTGGTTCGGCAAACGCTACGGCACCGGTATTGCTCTCAAATGTGGAGAAGTCATCGGTAAAAAAGCCAAAAACGCCGCTGGGCTCTTCGCGAAATTGAAAAACGAGATTTGAGGTAATTGAAGCTGAGTAGTCGAGACCGGTAAGGGTACCGTCTTGAAATATTGCTAGGGGAAAACCGCTGTCAATATCGTCGTCAGCGTCAGTGTAGGTGGCTGAGGTGCTCAAATCGGCAGCAACATAATCAAATGACAGCGAACGTAGCCCTGAATTGGGGTCGATCAGTTCAGTGCCCATGCCGTTTAACAGGCTGTCGTCGTAGGTGAGCTGTCCAAAAAAGGTGTTGCCTACTAAGAAATCACCCTCAACAATAGTTACGGAAAAGTCTGATGTAAATGTTGCAGCGCTGGCGGTGGCGGCAGACAAAAGACTTGAACTAAGGGCCGCTAGGGTAGCGATTGAAAACGCTATTTTCATGACATAAACCTCTATGTTTAACGCTTACTTAACCTGTTAATACAGACTTAACATCAAGGCTCAAAAAAGAGTCTTTTGTATGGTCTTTTCTATAATTGAAACCACTCTAATAAAAGAGCCACAGGCAACCCATCTTTTTCTTAAGACAGCTTTATGGAGGCTATTTGGGACTATGAAATTTATAGAAATCTGGCCTTAGAATAATGCTTTTTAGAGGTTAAAGTATGTTCTCCAAAACACATAGAAAATCAGCTGTCTACTAGGTTGCTGATAGACAGCGTTGGTCCCATTGGTTAGGGCAATGCGTAGTCCTGCACCATATGTCTTGGCTTAAGAGCTGTTAATCCTCAAATAAGAATTTACCTTAGCGCTCGATCTATTCCCAACCTCTGTATCTAGTGCAGGCCAGGGCTGCGTTTTGGCGGTCGGGCCGTTAGGATAGAGCAGCAGTGTCTCCCTCACCATGTGTTCATGATTTGGCAAGAAGTCTCTGGTAACTGGCTTCTCATTCCTGACCAGCCTCGGGCGATTATTCATTTTTTGGGGGGGGCTTTCGTGGCGGCGGCTCCCAATGTCACCTACGGTTGGCTATTGGAAAACCTTTATCAGCAGGGCTATGCCATTGTGGCAACGCCATTTATTAATACGTTTGATCATGGTGCGATCGCAACCGAAGTGCTCACCACCTTTGACCAGGCGATGATCTACCTGCGTCGCCAGGTAATTGGGGAGCGCCATTTACCTATTTATGGCATGGGTCACAGTATGGGCTGTAAAATTCACCTGCTGATCGCCAGTCTCTACCGTGTTGAGCGCGCTGGTAACATTCTGATTTCCTTTAACAACTACCCGGCCCGCAAATCTATTCCCCTACTTGAGCAGTTTGTCCAGTTTGCCCCCGACGTTGACATTGAGTTTACCCCTAGCCCCGGACAAACCCTGGAGCTAGTCCGTCGCCGCTATCCCGTTGGCCATAACCTGCTGATCAAATTTCGAAAAGATACCATCGACCAAACCTACGACCTCAGCGATGTACTGCACCAGCGGTTTCCGCAGCTGACGGCCATTACAATCCTCAAAGGGACCCACACCACACCCATTGCCCAGGATGTGCGCTGGCAGTCAGGCCGGTCTTTTACTCCGTTTGATGCCTTGGGGCAGTTTGTAAAACAGGAGTTCTATCGAGATTTGGGACAGCTGAAGCAGACAGTGGTGCAGTGGTTACGGTAAATAAACCGTTGAATCTGCTCAAAATTTCAGCCCACTGTGGGACGACGTCCCTAGCATTTACTGTTAGGGTGGATAAATTCTTGCCGTATTTAGCTTCACACTATGCTGCTTCGCGTTCTGACGTTGGGAACTGCCGCTCTGCTACTGACGTTTCCAGGGCAGTCGGCCAAGGCGTCTAACCTGATAGCTCAAACAGCGGATGATATTGCTATCCCCGAAACTCCAGACGGCGATGGTACCACTCCCGACTCTGAAGGTGAGCCGCAGCCGCCCCTGGACGAGGTGGACGAGCTGATTCTAGACGGGTTGACCCAATATGAAAATCAAAACCTGGCTGACGCTAAGGTGGTTTTAGACCAGGCCCTCGAGGCCGCCCGTGCCAATGAAAACCTGCCTCAAGAGTCGTTTGCCCTCACCCTGTTGAGCCTGGTAACGGTGAACCAGGGTGAATATGCCACCGCCATTGAGTATGGTGAGCAGGCCATTGCTGTTTTAGAAAATGTAGACGACGATCAGTCCACTGTTATTTCCCTAAATGTTCTAGCACTCTCAAACCAGACCCTGGGCAACTTTCCCGAGGCCATTGACTATGGGCAACGGGCCCTCACCCTGGCTGAAAGCATTGAGTTCGACGCTGGCAAGTTGAGTGCCCTGAGCGTATTGGCCACCAGCTACCGAACGGTGGGCCAATATCCCCTAGCCTTAGATGCGGCCCAGCTGGCAATCCCACTGGCTCGGTCAGAACGCAATGGTGAGGCGTTTCTCAGTGCCCTGAATGTTGCTAGCTCTTCGCTGCTGGTGCTGGGGGATTACGAAACCGCCCTCAGCGCGTCTCAGGATGCCCTCACCGTTGCAACTGAACTCAACAATCAGCCAAGTCGAGCCTTGGCACTGAGTAATGTGGGGCTGGCCCACTATCGTTTAGCTGACTTTGATCAGGCCATTAAGGTGCAAACCGAGGCCCTTGAGCTGGCCAAAGAGGTGGGGCCAGTGGATGTGCAGTTTACGGCGCTGTATGTGCTGGCCCTGGCCCATTATGATCAAGGGGAATTTGAGGCAACTGTTGACTTTTATCAGCAGCGTCTAGAGCTGAGCCGTGAGACCAATGCGGTGGGGGCTGAACTTCAGTCGCTGCTAGGGTTAAGTTCGGCCTATTTAGATAACGGTGACTTTGAGGATGCGATCGCATCGTTTGACACCCTACTCGCCCTCTCAGAAGAACGCAATCAGCCCGTATTCAAAAGCCTGAGTCTCTCAGGCTTGGGCTTTGCCAACGTGCAGTTACAAAACTATCCCACCGCCCAAGGACAGCTTGAAGAGGCCCTCACCCTGGCTAAAGACCTGGGGGATCTCGAAGCGGAATACGGTCTTCTCAGTCTGTTGGCAGAAGTTCATCAGGCCCAAGACAATTCCCAACAGGCCCAGGACTACGCTGCCCAAGCCGAGGCACTCCGGACAGCGGCGGACGTCTCTCCCTCAGAAGAGACTCCAGAGGAAGCCGAGTAAAAAGACAAATAGCCAACCCCCCTCGCTATGCTGTTACCCAGGCCCATGGGCGGCTCAACTTGAGTAAGCACCCGCCAAAATATGTCGGTTACTTTACCAATGGAGACTTGTCCCAGCCGGTGAAATATATTAATAATCAAAGCTGTTTGGAACGTCGTCTTCGAACATTTTTTAGATGCGATAAATCTTGTAGGGGACAGTTGGCTAAAACTAGCAGATAGTCTGCCAATTTTGGAAACAGTGCCTGGGCTGCACCGCTCCCAATAACAGTTTTAGCTGCCAATGTTGTCGCGCACATTATTGCACGCAGCTGCTATCTCCGAAAGATTTGGCGATTGCTGATATCGCAAACGATTGTATCTGTCAGGTTAGTTAGACCCACGGGTCTTTCTAAACATGTTTAGACCGCGTAAATCTAGTGATGAGTCAAGGAGTGTTAGGTCGGATGGCCCAGGTGATTGTTGGTGAAAATGAAGGTATCGAATCAGCGCTGCGTCGCTTTAAGCGTCAGGTATCGAGGGCCGATATCTTTTCAGACATAAAAAAGAAACGTTATTTTGAAACTCCTATTGAAAAAGCCAAACGCAAGGCAATTGCCCGTCGTCGTAAGCGCCGCTTTACCTCCAGCGCCTAGGGCTGCGGTGTAAGGCCCTGAGCACACTTCGATTCCAACAGCAAGCGGGCAATGAAGATTAACTTCACTGCCCGTCTGCCATAATTAAAGCCTTAGCCTTTAAGTGGCCCTGCCTAGAATAATGCCGAGCCCCTTAAGGTAGGCGGTTTAGAATAGTGTTTTCTGCTATGTCCTAACTTTAATCCGGCCCAAGACTGATAACCGTGCGTGAAATCACATATTTTTAGGATTCGTGTCACACTACAGCTTAAAACCCTAGTCAAACTACTGAGGCGGCGTCGGTTCAGGTTAACTAACCCCTCACGCTTCATAGAGCTCTAGGGGTAGGCCATCGGGATCTTGGAAAAATGTAAAGCGTTTACCGGTCAGTTCATCTAAGCGAATGGACTCCACCGGGATATGGTGACGCTTGAGGTGGGCGATATTGGCTTCCAGGTTGTCCACCACCAGGGCCAGGTGACGCAATCCGCAGACTTCAGGACGGGTTGGGCGGGGTGGCGGCGCTGGAAATGAAAAAAGTTCGATCTGAGTAGTCCCCAGACGCAAATCCAGCTTGTGGGAGCACCGTTGTTCGCGCCAGGTTTCGTTAATAATATCGGCACCGAGCACATCGATATAAAACCGTTTAGAGCGCTCGTAGTTTGAGCAAATAATGGCTATGTGGTGGATGGCTTTGATTTGCATAGGAAATATATAGCTTGGCGCACATAGTTTAGGTCATACATGACGTTTGCTATGGTCCCTAAAAATATTCAGCAACAACGCCGTTTACTAAGCCCGATGGCATGTTCGTAACGTCAGAGGGGCTGTCAACCCTATTTCAGGGATTATTGTCAAAAGCTGACTTTAAAAAACGCCTACAGTCGACGATTCGTTCTGGATGTTTTTTCAGATGATCTGGGCCATGTATTTTCCCAGGCTGCCCTGGTAAATTAGAGATGGCTTAAGAAATGCTCGGTGCATTAATCGACTAAAACTAACTTGGCAATTACCCCGGCCCAGATGCGGCCGGGGTTTCACTTTGTAGGGTGGTTTTGTAGGGCGGTTTGGTTAGACCGTGCAGGACGCTCCCGTTTTAGCCATAGGGTGGCGTTATTGTCTATGCATTGGGGTTGCCCATTGGGGGCGGTGGCACTAAATGTGTGGAAATAACGCTGTAGCTTGGGGGGCAGCTCAGGAAAATCGAATAGGGCATCACCAGCGGCCACCCGGGCCCAAAAGTTTTGCATGGTCGGGGCAATTTTTTCGGCCTCAGCCGACGGTAAGTAGAGCGGTTTGCTAGTGAGCAGCTTCATCATAAAGGGGAAAGAGTGCTCAGCCATCCATTGCCGAGAGGTGGTCTGGAGAGTGGGCCAGTCGGGGACAGCCTCGATCCGATGGGAGGTAATGTCCAGACGGTGGTCTGCGTCTGCGGTCGCTAGTTCACAGATGCGGTAAGGATGGGGATAGCTGACGAGGGACCCCGTGGTTACTTCGTATAGCTGGTTAGCCTGGGCCACGTCCTGCACATGTAGATGCCCGGTAAACATTAGGGGCACATTGGCCGCCTGCAAACGCTCAGTCAGGGCGGTGGCATTTTTAACCATATAGCGCTGTCCCATACGGCTGTGGGACTGGCGTGGCAAGTGTTCTAGGGCGTTGTGGTGCAGCATCACCAGGGTGAGGGGCTGATTTGGCTGCTGAGCCAGCTGAGCGAGCTGCTGGTCCAGCCAGTCGAGCTGCTCTGGGTCCAGCCAGCCGGTGTAAAAGGGGTCACCATTGGGCTCAAAGCCGTTGGAGTTAAGGCCGATCAGATGTAGCCCATCGAGGAGTTCATGGTGGTAGTAGGGCTGAGTTGGGTCAGTGTAGCCAAAGTCTTGGTACAGCTTGACAAACTCGTCTAGGGAAAGGGTGCGATCGCATCCGCCATGCTTCACCACATCATGGTTGCCCGGCACCACATATACCGGATACGGTAGCTGCCCTAAACACCGCACCAGCCACTGATGATTTTCCCGCTCCCCATGCTGGACCAAATCCCCCGGTAGTAGCAAAAAATCAATATCCACCCTGGCCAGGTGGTCTAAAATCTGCTCAAATGCCGGAATGCTCACCTCCACCAGGTGAAACCGGGTCGGCGAATCCCATATGGTATGGGGCAGAGCGATGTGCAGATCGCTCACCACCGCAAAACGAGCCAAAAGAGCCATAGGAATTGATAGGGTAGATAGGCCTAGTCCTATCATCGCCTGTTTCGACCATGTCCCGTGTGCGCCAGCATGTTAATCCTCTCAACAATCGCTACAGCACACCGGTAACGCCGCCCCCTTGGGCCGATGTATACGCCAACCCCCAGCAGCCGCTACACATCGACATCGGCTCTGCCAAGGGCTATTTCATCAGTGACATGGCCCAAGCCTGCCCAGACTGGAATTTTCTCGGATTAGAGATCCGAGAACCGCTGGTGCAACAATGTCTCCGGCAGCGCAATGAGTTGGGTCTCACCAACATGCATGCGCTGTTTTGTAATGCCAATAACTCCCTAAAACCCCTGTTGGCCAGCCTGCCCCAGCCACCCCAGCGAGTGAGTATCCAGTTCCCTGACCCCTGGTTCAAAACGCGTCATCAAAAACGCCGCGTAGTCCAACCGCAGCTGACTAACGACCTGGCGGAGTACATGCCCGTTGGCGCATGGGTGTGGCTCCAGTCCGATGTGAAATCCGTCGCAGAAGATATGGTCGAAGTCTTTTCTGCCAACTCTCAATTTAAGCGCTCCTTAGAGCCGTCCCAACCCGGAACCACCGGCCTATGGCTAGCCAATAACCCCCTTGCCGCCCCCACCGATCGCGAACGGATCACCCTGGCCCAGGGTAAACCCGTTTATCGGGCGTTGTTTATTAAAACCTAACCCCCTTGTAGAGATGTTCCATGGAACATCTCTACAAGGGGGTTAGAATTATCCCGATTATTCCGTAATCTTTAAGCTATAGCGATGGCGGCCTTCTTGCTCAAATGAGCCCACCCAAACCTGGTAGGTTCCCTTGGCAAACGTGTCTTGAATTTGAGCGTCACGGCTTTGGCGACTGGCGTTGTCATTACAGCGTACCGTGCTGTCATTTGGCCCCTGAATCAGCAGTGTCGTGTCGGCACCGCCACTATCCACAGCAATGGTGAGCTGAGTAAACGCTTGCTCTAGGGTCAAAACATGATCTGGACTGCGGTCGGCATAGCCTAAACAAAATTCACCACTGCTGTCACGACTAGCAATATTGGCTAGGCCAAAGGAACCAACGGTCTGACCACTGGCCTGGGCAGTTGTAAACCCCAAGGCCAGTCTCATCTCACTGGCGGCCTGTGCAGCGGTAGCTAACACCAGTGGTAAAACAAGACCGGTTAATTTGAAAGCTGTTGACTTAAACATTGTTGACTTAAACATTGTCACACCTAAGGATCACACACAGAGGGACGCCCACAAAAGGGGCGAGTCATAGTTCTACAGTATCGACTTTCTTAAAACAGAAGGCGGCTAAGATGCCGCTTTTATACACTGGTACAGCCCGGGACGATGGCAGGATAAAAACAACAATCTTAATTTTTTAGTAAGCATTTAGAAACAGCTGGCTAAGTCTTGTCTGCAGCTGCTGTTCTGCCCTGGTCGTGCCATGTCTCAGCTTGAAAATGCGCCCCATATCCTTTAACGCTCTTAAGTTCCGGTAGACGATAGGTTAACTGTTTGCTGGTTGTTTTTCCTAAGCTCACTAAAGACTCTGCCATCTTGACTGCCGCTGCCACCGCATCAATTACCGGCACCCCCAGACGGTCTTCTAATTGTTGCTCCAGTCCGCTCATGCCAGCACAGCCCAAGCAAATAGCTTCAGCCCCATCCTCACAAATGGCCAGTTGGCCGGCCTCAGTCAACACATCTAAGGTGGCAGCCCGGTCTTGTTCCGTATCCAGCACCGACAGTTTTGTCGTCCGTACCGAGGCGCATCGTGCCGTTAGCCCTGTTTTGTAAACTGTTTTTTCCACCATGTCACGGACGCGGTGGAGGGTGGTAACTACGCTCCATTTCGCCGCCAGCATGTTTGCCATGTAGAGACTGGCCTCCGCAATGCCAACCACAGGTCTTGAGGTAATCTCACGGGCCGCTTCAATGCCAGGATCCCCCCAGCAGGCCAAAATAAAGGCATCGGAGTCACTGTCTAGAATAATCTGTTCTAGAATGCCGGGAATAGCTAGATACTCATCATAAAAGCTCTCAATGGATTCAGGCCCTGTCTGGGGCTGTACAGTCAGAATCTCAGTGCCAGGAAACTTAACGTTCTGAGCTGAGGTATTAATATTGACCGTCATTGGTTGACAGGTATTACCGTTGATAATTTTGATGCGACAGCTGGGCAGATCCATGGAATCAGGGACAAGGACATCCCGCACATTTTGCCTTATCCCTGGCAAGGATCAGCAACGCCCCTGTTTTTTATCACTTGTTTTTATCACTTGCCGCCAGGTAACCCCACGTATAAGCCGTCGGTCCGATGGACTGATGCACCGTAAATTCGGTGACGGGGACGTAATAATACGAGTCGAAATAGGCCTCAGATGTGGGCCATTCCCAGGCAGTGGGCGTCACTTCATTGGCAAACATGTCCACAGCCCAGTGCCATTTTCTGACATGTCCTTCGGCATCTTGTAAATCCATGGGGCCATAAACTGTAATTCCCGGTGGTGGTTCCTGGCCCAAGGCACGGACATCAGCCATCAGAGGCATCTTGGGGTTTCTATGGCCAACGCCAATGGTGTAGGACATGTTGCTAGGGTTGGCCCCTGCTGCAAACTGAGTGGCTAAGATGCCTGCCCTCAAATAAGCGTCGTCCCCCGTCAGGGTATGGGCGTGGAAAAGTGTTTGGGTTTTAGGTGTGGTCATGGTTCCCCACCCAATCATTAACCCTGGGTCAACGTTCCACTTAAAGCCCGTGCGCTCTATATTTTCAATATCAGTCTTAGCCGTACGCACTAGGGTATTAATAGCGTTTTGTTTGATGGTCTGATTAATGTTGGGGCGCTCCGTGCGGGCATAGACAAAGGCAGCATGGCTGTGATCGTGGCTGTTCCACCTTTTCACGGGAGCATTGGCATTGGTAAAGATGGTGGTATCTAGAAAAAGCCGATGCCACTGCTCACCGCCCGTCAATCGATAGAGTTCGGCAGCGGCCAGATTACGTTCATCATAAACACGAGAATAGAGAAAAGAGTCAGGTTCTTCCGGCTCTTTGGCCAATTCCGCATTGGCCCAATTCATCGCACGAATGGCGCTTTCTTTATAGATTTGAGCCAGGTCCTGATCGTAGGCAGCCAGCACGTGGGCAGCCCGAGCCGCCACATTGGCATAGGTATAGCTTGACCAGATACCTGGACCATACACCATGATCGTTTGGGACTCTTGCCAACTGCCCTCTGGCCGAATGGGGTGGCCCGATGATTCAATTCCTCCGGGGATGCCCCCCTCTTTTGTCTGGAGACGGCGGAACACATCCAATCCCCACAGGGCCTCGTCCAGAATATCGGGCAGATTATTATTAGATTCGGGTATGTTTAAGTCAATCTCCTTGAAATACTCTGGATAGAGTTCCACCAGCTCTAAAAATGACCGAGTAACTTGCAAATGTGAGATCCGCCGATCCCAGTCACCAGCATCCATCCAGCCTCCCCAGGCATCTCGAACTTCTTCCTCTGTGCGAGTGGCCATCAGGGCTTCAAAGGCATTGGCCCCATCCCGGTAGTTGAAGCCCATATTGGTCTCCATCAGGGGAACAGTGGAACGATAAATCACCACATCGTCATCGGGATGAAACGACCGGGGGCGCTCATAATCAGTGTAGGGCTGCTCCAGGGCAATGCCACTTCGCTGGTGATACATCCCCCGAGCAGACACATAAAACGCGTCACGCCAGGTATTTTCGCCAATTTCAAATTCGTAGGAGGTGCCCACTCCATCGACATAAACGCGATACTGACCAGGGGTGGAGAACTGGCTAAAGTCCATCATGAACACATCGGTGTCATTGTGGTTTCTCCCCCGTAGGTTTTTGACATCACTGGCTTGGGAAAGGGTGGTTTTACCGTCATAGACCCTCTCACCTGTAGCCGTATCAATCAGCCAGAATGGCTTACCTGCCGCGTAGCTTAGACCGCCGCCATTACCCATCCATGTCGATAAGAAGGCGACTTTGGCAGTATCATCCGGATCAAAACCCAGGTGAGATATCTGTACGGCTTCACTACGGGTTTGCTCAGGGTTATAAACAAACTCAGTATCCTGAAGAAATTGGTCAGCAAAGCTAAGCCGATAGGTTTCGCCGGGGGTAAGGGCCTCCGGTAGTTCTAAAAATAGTGTATGGACCATGGGCCACTCAAAGTTCCACGGGCCAGTTTGGGCCATGCTATCAATTTTGCTTTTACGATAAACGTGGGTGGGAACTACCTTGCCACCGTCTGCAGTAGTGATTTTGTAATGGCTAAGGTCACCGACGCAGCGAGTATTGAGCGTTGGCCCCAGACGCTGATCGGCTAGCAAAATTATGTCGGTGTCTAAGACTAGCTGCCCTAGGGGTTTTCCATTGCGAAATACCCAGTTTTTTTCTCTGACAACGTCACCGGGCTGAGCCTCATAGGTAACCTGCTTACCCCGGACCAGCTCACCGGTTTCTATCCGTAACGCCACTACGTTTTCACTCACGGTGTAAATGTGGGTAATCGGAATACTCGTCTGGTCAACATTTTTTGAAGAGACGGTGTTGACCAGCCCTGGAATCTGGATGAACGATTGCCTAGTGCTGCACTGCTCGGCGTTGGTCCAACCAAGGAGAAAAGAGAGGAGACTTTCTAACATCTAGACACCAGTTAAGGGGCTTTGGACGGTAGGCTTGAGGGATAGATGTCTGACTTTGCCCATGGAAAGTTCCTGCTCTCTTTAAACAATGCCCAACCCTGTAATTTATGTTGTTGCCTATGTAGTTGTTGATCACCAACAGCTGCTCACTGTCCGGAAGAAAAACACCCAAAAGTTTATGTTTCCAGGCGGTAAGTTTGAGCCTGGGGAGAATGCTGAAGCGGCAATCCAGCGAGAAGTTAAGGAGGAGCTCGGCTGTGATATCGATTTCAGAACGTTTAGGTTGCTGGGCAAATTTGTCACCACCGCTGCCAATGAGGCCAACACCCAGCTGGTGGCAACCGTATTTCAAGGCGCTCTTGTGGGTACCCCTATAGCCTCCAGCGAAATTGCTGAACTCCGGTGGATACCCATTATGGCCAAGGACTATCCTGTTGAGCTGGCCCCTCTCCTAACTGAGTGGGTGCTGCCTCATCTCAGAGGCGATTGATGCTGCTAGTGGTGAGAACTGGTTGGTTTGACGGTTGATATTTGATAACCCCCTAAGCCGCGGCTTTATAAAACGGGCGTTTGACCACCGTAGCGGGTACGGTCTTTTGACGGATTTGGACATTTACCACTGTGCCAACCTTTGCCAGCTCCGGTGGCACGTAGGCTAGGGCCACCGGATATCCCAAGGTGGGGGATAGGGTACCGCTGGTGACAATGCCTACGGATTTGTCATCTTGAATGATGGGGTAGTCATGGCGGGCAATGTTGCGGCCGTCTAGCTGTAGACCCACCAGACGGCGGGAGACGCCATCGGCCTTTTGCTTTGCTAGCACATCTCGCCCCATAAAGTCTGACACCTGATCTAAATGAACTAACCAGCTTAGCCCCCCTTCTAGAGGGGTGGTGGCATCGTTAATGTCTTGGCCATAGAGTGCCATGGCGGCTTCGAGTCGCAGGGTGTCCCTTGCTCCTAGACCGCAGGCCTCAGCGCCATTCTCTTGCAGTGCTTGCCAAATATCAGCAGCGTCGTCGGCATTGACCATGACTTCAAATCCGTCTTCGCCGGTATAGCCTGTGCGGGCCAGGAATGCTTTGTGCCCGAGCACTTGGCCATGGGCGTGGTGATAGCGGCGAATAGTGCTGAGGTCGATATCTGTAACTAGCTGTAGGGTTGCTGCGGCTTTAGGACCTTGCACTGCGATAAGGGCCTGATTTTGGGAGTTATCCTGTAGCTCTACACCGGATAGATGCTCAAGCAGCCAGGATTTATCTTTGGCGGTGGTGGCCGCATTGACAATTAGGGTGACCTGGCTACCTTCGTCGTAGATAATCAGGTCGTCAATGATGCCGCCCTGGGGATTGAGTAATACGGTGTACTGGGCTTTGCCAGGAGAGAGCTTTCCGAGATCAGAGGGGACCAGCTGCTGAAGCGATCGCAACACGGTATCCCCCGTGAGGATGAATTTCCCCATGTGGGAGATATCAAATAGGCCCACTGAGGTGCGAACGGCTGCATGTTCTTGCTTGATGCTGCTAAATTGCACGGGCATTTCCCAACCGGAGAATGCGGTCATACGGGCATTGGCTTGAACACATAAATCGTAAAGCGGTGTGTGGAGCAGGCTCATGGCGGATGGATAGGACAGTCTCAATAATCCTACTCCCCTCTCCCGGTTATTTATCGCTTTGTGGCCACAGCTGATGTCGTATCAAATTCAGATGGATTGTGAATATGGATTATGAACCATTTTGTTTAGTTGAAATGGCTTAACTGAGCTTGATTGGTTAAGCCTGGGGGGGAATACTGGGGGCTCTTGGGGTCAGACATCATGATAGGTTATGCCGTCTTACTATTCTTCTTGGTTTGCCCACCAGTTACAGGCTTTGCTCAACCGTAGTCAATCTAGCCTCACCATGCCGCAACCGTCCCACTGTTTTGTTCTATTTGGTGCAGAGTTTAGCGGCGGTCGTCTGATGGTTGATTTACTCCGTCGTGTGGTTGATGCCCGCTATGGTTTGCTACCGCCAACCTGGGCCGTTGAGCCGCTGTTAGCGCACCGTCATTTTTTTCCGTTACAGCATATTCGCCGTCATGGGTCTGCCTGCTCTGATTATCTATTTGGCTTTAGGCTATCGGCAGCAGATCTGATGCTGACCCATGGGATGGGTGAACCCCATCGGTTTATGACCCTGCTGTATGAGCGGGGGTACAAGGTGATTCATAGTCAGCGACGAGATTTGATGCGACATGCGATCGCAATTCTCAAATCTCAAAATCCTTCCCAGCGCCACATCCATCCCCCGGCGTTGATTGCTACCCTCAAACAGCTAGACGAGCAGCGGATTGCCGAGGCCACCATTGTTGCCCAGGTGCCCCACTTGACCATCACCTATGAAACGGACCTGCTCAACCCCAATGTCCACAGCGCCACCGCTCAAAGTCTGTGTCGCTTTTTGTCGCTACAGCAACAGCAACAGGTGAACTGCACCATGAAGCTGGTTCATCAAAGTATCCCCGATCTAGTGGCTAACTACGATGACGTCTGTGCGGCCTTGGAGCAATCAGACTATGCCTATGTCTTAACCGAAGCATCGGCAAAGTTGGTGATATAAAAATCTGGGCGTTGCTGATCCCCGGTATGAATTTATCGGGTAAACATCGGTACATCGCATATCTTACAGATCGATGCATTCCCTAAATCAGCAACGGCCTTTTAGTGTTCGCCGTTCGATTGCTGAGCGCTAATGTCTAGCCCTTGAGCTGCCAGAGCCGCCGCTGCATTACGTTGCCACATAGCTGGCTTAATTCGTCTGAGTGCCGATGCTGGAAATTGCTGATTCCAGTCTTGTTCAGTCAGGGTGGCCAGATCTTTTAACCGGGGAGCCACATTGCCGGGATAGGGTTCAAACTCTGCCACATCCGTTGGTTGGGCAAAGCGTTGATTCCATGGACACACATCCTGACAGATATCGCAGCCTGCAACCCAGTTATCCAAGTGAGTGGCCACCTGAGTTGGCAGCTGTGGCCCACGATTTTCAATGGTGTGATAAGCAATGCAGCGACTGGCATCGACAATCCCTGGGGCACGAATTGCCTGGGTGGGGCAAGCCTCAATACAGCGGGTGCAGGTGCCACAGTGGCTGGTGTGGGGTTTAGAGGGTGACAGGCTCAGATTGGTCAAAATTTCACCTAAAAATACCCAGGAGCCATAGTCACGGGTGATCACATTGCCATTCTTCGCCACCCATCCCACCCCGGCTTCCTGGGCCCAAAATTTATCCTGTACCGGCCCCGTATCAGCGTAGTAGCGAGCGGTGATGTCGTCGCCCTGGGCCTGCAGCCACAGCGATAGCTGCTTTAGTTTTTTATGGACCACCCGGTGATAGTCGCGCCCCCAGCCATAGCGGGCAATTTTGCCATACTCGGCTCCCCCAGGCCGCTGATGGGGGGTGTAATAGTTCAGAGCAACGCAAATGATTGAGCGCACCTCCGGCATAACCCGGCGAATATCCTGACGTTTAGGGTTTGCCATCCATGCCATGTCGGCCTGATATCCCTGGTCCAACCATTGCTGTAAGCGGGTCTGCATGGTTTGCTCTTGGGTTGTGGTCTCAGGTTTCACCACCACCACCCCAAAGCGATGAAAGCCCACAGCAGTGGCCTGTTGCTCTAGCTTGGTACGGAGTGAATTGACGACCTGTTGAGAATCTGGCACTGCTCTACGACCCGCACCTGACGACTAAAACCATAATGTTCTTCTTGTAACTAGTTGCCTTCAAAGAAGGTTGTTACCGATGACAGCCACTGCTCAAGGGTGGCATCTACGCTGTTGCCACCGTCGCCCGCCACATCCTCAGAGAGCTGGTCATCAATAGCAGCATCCCCCAACCAGGGGAATGGCGCTACGGTTTCAGGCTGCACCTCAACCACCGGCATTTCTGCCGGACTAGTGAGTTCAGGTACAATTTGAAACCCATGGCTATCGTCATCATCACGCGATTGAACTACTGATGGTTGGTTGGCAGCCATTGCTACGGAGTGATCCATTCCCACCAACCCAAGGACGATCAGCAAGCCAACCAAAATAGACCTAATCCACCACGTCATTACGCTGCCCAGTATTTCCATTGCTGCAATTTTATTTTGCCAGACTCAATGAGAAAGCGGATTAGATCTCAGACAGCCCAAAGTTTAATCTTGATGTAATAGTCGCTGGATTGTATAGCTAGCGTAAGCTTTTACAGCGCGATTTTATTTCTCTTCCCATTGAAAATAATACGTCACAATCTAATGGAAGATTTAGTAACAACAGATACCCCTTCAAGGATGACAAGCTTGAATACTAAAGCAAATAACAAAACATAGGTTTCTAGGGTTCCGGTTTAATTGTCTGAGATGTCTCAGGGTTAAATGTCTGGACCGAGAGAGGCCGCCAGTTTTCTGGTACACGGCGGGATAAAAGCCCGGGAGAAATCATTCAGCAGACTCTATCTGCTTAGGTTCTCTCGGGCTTTTGCTTTGTAAGCCCCTGACCACTTCGTCCCTTCAGCATTACGCCCCGACATCATGAGTGATACCCCCACCTTTCGTAATCCAGCTGATTCAGAAGCCAATCGCGCCTTAGAGCTTGAGGCTCAGCTGCCCCTGACAGGCTGGCAGCAAGAAGTTTCCCAGGGTTTAGAGTATGGCCTGGAGGCCGCCGATAGTATTCGCGATCGCACCATACCCACCTTCTCTCGCGGTGAGCTGCCCCACTACGCCGGTATCAATACCTTTCTCAAGGCTCCCTACCTAGAAGATGTGCGTCAGGTCGGTGACTACGATGTCGCCATCGTCGGTGTCCCCCACGATTCTGGCACCACCTATCGCCCCGGCACCCGGTTTGGCCCCCAGGGTATCCGCCGTATTTCTGCTCTCTACACCCCCTACAACTTTGAAATGGGTATCGATTTGCGAGAGCAGATCACCCTCTGTGATGTGGGCGATATCTTTACCATTCCAGCCAACAACGAGAAATCCTTTGACCAGATCTCCAAAGGGATTGCCCACATTTTTAGCTCCGGTGCATTTCCCATTATTCTCGGTGGTGACCATTCCATCGGCTTTCCCACCGTGCGGGGCGTCTGTCGTCATCTCGGAGACAAAAAAGTGGGCATCATCCACTTTGATCGCCATGTGGACACCCAAGAAACCGACCTGGACGAGCGTATGCACACCTGTCCCTGGTTCCATGCCACCAACATGAAAAATGCCCCCGCCAAAAATCTGGTGCAGCTGGGTATTGGCGGCTGGCAGGTGCCACGTCAGGGGGTAAAAGTCTGTCGCGAGCGGGCCACCAACATTCTGACGGTGACCGACATTACCGAAATGGGCCTGGATGCCGCTGTCGACTTTGCCCTAGAACGAGCCCTGGATGGCACTGATTGTGTCTACATCAGTTTTGATATTGACTGTATTGATGCCGGGTTTGTCCCCGGTACCGGCTGGCCCGAACCCGGTGGGCTGTTGCCCCGCGAGGCCCTGGCTCTGCTGGGTAAGATCATTCGCAAGGCCCCTGTGTGTGGTTTAGAAATCGTCGAAGTCTCTCCTCCCTACGACATCAGCGACATGACCTCCCTCATGGCTACCCGAGTTATTTGCGATGCCATGGCGCATCTGGTGCAGTCAGGACAGCTGCCTCGCAGCACCCCCGACTATATCCATGCCGAAGCCAATATGGATGTTGGCAGCGGTTGGCAATAGATCATCCCCTGTAGGGACGTTCCATGGAACGTCTCCACTGATTTTCACCCATCGCCCATTACCCGTCGCCCTGCCCATGCATGAAACCGACATGACCAAGGCCCTAATTGTCACCATTCAGGACTGGTGGGATGCTCAGCCAGACCATCCCACCATCCAAAAGGTTCACCTGGTTGTTGGGGCATTTACCTGTGTAGAACCGGCCAGTCTGGAGTTTGCATTTGACGTCCAAACCCAGGGCACCTTCCTGGATGGCGCTCAGCTGGTGATCAAAGATATTCCCCTGGTAGCCCACTGTCATACCTGTCGCCAGGATTACAGCCCTGATGTGGGTAGTCAGTATGCTTGTCCCACCTGTCATGGCCCCATGGAAGATATTCGCTCGGGCCGAGAGTTAAAAATTGACCGTTTAGAATGCGTTGCCGCCTGAGATACCCTCTGTAGGGACGTTCCATGGAACGTCCCTACCATCAAACGTTGCCCGTGCCCCATTGCCCATTGACCTTTTTCACCCATGCACCAAACCTTTGACGCTGCCCTAGAAATGAACTTGCTCCATGCCAATCAGCGGGGAGCAGACCATAACCGCGCCCATTTTGATCAGTGGGGGATTACCTGCATTAACCTGATGAGCAGTCCTGGTGCTGGTAAAACCCAGCTATTAGAACGTACTCTCCAGGGGCTGCAAGATCTCAAAATTGCCGTAATTGAAGGGGATATGACCACGGAGCTAGATGCCGAGCGGCTGCGGGCCTATGGTGTTCCGGTCATTGCCATCAACACCGGTCGTGCCTGCCACCTGGACTCAAAAATGGTGGCTGGCGGTATTCATCAGCTGCAGCATGGATATACCCCCACCGAATTAGATCTAGTCGTGGTTGAAAATGTCGGTAACTTAGTGTGTCCCGCCGAATTTGAAGTGGGAGAACATGCCAAAGTCGCCCTGCTCAGTGTTACTGAAGGGGAAGATAAACCCCTAAAGTATCCGGTGATGTTCCGAGAAGCCGACTGTTTGTTAATTACAAAAACAGATCTAGCGCCCTATTTAGAGATTGATCTTGAGCGGATCGAAGCCAATGTGCGGCAGATTAACCCTGATGTGGCTATATTTCGCGTCTCGGCTAAGACTGGAGACGGTCTGACAGATTGGTTTAGGTGGGTCCATGAAGCGGTTAATAACCAGACAAACCGTCTTACAGCTCACAGTATGACAACCCACGGTCCTGTATAAAACAGGGCAATTGTCAGGTTCACGCATCTATCTTCAAACAGTTCTCGAGTGTAATGAGGTACAAAATGCAACGACAACGATTTTTATCTACATGTTTGGCCTTTGTGTTTGGGTTGGTGGCTGCCGTAGGCTGTGCTGGCAATGCCCCAGAAACAAGCTCTGAGCCCACTGATACCCCAGTTGCTTCAGCAGATGCTGCACCTTTGGTAATTGGCTATAGCAATTGGCCCGGCTGGTTACCCTGGGCCGTCGCCGAAGAAAAGGGACTGTTTGAAGCTAATGGAGCCAATGTAGAACTCAAATGGTTTGATGGCTATCTGGCCTCAATGGAAGCCTTAGCCGCAGGGCAGCTTGATGGTAACAGCCAGACTCTAAACGATACCATTTCATTTGCGGCAGATGCTGCTAACGGTGAAGTCGTGGTTTTGGTTAATGACAACTCTGCGGGCAATGACAAAGTGATTGTTGCCGAAGGGATTAACAGCATTGAAGATTTGAAAGGGAAAACCGTTGCCCTAGAAGAGGGAGTGGTGGGTGACTTTATGCTGACCCAAGCTCTAGAAGAGGCTGGCATGTCCCGTGAGGATATTACGATCAAGAATTTAGAAACCGGTGCGGCGGCGGCGGCGTTTGCCTCGGGGCAGGTGGACGCAGTCGCGGCGTGGCCTCCTTTCTGGGGAATTGCACTGGAGCGTGAAGGCAGCAAAGAACTACTGTCCTCCAAAGAATATCCAGGGGCAATTCCTGACCTGTTGGTGATGAGTCAAAAAGCGGTTGATGAGCAGCCGGAGCAAGTACAGGCTGTTGTTAATACCTGGTTTGCCACCCTGGACTATATTGCCAAAAATCCAGACGAGTCTGACAAAATCATGGCCGATCGCTCGGGTGTCTCTGTGGAAGAATACAAAGACTTTGAAGCAGGTACTCGGATCTTTACCCTAGAAGAGAATTTAGAAGCCTTTAGTCTGGGCAATGGCATGAAGCATATGCCGTTTGCTTCTGAGAAAATGAACGACTTTATGATAGATGTGGGCTTTATTGAGGCAGGTCCTGAGGATCTAGGAGCTATATTGAATGACAGTTTTGTCAAAGCGTATGCAGAAGGCTCCTGACTAAGTCGATAGTATTTTTCTGGTGTTGCTAATTCTCGAGATGATTGTATCTGAAAGACATTGGCCAATAGCACATCTAACAGAGCAGTTTGTCCTCTAAATCAGCAACGGCATTTCTCGGGCCCACTAATGGGGGTGTTTATGCTGGGGGGCAACGTGTTGCCTCCTGAGCATTTTGCATATTACTTCACTTTATTTAATTCTTTTTGAGATTATGACTCAAACATCTAGTGCATTGGAAGATGATTTTGAGCCAGCGCCTAAAAGCATGGAACCAACCGTGTTTTGGCGTATTGCCGAAGATATCCCAGACAGATTGAACTGGGCTTTGATTGTTGCTTCTGTGGTGGTTCCCCTAACGCTGTGGTGGATTCTGTCGAATTATACTGGTGTTAATCCTAAGTTCTTACCCAGCCCCCAGGATGTGGTGGGAGCCTTTCAACGGCTATGGGAAAAAGGGTTTATCACCCAAGATATTTTTGCCAGCTTTGGGCGGGTTGCCATTGGGTTTAGCCTGGCGGCCATTGTGGCGATTCCGTTGGGCATCAGTATGGGAGCCTTTGCCAGTATTCGCGCCATGATGGAGCCGATTATTGGCATTTTGCGCTATATGCCGGCCCCGGCGTTTATTCCCTTACTGATTATTTATTTGGGTCTAAATGAGGAACCCAAAATCGCGCTTATTTTTATTGGCACGGTGTTTTACAACACGCTGATGATTATGGATGCGGTTAAGTTTGTTCCCAAGGATTTGATTGAGACCACCTACACCTTGGGAGGGAGACGCTGGCAGATATTGATGTCGGTAATTACCCCCTATGTTGTGCCTAATATTATCGATACGCTGCGGATCAATGTGGCTGCATCTTGGAATCTGGTGGTGATTGCCGAGCTGGTGGCTGCAGAGGAGGGTTTAGGTAAGCGAATTTTGTTGGCTCAGCGATTCTTTAAAACTGACGAGATTTTTGCCTGTCTGATTATGCTAGGGGTGATTGGGTTTGCCTTAGATTTGATCTTTCGTTGGGTGCTCAAAACCAGTTGTAAGTGGGCGTTTGATTAGTTATGCATCTTGAAATTTCTAAGCTATATAAGCAATTTCCAACGAAGCAAGGCCCACTACTGGCACTGAAGGATATCAACATGCATGTTGAGACGGGGGAGCTAGTGTGTGCTGTAGGTGCTTCTGGTTCGGGAAAGTCAACGCTACTGCGGTTGATTGCTGGGTTAGATATGCCCACAGGCGGTGCGATTACCGTTGATTATGAACCGGTCATCGGCCCTGGCGCTGACCGAGGTATGGTTTTTCAAAAATATACGCTCTATCCCTGGATGACGGTGCAGCGCAATGTGGAGTTTGGGCTCAAGCTGCAGGGTATGTCCAAGCAGCAACGTCGGGAGCGGGCTAGCCATTATCTTGATGTGGTAGGGCTGGCAAACTTTGCGGCGTCTTTACCCAAGGAGCTATCGGGGGGGATGAAGCAGCGGGTTGCGATCGCACGTGCCCTGGCCTGTCACCCCAAAATCCTTTTAATGGATGAACCCTTTGGTGCTCTGGATGTGCAAACCAAAGAAGCCATGCAGCTATTTCTACTGGACCTTTGGAAGCGCACCCGCTGCACCATCTTGATGATTACCCATGATGTGGAAGAAGCGGTATTCCTATCCCAGCGCGTATATGTGATGACCGCCCGTCCTGGCACCATCCAGCGGGAAGTGATCGTCGATCTGCCGGAAGAGCGCACCTATGCCATGAAGCGAGAGCCCAAGTTCCAGACCTACAAACACGAAATCACCGACCTGCTGCGCGGCAAACAGGACTTAGGTCTGGTGGCCGTTTAGCCACCAGTTACCCCTGAGATGCTAATTTAACCAAAATCGCCCAAGGGTGAGTAGTTCGCTACCCAAGCGCTTTTACTCAGCGCCGAGCACTACACCAATCCCGCCTGGTTGCAGGTGGAGCGCACCCATATTTTTTAGCGCACCTGGCTCTACATTAGGTGATCGTGCTCAGCTGACCGTGGGGCAGGTGTGGGGTAAGCCGGTGGTGGGGCCGCCTGGTGGGAGCCCCTTCCCAGCAAAAATTCTCAGAGTCTTTTAAGCCTGGGGACATGCCCTCAAGCCTATTCGTCTAGAAACCTGGTGCTGACTTTGATGCCTTTACAAACGAAGATATTGCCCTGATCGCTAGCGTCCAAACAGGCTACACTAGCGTTGCTATCAACCGGACCCCGCCAATCAGTTAGAAGCGCGCATCATACATCAATAGCAGCTGATCCTGAAGTTTTTACAGTCAGATGAGAATCATTAAGAAGCAGCCTCTATAGTCAAGGGCGAACCCCGTTCACCTAATCCATGGATTGGGTATGCCATAGGCACCTTCTAAAACCCCCTTAATTTCAAGGGAACAACCTGAGCCAACGCTGAAAAAAATCGCAGTAGCAATCACCCTTAGCATTTTTTCCAGAGGTTCTCAGCCAGGTTTCAGAAATGACCTGTAGCTTCAACTATGAAACCAACCAGCAGGAGCAGTAAACGATGACAGTTGAGTATGATCTTGTCGTAATTGGCGGTGGCTCTGCAGGGCTTGTGGCCGCCAGTGCTGGGGCCCAACTCAACGCTCGCATTGCCCTAGTCGAGAAACATCTCCTAGGGGGTGACTGTCTCCACTATGGCTGTGTCCCCAGTAAGTCCCTGATTCACGCTGGGCAGGTGGCCCACCACGTACGTACAGGGTCCCAATTTGGCATCTATACCTCCACCCCCACCATCAAGTTCGAAGAAGCCATCAATCACGTACAGACTGTTGTCGGTACCATCCAAGAACATGACTCAACGGAGCGATTTGAAGCGTTGGGCGTAGACGTCTTCTACGGTTCTGGCCAATTCACCGATGCCAGAACCTTTGAAATTAACGGTCGCCAGTTAAAGGGACGTAACTTTTTGATTGCCACCGGTTCTCGACCGGCCCTGCCCCCCATTGAAGGTCTAAAAGAAGCGGGTTTCTTAACCAATGAGCAGGTTTTCTCCCTCAAACAGCGCCCTGGCTCATTGGCAGTGGTCGGCGCTGGCCCCATCGGCTGTGAGCTAGGACAATCCTTTGCTCGCCTGGGGGCAGAGGTGACCATCATTGCCAGCCGCGACCAGATCATGCCCAAGGAGGAGCCCGAAGCTGCCGCCGTTGTCCAAAAGCAGCTAGAGTCCGAAGGGATTCGGGTGTTGACCAAAAGCCGGGCCAAAAAAGTAGAGGTAATTGGCGGCAAAAAGCACCTTTACCTAGGTAATCAAGTCGTAGTCGTAGATGAGATTTTGCTCTCCACCGGTCGCATACCTAATGTGGAATCCCTGGGCTTGGAAGCTGTCGGTGTTGAGGTGGGTAAAGCCGGGATCAAGGTCAATGAAAAACTCCAAACCAGTGTGAAGCACATCTATGGTGCAGGCGACGTCATTGGGGGCTATCAGTTCACCCACGTCGCCGGATACGAAGCCGCTGTGGTGATTCAGAATGCCCTATTTCTGCCCACAAAAAAAGCAGACTATCGGGTGATTCCCTGGGCCACCTTTACAGAACCCGAGCTTGCCCGTGTAGGCCTGACCGAAACCCAGGCACGGGAGCGCTACGGGGATGATGTGGCCATCCTAAAACACGACTTTAAAGATGTGGATAGGGCCCTGGCGGAAGCAGCAGGCTATGGGTTTGCTAAATTCATCACCCGCAGTAACGGCGAAATTTTAGGGGCCCACATTGTCGGTCCCCATGCCGGTGAGCTGATTCACGAAGTTGTATTAGCCATGAGCTACAAGATGAAAATTGGAGCCATCAAGAGCATCATTCATGTCTACCCCACCCTCTCAGAGATCAATGCCAAGGCAGCCCTACAGCTAACCAAGCAAAGCTACGCCAAAAACGATCGACTACAGACTATACTTCGTCGTTTCTTTAACTGGCGACGCTCTCTGGTTTAACTGCGCCCTGGGGTATTCTCTCAAACGTCACAGCTATCCTGTATCAAAATCTTAGCTAACTTGTGATCACAATCATCTTCACAGTAATTTTACAGAGGTAGATTAGATTGCATGTTCCCTTTCATCAATGCATCTACTGAATTTTACGAGGGTACCCCATGCCTTTTCTACCGCTATTTATTGTCATTGGTATTTTCCTAGCAATCAGTAAGACATTCCAGCCCAGCCAACAGCATTTACAATCAGCGTCTAGAGACTATGATGAGCAGCTATTAAATCAGGCGCTGATTGACTACATAGCCCGTGAATCTAGAAGCAAAGATAGGTTTGCTCAAGGTGGCGAGGGCAGCTTTAAGGCTGAAAAGCACAACAATAAGGGAAAACAGCGTCGCTAGCTGAAACCATATCATCCACAATTGAAATCCACGTAGGCCGTCTTAGATATTGTTCTAGGACGGTTTTTTGTAATCTATGGCTTCAGAGATGCCCATTGCCTCAAATAACCTGACCGATGCAATAGGTCCAAACCAGATTTACGGCTTTGCTATCGGCATTAAAGAGACTCTCTTGGGCTGCAGACCAGCCATGAGCTACGCAAGTATTCTGATGTAGTAAGACGTTTATACTATCTACGTAATTGAATCAATTATGATTATGGTTTTGAAAAGGTAAAATCATTAAAATTACCCATTTTTATTCATTTTGCCTACGCCAAATGGCGAATACTTTTCATAATATTTTCTTAAAAAAGTACCCATCAAATTCATTGTCTAGAAGAGAAAGATTTCATTCTATTTCCTGGTGAGAGTGGGTCGCAGTGGTTGATCAGGGCACTTTATTTAATAGTGATTCTCTCTACTTTTTCCTAAATGATTGTGCGCATTTTTGCATAAAACACATGATTGAGTAAGTACAACTACGGTTTTGAACAAGGGCTGCCATGACTTAGAAAAGTTAGAGCGGGACATGCACGGAATTATCAAGTTCCTAACCCATCAATAGAACGCAAACGTCATTTTCTCGGCTCTCTGTGTTTGATTCTAAGAGTGTGCTGGGCAGTATATCTCCCATGGGAGGACCTTCTAATTCTAAAGTCTCATTTAAGGCATCTCTGTGCCACTACCTACAGAACGTCAGATTTATTATTTCATATGACACTCACCAACGTTGTAGCTCCATTTACTCCTTTGCAGGTTGCCAAACGGTGGGCTCGACGCACTGCGCTAGCTGTTGTATTTGGGGCTTTTTGTCTCTCTCCTGCAGTTACCCAAGCAAAAGAGGAAGAGCCGGTACGCCAGGGTCTCCCCGGACGGCGGATCAGCGGTGCTTCTCGCCTACCCACATCTGCCTGTGCTCAAAATGCCGAACCGCTAGTGGCCATAATCCCCGAAAGTAATTTGGGCGCAACAGCCGTAGCTGAACCCACACTTTGGTTGAGCATACCTGATGTAGCCAGTGCTAAACAGCTAGAGTTTTATTTATTTAATGCCCAAGACGAGATTATTTATCAAACTGCTCTTACAATTGAGCCAACTGCTGATCTTGTGGGATTAGATCTTGGCACCATGGCGGGTGCACCCAAGCTGGAAGTAGCTCAGCGCTATCGTTGGGCCGCCTCAATTATCTGTAATCCTAACAACCACTCAGAAAATATTTCAGTGGAAGGGTGGGTTGATCGGGTTGAATCGTCTGAGGGTAGGGGGCTTTGGTACGATCGCTTGGATGTGTTGCTAGAACAGTTACAACAACAGCCTCGCAATCAGGATGTATTAAGCCAATGGCATACGCTAATGGCATCGGCCAGGCTTGATCAAATCGTGCCTCTGTCAGTGGATGCCAACTCTGTAGACCTGGCCCCAACAACGGGGGCAGACCAGTAAACGGTCACCACAGCAACAGCTGAGCAGTAGCGATTATCATGGACAGGTTCCAAACGTTACGGCGTAGTCGCGTTCAAACGCTATATTTCTGGGGGATAACCACCTTAGGCCTATGGGGATTAGAACATCACGGGTCCTATGCCCAGGTGGTTTCCGCCCAAGATTCTATTCAAACTCAAGTTATTCAATACGAAAGTCAGTTTGACATTGTTGGTGGCACTCTTGCAGATGAGGGCACCCTCTTATTCCATAGTTTTGAGCAATTTGACTTAGGGAGCAGCCAGATAGCGGAATTTCGTGTAGCCTCTGGTGTGGATACTGTTTTGAGTCGGATCACCAACGGTGTTCCATCCTACATAGATGGGATGATTGCAATGAGTGGTAGCCCGGCCAGTCTATATTTGATCAATCCGGCAGGGATGCTGTTTGGGGCTGAGGCATCGATTAATCTAGCGGGTGACTTTACCGCTTTAACGGCAGAGCGACTGGACTTTACCCAAGGTAGTTTTGCCCTAGTCGGTGACCCCACAGGGGTGCAAGGGAATGTTTTACAGCTGCATTTCAACCCTGATCAACCGGCTACCATTACTAATTTTGGAGACCTCAGGGTTGATGAGCAGCATTCTTTATCGCTGATCGGTCATAGCGTTGTTAATTTGGGCACAATGGGCGGTGGGGCAGTCAACATAGCCGCCGTCGGCCCCCATAAAACTGTTGTCTTTTCAGATGGATTTCAGTTTGGGTTTGCCCAGGCGACACAGGCATTACCTCCATGGCTTATCTCCGAGGGAACAGATCATGCAGCGACCATCGAGATCGCTGAGGATGGCAGCCCCAGCCTGACGGGGTCCCCCCTATGGGAGCTGCCCCTGGGTACGGCAGCTGTGGGCGGTCAGCTGAGCGCTAACCAGATTCAGATTTTGAGCAGCCATGACATTACCATTAACCCTCTCAGGGATGAGGCATTAACCTTTGCCCAGAGCTCAAGCAGCATTAGCTTTGTCGCAGATGCAGATGGCAACGGGCAGGGCAGCTTCACCATGGCCCCGGACGATCGCCTGAGGGCACCGGGGCAATCTATTGACATCACCGCCGCTGACATCATCGTTGGAGAGCTAGACACCAGTGCATTTTCCGCCATTGACAACTCCAGAAATGCTGGCGATATTCGTCTGACAGCAACCCAAGGAAGTATCAATGCTGCCAGCCTTAGTAGTACGGCCCGTGGCACTTTAAACAACAGTGGAAACGGTGGCGATATTGTTCTATCCGCAGTCGATACCATTGTGACTGGAGCGATTACATCGGCAACCGATGCCCTTAGCAACACGGGGAACGCCGGTAAAATCACCCTCAATGCTATAGCTGGAGACATTACCACGGGTAGCCTGAATACCCATACGTCAGGTAATAACAACACTGGTTTTGGGGGTGACATTACGTTGAATGCCCTGGGCCGTATTGCCACTGATGACATCACCACCGCAGCAACCGCAATCACCAATAACTCCGGTACGGCCGGTGCTATCTCCCTTACCAGCCTGGGTGAGACTATCACCACCGATTCACTGGCTGCCGACACTAGCGCTAGCGGGAGTAATACGGGGCACGGTGGAGACATTTCCCTCAATGCCACCCAGGGGGCGATCTCGACTCAAGAAATTACATCAATAACCGTTAGTCCTGACCTCGCAGAAACCCGGGGAGGCGATATCCAGCTTAATGCGAATGGTGATATTGTTATCGACTCCATTAATGCTACGGGAACGGGAGATGGTGGTGATATTGAGGTGGTGACACAAGAATCTATCCGTGTGATCGAGACGATCTCTGATACTGAATCTCAGGCTAGTCTGTCAACCACCGGCAATGGGACCATTGGTTTGACCTACAGTAGTGAGCCAACAGTTCCTTTTTCGTTGGGAAATAGTGATGTGCACGGGACGATGGGCAATATTTCCACTGGGGTAGATACCCTAGCTGCGCCTCAAACGGTTACCCAAGCCGTTAGCTTAGATACCATCGAACTGAATAATCTATTTGATCAGACCTCACCTGCTGTTGTTCAGCCCACTGTTTTACGTCCGGCTGCACCGCCAGCGCCTCAGTCGAATTCTTTGGGACCTGCTGAAGCGACCATTCCATCTGTAGAGCGTCTAAATTCTTCGGGAATTCAAACGCTCACTGCCCTCATCCAGGGGCCCAATGAGATTACAAATGATATTGCAAGAGAGCGTCAGCGGGCCATTAGCAATAGCGAGTTAATTTGGGCTCAGATAGAGATGGCGTTCTCATCTGAATTTGTTGAGGCCCTGAATCTACCCATGCCCCCATCTCCCTCTTTGCAAACAACCCAGCAAACTTTAAATCACGTCAGCCACAGTCAAAATATTACACCTGCCCTTATGTACGTTCGGCTTAAAGATACCCATGTGGAGCTGGTATTGGTGGATGGTGAGGGCCCCCCGATATATCGCCCTGTTCCGGTGACGGCAGCAGAGGTTCAGACTGTTGTGGACAGATTTCACCAAACCATTACTAACCCTGTTTTGCGCCCCACCCAATATTTACCCGCCGCACAGCAGCTGTTCGATTGGCTTGTGCGACCGATGTTAGATGAGTTGGAAACGGCCAACATCGACCATATTGGTTTCATTGTAGATCGGGGGCTACGGTCTCTACCCCTGGCCGCCCTCCATGATGGGAACCGCTTTTTGATTGAAGACTACAGTATCGGCCTGCTACCCAGTGTCGGGTTGACATCCATGGAGCCGTCGGCAAATCGTGACGTGGGGCATCGGTCTACCCTGGCGATGGGCATTGCTGAGTTTGATCAGCAGCCAGACTTAGCGGCCGTGCCCTTGGAGTTGGCGATAGCTAGTCAAAGCCACAACGATGAACACTATTTAGACCATGAAGCCACCCTTGATGCCCTAACGCAGCGTTTAGAACAGGGCAGTTTTACCAGCGTGCATCTGGCTACCCATGCGGTGTTTCAACCGGGAAATTTAGAGTCCTCCTATGTAATGCTTTGGGAACAGGCAGTACAGCTTCATCAGCTTCAGGAGCTACCGCTTAAGACCATTGAGTTTTTGATTTTGAGTGCCTGTGCCACGGCGCTTGGCGATCATGCCGCCGAATTTGGATTTGCAGGATTAGCCGTCAGTGTGGGAGTCCAAACTGCCCTGGCCAGCCTTTGGTCCATTAGTGATGAGGGTACCCTGGGACTTATGTCGGAGTTTTATCGGGCCCTGGAACATCCGTTGACCCGCAGCGCCGCCCTGCGTCAGGCGCAGTTGGCGATGCTCCAAGGAAAGGTTGGTATTGCAGACGGTACCCTCTATGGCACCGGAGATCATATCATTGGCGACCTCCCTAGCTTGGATGCCAGCGGTAGTTGGGATTTTAGTCATCCGGCCTATTGGTCTGGTTTTACGGTGATTGGGCATCCTTGGTAGGCACGTCTACCATCTGATTAATCGTTACCTTATAACCATCCGACTACCTAATTTTAGGGGGACCCATTGCGCTTTGGTCGCTTTTACCGTCGTGGGCTACGTTCTGCGCAACTGTTGCTGTGGCGACAGCTACAGCAGTATGGCTACATACTGATTGCCTTGGGTGTGGCTTTTGTTGTCATTGGCATTCGTCAGCTGGGGGGACTAGAGGGGCTAGAACTTAAAACGTTTGATAGCCAAATGCGCCATTATGCAACGGATGTAGGATTACCTGAGGTAGTGGTGGTGGGTATTAATGAGGCGGATATTCGTCACTATAATAATTGGCCTCTGAGTGACGATACGGTGGCTGAGCTACTGGAGCGTTTACAAACCTATGAACCTGCGACCATTGGGTTAGATATCTATCGGGATATTGATCATCCACCTGGGCGGGAGCGTCTAGTCAAACAGCTGGCTATGGAGAACGTCTATGGGGTGTATGATGTGGGGTTAGATCCCACACGCAGTAGCCCAGCTCCCCAGGGGATGGATCCGGACCGCATTGGCTTTGCCGACTTTGTCGCAGACACCGATGGCGTGATTCGACGCAATTTTATGTTTGCATCGATTGCCCCTGATGATTTTTATGCCCTGGGTTTACGGTTAAGCCTCCACGTTCTGAGAAATCGCTATGGCCCAGATATTTTTGAGAAGAACCTGGAGGGACTGACCATTGCAGGGACCCTGTTTCCCCCATTGGCGTCAAACACAGGGGGCTATCACAATGCCGACATGGGGGGCTATCAGGTGATGCTGCAATATCAGACAAATAATGACGCTATCCGACAAGTCTCTTTGACGGATGTTTTAAACGGTGAGATTGATCCTAGCTGGTTTAAGAACAAAGTGGTCTTAATCGGCACCGTAGCGCCTAGCATTAAGGACACCTTTTTTACCCCTCTCAATGCTGATACAAACTCAGCGGCAACAACGCCTGGGGTCCTGGTCCATGCCCATGCTGTTAGCCAAATTTTGTCGGTTGTTGCAGGAGATTATGGGCTGATTTGGGGCTGGTCCCAATGGCAAGAAACGTTGTGGATAGGTGTCTGGTGCTTTATCGGCGGAGTTCTAACCTGGCACATACAACGGTTTGTATTGTTGGCACTGAGCAGTGCGATCGCATTATTTGTGCTCATCAGCACCGGCTGGCTTGTCTTTTCCTACGGGGGATGGATTCCTATTGTGCCGGCGGTTTTAGGCTTTGCCAGCGTGGTCAGTAGCACCATTGCCTATCAGGTTTTCTATCGTACCTTCTACGATCCGCTCACGGGTCTACCCAATCGAGTATCCAGTTTAAGGCGATTGCAGCACCACCTAAATCAGCGCCAGACACCAGAGCCGATGGCGGCATTGCTCCTGATCGATTTGGATCTATTTAAATCAGTCAACGAAAGTTTAGGGGTGGCGGTGGCCGACCAACTCCTACAGCTCGTGGCCGAACGGATTGTTCAACATATGCCAAAGGCCTCAGCTGCCAGGGTCGGAGGCGATCGGTTTGCGGTGATTCTGCCATCGGTAGCCCATACCCAAGAGGTTATCGATACGACAGCGCGGTTACGTCAAAGTCTGATGGATTCGATTCAGATTGATGGTCAGACGGTGAGTACCACTGTCAGTATCGGCATTGCGCTCCATCAGAAGGGGCAGGGCTATCTTGCCCATGAGCTGTTGCAGGATGCCCATCGTGCCCTTGGCAAAGCTAAAAATCGAGGACGGGATCGTCATGAGGTTTTTAACGAAGACATGCGTACCCATTCGGTTTCCCAGTTCCAATTGGAAATGGAGCTGCGCCATGCTGGAGAGTACAAGCAGTTTGAGCTTTACTATCAGCCGATTATAAACTTAAGCTCAGGTGCGATCGCAGGTTTTGAAGCCCTGATCCGTTGGCAACACCCAGAACGGGGTACCGTGCCCCCCAATGACTTTATTGGGATTGCCGAAGATACTGGCATGATTTTGGCCATGGGAAATTGGATTCTAGATGAGGCCTGTCGCCAAATTCGCCAGTGGCAGCAGCTCTTTCCCAGGGTCGAACCCCTCTTTATCGGCGTGAATCTCTCAAGTCGTCAATTTGTTCAACAGGATCTAGCAACGACAATTGCAGCGATTGTTCAGCATCACCAGATTGATCCCCGTGGTCTCAAACTAGAACTTACCGAAAGCGTAGCCATGGAGGATGTAGACACCGCCATTCAGCAGCTGCTAAAGCTTAAGAATAAAGGGTTACACATTAGCTTAGACGATTTTGGCACGGGCTATTCATCCCTGAGTTATCTCCACCGGCTGCCCATCGACTCCCTTAAAATCGATAAATCATTTGTTGATCGCATGGAGACCATTAGTGAAAATGCGGATATTGTTGGCACCATCGTTTCCCTGGGCCATCGTCTCCAGCTAGATATTATTGCTGAAGGTGTGGAAACCCTGGCCCAAGCCCGTCTTTTAAACAAGCTACGGTGCCAATATGCCCAGGGATATTTCTTTGCTAAACCGCTGCCGATGAATCAGGCGGCTCAGCTTTTGGCTCAAAATAAAAGCTGGTCTCTTGAGTAAAGCAGCTTTTATTTACGGAGAGAATTGTTTCAACAGTAGGACTTGTTTAAGTTTATCCATTTAGTTATAAACTGATTGGGCATTGCTGATCCTGGGCATGATTTATCTTCAAAATGCTGATATAGGGTGTTTTTTTGAGGTTGAGTCATCTTCATAAATTAGCAACGGCACTGATTGAGCGAAGTTACTATAACAGTCCTATGAGAGGGCTGTTCATTTTTCTGAGGGTAACTGTTTAGGTAGGTTGTATCGGGTCTATACATTCATGAAATCTCTTGGCCGCCATATCTTAGTTGAGTTCCACGGATGCTCCTCAGAAATACTCAATGATGTCCCCTGTATCGAGTCAAGTATGGTGAGTGCGGCCAAGGAGTCTGGTGCTACCATCATTAGCTCCGTATTCCACCATTTTTCACCCTTTGGGGTGTCCGGGGTGGTGGTGATCCAAGAAAGTCACCTGGCTATTCACACCTGGCCAGAATATCGCTACGCGGCCGTAGATTTATTTACCTGTGGTGATTCGGTCAACCCCTGGACATCCTACAAAATGCTGAAGCAGGCCTTTCAGGCTGAACATGGGTCAGCGGTGGAGATTAACCGTGGTCAGTTAGATCTGTTGGAAAAAGCAAGTATCGAACTGGGGGAGCTGCGAAACGATGCCACCCAGCAGCTGGTTGTGCCTAAATATAGCCGCAGCGTGTGGTTTACGGACCGCAATGAAAATATGGCCCTGTCCATTCGCCATAAGGGGGATTGTCTCTTTAGGGAAAAATCTCCTTATCAAACTGTTGAAGTATTTGACACGTTTGAGTATGGCAAGCTGCTGGCCGTGGATAAAATGGTTATGTGTAGTGAAAAGGATGAAAAGGCCTACCATGAAATGATCGTCCATGTGCCAATGGTCGTAGAGCCTGAGGTAAAGAATGTTTTAGTCATCGGCGGTGGGGACGGGGGCAGCATTCGTGAAATTTTGCGCTATGACCACATTGAAAGCGTCACCATGGTAGAAATCGATGAGGCTGTTGTTAGGGCCTCTAAGGAGTTTTTACCTAGTTTATCGTCCGCATTTGAGCATCCTAAGCTCAAGCTAATTATTGATGACGGGATTAAATATGTCAGGGAGTCTGAGGACAACTGCTTTGACATGATTGTGGTGGACTCCTCGGATCCGGTGGGTCCAGCTGAAGGGTTGTTTTCTAAGGAGTTTTATCGGGATGTGTATCGTTGTCTGCGGCCCGGTGGCGTGATGACGGCCCAAAGTGAATCTCCCCATTTTAATCAAAAGGCATTTGTGGAATTAAATCATTGTTTAAAGGAGATTTTTACTGTCGACAGCGTCTTTTGCTACCTGGCCTTTATCCCTACCTATCCCACCGGTATGTGGAGCTTTACCTACTGTACAAAGGAGGGTAAACATCCGGTGACAGATCTTGATCGGCAGCGGTCTGGGCACATTGCTAAGACATTTAATTTGCAGTACTACAATACCGATATTCACGGGGCGGCGTTTTGTTTACCCACCTTTATCCGCACCATGCTTGAGGACTAGTATGGGTAAGCAGTCTCGGTCTGAGAATAAATCTAACAACCGGTCTAGCAAGAGAGCTTCTAATCGGTCGCACAGCGTTTTAAGCGCAATTGCTAGCTTTGATCCGGGTGGGGTGGGGGCTGTCAATGGTAATTTATTTGGGTTTCCCCATGACTATGCCCATGCCAGTACGGTGGTAATTGGGGTGCCTTGGGATGTGACGACGTCGTACCAGGACGGTACATGCCAGGGGCCAGAGGCTATTTTGCGGGCATCGCCTCAGCTTGACTTTTATGATTTTGATAATCCTGAGGCGTGGCGGCAGGGGATTTATATGCTGCCGATTCCTGGGTGGTTACTGGCTAAAAATCGGCGCTTAAGACCGGATGCGATCGCAATTATCCGCGAAGCTGAACAGGGCATTACCCCCGAAGAAAATCCTGATTTGGCCGCTGCCCTGGAGCGAATTAACCAGGGCTGCCGAACCATGAGCCGTTGGGTCAGCCACCAGACCCAGGTAGCACTGCAGCAACAAAAAAAGATCATCATCATCGGTGGCGATCACAGTGTCCCCCTCGGGGGACTAGAGGCCCTGGCTCAGCAATATCTCAGTTTTGGTATTCTCCATTTGGATGCCCACGGTGATTTGCGCAATGCCTACGAAGGGTTCAAAGAATCCCATGCCTCTATCATGTTCAACGCTATACAGATACCCCAAATCTCTAAGCTGGTACAGGTGGGCATTCGCGACATTTCCCACCGGGAAATGACCCTAATTCAACAGTCTGATAAACGGATTGTTACCTATTTAGATACCCAGCTAAAACAGGCGGCCTATGGGGGGCAAAGCTGGCTCCAGCAGTGCCAAGACATTGTGGGCAACTTGCCAGAGAACGTCTACATTAGCTGCGATGTGGATGGTCTAGATCCAAAGTTGTGTCCCCATACAGGTACACCTGTGCCGGGGGGGTTAAACCTGGAGGAAGTCTACTGTCTGTGGCGTGAAGTGGTTCGCAGCGGTCGACACATTATTGGTTGCGACATTTGTGAAACCGGCAACCATGAATGGGATGGCAATGTGAGTGCTCGGATCCTGTATAAGCTATTTAGCTTTATGGCGATGGATGTGTAGCTTGGTGCATGCCCTGAGCAGGCTTGGTCCTGCCACCCCTTAACCCAATGCCGTATCTGGTTAAGAAGTGTTGACTTCTCAACGTTTTCTAATCATTTGCTCTGATGCTGTAGCAGATACTGTTCATATAGAAATTGGGCTGCTAAAACCGGGTTTGGGAGTTCGCCTAGAGGAGTAACTTGGATGACACGTCGGGTTAATTCGCCAACGGTCTTGCAGATGGAAGCGGTGGAATGTGGCGCTGCCGCCCTCAGTATGGTGTTGGGCCACTATGGTCGCTACGTGCCGTTGGCGGAGCTGCGCCATGCCTGCGGGGTATCGCGGGATGGGGTGACGGCCGCCAACGTGCTTAAGGCGGCCCGCATGTATAACCTTGAGGCCAAAGGGTTTAAGAAAAATCTAGACAGTCTAGAACAGCTCAAGCCGCCGTTTATCGTCTTCTGGCATTTCAACCACTTTTTGGTGGTGGATGGGTTTGAGCCTAACCACGTGCGTCTGAACGACCCCGCCACCGGACCCCGTCGAGTCACCCGTCAAGAATTTGATGAGGGCTATACGGGCATTGTCCTCACCTTTGCGCCGACGGATGCCTTTGAACCGGGTGGACGCAAACCCAATGTCATCGGCTCCCTGGTGCGACGGCTGGCGGGGTCGACCGGGGCGCTGCTCTATTGCACCATAGCGGGCTTTTTGCTGGTGCTGCCCACCCTGGCCCTGCCTGCCTTTAGCCGGATCTATATTGACAATATTCTGTTGGCTAAGCGTCTGGACTGGCTGCCCTATGTGCTTTTGGGGATTGCCCTGATTGTGCTGGTGCAGGGGGTATTGACCATGCTGCAGCTGCGCTTTTTACGGGCGCTTAAGATTAAGCTGTCGGTGGGGATGGCCAGTCGGTTTGTGTGGCATGTGCTGCAGCTGCCGGTGGGGTTCTATGCCCAGCGGTTTGCTGGGGAAATCAGCGGTCGCATTAGCCTCAATGACAGTGTGGCTAACGTCCTGTCGGGGCGATTGACGACGACGATTATTAGCTCGGTGATGATCGTGTTTTATGCGATCGCAATGCTCCAATACGACATTCCCCTTACCCTGATTGTCATTTCCTTTGCCATCATTAACGTAGGTGTGCTGCAATGGGTCTCGCGTCAGCGAAAAGATGCCAACCTGCGGCTGGTGCAGGAATATGGCAAAGCATCGGGGATTGCCGTCGCTGGTTTGCAGGGTATGGAAACCCTAAAAGCGGGCGGATTGGAGTCTGACTTTTTTGCCCGTTGGGCCGGCTACCATACCAAAGCTGTCAACGCCCAGCAAAACCTGGGACTAGCTAACCGGGTTATCGGCCTATTACCGTCGCTATTGTCCACCCTGGCCAATCTCTCGCTGCTAATTATTGGCGGTTGGCGCATCATCCACGGCAGTCTCACCATCGGTATGCTGGTGGCCTTCCAGCTGTTGATGCAAAGCTTCCAGGGTCCGGTAAATGCCCTGGTACAGTTTGCTGGGACGCTACAAACCCTGCAGGGAAACCTCGACCGGCTAGATGACGTGTTGGAAAACGAAACAGATTTAGCCTTTTGCCAACACTGTAAGCACAACGTTTCTGAGGAAGAAGAAGCCGCCAATAACCATCGTCTTTCGGGGGCAGTGGAGATTCATAATCTTTCCTTCGGCTATAGCCCACTAGATCCGCCCTTAATTGAAGACTTTAATTTGACGATTAAACCAGGACAGCGGATTGCGCTAGTAGGCGGCAGCGGCTCGGGCAAATCTACACTAGCTCGGGTGATCGCCGGACTGTATCAGCCGAGAAGTGGTGATGTCTGTTTTGATGGTCGTCCCCGACAAGAGATTTCCCAGGCCACATTAACAAACTCCATTGCCATGGTGGAGCAAGATATTCTGTTGTTTGCCGGCAGCGTGCGCGATAACCTCACCCTGTGGGATGACACGGTGCCTGACGAAGATTTAAAGCAGGCCTGTCGGGACGCCGCGATTGAAGAGGCGATTTTGGCGATGCCCTATGGCTATGATGCCACCCTGTTAGAGGGGGGGCAGAACCTGAGTGGGGGACAGCGTCAGCGGTTAGAGATTGCCCGCGCATTGGTGAATAACCCATCGATTTTGATTATGGATGAGGCGACCAGTGCCTTAGATACGGAGACTGAGAAGATTATTGATCAGAATCTGCGACGGCGTGGGTGTACGTGCATTATTGTGGCGCATCGGCTAAGTACAATTCGAGATGCAGATGAGATTATTGTGTTAGATCGCGGCAAGGTGGTGCAGCGGGGAAACCATGACGAACTTTGGCAAAAAGAGGGCCATTATGGGGATCTGATTCGGAGTTCGGGAACGGCATTGGCGGTGGCCTAGCCGTTAGCGCTAGTACCCAATGCTGTCAGTTTCCTATGCTTTTAGGGTATTTAACTTAAACAAATTCTTCTTAGACACCTTCTTCTTAGACACTTAGACACCGAATTAAATCCTATGGTTCTTGCAGATTCACAAAGTACGTCTAACGCGTCTGGTATTCAAACCATCAACAGTAATGATGTCTTCCCCCTCTCATCATCGGGACTGTGGCAAGTCAAATCCGGTCGCCTTGGTATTTTTGCCGTGGGCTGGAAAAATGGTGCAGCTGTGGGCGAACGCCGCTATCTGTGGACCGTGGAGGTGGGGGATTTGATTATTGAGACTGAAGCGCGGTCCTGTGACTTAGCATTGGTGGCGGTGGCCTTTGAGGCGAGTCAGATTGAGCCTATTGCTAAGGAGGCGGATGCTAATGGGGATGGGGGAATTTGTGGCCATGTGACGATTCCGTTGCTCAGGCAGGTTGAGCGCTGGGTGGGGGGGCTGACCCAGGTAAAGGGATTTCCTGGACGGTCAATTGCGGAGGTTTCTGAGGCTGTTGGGACGGTGAGTCTTGAACCGGCGGGGAGCTACAGTCCCAAGGCAGCGATGATGTGGGTAAAGCCCAAGACAAATCAGGCGTATTGGCTAGATGCGTCGCAGTTTGTGCTAGATCCGTCGTCTCCTTTGTTTCCCATTTCACGGACAACTTGGTTACAGGCCCAAGAGCAGCCAGTGGATTTAGATGTGGTATCGGCTGACCAGCTTTGCTCAAAGAGTTCTTACAAAGAATTTATGCAGGGGTTAAATCTCTTCCATCAGTATGCATTGGAGGTGATCGAAGCGGGGTGGCAAACCGATCGCCAGCGGGGTGAACAACAGTTTACAGCCCGTCAACAGCTAAACCAAGAGGTGACCCAAACAACGCTACAAGGGCTGGTATCGGTCTTACAGCCCAGTGCCGGGGATTACCTACTGGCGGAAACACCGCTGTTGAGAATTGCGGGGGCCGTGGGTCATGTGTTGGGGGTAAAAATTGAGCCGCCGGCGGAATCTGAGCAAGCACAGCAGATTAAAGAGCCGCTAGAGGCCATTGCTAGATCGTCTCAGCTGCGACTACGACAGGTGTTGCTGCGGGGGCGCTGGTGGCGACAGGATGCGGGTCCACTGGTTGCCTATACCCAGGAGGGGCGTCAGCCGGTGGCGCTGCTCCCCGTACGCCAGACCCATTATGAGCTGCTCGATGCCAACGGTAAACGCGTAGCCGTCAATGAAGCTGTGGCGAGAACGGTGGAACCGGTGGCGTTTATGTTCTATCGACCGTTGCCTGATGGACATCTAACCGCCTGGGACTTGCTTAAGTTTGCCTTTCAAGGGCGGCGGCGAGACCTGACGGTGGTGGGGCTGGCGGGGATAGCCGTGACTCTGTTGGGTATGGTCCTACCCCAGATGACGGCGGTATTGGTGGATGATGCGATTCCGTTTGGTAGTTCTGGGTTGTTGTTGCAAATTGGTCTGGCCCTGGTGGCGGTGGCGATTGGGCGGGCCAGTTTTCAACTGGTGCAGGCGATTACCACCATGCGGCTGGAGACGGGCTCTGATGTGGCCCTACAGGCGGCGGTGTGGGATCGATTGCTCAAGCTGCGTACATCGTTTTTTAGGGACTATGCCACGGGAGATTTACTATCGCGGGTATCGAGCATTACGTCGATTCGTCGGTTGCTGAGCGGCTCGGCATTAGATGCAATTTTGTCAGGGACATTTGCGCTGTTGAACCTGGGGCTGTTGTTTTATTACAGTGGTAAGCTGGCTGCTTTGGCCCTGGCGGTGGCGTTGTTAATTATGGTGGTCACCATTACCTCTGGGGCGTTATTGCTCAAGAAACAACGACCTATGTTGGAGATTCGAGGAGAGCTCTATGGTTTGATGGTGCAGCTGATTAACGGGGTGTCAAAGTTGCGGATTGCCGGGGCGGAGTCGAGGGCATTTGCCCAGTGGGGCGACAAGTATCGTCAGCTGTTGCAGATAGAGCTGAGCACCCAGCAGCTGGAGGATGCGGTTAATGTGTTTAATTCGGTGATTCCGACGGTGACGACGATTGCCCTATTTTGGGTGGCTAGTACGTTGGTGGGGCCGTTTAGTCTATCGACGGGTAAGTTTCTGGCGTTTAATGCGGCCTTTGCTATTTTTATTAGCGGTATTACTAATTTGAGTTTGACGATGATTGATGTGATGGATGTGATTCCGCTGTGGATGCGATCGCAACCCATCCTCGAAGCGCCCCCCGAAGTCACCATCGAAAAAAATGACCCAGGTCAGCTATCGGGAGCCTTTTGTGTCGATCATGTGACCTTCCGCTACCGCGATGACGGACCGCTGATTTTAAATGATGTCAAAGTAGAGGCTAAACCTGGCGAGTTCATTGCGTTAGTCGGACCGTCAGGCTCTGGTAAATCAACGGTATTACGACTGCTGTTGGGCTTTGAAAAACCCCAGTCAGGGACCGTTTATTTTGATGGGCGAGACATGGCTGGTTTAAATTTGACCGCCGTGCGCCGCCAGCTGGGGGTGGTGTTGCAAAATGGTCACATTAGCGCCGGATCAATTTTTGAAAACATCTCAGGTGGGGCTCTAATTACCCAGGACGATGCTTGGCGAGCGGCGGAAATGTCTGGTTTTGCTGAGGATGTACGCAACTTTCCGATGCAGCTACACACCGTGGTCAGCGAGGGGGGCGGTAACCTGTCTGGAGGCCAGCGTCAGCGGTTGATTATTGCAAGAGCGTTAGCACTCAACCCAAAACTCTTGTTGTTGGATGAAGCCACCAGTGCTTTAGACAACAAAACCCAGGCAATTGTAAGTGACAGCCTAGATCGGCTCAACGTTACCCGGGTGGTTGTGGCCCATCGGCTAAGTACTATTCGTAACGCCGATCGCATCTATGTAATCAGGGCCGGCCGTGTGGTGCAAGTTGGTAACTTTGATCAGCTCGCCAAACAACCAGGTGTCTTTGCCGATTTGATTAAGCGGCAGCTAGCATAAGGTCCGACCTACGCAATGAGTATCAAACCTGGTAGCAAATACTATCCGCTGTTTGAACACTTGCAAACATGCAATGGAGACGAAACAACGCTCACATTTGAAAAAATTGAAGCGTTGCTGCATAACCCACTGCCTGCCTCAGCATTCAAAAAGAAAAACTGGTGGAGCAACCGTGACAGCGATAGCGCCCTCCAGGCCAAAGCCTGGGTCAGCGCAGGCTATCATATTAAGACTGTTGATCTAACTCAACAAACCGTCACCTTCCATAAATTTCAGGCACAGTACAACATTCAGAAAAAAGGCGACACTATTGTTTGGCAGCAGGGGACCATTAAAGCCCTACGCAAACATATGAGCCTGACCCAAGCCAAATTTGCCCAAGCACTAGGCGTCCGTCGTCAAACCGTGAGCGAATGGGAAAATGGCGTCTACGATCCCGATCGCTCCACCACAAAATTTCTTGAACTCATTGCCAAACAAACCGAGTTCCCAACACCGCCAACAAAACAACAATAGTTGTTGCTACAAGGATCGGTAATGTCCGACAATATTTTATTGACTAATGTCCGGTCAGCAGTCAAAATAAAAGCCATGCGATCAGGCGTACTCCTGACGTAGGTTTTAACCACTATTATTTCGGAGACCAAAAATTATGTTGACCGATCCAACCCGGGGTCGCGCTGTACCATCAGTTGCGCCCAAAGTTCCACCTGCTCCAGAGTGCTTACCCGAGCATCAGTTCGAAACCATCCGCCATATGATTTTTGGGACCCTGACCGGTGTGCAACTAACCATCCAGGATCTGCACAGCAAGCACTACGCTGAGCCCAACGATTGGAGTAAACCCATCTCTACCGGACGCCCCAATGAGGTGATGGCGATTTTGACTAGAAAGATAAGAGTTGCCTAGGGACTAACAAGTGACTAAAAAGATCTCCCTAAGTCTCTCAATATTTCAGAGAACAATACTCAAACTTAGGGGGATATCCATCATATAAGGAAAAACCTGGGTTTGATTGGGCCTGTCCTTGCCCTACAAAAGCAGCATAGCTAGCGGTTGGAAATCAGGCCAATGCCAAGTTTACGTCACCATTGAGCAGTCATTGACGCTATCTCCTGGAATTACGGGGATCAGGACGTAATTTAATTATTCATCCCTTATTTCCGCCTATCCCTAAGGCTGCAATATGAATACATATAGCCTTAGGGATAGGTGTTATGGGTAACCCAGGAGAAAATTAGGCAGATTATGCAAAGGTCAAAAAACCCTGTAGGGGCGTTCCATGGAACGCCCCTACGTACGCCCTAACCCCCCATCAACGCCCCTACGCGACAAAATTCTTCCGTAAGTAGCTGCTTAAACTATCCACCAGGGTGACCATTATCAGGACCACAATGAGTAATGCCGACACCTGCTGATACTGCAAAATCCGTAGGGCACTGATAATTTCTAACCCGATTCCACCTGCGCCCACGGCTCCTAACACCATGGATGCTCGAAAGTTATATTCCCACCGATAAAAGGTGACATCGGCCATCTGGGGAAAGACCTGGGGGAAGATGCTGTGGACGATTACCTGGGGACCCGTTGCCCCAGCCGAACGGGCAGCCTCCACCGGAGCCTGATCGCTCAGTTCAATAGCTTCAGCAAAAAACTTGCCGACCATGCCAACAGAATGCAGCCCCAGCGCTAACGTGCCTGGTAATTTGCCAAACCCCACCGCCGCCACCAAAATCATCCCTAAAATCAGCTCAGGAATAGCGCGGGTAATATTCAAAACTGTGCGAGAACCATGGAATGTAACGAGGTTAGGGGTCGTATTTCTAGCTGCCAATAGACAGAGGGGTAGCGAGAGCACAATAGCGATGGCTGTTCCGGCAATGCTCATGGCCAGCGTATCCAAAATGGGTTCAATCCATTGGGGAAAGCGACTAAAGTCAGGTGGCAGCATTTCGCCAAGCAGATTAGCCATGGCTGGCACACTATCCACCATGCGCTCTACGTTGAGTAGTTCAACAACAATAACGCTGATGAGAATCAGGCCTAGCAGCCACAATAATCGCACGGTCTGTTGAACCCACCCACGCTGATATTGTCGCAGGATACTCTCAAATGATGAGTCTTCTGTTAGGTTGCGAGTCATAGTGGCTGCTGTTGGCCTATAGATTTAATGAGTATTGAACATTCAGCGACCAAGATATGGGTCAGAAGACAGGTTCTATTGCACAAACTCTCCTAGATCTAAACCTAGGATATTGCCGGCCTGACGAATGCTGTCGTAGTCTTTATCTGCCATGGCAGCAAATCCATCTGCTTTAAAGGGCCCTAGCACAGCGTTATCGTCCAGCTCTAGAAACGCTGTGCGAATCTCGTCCTTCAAGGCTGGATCTAAATCAGAGCGCATAGTCCAGGGATATTGGGGGATTGGATCTGATTCGGCAATGATGGCAACCTTTTCAGGGTCAATACTCCCTTTCTCCACCAAGGTTTCAAAAATGGGGCGGCTCAATCCACCGGCCTGGGCATTGCCATTCTGAACCGCCAGGGCAACTGCGTCATGGGCACCGAGAAAGACGGCTTCGTAGTTTCCTCCTGACATTAAACCTTCATTTGCCAGGGTTAGTTCAGGAAAGAGACGGCTAGACGTGGACGCGGGATCTCCGAAGGCAACTGTCTGACCCTCAATATCAGCAACCTCGTCGACACCTGCATCCACATTCCCAATGATGATCGAGGTATAGGTGGTGGAACCGTTTTTCAGACGAGCCGCAAAAGGTTCTAAATCACTCTTTGTTTTTGCCAAGACATAGGAGAGGGGGCCAAAATAGGCGAGGTCCAGACGACCGTTGCTGGCCGCCTCAATCATAGATGAATAGTCTGTGGTGACGACAAGTTCGATGTCTTTGTCCAGACTTGTTTCTAAGTGCTTCACCAGGCCTTCATTGTCTTGGATGACGGTGGCGGCATCTTCATCGGGTAACAGGGCAACGACCAACTTAGATGGGCTGGCCCTGGTTGCAATGTCACCCGATGACTTAGAACGTGCTGTTTCTGAACCGCTACAGCCAACCAGGGCCATGACGCCTGTCAAACAAACACCTGTAAGACCTTGCTTTAATGTGATGCTGGCCATGGTGGTTTACTCCTTAGTAGACGATGCTGTACAACTTTGTGGGTGTTTTATGTTACATCTGCCGCAGTCTGATCGGTATAGATTTCATCCAAATGATGGGGGTCTAATGCTGAGGGTGGACCGTCAAAAATGATGCGACCATGGGCTAAGCCAATGATGCGATCGCAATATTCTTTGGCAAAGTCCACCTGATGAAGACTCAGTAATGCTGCAATCCCATCGGTTTTACAAATATTACGCAGCAAAGAAAGCACCCGATGGGAACTGGCAGGATCTAAGCTAGCAACCGGCTCATCTGCCAACAGCAGCTGGGGCTGTTGTGCCAAAGCCCGGGCAATCCCAACCCGTTGTTTCTGACCGCCACTGAGGGCTTTGACCGGAGTCAGGGCCTTGTCAATCAAACCAACTCGTCCCAAACAGTCCAGGGCCAGTCTTTGGTCAGTTTGAGGGAGGGGAAACAGACTGCGCCAAAATGAATGGCAGGCCAATCGACCCATCAGCACATTCTGTAGGGCAGACTGACGTTCAATCAGCTGATGCTGTTGAAAAATCATTCCAGTACGCTGACGATGTAATCGCAGCATATGGGAGTCGGCTATATCCCCTAGCCCTTCAGCCGTAACGCTGCCTTTTGTAGGTCGATTCAGGTAGTTGATTGTCCGTAGTAGAGTAGATTTTCCAGCGCCTGAGGAACCCAGCACCACGGCAAACTCTCCGCGATTTAGCTGCAGCGATACGGACGTTAGAGCCACAACGCCATTTGCATAGGTGACGCCAATCTTATCCAGACTAACTATTGCGGATCCTTGCACCGTCTCTTGCATGCCTTTCCAGTCTGACCCACTGCCCTAGAGCATTTCTTTACCCTAATGGGGCTAAGCCAGTAGACTATAGCGCACAAGAACGGCTCTAGTCAGGTTAGTCAGCCCTGAAAGCCCAAACTGACAATGGCCAGACTAGCCTTCAACGAACGCCATCGCCGAGGGCGCTCTGGGAAAATTTCGAGGAACAGCAACGACCACATTAAATCTCCGACCCAGTGGGATAGGGGTGCGGATACACTGTGGGGACCGAGACGTTAGAAAACTGACATTAGACCTGGGGCAGAATCTGTGGAGGTATGTCTAAGAACTCTCCAGGAGACTGCCAGGGGGCAATCCATGGCTCGATGGGAGGAAACGGCTGGGCAGGCAGGTCTTCTTCTAGCGGCTCCAGGCTGCCACCAACGCTAATGGGGGTACCAATAACCGTGGCATCTGCTAAGTTCAGATGCTCCATGGAGGCTCCGGTAACATCAACATAGTAAAGCTGAGCCTGGGTAAAGTTAACATTGTCCAAGTTGGTGTAGGCCAAGCTGGCATTAGTCAAAAATGCGCCCGTAAAGTTAGCCCCTGTGAGATTTGCATTAGTCAAGTCAGCGCCTTCTAAGTTACTCCAGGAAAGGTCTGCCCCGGCCAATGTGGCTTCTCTCAAATCTGCCCCAATTAAATGGGTCTGGCTCAGATCCATACCGGCTAGATCGCACCGGTAACACTCATTAGTTAAAATCAGCCGCTGTACGTTGGTGGCACGTATGTCATCGACTATACTCTCCGCTGGAGTTTCGGCCAGCCCAGGATGCCCCATCAACACGATGAATAACAGAGAAAACACTGCTAAATAACATTTTTTCATTTCCTTCTCCTTGCAACATGGCAGATGTCGCAATCCCCTGGGACTTGATTGCTATACCAAAGGATAAATACACATGTTGACTACTGGTGCTTACGGCACAGATTCAGAAAAGAGTTTTTATAATCAGAAAACTCTTTTCTAGATAGGCCAAACAGAACCTCTTGCTTGTCCTAATCTTATTGTTACATGACATAGAAAAAAGCTTGCCTGGGACCCGACAGTTTTAATTAAACGACACCTAAAAAACGATGCCTTAAATCTTCTAATGCCTTGTCAGAAAAGGTATTGGTGACCCTTGAGATAATATCCTCATAAGTTCCTCAACTTCTTAAGTTAGCCTCAGATCAGCGTCAAGGCCCCTATTGCGCATCATACCCATGAGACAAGATATAAAACCTAAGGTCATCAGTAATATAGGTTTACCTCGACTTGTGTTAATCAGTGCCTTTCGACTCAGCATGATCTGGGATTTGCTCACAACATTTTTGGGCAGCCTATTGATTTTAAATGGTATCCACTTTATTGCCCTTGGCTTAAGTCTAGTCGGCACCCTAATTGCAGGAGCATTTAATTTTTCTACTCGGTCTATTTGGGAACGTCGCCGAACTCAGCAGCGTGAAATACATCTACTAAGATTTGCCTGGATATTGGCAATTCTCTTCGATTTTTGGACATCGTTTATGTGCAATGTCACCTATGTTGCCCTAGGACGCTTTGAGCTGGGTAGATCAGCGGCCTGGGACTACATGGCTCGACTCACATGGGATCAGCATTTGATTGTACTAGTCATTACATTGTTCACGGTGATGAGCCCAATGATGGTGGGTCTAATCAGAAAACGGAACCCTGATTTTCTGGCCTAGCGTGTCATCAGCCGTTGACTCGCTCCATCGCTTGCCAAAGAAGATTGATCGCGGTATCTATGAAGCATTCATTTCTAGATATTGATTATCAAACGCCGTGAATGCCGTCCTCAATTCCATTACTATTGCCAATATTATTACCATTATCGTACCCATCGTTATTGTATTGGGTGCGTTTTTTCTAGGATTAATTGTTGAACGTCAAGGGCTGCATCGACTGCAGGCCATATCGACAAAACTGGGATGGGGTGGTGCCGATGTCATCATCAGTTCGCTAAAAGGCTTACTCCTACTCTGGTTTATCATTGGTGGAGTTTTTGCAGCTATTTTGACGCTGCCCATTGACAATAATTTATTTTTGACGATTCAAAAATGTCTGCTGGCGGTGATTATTGCCTCTGGCACACTGATTGTGGCTCGTCTGTCTGTGGGCTTTGTGCGCTACTTTTCTGAGACTCAGGGGGCAGGGAGCCTCACGTCCCTGTTTGAGATGCTAACTCGGATTGTGGTGTTTACATTTGGGGTGTTGATTACCTTACAGTCCCTGGGTATTGCCATTACGCCACTCCTTACTGCCCTGGGTATTGGTGGTGTTTCCCTGGGTCTTGCATTTCAAAGTACCTTGACCAATTTTCTCTCAGGTCTCAATTTGGCAACCTCTAATAAGCTGCGGGTGGGAGACTTTATCCAGCTTGATTCGGGCGAAGAGGGCTATGTGGTGGATATTGCCTGGCGGCACACCATTCTGCAAGACATTCGCGACAATATGGTGGTGGTGCCCAATACCCGCATCCTCAACAATGTCTTTAAGAACTATGGTTTGCCGGATAAAGAGGCGCTAATCATTCTAGAAGTTGGCATCAGCTACGATACGGACCTGGAGCAAGTGGAGCGGGTGGCGCTGGATATTGCCCATGAGGTGATGAATCAAGTGGAAGGGGGAGTGCCTAATTCTGATCCTTGGATTCGGTTTAAGGAATTTGGCTACTTTGCGATCACGATGACGGTCTATCTGCGCATTCGAGAATATTTTGACCACTTGGTTGTACGCCATGAGTTTATTAAACGGCTGCATACACGCTTCCGCCATGAAAATATTCCCATGCCGTTTCCGATCAAAACCTCTCTAATTCCCATACCCCAGGAACAGGTTACAAAACATAGCTCCTTAAGCCAGGATGGTTTGGCCGAACTGCCGTTTTTACAGGACGATTAGGGAACTACGCAAACAACAAAAATTCAAATAGACAACCTGTAGGGGCGTTCCATGGAACGCCCCTACAGGTTGTCTATTTGAGTGCAAACGCCCTAGCAAACGTTCCCTGGGAGTTCACTCAGGGAACGCTTCTGGCCTGACTCATCAGCTAAACCATCAGCCACATAAACTCAGCGCTTCTTCAATCTGTTCGTTGTTCTGTTTTTGGAGCAAACGGTTTAACCCATTAAGCACGGCAAATATGGAGGCTGTTGTAATATTGCTATGGGTTCCCATGCCGTAGTAGCACTGCGGTTGCCCTGGGGAAGTCACTGCCACGATAGCAATTGCCTCTGCCCCACTGCCAGTATTTAAAGCGCGTTCCTCATAGTCAACAATCTCACTCTTGAACCCACCGTGACGCAGGGCGGCTACTAGCGCGTCGATGGGGCCATTGCCCGCTCCTTGTAGAAACAGCTGTTTATTGTTATGGCTAATCTGTAGCTCTAGCTGTTGTATCTGATGATGGTCCCCTGCAGTTTTTAGCTGATGTGCTTTATACACGAGTGGTTCAGCAGACGGGCCGTAGGTCTCATCTAACAATTGCCAAATGGCAGCAGACGACATTTCTGCCCCTGTAGTATCCATTACCTGCTGCACCACCTGGCTAAATTCGATCTGCATTGGCTTTGGCAATTTAACGCCGTAGTCGCGCTCTAGCAAAAATGCAATGCCGCCTTTGCCCGACTGGCTATTAACCCGCACGATAGCTTCGTAGGAGCGGCCCACATCTGCCGGGTCCATGGGTAAATAGGGAATCTCCCATGGGTCCTCTGGCTGTTGTTGGGCAAATCCTTTTTTAATGGCGTCTTGGTGAGAACCAGAAAAAGCGGTAAATACTAGTTCCCCTACATAAGGATGGCGGGGATGAATTGGCAGTTGAGTACAGTGCTTTACGACTGCGGCTACCTGGTCGATGTTGGAAAAATCTAGTCCGGGATTTACCCCTTGAGTATAGAGATTCATTGCTAGGGTTACGAGATCTACATTGCCTGTGCGTTCTCCATTGCCAAATAAACAGCCTTCTACGCGGTCAGCTCCTGCCATTTGACCCAGTTCAGCGGCGGCAACGCTGCAGCCTCGATCATTGTGGGGATGAAGACTCAAGGCTACGGCTTCTCGATAATCTAGATGGCGATGCATCCATTCCACCTGGTCGGCATATACATTGGGGGTAGACACTTCTACACTGGCGGGCAAGTTAATAATGGCCTTAGCCTCTGGGATTGGCTGCCATATTGCCAACACTGCATTGCAAATATCTCGGGCAAAGGGGAGTTCGGTGGAGGTAAACACCTCGGGAGAGTACTGAAAACGCCAGACTGTGTCGGGCTGCTGCTGGGCCAGCTGGCGAATCAGAGTGGCGGCGGCTACTGCGAGCTCGATGGTCTCGGTCTGACTGTTGCCAAACACCACGCGCCGAAAGACTGGAGCGGTGGCGTTATAGACGTGGACAATAGCTTGCTTTACGCCCTGTAAGGACTCAAACGTCCGTCGGATTAGGGACTCTCTGGCCTGGGTTAGGACTTGGATGGTGACGTCGTCAGGAATGCGATTTTCTGCAATCAGACGGCGGACAAACTCAAACTCTGTTGTTGAGGCTGAGGGAAAACCCACTTCGATTTCTTTAAAGCCAATTTGAACAAGTAGCTGAAAAAGTTGTAGCTTTTGGTCAATGGACATGGGCTGAGCCAGGGCCTGGTTGCCATCGCGCAGATCGGTACTCAGCCAGACAGGAGGCTGGCTAATGGTGCGATTGGGCCAGGTGCGAGCTGACAGGTCAACGCTGGCGACATCTGAGATTTGAACTGGCTGAAACGGACGATATTTGTGAGCGGGATTCTGCAACATGATGGTTTCCGTAAAATAGTTGTTATTTAATCCCCTCCTCGGAGGGGTGCCCAGAGGGCGAGGCGGGTTCGGTAATTTTTGACAGGAAAAACTCACCCTGGAGCCTCTCTCAAGAAGGGATAGAGTATCGGTGGGGAGCAGTGTTTTGATGAGAGATAACAGACATGACAGCCTAAGACAGGGAAATCATCCCATGCTTAGGAGCTGTTCTAGCACCATACAAAGCTCTAGGAGACAGCCCTAGGAAACCGCTGTAAATCAGGGAGCCCAGACGTCTGAGTTGTTTAAACTGCTTGGATTGTTAATGTTTGGGTAATGTCAAGTTAGTATGCGCCAGGCGCAGCAGCAGTCCTAGCCCCAAAAGGCTAGTTAGACTGTGTAGCGATAGCTGCTTGGCTGCGTTCATGACAGTGAAAGTCTGCAAAAAACTCAATGACGAGATTCTAGCCTAACTTTTCTCGAAGCGTCAACTAAATTAAGGAGTCGTTAAGCAATAACCCTATGATTTGAGTTTCATCCTCTAAATCTTCTGCAAAAACCGATTCAGAATATTTATAATCGACCCCGCCGTAACCCGAAACTTATTGCCATTAGGGAAAACTTAGTACGTTGGGTCTTAGGGCGGCGTCCCGGCCCTAACCAGGGGGTTTGGGGAACTCGGAGGGACCCCAAGCAACACCTTTCACACTCAACCAGCTGCCCCAGCTATTTTCCTAGCTAAAACCATAAGCTTGATTTTTAACAATCTCTAAGTGTTGACTGCGCGATTGAATTATTCTCTTTAAGCACTCTGTTGGGCAACAGAATTCTGGGTCGTTAATCCAAAACCTAAAACTCAAAAATTTTCGGCGTTGCTGATTCTCGAGATGATTTTTATCTGCAAGATACTGATGTATGGCATTTCTAAATCAGCAACGGCAAATTTCCTCCTTTCCCAGACATGCTGATATTCTGACAGAGTTACAAAAATTTACGTCACTGGTTTATTTATGGCTGCCAAGTCACGCTTACCTCTGCAGTTTTGGATTGTCACCCTGGTGGCGTTCATTAATTCCGTTAGTTTTACCATTATTATTCCAACGCTGTACCCCTATGCCAAAGAGTTTGGTCTGAGTGACTTGGCGGCGAGTTTGCTGACGACGGCCTTTTCCTTGTCACAGTTTTTTGGTACACCGATCCTGGGGCGGCTGTCGGACCGGATTGGTCGTAAGCCTCTGCTGGTGATGAGTTTGCTGGGTACTGTAGTTGCTAATATGCTGGCGGCGGTGAGCCCCTTTGCCTGGTGGCTGTATCTGGCCCGGATGTTGGATGGTCTGACCGGGGGCAATAACTCGGTGGCCCAGGCGATGGTGAGCGACATGACAACACCAGAGCAGCGGACCCAGGCGTTTGGTATTTTTGGCGGTATGTTTCGTTTGGGGTTTGTTGTGGGTCCCCCACTGGCGTATTTGGCGCAAACGCTGCCACCCTTGCCGGGGATTACACCGTTGGGAATGAGCTTTATGGTGTCGGCGATCATGGCCCTGGTGGCCGCTGTTTTATGTTTTGCGGTGCTGCCGGAAACACGACTGCCAGCGGCCTGCGATAGCAACCTTAAACTCTCCCTGGCCGACTTTGGTTTTGGCCGCCTGGCCGCCTCCTTTCGCAAACCGGTGGTGGGTCGCATCTTTCTGATGACGTTTCTCAACGGGGCGACGTTCACCGTCTTTACCTTTGCCTTTCAGCCCTTCTTTCTGACTGTGCTGGGGCAAGACACTAAAAATCTGGCGTTTTCCTTTGTATTCTTTGGAATTTTGGCCTTTCTCTCCCAGGTATTTTTATTAGAGCCGCTACGTAAGCGGATGAACCTGGTGACGCTGCTGGTGGTGGCCCTGGTGATGCGGGGGATTCTGTTAATTCTTTACCCTTCATTCCCCACCATCCAAGCGTTCTGGATTCTGCTGTTTTTCTTTGGCATTGTTAATGCCTTCCCCATGCCGCTGATCGACTCGCTATTGTCGCTACGCACATCCAAAGACGAGCAGGGGGAAGCCCTGGGCACTAATTCCTCCTGCTTGAGTATTGCCAATGCCATTGGCCCAGCCATTTCTGGGGTGCTGGTTACCTTTGGCTATGGTATGCCGTTTTTTGTGGCGGGCGGGTTAACCCTTGCGATCGCAACCTTTGCCCTCTCCCTCAACGCCCCCGGCGATGGGGCGAAAACAGCCGCCTAGCCAGCCGGAAGCTCTATTCCTGCAATAGGGCTTCTTTTTGCAACACCATTAGCTGCTTAATGCCCGTTTCGGCATAGTCCAGCATCTGGTTTAGCTGAGGCCGATTAAAGCTATTGGCCTCGGCGGTACCCTGGACTTCGATATAGCCCAGATCGCCATTGAGCACCACATTAAAGTCAATATCCGCCGCCACATCCTCTGGATAGTTCAAATCGAGAAAGGCGTCTCCCTCCAATAGACCAACCGAGACGGCAGCAATCTGGTGTTTGAGGGGAGAGCGTTGGATTGTATTGCTGGCGATCAGAGATGCGATCGCATCCTCCAGGGCCACATAGGCCCCGGTAATCGCCGTAGTACGCGTACCGCCATCGGCCTGGATTACGTCTGCATCTACCGTTAGGGTGATTTCACCCAGGGCTTCCAAGTCTATGGCCGCGCGTAAACTGCGACCGATCAGCCGCTGAATTTCTTGGGTGCGACCCGATAGTTTCATCAGCTCCCGTGACTTGCGTGTATGGGTGGCACTGGGTAGCATGCGATACTCTGCCGTAAGCCAACCCTGACCCGAATCCCTCAGCCAGCGAGGTACATCTTCCGAGGCCGAAACCGTACATAGCACCTGGGTATTGCCACAGTGCGCCAGGACAGAGCCCGCCGCATAGCGAGTAAAGCGACGCTCAAACTTAACCGGACGTAGTTCATCGGGTTGCCGACCATCAGGACGCTGCCAAGCCATAGTCAATGCTCTATGTAAAACATTTATTTACGATACACAGGCTAAAAGCTTGTAGGAAGTTACCACTAGTTTTTTTAGGGTTTGCCTGGACAATCCTCAACATGGTTACTTAACAAAAAATTGCTAATTTGATACCGATTGGGCAAAAAATACGCAATGACGGAACTCAGTTACCCTAAGTTATCGTCTGCCTAAGCAGCATGTTTTAACGGCGCTGTTGCTTGAATGATTTGAACGAGGATACATCCCCTGCTGGATGGGGCTCCATTAACCCCATTCTCTAAATAATAAAACCCGAATAAGGGCCACGCTATCCCCATCGCCATTGTGATGTTTTCTACGGGGAACCCTAAAGAAGACGCGCTGTTGCTCCGCGGGATGATTTTATCCACAAGGTGTTGACCTATCTACCCGAACGGTTCATCCTCTAAATCGGCAATGGCAAAGCAAACGTCTGGTTTTAGAAAATCTGTCAGTACCTGAAACGTAATGATGATGCACCGGGCTTTAAGGGCACCCACATCAACCAACACCAAAATCCTAGCCGTTGATGCTCAGCCCGAGCACTTGGATATGCTTACGGAGATCCTGTCTGGAGCTGGGTACGACGTCGTCGTGGCCCCAGACGGTAAGCAAGCGCTCCAGCAGTTACAGTCCGTTAGCCCCAGTCTCATTTTGCTCGATCTGCAACTGTCGGGGCTTAGCGGTGTTGAAACCTGCCAACAAATCAAAGCCAATCCCAGCACGGCCCAAATCCCAATTATTTTTACCACCGTCCCATCCACGACAGAAGAGATGGTCAAAGGGCTGTCCGCAGGGGCCGTAGATTTTATTTATAAGCCGTTTCAAACACCTGACGTATTAGCCCGCATCGGGACCCATTTACAACTGCAACAGGCTCATCAACGTTATGAGCTTGAAAAACAAAAGACAGTCGAACTTACCCAATGTAACGACAGACTCTTACTAACGCAGCTCTCAGTGGATAATGCGACAGATGGCATTATCTGGATTGATGCTGATTCAAAGGTTTTTTATGGTAATACAGCGGCTTGCGAGCTGCTAGGATATTCGTCCGAAGAACTGATCACCCTCAGCGTATCCGACATCGATATCCATTTTTCACCCCAACAATGGCAGGGGTATTGGCAAGAGATTAAGCGCGTTAAAAGCCTTACCCTAGAATCTCAACATCAAACCAAAGGCGGATATATTTATCCGGCTGACGTGACCATCAGCCATCTTGCCTGGGTAAATCAAGCCTGTAATGTCATGGTATTTCGTGATATCAGCGAGAGAAAACGGGTTGAAGCAGAGCTACGATTAAGCCAGGCTCGTGCCACAGCCACCTTTGAGCAAGCGGCTGTGGGGTTTGCCGAGGTGGATATGGCTAGCCATAAAATTACAACCGTCAATACGCAATTTTGCGAAATGACCGGTTACACCAGAGCAGAGCTCTTTGAGCTCACCTTTTCTGACCTCACCCATCCTGAGGATATGGCCGCGTCACGACGGGCTATCCAAAAGCTCTACGGCGGTGAGACTGATAGTTTTACCCTCGAGAAGCGATACATTCGCAAAGATGGAACCTACTTTTGGGCTGAGACCACGGCCTATTTGGTTAAACTCAAGGGAGAACAGGCTGTTTATAGCCTAGGGCTAGTACAAGACATTAGCGAGCGAAAAGCCACTGAAAAGGCGCTGAGTTTGACCCAGTTTGCCATCGACCACAATGCCATCAGTGCCTTTTGGCTGAATAAAGCCGGTCGCTTTATCTCGGTTAATCGGGCAGCCTGTCAGTCGTTAGGCTACTCCAATGAAGAATTGACCCAGCTGTCTGTGTGGGATATTACCCCAACCTTTTCCCAGGATGACTGGCCGATCATTTGGCAATCTCTACAGGAACTATCGCACCGACAGTTTGAAGCATTTCATCAAACCAAAGATGGGTATGTATTTCCGGTTGAAGTTGTTGCTAGCTTTTTAGAATTTGAAGGAGAACAATATACCTTTGCCCAGGCAACTGATATTGGTGTACGCAAGGCGGCTGAGGCGAAAATAAATCAGCAAAATCATGAGCTAGAAAAAGCCCTGAGCCAGCTTCAGAATACTCAGCTACAGCTAGTACAACGGGAAAAAATGTCGGCTCTGGGTAATTTGGTGGCCGGTGTTGCCCATGAAATTAATAATCCGGTGGGGTTTGTGGGGGGTAATTTGTCTGAGTTAAAACGATGTCTGACGGAGCTGACAGAGCATCTGGAGCTCTATCGCCAGCAGGCATCGCCGGAGGCAATTGTGAGCCATGCAGAGAAAATTGATCTTGAGTATGTGCTGGATGATATTCCCAAAATGCTGACGTCGATGGAGCTGGGTTGCGATCGCATCCGCAACATCAGCGTCAATCTATGCACATTTTCCCGCACCGACAAAGCCACCAAGACAGCCTTTAACCTCCACAAAGGATTAGACAGTACGCTATTAATCCTCAAACACCGGCTCAAGTCAAACGACTATCGCCCAGCCATCAGCATTCACAAACACTACGGCAGTCTCCCTAACATTCCATGTTTTCCCGGTCAGCTAAACCAGGTGTTTATGAATATTTTGGCCAATGCCATTGATGCCCTGGACGAAAACAGCCAGGGTAAAGACTATTCAACCTTAGAAATCAGCCCTAACCAGATCACCATCACCACCGAGCTAAACAAAGACCATGTCATAGTTTATATTCATGACAACGGTGCAGGTATTCCCGAAGATATCAGATCACATATCTTTGACCACCTGTACACCACCAAGGAAATCGGCAAAGGTACGGGGCTGGGGCTAGCCATTGCCCAACAGATTATCGTTGAAACCCATGGGGGACAGATTACCGTCAACTCTTCCCCCCAGCAGGGAACTGAATTTGTTCTTACATTACCCATCGGGGCAGCAGAGTGATCGCCACCTAATCCCAGCAAAGATTGCGTTTTCTCAATTTTTCTATTCCATCCGACCGTAAGCAGTTAAAACAGGCATATAAGCTTGCCTAACCTATCAAAATAGTGTGGAGGGTCATATGGACTTTACACGACGTGATGCGCTGCGCCTTGGATTACTGGGTGCGAGTAGCTTTTTGTCCTGGGGCCAGGGTACCCATAGAGCCCTGGCGGCCTCTGATGATTGCGTACCCCATGGCACAGGAGAGCCTCCCGGCCCCTACCAAAACTCTCGTTTTAGTCCAGATATTCCTCTCTTTGATCGTCCCTTTGAACCCATGCAGGTGCTGCCTGCCAAGGCAGTCGGTCCAGATTTAGATGGTTACACCATCACCATGCAAAAATCCCAGGTAGAGATTCTGCCGGGTAAACAAACAGAGGTATGGAGCTATAACGGACAGGTGCCGGGCCCCCTGATTCGTCAGCGTCAAAACACAGGCTCTGTCGTGCGGTTTATTAATCAGCTGGGCAGTGATGACCGGGGACGAGACATCAGTGCGGTGATTCACTTGCACGGTGTGGCGTCATTACCCCAGTACGATGGCTATGCCGAAGATCTGATCCCCCCTCAGTACTACAAGGACTACTACTACCCTAACGATAGGGGGGCGACCTTTTGGTACCACGATCATGCCATTGAGCACACCGCTCGGAATGTTTACATGGGGTTGGCAGGCATGTATATCGTAGAGTATGACGCGGCCGACTTCTGTGACCCTAGCGCCCAAGAGCAGCTGCCCCAAGGGGAATATGACATTCCCCTACTGATTCAAGACAAACGACTCACCCCCGATGGCCAGCTCTGGTTTAACGATCGTCGCCATCGAGGAATTTATGACGATGTGGTGCTGGTCAATGGGGTTCCCTGGCCCCGCATGGCGGTCAAAAATCGGAAGTATCGGTTTCGGGTATTAAACGGAGGGCCATCGCGCACCCTCAGCCTGGAAGCGCGGGTCAAACACAGCGACGGTTCCTTAGAGCCGGTCACATTACAGGTAGTTGCTAGCGATTCTGGGTTGTTAAGTGCCCCCGTTGCCACTGACAACCTGCGGGTGGGGGTTGCAGAACGCTATGAATTTGTGATTGATTTTGCCGACTATGCCGGTAAAGAAGTGCTGTTGGTAAACCCAATCTTCTTTGGCAATATCGACGGCAATTTGCGCAGTACCCAGGTGATGTGTTTTCAGGTAAGCGGTGGGGCCCAAGATAACCCCCCTCTGCCGGACCGTTTAGCTACCTTAACACCCATTGATACGCTGTTATCTGAGGTGAAAGCTCCCATCCGCACATTTCGCTTTGAGCGCCTGGGGGCTCGGTGGCTGATCAACGGTAAAGCCTGGGACCCCCATCGGGTTGATGCCTTTGTTGAACCCTGTGCCACAGAAATTTGGCGCTTTATCTCAACCGGTGGTTGGGTCCATCCTATCCACATTCACTTGGGGCACTTCCGTTTACTGGGTCGCAGCCGCCTACCCATTGCCCCCTACGAGCGGGGTCAAAAAGATACCTTCTTTGTGAATGATTTTGAAACGGTGGATATGATTGGCCGCTTTGGCCCCCATGAGGGCAAGTACATGATCCACTGCCACAATCTAGTGCACGAAGACCACGACATGATGACCCAGTTTCAAGTGGGGACCCAGGGCTGTTCACCCTGTGCCGAGATGGCCAGGCCATTACCGGCTCCGATTAACTTTGATGCGCCCCGATGTGTACCGCCACCGGAATGCTTAGCAGCGGGTGGCGGCGGTAGTGACAGCTGTGGATAGAGACTAGTTAGCTCGATGATCGCCAGCATCAAACTGTTTCAGCGCCTTCATGTCGTAAGGGTTAAACGGTTTAGCATCGGAGCGCTTTTCAACGGACGGCGACCGCTGATCGGTCGCTGTCTGTTGAGGCGTTGTTGGCTCATCAACGGGGGGTGTTTCGGTTTGTTTTTGGGGACGAGATTGTTCGGTAGGAACGGTAGGCGTAGGGGTTTCCATTTTTGCGATCCAAACTGGTGTACTCGATGAAGCGTAGGCCCATGTCGGACCAGCAAAGCCAACAACCCCGAGTAATCCAACTAAACAGATAAGAATAATTTTCTTAACCATGGGGTTCACCGGATAAGGGAGCAGTGGTGGGTGAGCAAGATTGTTATGTGCCCATCCTGTCTCGATCTTATGTAGGGTGTTTGACAAGCACCAAATCACGTTACAAAGCTTACGGATGCAGCCAGTGGCAAACGTCCGTGTAACCCTCTAGAAATGCCCCCTCCCAAACCGTCACCTCAGGGCTGTGGCCTATTTTTTCATCAAAGCTTTAGTAAAAGCGCAGGCTTACTTGCCAGTACTTCAAATTAACTTGGTTAGTCTGGAGGTCAAGATACCCACGCTGGTAAACACTAGTCTGCTTTTACAAGGGAGAGAAGAACACCTTGAATAAACCGCTTATTTCTGCTGGAGTCGCCCTCTCAGCTGTTGGTTTGATGGCTGTAGCGCCTGCCCAGGCTGGCACCCTGACATTTGACTTTGAGATAGATACGGCGTCTACGGTAACGTTTGGTCCGTTGCTGGGCGGTCTTAGCCTGGGTGGTTTTGGTCTAGACGGGGTCACTGTACCTGACAGTCTGGGGGTAACGGCAGAGGGTGTGGCTGGCAATTTTACCGTGTTAGATGATTCGGCTCAGTTTATTGATGGCAGCATCGATTTAGACTACGACGGTTTGGTGGAGGATGTGCTGAGCAGCTCCTACGTTGCCATGGCGCAGGCGTTCTTGGGGAACTACGGTCTGACTGCTAGCCAGGTGGTGGAATCAGCGGACGCCCTGTTTGATGTTGATCAGTTTACGGGGGGCGGTGTTCTGGAATCTAAGGATTTCACCTTACTGGGTAACCCGAGTCCGTTTAACATTAGCTATGACGGTGAGACAAATTCGCTTGCGATTGACGGGTACAGTACTGAGGTGGCGGAAAGCTGTCTGTCTACTACCTGTTTGTTGGATGGCAATGTCAGCTTTGGTGTTAGTCTTGTCCTGAGTGAGCTGGTGACGGTCACTGGCGATTTGCTGGCAAATTCTAGCCTTTCTTTAGGGCAAGAGACGAGGGCTGCGATCGCAAATCTACAGCAAATGGCTACGATAGCTCAGCTGTTTGGTCCTACGGTTAGTTTGAGTAGTGTAACCACTGAGTTTTCAGCCATCACTGACTTGGCAAGTTCTGACCCGGCGGGGTCTGAGCTCGCTTTTGAGGTTACGGATGGTTTGGTTACGGCTACTGCCACCAGCGGTACAGAGCAGGCGCAGATTTTTAGTCAGTCGTTGGCACCGGTTGAAAAAACGCCGGTGGCTGGGGAATTGGCTGCCGATGCCATTGTGGCCAGCACGTCTGCTATTGCACCCGGTGGCTCGTTAACGGTCACCACAGGCCCCATTGCACGCTCTACTGCTTTGGTAACGTCGGCAGGCGGTAGTGATGCTCAGGATGTTCCGGAGCCGTCTATTTTGGTGGCATTGTTGGGGCTGGCTGGTTTGGTGTTTAAACGCAACCGGAAGCAGGTTGTTACTCGATAGGGTGATTTTGACATCGGTGTCTCAACGATATGCGCTGTTGGCCATATAGATTGGTATCTACGCACTGAAGCCCAGGAGTACTTCCGATGTCGGCACATTTCATCGCTTTTTGGAATCTGGAAAACCTATTTGCTCCAGAAAACCATGCTGGCCGCGAGCCCTGGCTGGCAAGGCGGATGGAAAGGGATCTAGCTGGCTGGACCGTTACCTTATTCAACACAAAAATTGGCCAACTAGTCTCCATTATCCAGCAGATGAATAGTGCTCAAGGCCCTGATATCCTGGGGGTCTGTGAAGTAGAAAATGCTTTTGTGTTGGAGACATTAGCAGCGCGTTTGAACGAACAACTCAATAATCGCACTTATTCTGTTGTCCATGCCGATGCCACCCGCGACCATCGAGGTATTGATACAGCCTTTATATACGATAGTGTTCGCTACACAGTTGATCCGAATACTATCTTTTCTCATTTTGTGATGCGACGCACCGGAACTCGCGACATTACACAGGTTACGTTTACGACTGAGCCAGGAAATGAGCTGATTGCTCTTTGCAACCATTGGCCATCTCGGAGTGGCGGCGCTTTCGAAAGTCGGGGGTTTCGGATGACGGCCGGTGAAACTCTGGCCTATTGGCATGAACGGATTCTGGATGAAAAAGGGAACAACATTCCCATTATTGCCCTGGGTGATTTCAATGATGATCCATTTGATGAATCGTTGCAGGGTTATGCCAGAGCCACCCGAGAACGTGGTGATGTTGAACGGGCGCGGACAGCTCGGTTTTATAATCTGGCCTGGCGTTATTTACAGCAACAGGCGGAAGACCAAAACGGCAACCTGAGGTTGTTAGACGGAACAATCTACTTTAGAGGCAACGGTAACGTATTTGATCAGATTCTTGTTTCCAAAGGTCTCCTGGTGGATAACAGCCCACTTCGAGTGCGGGAAGAAACGGCTAGAGTTGAATTGTTTTCAGAAATGATCGATCATCGCGTAGGCCAGGGACCGATTCGATTTGGCCTTCCTAGGGGAGATGCTGAAGAGAATATCAATGCCAATGGCTTTAGCGATCACTTTCCCATCTCCGTAGTAGTACACGAAGCGTCAGCAATCTTATAGGCGGCCCAGCCACCGAGGTGAGAAATGTCGGGCCAGTTGTTTTCTTCGATTAGTTTTTTGGGGTAGAGCATTGCGAGCGCAACTCCGCCGCCCTCCAAGGTCACCTCCGCCGGATACATGTGGGGTGGCTCGGTGGAAACCAGATAGTCGTACTGTTCAGCCGTCAGCTCATACAGCTCACCGGGAATAGAAATCCCCCCAGACTCTACGCTATAGATACCGGGATGCCAGCCATTTTGAACAGAATGCAACCGATAGCTGGCGGTTGTTTTCGCGGCCTTTAAAAAGGTGGCGGACTGCAGATTGCCATGGTCCGGTTGTCCCCGCAGAGCTGAACCACAGATAAATACAACCTTGGTACCGGCATCAGCCATGGCTAGTCTCTCCTTGATGTTTTGATTACAGCAGACATGATAAACCCCATGGGGTTTTATCATGCCGCAATCCTTTATCTCCATGGTGAACTCAAACCACAAAAATCAGGGGTAGCTGTCGTTACAGATCGCCAGCACGGGGG
>JBCAWO010000022.1:0-71319 GCA_038534515.1 Cyanobacteria bacterium J06554_1
TCTCAGATACCAATACTCACTTTCTGGAACCCACCAAATATCTGTGTCCTCGATATCCAAACAATAGCTGTCAGGATTAAAAGTTCCCGGCATAAGTATTGAATCTGTTAACAGTATCAATGTTGAAGAAGAAGATGTCACTGTGCTATCAAGACGTATTCTGGAAGTTATTTTATCTGCGGAAGATGGTGGAAAAACGCAGTGGAGACTACCTTGGGTTGAGGATCGGATATCAGCTGCTCAAATAATTTTGGCGGCTACACGTCTGTACGAACCAGTGGACATGACTATTCAGCGTTTCCACAAATTTAGACCTATAGGATTGCAAGTAGTTGATGTAGATCTAGAGAAAATTAAAGCCATCAAAGTAACGCCGGAAGATATTATTGCCCTGTCTAAACAACTGGATGGTCAAGAAGCATGGGCTAAGGATTTTATCTCTCCCGTACAGATAGCGTTTGTGGCAGATAAGCTTAATGAGCCAATTGCGGATACGCTCAGACGGTTTGAAAGATTTATTGATATAGGTTTGCAACTGCCAATGGTTGATGTGGATGCTTTGAGCCAATTTCGGGCTACTGAGACAGATGTTCTAGCTCTTTCTGTGGGAGACATCAATCAAAAAGTTGCCTGGTCTGAGGAATACTTGCCAGTGGCTCAGATTGTGCAGGCGGCGTGGCGTGTGGGTGAATCGCTTAGTGAAGCCTTGGAACGGTTTCAGCGATTTAGACCGCTGGGGTTATTGCTGCCGGATGTGCAGACTGATGCGGTTAGGGATATTGTGGTGGAGCGGGAGGATGCTATTGCATTCTCTGAAGAGTTCCAATCCAGCTACTCAACCATCGTCAGCACCTGGCTCACTGACCAGGTCACCCCCGCCCACCTGATCACCGCTGCCGTCAACCTCAACGAATCAATTGCTGAAGTCTACCAACGCTTCCAAAAATTTACGCCCCTTGGTCTCAAGCTACCCCAGACAGATTTGCCCCTTTTACAAGAGCTGATCGATACCGAAGACAACGTCGTCGCCTTCTCAAAGCATTTAACCAAAGAACTGAGAAGCTCAAACGACCTGCTGCACGCCCAAGTGCATCCAACGCGCATTATTCTAGCCGCACTGGCCCTCAACGAACCGCTGACAGAAACTCTAAAACGTTTCCAAAGGTTTGCCCCTGTTCTTAACTTAACCCTACCCAGAGGCGAGCCTAGCGCTTGGCAGATCTGTACCCCTAAAAATAGCCCCTGATTGATCTATTTCCGAAAGCGTGAGCGAGAGAATGCTTTAGCTGTAGTAATCAAAAAGGGCACTCAGCATGAGTGCCCTTCGATAGCTATCATTCGACTTAGATGGAGGTTAAACGCTGACTTCGCCCAGTTCGCGGGTAAGGTGGTCAAAGGGAACGTCCACAAAGAATGTGTTAGTTATTCCCTGAGCTTCAAGGGCGTCCTTAAGCACATCCTTCATCAGCTGGATGCCAATTACCGTCGGACCCACAGGAACTTCCAATGAGTTGTAGGTTTCCCGTAACCCGTTGAGGACTCGCTCGGTTAGCACATCACAATTACCCGCCACCATGGCATAGCTGCTGTAGCGCAGATAGTAATCTAAGTCGCGCAGACAGGCTGCATATCGCCTAGTGGTATAAGCATTTCCCCCTGGGCGAATTAACTCAGGTATCTGCTCAAACAGTGCTGCTCCTGTAGCCTTGACCAGGCTAGATGCATTGGCACTGATATAGGCAGCGGCCTTAACCCGATCAGTACCGCTGCCAAAATAAGCTCTTAAAGAATCGATGGCTTCGCGATCGAGGTAACGACCTGTGATGTCGTAGGTGCTAATTAAACCCGTCACCGTATCCCGCATGCAACCTTTCTCCCAGTGCGATTAGTGTGCGACTCAAAAAATCAAGTGGAACTTATAACCAAGCTTAGGGGTGAAAGTTCTCATGTAAGCACTGACCCAAACGGCCTGCCCCAAATATGAGAACAAGCTCAATAGTGATCCAATTGCTTGCTCAAGTATTGATTTGTGTGTTTTTCGCTGCCATGGAAATCCTGGAACCCATTTAGCGACAATGCTTACAACACTTCAATACCAAAATTAAGTCTACCACGGTGGATTAAATAGCAAGCTATACACCCGCCCCAGAAGCGGATTGAGCTACTTATTTTTTACAATCAGAAATATTTCGCAATATTCTAGCCTTCACGCTAACGGCAGCTGTACGCCTAATAGTTGTCAGATTGGGGGTAATTGAGTCGCTCAGCTGCACCTATCCTCAATTTCTTGGCTAACTAGCTAGAGAAAACTTGAATTTGTATCTAAAAATACAAAATATAGGGATTTCTATTTCTAGGATGATCCAAGCCTGGTCAGAGTAAATGCTCATCCCTGCTCAATCACAGGTGATGTGTGCAGGGTAATGATCAATCTTTGATGTCTAGCCGCTATCAAAGGTGGTTTGGGAATGGGCAGTTTTGCTTGATATTTGTGAGCATACGGTCCAAGTTGATCAGATATGCATACTGCCACTTAGGAACATAGAAAATTCCTAACGGGTTCACATTTTAAGCCTTGCCCATTGTTTAATGTCTTGGCCGTTAAACATGTTGGCCTATTAGTACTGAAAAGCTCACATTCCCCCCAACTTTTCTTGGCGCGGCTGATCCTAGGTTCAAGGCAATTTGAGACTATTGCCAGTTGTCAATAGTTTCGACAAAGCCACACCTGAGGTCAGCAATTTTTGAACACGGCTTTAGTGAATGCATAAAAAGGAGTAATCCATGGCTCAAACTGCTGCAGAAGTTTTGCAGATGATCAATGATCAAGATATTCAAATGATTGATCTAAAGTTCATCGATTTGCCAGGTATTTGGCAACACCTGACGGTGCATCGCAGCCAAATTGATGAGAGTAGCTTTACTGATGGAGTAGCGTTTGACGGATCAAGTATCCGTGGCTGGAAAGCCATCAATGAGTCAGACATGTCGATGGTTCCTGATCCGGCTACGGCCTGGATTGACCCTTTTATGAAGGAGCCCACCCTCAGCCTGGTGTGTTCGATTAAAGAGCCCCGTACGGGTGAGTGGTATGGCCGTTGTCCTCGGGTTATTGCCCAGAAAGCCCTAGATTATTTGCAAGCAACTGGTATTGGTGACACGGCCTATTTTGGCCCTGAGGCAGAGTTCTTTATCTTTGACGATGTTCGGTTCGACACCACGTCTAATGCCAGTTACTACCACGTAGATACCGTTGAGGGGCGCTGGAACACGGGTCGTGAAGAGGAAGGCGGCAACCTGGGATATAAGCCCGCTTATAAGGGTGGTTATTTCCCAGTGTCTCCCACCGATACGTCCCAGGATATGCGAACTGAGATGCTGTTGACTATGGCAGACTGTGGTGTGCCCATTGAGAAGCATCACCATGAAGTTGCGACCGGTGGTCAGTGTGAGTTAGGTTTCCGGTTTGGTGAAATGATCCAAGCGGCAGACTGGTTGATGACCTATAAGTACTGCATCAAGAACGTTGCCAAAAAGTATGGCAAGACCGTTACCTTTATGCCCAAGCCTCTATTTGAGGACAACGGGTCTGGAATGCATACTCACCAGTCCATCTGGAAAGATGGTCAACCTTTGATGGCTGGTGACAAATATGCTGGTTTAAGTGAGTTGGCCACTTACTACATTGGTGGCATTCTTAAGCATGCGCCCGCACTTTTAGCCTTTACTAACCCCAGTACTAATTCCTATAAGCGCTTAGTGCCCGGTTTTGAAGCACCTGTAAACCTGGTTTACTCCAACGGTAACCGGTCCGCTGCCGTACGAATTCCCCTATCGGGTGACAATCCTAAGGCCAAGCGTTTAGAGTTCCGCTGTCCTGATCCGACGGCTAATCCATACTTAGCGTTTGCTGCCATGCTTTGCGCTGGTATTGATGGCATCAAGAATAAGATTGAGCCTCCCGAGCCCATCGACCAGGATATCTACGAGCTGAGTCCTGAGGAATTAGCGAAAATTGCATCAACGCCCGGCTCTCTCAAGGAAGCACTATCGGCGCTAGAGAGCGATCACGACTTTTTGACTGTAGGCGGTGTCTTTAGTGAGGACTTCATCCAAAATTGGATTTCCTACAAGCTGGACACCGAAGTCATTCCCATGGATATTCGTCCTCATCCCTATGAGTTGGCGCTCTACTACGATTGCTAGACCTGAGTCAACGTTTGCTTAATTGACCTGTTTAGGTCTGTGACGCCAGTCTTCGGGCTGGCGTTTTTTTTGCAAACTCTATGCATGGGTCAATTGCGAGATAGCGGGTAAAAATTCATAAAACTAAATAGCCAAAAAGTATCAAAATATACGGAATATTTGTCTATAATTAAAGGCGAAAGCATAAATGCACTTTGACTGTGCCGCTGGTTTCATTCTTTAGGAGGTTAATAGGTATGTCTATTCAAGAATCCGCTAGGCTTCAAATCGTTAGCAATCGTCATGCTGTTACTAACCGACAGCGTTCCCTATTGAGTCGGGCAGCAGCAGATGTGGGTATGTCGATGGATGTTATTGGCTCAGGTAGCCGCATCCAGGGCAAGTCTAGGTATGATGTGCAACATGCCTACGGTCGTAGTAACGCCGCAATGAGTTAGCTCTCAAGCGACGATCTAACGTTTCTTTTAATCGGGGGATGGGTGCGATCGCACCCATCCCCCGATTAGCAAATGGTGGCTAACAACCAGCTGATTGCATAGCAGCAAGGGGTAAAGATTTGAAAAGAAGCCATACAAAATGTTAATTTGCAGGGGTCAAGACTTACAGGCGTAGTCATTAGGGCTAGCGTCGATAGTCTAGTTATTCCGCCTGTTTGGTTTAAGTTTTTATATGGCTGCACTTATTGCTCGCGCTGTTGCCAGCGATCAATGTCAGGCTACCCATCCTAAGAAAGTTGTGATGGTTGGCGATAGTTTGATTTATGGCTATGGGGATACCGAAGGTGGAGGCTGGGTCGAGCGCTTGCGTCGCCAATGGATGGACCCAGCCCAACCGGGACCCATTATCTATAACTTGGGTGTGCGCGGAGATGGTGTCCAACAAGTTTCTGCCAGGCTAGAGCAGGAATTTGCGCTCAGGGGCGAACTGCGTCGTCGAGTGCCCGATATTTTAGTATTGTCCGTCGGACTAAACGACTGTGCGCGTTTGGGGCGGTCTACAGGGCGGCCCATGACCGACGAAGTCACTTTCATCAGAGAGTTGGATAGTCTATTGGAGCGGGCGACGCAGCTTTGCCCCACATTTTTTGTAGGGATGGTGCCTGTCAATGAATCCCTGATGCCCTATGCAGATGTGCTGCACTTTTCCAATGCTGACCAGGCCCATTACAACCAAATTATCCGGCATGCCTGCGAAGAACGAAAAATTGACTATTTAGATCTTTACCAGCGTTGGCTTGCCCAGGGAGATGCTTGGTGCCATGAGCGTTTATGTGGTGATGGTTTGCATCCAAACGTGTTGGGCTACCGGACCCTGATGGCAGATGTGTCATCATGGGAGCCGCTGATGCGGGCATTGAGCTGAAGAGTTCTGTTTTCTCAGCCGCTTTCTATCTGGCGTATTGCTGCTGCTTTTACGTTGGTGATGTCATTGAACCGACTGTGCTGCCAATAGGACCCAAGCACAGGCTAGAGCAGTTGCCATCGATACGGTGAGCAGCATTGTTTGCAAGACCCCTAATCCATTACCGAATTTCTTGCTCAGTCCAATCATCGCCAACGCGAATGGTGATGTCTGAATCAACATCGCCTGTAGAGTCAGCTACTACCTTTCCAGCGCCCAAGACAGCTTCTAGAAAACCAGCACCGTTTAGATCACCTCGCTGGGCAATCACCGCTGTCTGATGATGAAAGTCGGGCCAATCCTCAATTAGATACACATTACGAAAGCCTTCGTTACGCAGGTGCGTAACCACGGCCTGGCCCATGTAGGGGTCCCTGGATGCATTTTGTACTGCTATGCGCAGGCGGCTAATGGAGCGTCGGGGGCTATTGTTGGCTAAGACGGCAGCCGGTTCAATATCAAAGAACTGCTCCATGACGTCGTTAGTTTCATTGGTATCCGCAATCCAGTAGCTGGCTCTATATTCTTGAGGGCTACTAAACCTACCAGGTAGCATAACCATGCTTAGAGCTTCTCTATCAAGCTGGAGGCCAAAGCCGGCCAGGGCCAGAATTTCTTCTGTCGATAGATTGGTATCAATATGGTTTTGTAAGATGCGGACAATCTGCGGTAGTTGAGTAATGACGGTCGGATTTAGCAGGCGATCGCGCAGGGCCTTGAGTAAAACCTGCTGTCTCTGCACTCGGCCAATGTCGCCCAAATCATCCTGCCGGAATCGGGCAAACTGCTCTGCTTCTTCTCCGCTGAGGGTTTGCCAACCTGGCTCTAAATCAATGACTAAGCCTTGGGTTTTGTCCTCATATTGCATGGCCTTGGGCACAAAGACCTCAACGCCACCAATTAAATCGACAATTTCGCGAAAAGCCGCTGTGCTCACCCGCACATAGCGATCGATTTCAACCTCATTAAAGTTGTAGCTGACGGTTTGGGCCGCTAGCTCTGCCCCACCTTCTACGTTTGCCTGGTTGATTTTATCGATACCGTGGCCTGGAATCTCTACGCGGGTGTCCCGTGGAATAGACATGACATTGATCGCTTCACTTTCTGGATCCACCCGTGCCAGCAGCATGGTGTCTGTGCGACCGACTAAATCAGTCCGAGCTGCGCCGTCTATGTCCATTGCTTCGTCAAGACCCATGAGCAAAATTGTCACGGGGCGCGATACCTGGTAGCGAAAGCCAGACTGCCATAGGTCGCTAAGGGGTGGATTAGCGGTTGCCTCTCCAAAACTTCTGGGTAACGGCACCGTCAAGATAAAGGCTGCTCCTGCCGCCGCGGACACCACTGCCGTTGTGCCAAAAATGCCAGTCCAGGCAAAAACCTTAACGACATTGCCCAAGAATGAACGACGCTTAGGCATAGCTGGTTGAGCCGTGGAACATGGTTGAGAGGATGGCGAAGGAAGCATAGGGTCTTTGTTAAGAATGCTCAGGCCAGGGTCAGACTGTTGAGCAACGAATTTATGGAATGCCTCAGATTAACTTACGCTTTCCCAACTGGAGCTCAGCATGGGATCTGACATTTATTGAGGGCTTACTAAGCAGTGGGAGGAATCAGGATGTTCTTATGGTTACGCTTACGGTTAGCTGCCACAACCACCTTTTTGGGGATTTGATGCGTTCTACACATAGGTGAGAAGTTAACTAATATTAAGCTGTTTCTGTGCTGGGTGTTCTACTGAATCGCTAATATTGTTCAGAAATCTATAAGGTCAAAGCATTTTAACTCTGTAATTTAACTTTATTAAGTAAACAATGACACAACCTACCAATCAAACTCCCAGATTAGTGCCGATTATTTTAGCTGGCGGTAAGGGGGAGCGCTTTTGGCCTGTCAGTCGTCTTAAAAACCCCAAACAGTTTCTCTGTTTAGATGGCAGTGGTCGTAGTTTGATGCAGTCAACGGCCGATCGTTTGTTGCCCCTGGCTGGTGGCTGGGATGCGATTTGGGTGATTACGGCATCTCACCTGGCAGACGGTGTGAAGCAGCAGCTACCCGAGCTGCCTGTTGAGAATATTTTGGTAGAACCCCAGGGACGTGATACGGCACCGGCTGTGGCTTGGGCGACGTTAGAGGTGGCTAAGCGCCATGGTGATGATGCGATCGCATGTTTCTTCCCCGCCGATCACTACATTACCGATGAACCCAAGTTTCGCGCCACTATCAGCGCGGCTGCAGATCTTGCCCAGAGCCAAGGCGCTATTGCCACCTTGGGTATTCAACCCACCTTCCCATCTACCGGCTATGGCTATATTGAGCAAGGTGACGATGCCGGGCAGTACAGTGATTTAGCCGCCTATCGCGTTAGCCGCTTCACTGAAAAGCCCGAGCGCAGCGTGGCTGAGGAATTTCTGGCTAGCGGTCGCTACAGCTGGAATAGCGGCATGTTTATTTTCCCTGCTGGGGTCATGATTGACGAACTCAAAACCTATGCTCCAGAGCTGATGGGGCCGCTGCTAGCCAAAGGTGTGGATGCCTATGCTGAACTGGAAAAGCTCAGCATTGACTATGCAGTGATGGAAAAAACCCAAAAAGCCTATGTGATGCCCGCCAATTTTGGCTGGGATGACCTGGGGGATTGGAACGCCATTGAGCGGCTGATGAAGGGTGACCGGGCCAATGTAGATATGTGTCAGCACCAGGCCCACGATACCAATGGCTGCATTGTTTACTCGTCTGACGACGAGGAAGTTGTGGTTACGATTGGCCTAGAAGATGTGGTGGTGGTTCGTGATGGCAATGCCACTCTGATTGTGAAAAAAGACCGTACCCAGGAAATTAAAAAAGCCGTCAAGGCCCTTGGTAAAGAAGATAAGTTCCTGCACTTGCTGTAATCAGCTGTTTTGGTTGAGAGCCGCTTGTCGTGGCATCAGCCACAGCGCAACTAAAGCACTTATAGTCCCCAGGACTGTCTTGATTGCTGTTCTAGGGGCTATGTTTCGTTTTTAAACGCTCAGACTAGGGCTTTCTGGTCAAAACGCTAACCTTGGAAGTGTTATCAAGCAAAAATCTTGTTGAGACACACCATGACACAGACGTCTTTGAGCCCAGGAGGCATTCTACGTGATGCATTGAGTCGAGTGGGTCCGGTATTTGTGCCGGTTGCACTGCTAGCTCTACCTGCCAATATCCTGCCGTTGCTGATTCCCACAGCGCCCTTGCGGGGGATTTTCAATGTTTTATTTGCCATCTTAGTCGCCCCCATTTTAGGGGGAGCCACTATTGTGTTGGTCAACCGAGCTTTGGCGAATGAGACAGTGGATTTGGGTGCTGCTTTGAGCATGGCGTGGCAGCGGGCCGGTCACCTGATTCTGATGTCGCTGCTGTTGATGGTGATTCTAATTCCAAGTTTTGCGCTTTTGCTGGTGCCAGGTATTTATTTGTCAGTCAGACTATTTGCTTCACAGTATGAGGTAATGCTCGAGCGTCAATCCCCGATGGACGCACTGAAAGCTAGCTGGTCTTTGACTGAAGGGCGATGGTGGAGCGTATTTTGGCCCACGTTTGCGATTGCCTTAGTTTTACTCATCCCCGTCATTCTTCTGAGTGTTCTCTTTATGAATGCCGCCTTTGGTGACTGGGTAACCGGACTAATTAGTGTGGTGATTACCCCATTGCTAGTGATGTCGTTTTTGATGGTTTATAAAGTGCTTAAAGGTCAGGGGGCTTCTAACACTGGAGATGTCAGTCCGCTCAGCGCATAGAGGCAGGTAAGTTTGATGTTTGTGGCGTTTATGGCTGTAAACATCGAACCGCTTCAAGCATGCCTCGGGCCTTATTTAGGGTCTCCTGGTATTCGTTTTCAGGCACCGAATCGGCGACGAGTCCAGCACCCGCTTGAACGCTGATGCGGTGTCCACCGCCCTCTCGGCCTTCGACTACCATGGTGCGGATGGTAATGGCGCTATTCAGCTGACCTTCAAAATCGTAGTAGCCGTAGACGCCTGAATAGGGACCTCGACGACAGGGTTCTAGGTCATTGATAATCTGCATAGCCCGAATCTTGGGTGCGCCGCTGACAGTTCCGGCTGGAAAGCAGGCTTTGAGTAAATCCCAGGCGGTTTTACCAGGGGCGAGCTGACCGATTACGTTACTGACGATGTGCATGACGTGGGAGTAGCGTTCGATAATCATCAGCTCATCTACACTGACGGTGCCGCTGGCGCACACCCGCCCCAGGTCGTTGCGCCCCAAGTCCACCAGCATGACGTGCTCGGCAATCTCTTTGGGATCTGCTAATAAATCTGCTGCATAGGCATCGTCTTCGACCGTGGTTTTCCCTCGGGGACGGGTGCCAGCAATGGGTCGTAGCACCGCAGTGAGGGTGTCATCGGTTCCTTCACGGGTGGCTTTGACCATAACCTCGGGGCTAGAGCCAATAATCTGCCAGTCTTGGAAGTTGAAATAGGCCATGTAGGGCGATGGGTTGACCAGCCGCAATGAGCGATACAGATCAAACGGGTTGCCGCTATAGTCGGTGGTGAGCCGCTGGGAGATGACTACCTGGAAGATATCGCCAGCTTTGATGTGAGCTTTGGCGGTTTCTACACTCTGGCAAAACTCGTCTTTACTACGGTTGCTGGTGTAGCTGAGTTCGGCAGTCTGGTTACTGCCGGGTGGGGTCCAGGCAAGTCGGCTGTCTTGACTGGCTAGGGGTAGATTGAGCTTATTGACAAGGTTAGCGATGCGATCGCAACTGGACTGATAAGCCTGCTCTAGATCTACCTCCGGATTGCGCAGGTCAGCGTAGCTAACGGCCCAAATTTTCCGTTTTACCTGGTCAAAAATCAACAAGCTATCCACCTGCATCCAGAGACCGTCTGGCAAATCATCTGTCTGGGGTGGGTGGGTGGTGACGGTGGGCTCAATCCACGTAATCAGTTCGTACCCCCAAAAGCCAAAAAGCCCCCCGATGCCAGGGGGAAGTTCTGGTAATTTTACGGGTTGATAGGGTGCAAGACAGTCCGACAGGATATCAAATGGATTACCGGTAAACGTCTGTTCAGTGCCATCTCGAAATCGTTGTTTGGTTGTTTGCCCCCGAGCCTCTAAAACCCAGAGAGGATCACAGCCCAGCAGACTGTAGCGGCCAATATTCTCACCCCCTTCAACGGACTCTAGTAAAAAGCTGTAAGGCTGACCTGCGCACACCTTGCACCAGGCCGACACAGGGGTATCAAGGTCCGCAACCCATTCTTGGTAAACCGGCACAAAGTTACCCTGCTGCGCGAGGCTGGTGAATGTGGACAGGTCTGGAAAAATCATGAAGGGTTTGGGCTGTGGGCAGAGATCCAATCCAACTTAAACCCTTGAGCTTCTTTTAGAGAAGCTGTGGCGCTAGATGTGGATGATGTTAGTAAGCCTGCCTCATGGTTTGAGCCCTTGGCAAGCAGGTCCAGCTGTTACAAACAATAAAAAGAGGCAGCCCATGGACTGCCTCTTTTTAATCAGAGCAATAAGCGTAAAACTGAATGACTCAGCTACCCCTAAACTTCACAGGGCTGCTTACCGCTGAACTTAATAGTTGCAGGGTTAGGATTCTCACCAATGCTGCGGTCTTTCTTACCGTGATAATCACGACCTTCATTCACCTTCTCAGGAACGACACCATCAGCAGGATGTAGGTAGGTAGTTTCCCCGGTGGGTAGGACGCGGTAGATCTTATAGTCCGTAATTCTGGGCTTAAACTTAGTCTTAAGCTGACGGCTGAGGGCTAAGCACTGCTCTTTGCGAGCAAGGTAAAGCATATTCTCGCCTTCATTCATGATAGCGACACCACCTGTGGGCATCTCAAAGGGTTGCTCCTTTGCACTGCTCCAAGTGATGACATACTTTTCTTCTCTTTCGGCAGCGGAGAGAAGCCCACCTGTGCTGCCACCAAAGATCGGAGTTTTACCAGTAATTTCTTCAGACATAGAAATATTATCTCTCAACCTTGTCATTCCTGAATTTATCACTGCCCATGACTTTGTTTACATTGTTTGTGAGGAAGCGTAATAGTTCTTCAGAGTTTTAGGGCTAATGCCGCTGCCGCTGCCGTAGTTACAAATCAGGGCGTTCAAACCGGGCCATTGCCATCGATAATAAAGATATACTTAAGCCTTTTAAAACTCGCCGTGAAATTCTTAAGAGCCCAGACGCTGCAAACTCTAGTGGCAGATAGTTTGACTATCTTCTGGGGTGACTGGCTGGATTTACGCGTGAGGATTCCCCAGGTCGCTGCGTCTGGGCTGGTTTCTCCGCTGATTTATATTTTGGCATTTGGGTTAGGTCTGGGGAGCTCCCTTGATCAGGTGGCCCCCCCACCTGTTGGGGATAGCTATTTGGAGTTTATTTTGCCGGGGATGGTAGCCCTGTCGTCAATGGTGATTAGCTTTGGTGGCACTACATTTTCTATTTGTGGGGAGCGGCTCTTTACAAAAAACTTTGAGGAAATGTTGCTATTTCCGATTCATCCGCTGGCGATGCATTTGGGGAAAATGCTGGCGGGAATTGTACGCGGGGTATTGACAGCAGGGTCAGTGATTTTGGTGGCGGTGCTGTTTACCCGCGACCTGTGGAGCTTTATCAACCCGTTGTTTTTACTACTGCTGGTGCTGAACTGCTCTGTATTTGCAGGGCTGGGTGTGATTGTGGGGCTGAATGTTAAGTCCTTGGAAAGTGTTGGTCTGTTTAATAACTTTTTGATTGTGCCCATGTCGTTTTTAGGGGCGACCTTCTTTGACCCGTCTACGCTGCCAGCGGTGCTCAAGGGGATTGTTTACCTGCTGCCATTAACCTATACGACGGTTGGATTACGGGCTGCAGCGTATCAACCACTGGCTCAGTTTCCTTGGTACTCGATTCCTGTGCTGTTGGTGGTTGCGATCGCACTTTCCATTACCGGTGCCTACCAATTTGCCCGTCAGCAGGACTAGGGCTAGCAGGGGAAAGCGTGACAGATGTGGACGTTTTTCTGGACGTTTTTCTCGCCCTTAAGGCAGCTCTTTAGCTAGCAATGGCGCTCGGCATACTGCTAGGAGACATGATCGCAAGGTCCGGCAGTGGCTGCAGTGGCTCGTCAGCTACAAGGTTTTGCTGTATGTGGGCAGCACTGCGATTGAGCTCGATTTGCTGGTCGCGTAGCTGCGAGAAAATGCGATAGGTGCTGAGGTTGGAAGCGGTCGGGTCGTTATTGGTAACCTGAACCAGGTTATACAGTGTGCCGCTGGCATAGACCGTAAATGTGACCCGAAACACTTCAAAAAAGTTGATTACCCAGCGACAGTCTTCTTCAGAGTAGGCCTCATAGTATCGGATCAGGCTAGCAATGCGGAGCTCCAAATGTGCCTGAACATGGGGACAAAACAAAGCAACTTTGAGCAATAAAATCACTAACACCAGGGGATTACCTTGGGCCAGAAACATACTGAAAAAGTTGGAAGGACTTTCCCCATCTTCGGTGGTTAGGCTATCCACCACGCGTTTGCAGGTGCGCAAAACTAAGGCATCTGTAAGGGGCTCGTCATTATGATGGCGATAAAACGTTAAAACTGAATCAGGCAGTTGTTCTTTGAGCGTGTGCGTAATTGGCCCCCTTGGGAGTGCGTAGGCCAGATAGTGCAAGAGGGCCCGCTTAAAGTCCCAATAGTTCAGCTGGTCGCATTGCTTGTGCAGCAAATTAGCCAGATTTTCATAGCCAAATCGCCCTGGCTGTATTAACAGCAGTTTGATCAAATTTATGGCCGCTTCCCCAAGCACCGTTGGGTTATCGATCGTAGTGCTGGGGGATTCCATCTGCGATTTGGCCGTGTACATAGCCAAGTCAAAGCGGAACTTAGACTTGAGCTGACGAGATAAGTTACGGGCCGCTTCACGCTGCTCTTGGGGATTGTTGAGGTTGAGGTATTGGGGAGCTAATAAATAAGATGTGTATCGGCTGCTCCAGTGTTCATGTTGCTCGTAGCGAGCGGCAAAGAGCTTTAGATCTTGAAAATCCTGACTTTTAACAAAGTCGCGCATCCAACTGCGCAGTCGTTTGAGAATCAGGGAAACCCCTGCTCGCATCAGAATCCGATCATCAAACATTTTGATCAAAGCTTGGATCGCATCTGGGCGTCGTTGAATTCCCCAGTTGTTGATCAAAATGTAGCAAACGCGCTTGAGGGTGAAGAGAAACTGCTGTTCGCTATTAGCAATGACAATGGAATATAGGGCAATGGGCAGTTCAGACTCGGTGGACGATTCCGAGTAATCCACAAATAGACGGCGAAAAGTGGCCAATACTACATCTACAGGTTCTGTCTGAACACTGTAGAGAAAGAAGTCGTATAAAACGTGTTGGGCGTTCTGGATATCTGTGCGAGCCATAGTCACCAGGAACTCAATCAGGAACTTACATACTGTCAGCTAAGTCTACCTAAAAGGATTGACGATTTTCGGATGCTATGGCACCCGTAGCTCTACTGAAGCAGTGCCGAATCTATAGGATCTAGCTAACTGAGATACAAGCATAAGCCGCTGTAGTGCTTGTGTAGAGAGCCTAGGTAAAAACCGTAAAAGCTATGGATAGACCTAATGGCTAAAGTTAAATTTTAATGCTGAGGAATTAAAAAAGCGGATAATTGGACAAATCAAAAACTGATACCTAAGTTCCTAAGGATTAGGACAGGTGATGTTTTTTTCGCATATCCCTACTATCTTAAGCAAAATCCTTGTCTGCTGCCACTTAGGACACCTAGCCTGCGAATTTTTAACCGCACATCTGGGGTTAAACCGCCGTAGGAGCATGTAGCTCTGTTTTGAGTTGAAAAATACGCTGAATAACCTCGGCAACCGATCGATCGGGGGTGGATGCGCCTGAGGTAATGCCAATCACAATTTTGCCCTTGGGTAGCCAGTTTTCTGAAACGGTGGTGGTTTGGTGCAGCGGCTGGTGTTCAATCTGGTTGCCAGGACCAAGGCGTTGGGGGCCATCAATGTGATACGACGGAATGCCTCGTTCAATGGCAATTTCTTGTAGGTGTGTGGTGTTAGAGGAGTTAAACCCACCGATCACCACCATCAGATCCATGTTCATGTCGACTAGTTCAAACATGGCATCTTGCCGTTCTTGGGTAGCATCGCAAATGGTATTGAAGCTAGAAAAATGATCGTTGACGGCTTGGGGACCATACTTTTTCAGCATGGTGTGTTCTAACAGTTTGCCAATTTGCTCTGTTTCTCCCTTGAGCATGGTGGTTTGATTAGCAATACCCACGGCGTTTAGATCTCGATCGGGGTCAAACCCTTCGGAATAGGCGTTGGCAAATTTAGCCAAAAATTCGTTACGGTCGCCGCCATTGAGAATGTAATGGGCGACGTACTTGGCTTCGTCTAAATTGAGCACCACCAGGTAGGTGTCGGCAAAGGACTTGGTGGCTACGGTTTCTTCGTGCTTGTACTTACCGTGAATGATGGAGGTAAAGGCCTGCTTTTTATGCTTCTCGACGGTGGTCCATACCTTGGAGACCCAGGGACAGGTGGTGTCGACAATGGTGCAGCCATTATCACTGAGGAGCTTCATTTCATCGACGCTGGCCCCAAAGGCAGGCAGAATGACTACGTCCCCTGATTCGACGACCGAAAAGTCTTTGTTGCCAGCGTGCACCTGAATAAACTGCACGTTCATTTCCTGGAGGCGTTCGTTGACACCGGGGTTGTGAATAATTTCGTTGGTAATCCAAATCCGCTGATGGGGAAAATGCTGTCGAGCTTCATAGGCCATGGCGATGGCCCGCTCCACCCCCCAGCAAAAGCCAAAGTCCTTGGCGAGCTTGATGGTGACATCGCCCTGGGTGTAGGAATATCCCTGATCGCGGATAGTTTGGACCAAATCGCTTTGGTACTCATCCCCCATTTGAGCGGCAATTTGCTCTTTTTCGCCAAAGCCTTGATTGCGATAGTAGTTATCGGATTTGTTGAGGCTACGGCGAAATGCTCTGGTGTCCATTGGTTTTATGAAGAGGCAGAAGATATACCTAGTCTATCGAAGATAGTAGGGTTCTTATGGCAACTCCAGCTGACTATAAAGTGCGATCGCAGCTCGCCACACCAAATACCCCTCGCGATTGAGATGGAGACCATCGGTGGTCAAATCCGGTCGTAGTTTGCCTTCCCCTGTGGAGAAGATGGGGTACAGCTCCAAATAATAGGCACCATAATCCTGGGCAATTTTTTCCAAGGAGCGATTCATGTCTCGAATTCGTTCGTTGGGTAACTCAAGCAGGAGTGAACGGCTTTCCCATGTCGCTGTCTCTGCCCCGTGGGGCAGGATGGATTGGACCACAATATGAGTGTTGGGATGACGGGTGACCAGGTAGTCCATAATGTCGCGATAGTTTGCGAGTACCTGCTGATCGCTTTGACCCCAAATCAAATCATTAATGCCGATCATTAAAAAAATTGTATCCACATCGGCCACATCGAGTAGATGCAGCCTGTCCAGAAGGCTGTAGGTTTTTTCTCCCGAAATGCCCTGGTTCATCCAAACCCGTCGACCGGGCAGCAGCTCGGTCGGAAACCATAGGCTCAGTGAGTCCCCCAGCAAAATGGTGAGATGATCTGGATTTTTGGCCGCCATGGTGGATATTTCATTGCCTAGCAATGTGACCCACTGTTCATAGTTGAGCCGCTGTTTATTGCCCAGGGTGGATAAGGGAGAACTGTGTTCCACCAGAGTGCTGGTGCTATAGGCCGCATTAGCCTGGGGAAGGACCGTCGGATCACCCCCATCGGACTTTTCTTGCCACACCACTAGAAGGGCAATGAACAGGACCCCATTCATCATCAGTGAGAGGGCTGCCCAAGGGGGAATTGTGAGCGGAGATTTCAGCAACCGATTAGCCACAGTATCTGAGCCAGCGTACAAGGCGATGGACAGATTCTAATCGGATCTGCCAAGGATAGATAGCCTTTACCCGTAGATTTTAATCCGTAAGTTTAGAGATTGTTGTTAGAACGGCCTCACCTACGGCTAAGAATCACCTGTCTGCCGCACCTCGTACAGCACAATTAGGTGCCCGTCAAAGTCGCAAACAGCCTGCTCAGTAAATGTGAGGTAAGGCGGTGTGGAAAAGGAGCTGGCTGTAATCGGTGAGAGGCCCAGTACTCGCAGCTGGAGTAGCACGGAAGCTAAGGCCGGAACCCGAATAACGGTAGCGCCCCGGTGGGGGATATGGGGAGAGGGTAGGGTAACTCCTTTGACCTCTGTCAGGGCCAAAGCGCGAGGCTCTTGCTCGGTACTAAGGGCGGCAAATCGTAGCTGTGCCTTTGCCGGCAGCCGAAATACCGGGTACAGATAGGAATCTGGATCGGCGTTGCCCACATAGTCAAGGCGAAATCCTAAACAGTCACGATATAGGGTTAGAGAGCGCTCTAAATCGGCCACTAGTAGACAGGGCCGCTTGAGGTGCAGGCTGGAATGTTGGGAGTTGTCCGTCTGCATTACTGCTCTAGACGTTAAACCTAAACAGCATGACGTCGCCTTCTTGGACGATATACTCCTTGCCTTCACTGCGGAGCAAGCCTTTCTCCTTGGCAGCGTTCATGGAGCCGTGGTCCACCAGGTCCTGGTAGGCGATGGTTTCTGCTCGGATAAAGCCGCGTTCGAAGTCCGTATGGATGACGCCTGCCGCTTGGGGGGCGGACATGCCTGTAATAATTGTCCAAGCTCGGGTTTCTTTTGGCCCCGTGGTGAAATAGGTGCGCAGCCCTAGTAGATCGTAGGTGGCTCGAATCAGAGACTTAAGTCCGCCTTCTTCTACGCCCAGGGCTTCTAGAAAGTCGGTGCGTTCGTCGGCAGGTAGTTCTAGGAGTTCTGCCTCCACTTGGGCTGAAATTGTGACCACCTGGGCGTCTTCTTCGGCTGCAAGACCTTTTACTTGTTCAACCCAATCATTGCCGTCCGCCAGCTCATCTTCTGAAACGTTGGCTGCGTAGATGATGGGTTTGCGGGTTAAAAACCCTAGGGACTTAATCAGGAGTTCTTCCTCTGCCTCTAGTTCAACAATGCGGGCAGACTTGCCCTCAGCTAGGACGGGCTGAATTTTTTCTAGGACCTCGAGCTCTGCTTGGGCGTCTTTATCGCGACGAGCCTGCTTGCGCACCCGCTCCAGCCGGCGCTCGATTTGGTCTAAATCTGCCAGGGCCAGCTCTAGATTAATGATTTCGGCATCCCGCAGCGGATCAATAGAGCCGTCAACATGGATGATGTCATCGTTTTCAAAGCAGCGGACTACATGAACAATGGCATCAACTTCGCGAATGTTGGCTAAAAACTGGTTGCCCAGTCCTTCTCCTTTACTGGCCCCTTTGACAAGTCCGGCAATATCTACAAACTCAACGCGGGCCGGAACCACATCATCGGACTGGGAAATTTCGGCGAGTACTGCAAGACGCGGGTCGGGAACGGCCACTACGCCAACGTTGGGTTCAATGGTGCAGAAGGGGAAGTTGGCGGCCTGGGCTTTAGCATTTTCGACCAGCGCATTGAATAGTGTGGATTTGCCTACGTTGGGGAGTCCAACGATTCCAGCTCTGAGCATGGCCTCTAATTTTTATGAAGAAATTTCCATAGTCCAGCATAGGTCAAAGCGATAACCTTGCGGTCCTGGCAAACGCTAATTATAGTTTTTCGCCCATATAGGGTTGGTTACATTGGTGGTGTAGTCGCCTCACTAAAAATCAAATCCAAGGTTTATGGAAATGTGATTTATGCTTTGGCTAATGGGTCGTTAGACATTGGACCTAAGCATCACTGTTCTAAGCATGGGACTAACGCTATAGAATGCCAGCAATTGCTTTGAAGTCGGGGTAGATCGATGGATTGTACGTTTGAGCATCGGGGAAACTTGAGTTTCTTGAGAACACCTGCGCTGTTAGCGCTGTCAGCGTTTTTACTGTTGGGGGCGACGAGTTGCGATCGCTTTGGTGATCGCACCAAGGATGTTATTGATGCCATCTCGATTCAAAACTTGTCCAATGGTCAGGTACAGCTAAGAAATGAAGAGAGCGATGTGGAACTAACCCTACCTAATGGGTGGGTGGATGTGCAGAATTTACGCCCTGACGCTGATCTGTATGCTGCGCGCGAAGATAGAACCATGTACGTGATGGTTTTGGCAGACCCCAAGGGGGCCGACATTGGTGCCCTGGGGCTGTCTGATAATGCGACTCAGTATTTAAGCTTCTTAGATCGGGGGTTGACCCAGGAGCAGGCTGAAGTGCCCACATCAATGACCGCATTAAACGGCATGAATGCCCTACAGTACGAAGTTCAAGGTCGGGTAGATAACCAGCCTGTGATGTATCTGCACACGACGGTTGAGGGTCAGACTAACTATTACCAGGTGGTGGCCTGGACTACGGTGGACAACTACGGCGCGGCTAAGGATGAACTGCAGACGGTTATCCAGAGTTTTCGGGGCACCTAGCGTCTGTTTTTTTAGCGCTGCTGTGGGGGAGACGGTCCGTTGTGTGGCGTAATGGTAGTGATGTGATCTTGTGGGCCAGAAATTGGATGGGTAGTTTTGAGTTTGGGCAGTGGAAACTTCGTCGATGGCTAGGTCGCTGGCTGATGATTGGGGCTGCGATCGCAACTCTCTTGCTCCCCACCTTGTGTTTTTCTGACACTGCCTTAGCCAGTCTTAATGATGACCGATACGATGGCAATATTTTTGCCCTTTATGCTGGTAACGGAGCCATTGTGCCGCCCCGCGCCACCTTGGCCCAGTCCCTAAAGAAAGAAAAACCAGCACTGCTCTTTTTCTATGTGGATGACAGTAGCGACTGTAAGGAATATTCATTTGTGATCTCTCAGCTACAGGCTCCCTATGGTCGGGCGGTAAACTTTGTGCCCATAGCCGCCGATGCTGTGCCCTTAAAGGAGCAATCCGCGTTTGAGCCCGACCAGCCAGGGTACTACTTCAATAAAAAATCAGTCCCCCAAACGCTGATCATCGACGGTAGCGGCAATGTCCGCTTTGATCGCATTGGAGCGGTGAGCTACGAAGACCTTGACGATGTATTTCGCGAGGTGTTTGATCTGCTACCCCGTGAGGAGTCTGAGACACTACGTCGCCGTGTGGTAAATGAGCTGAATGTGGAGCTGGTGCCAGCGGACTAGGTATTTAGGAGTACAGGTCACTGAGGGAGAGCGGTGTGAACCATACGGAGTCTGCCCACCTGACTGTCTGTGCTTCGTTGCTAGAGAAAACCACCAACCAGGCGGCGCTCTGTCGTAGCTGTGAGGTTTTGGGGGTAGAACAGTTAGTGTTGCCCAGATCAGAGGATTCCTGGGAGTTTCGTAAAATTGCTGCATCAGCCCACCGGTGGCAGCCGCTGGACTATTGTCCACCGGACCAGTTAAAAGCGTGGTTAGGGCAGCAGACAGGCTTTCAAATCGTGGCTCTGACGGTCCATAAATCGGCGCAGCCGCTTATGGGCTATGCGTTTGCGCCCAAAACGTTACTCCTCTTGGGCCGAGAGTTGACGGGTATTCCAGCCGATATCTTGGCACTGTGCGACGTGGCGCTCACAATTCCCCAATATGGTCGGGTGGAGTCTCTCAATGTGCAAACGGCGGGTGCGATCGCAATCTATGAATACAACCGTCAATGGCGACAGCTCAATTGTTGATGTGGAGACGTTCCATGGAACGTCTCCACATCAACAATTGAAAACATATCCATTACTCCGCCGGAATGTCTGCAGTCTCCGAGGCTTCTTCGACGACTTCATCTAGACCAATGGAGCCATCTTCTATCTCCAGCCGTGGTTCCTGTTCTGTTTCCATCACTGGACTATCCGGTTCCAACGGATTAGAGCGCACCCGTCGAATGGGTAAATTTGCCATCAGCGCGGTCATGCGATTATCTGATTCGAGGGAAAATTCCAGGCTGTCGAAGTCCAGTTCGACATAACGTGATACCACCTCCAAAATTTCTTGACGTAGTTTTTCTAGGTTTTGGGGTGAAATGTCGGAGCGGTCATGGGCTAAGACAAACTGTAAGCGCTGCTTAGCCGTATCACGACTCACCGGTTCACGGGAGCCAAAGAGTCTCTCAAATAATTCACTAATCATGGTCATTTCCGATAAGGCGAGGAGCATTAAAAATAGTGGTGTTGCAGATACTTTTATGAATCAGCAACGGTATAACGGTCGCCGCCTATCGACCGTCTGGGTAACCCTAATTAAATAACTGACGTAGTTTCTTAAAAAAGCTATCTTTTGGCACACTCAAATCCATCAGCGGTACCTTTTCCCCCTGTAAACGGCGCGCAATATTAGAGACGGCGGTACCCGCCTGGGAAAGTTCCTTATCTAGGATTAGCGGCTCCCCATTATTGGTGGAGACTACCACCCGTTCGTCATCGGGAATCACCCCCAGCAGTGGCACCGCTAAGATGTCCTGCACGTCTTTAACTGACATCATCTGCTGCGCTTCTACCATGGCAGGCTTCAGACGATTGATAATCAATCGCATGGCTTTAATGTCATTGGCTTCTAGCAGACCAATGACGCGGTCAGCATCCCGGACGGCGGAAATTTCGGGGGTGGTGACAATAATGGCTTCGCGGGCTGCCACAATGGCGTTGCGAAAGCCCATTTCGATCCCCGCTGGGCTATCGATCAGGACAAAGTTATAGGCTTTGGTCAGGGCTCTGACCAGCTTTTTCATCTGCTCTGGTGTAATTGATTCTTTAGACCGGTTTTGAGCAGCGGGTAGCAGGGCTAAGTTGGGTTGGCGCTTGTCTTTTACCAGGGCCTGATCGAGTCGACACTCCCCTGCTAGAACATCTAATGCTGTGTAGACAATTCGGTTTTCTAACCCCAGGAGCAGGTCTAAATTGCGTAATCCAAAGTCAGCGTCAATTACGGCAACGCGCTTACCTGCCTTGGCTAGGGCCATCCCTAGGTTGGCGGTACAGGTGGTTTTCCCAACGCCTCCCTTGCCGGAGGTAACGACGATAATACGGTTCATAGCCATGGATTAAACGGGCGATTGAGGGTGTTGTTGGTAGGGCACAGGGCTCAAGTAGGGCAATAGTCTCACGTTATGGCAAATTTTTTGGATTTCCCTGGGGAATTTCTAAGGGAGGGCTGGCTAATGTGCCGGACTTTGCCCTTGGGCAAATGGTGATTACGGGGCGCTGAGGTGAATTTGGGCAAACTCAGATGCGATCGCAATTCGAATTCCCCCTTGAGTTATGTAGGCCACTTCCGGCTGATACTGTGTGGGGGGTTTTTCGGGTGCCCGAGCCACCTGATCGGCGATACGTAGCTGGGTGGGTTGCATATGTAAGGCCATAATGCGGCAGGCGGCATTGCCTTCGGAGCCAGCATGGGCCACCCCCCGGAGGCGACCCCAAACAAAAATATCCCCAGCCGCGATCAGCGCTCCCCCCGGATTCACATCACCTAAAACCACGATTGAACCAGGATGGCGAATTTCTGTGCCAGAGCGTACGGTCATTTGCACATAAAGGGGTGTTTCTAAAGCTTTACCCTGATCAGATGAACCGGTCAGGTGCTCTAACTTAGTTTGCTGCTCTACCGAATACCCAGCCGTTGCAGCTGCCACAGCCGTCTGGCGGCGCTGGGTATAAATTCGCTTCATGCGCAGCTCAGCCGTTTGCAGCAGCTGATCAATTTCTTGAAGCTGACGATTATCCAGCAGACGATCTCGGGCAATTAGGTGCACCGTTGTGTTGGGTTCTAAGAACCGATCGCCAGAATTAAGCCGCAATGTGAGCTGATGGCACAATTCTTCCCACTCAACCGGGGTAAAACTTTTTTCAGCGGCCGGGGGCAATATCAATAACAGCCGCCCTTGCTCACTCTTAAAGGTCACCTGTTGTTTAGAGACACTCTGTTCTTCTATATCTATATCGAGGGAGGCTACATCGGCTAAAGGCAGGGTTGTTTGCTCGTCATGGGTGTCTGCCTCAAACACATAAAGTTCCACATTCTGCGACGTTTTTAATCGAGCAGATAGAGCAGAACGAGAGTCGTCAGAAGTGTTACCATCCGGCTCTACTTGACCAGTATCACTGGGTACTGACTTTGAAGGCTGCTGAGCATCTTCAGTGATGTGCTCATCGGAGCTGAGGTCGCCAGTGGAGACCTTGGGACTCGTAGTTTTATTGCTTGTAACGTTATCCATATATCTGAGTTTGCTAAGAGTGCCTCTGGATTGCCCTCAACTGCAGACAAAAACATTCACCTGTGTGTCACCGAAGAGCATAAACCACTATAGGGCCGGACACACTTTCTAAGCAGGGTATGGTTTGAACTATTTTTAGATTTTTTGATACGTGAGCTGATAAAAGCTACGGAAATGGCCCCGTATCAGGTCAACGTTTAATTGTGATGTCATGAAGACGTTAAGCCGCAACGTTTGGAAGACGTATCCTTGAGTGACCAATTTTGTCAGTCTATTCGTCTTGGTAATCAAGCTGGTAACCTCAAAGACAAGGCATCTGATGTTGCTGACGATCTAAAGAATATGGGTAAGTAGGTTAGGGAGTGGGTAGAGAGTCGATATGTCTTGGACCCTTACCCATGCTCAAATTCATACATTACTGAAATCAAAAATCCTGCTCCCAAAAAACACCGCTATTTTGATGGCTGTGTCTGGGGGGCAGGATTCTTTGTGTATGGCTAAGCTGCTTTTAGACCTCAGGGCACAGTGGGGCTGGCAGTTGGCGATAGTCCATTGCGATCATGGTTGGCGGGAGGATTCTGCTGAAAATGCGGCCTATGTATTAAGACTGGCTGAGGGTTGGAACGTTGCTTGCTTTATTGAAAAGGCTCAGGCATTAGAAAAAACTGAAGCAGCGGCTCGTACTTGGCGTTATCGGGTGTTTGCAAACCTGGCCCAGACCCATGGCTATCACCGTGTGGTTACCGGTCATACGGCGACTGATCGAGCTGAGACAGTACTTTATAACCTATTGCGTGGGAGCGGAGCCGATGGAATCCAGGCTTTGAGCTGGCAGCGACCTCTCGATAAAGACCATGCAGATATTTTGGTCACTCGACCCCTTTTGCAACTGACCCGCCAGGATACAGAACGATTTTGTCGGGACCTTAACCTGTCTGTCTGGCATGACAGTTCTAATGATGACTGGCAGTATCGTCGTAATCGCATTCGTCAGGAGCTGATGCCCTATTTGCGATCGCACTTTAACCCCAATTTAGAAACTATTCTGGCCCAGACCGCAGAAATCTTTACCGCTGAGGTCACCTACCTAGATACCCAGACCGATCAACTCTATGCTGCTGTGGTTGCACCATACGACGGTGGTTGGCGCATCCATCGTCCCCTCTTTAGGGCAGCCCCCTTAGCGCTGCAGCGACGAGTGGCGCGACGGTTGCTACAAGCGTTGCTGTCTAAGCAGCCCAACTTTGAACACATCGAGAGACTCGTAGCGTTGGCCGATGCACCCAATCGCACCCAGACCGATCCCTTTCCAGGCGGTTGGATTGCCCATGTGGACCATGACCAAATCATATTGCAGCCATAGATATGGCGGCAGTGGCTGCAAGGGTAGATCAATCCGCTTTAAGCTATAAGAGGAAACTTCTTTGCACACTATGCGCTGGTTATTTGCGATTGCCCTTGGACTCTGGCTAGGATTCACATCCATCTCCTCGTCAGCCATAGCAGACACTCAGACGACGGTTGGCGATTTGCGTCAACAGGCGTTTGAACTTACCAGTAAAGGTAAGTTTGACCTGGCTGAAGTTGTCTGGACTCAGCTCATCGATGCATTACCCGACGAGCCTGCACTGTGGAGCAACCGGGGTAATGTGCGAGTCAGCCAAAATAAAATTGAAGGGGCCATCAGCGACTACGATCAAGCCATTGCCCTCGCCCCACTGCAGCCTGATTCCTATCTCAATCGCGGTGCTGCCTATGAAGCGATGGGGAAGTGGCAAGCGGCCATTGATGATTACAACCGAGTGCTGAAGCTATCCCCCGATGACCCCGCTGCCTATAACAATCGTGGTAACGCCAAAGGTGGTCAAGGAGATTGGAGCGCTGCGCTCAAGGATTATGAGCAGTCAATTACGATTCAGCCGAGCTTTTCCCTGGGCTATGCAAACTATGGAATCGCTCTGTTTGAGATAGGCGACCATGGGAAATCTCTACAGGTGCTCAAAAGCTTAGCGCGTAAGTACCCTAACTATGCGGATGTGCGCGCTGCCCTGACCGCAGTTCTGTGGGAGACGGGCAATCGTGGAGAAGCCGAAAGCCAGTGGGCAGCTGCCCGCGGCCTTGATCGGCGTTATACCGACCTCGACTGGGTGCAGCATGTACGCCGTTGGCCGCCATCGTTGGTGGCGGGTCTGGACCACTTTTTGAAACTCTAGTGCGGGTCACGGCCCATAGGAAACGTGCCTCAATCTAAAAGTTAATATTAGTTAACGATTTTCAATGGTTTATTTGGTTTTAAGTGGTTCTCTAAAGCCAAACTCTCTGATGGTGAAGGGTAGTCATAGCAATGGTTTGACAGGGTTTGCTCTAGCACCTGGTACTGTAACTCCCGGTGATTTCAGTCTTTCTACGATAGAAGTTCATGGAGTTGAGAATAATACTTATAGTTCAATCATGTTGCTGTTGAGCAGTCAGTGGGTACCGCTTTTGCGTAAGAAGCGAGTACGAAAAATAGCAACATTTCCCTGTATCTACTCTACCCATGGCTTGTTTTAAGCCCTATTGGGTTCTAAGGCCAGCCAATGGTACGTCGCCAAATGCTTCTGGGTAAGCAGCTTGAGGTAATTTACTTGTGACAATGGTCAATATATTGGCCTTGTAAAAGTTATGCCTAGCTCAGCCAAGTCAGGTTGTGGGGATTGTATTTAGACATCACCCTAAAACATTGGCCGTCAAGGCTGGTGAGAATTGACGGATGTTGTCGTTGCTTGAACTTCTTTTGTTCCTGGGCATTCTTATGTACTACGACACGTCTTTGGGTCAAAAAATTAACCAGCTACAGACCCTATTCGCTTTCTTAAACCCTTCCGTGTTGGTCGAGCAGGGATGGTGGTCTAAGTGCAGGAGTTTCGTGACTCCTGGTATTAAGCAACTTAGTCAATGCTTTGTACCTTCCCTAAGGATGGCTGCTTTTTCCAACTCTGATAATAATTTGAGCCATACCCAGCAGCTGCAGCAGCTATTGCAACAACAAATTTGCCTGCGGGAAACTATTCAGCGTCTACATCGAGTCCTGGATGTTCACCATGTTCATCGAATTGCTGTTCAGGAGCTCATGGATTTTTTTAAGGCTGATTGGGTCTTTATCTTGGAGAAAGGGCCTGGTGTTTGCAGTACGGTCAAGTCTGCCGAGCACCCCATTATTGACGATAACTCTACTGCCTTAGACATCTATCTGGGGCTAGAAACTGCGGCAGCAAAGCAAGGGCGGTCATTTCCAATTGCTGTGGATGAGCAAGCACTACAGCAGGTGCCGATGTGTCAAGAATGGCTGAATCAGTATCCGGGGGCATGGCTTTTAGTACCCATTCACCTGATCCACGCTCACCAACTACAGGGAGCTACAGCCGATGAACCCTGGGGGCTCGTGGCCATAGGGCGTAAAGATGGGACGAGTCGATGGTCCCTGACCCAGCAAGAGCAGGTGAAGATATTAGTGGATGAGATTGCGATTTCCCTCGATCATTGTTTACGTCATGAAACGTTAAAACAGAAAAAGCATGAACTCCAAGCCCTAGCCTTGACCGATAGCCTTACAGGTCTTGCTAATCGCCGACGGTTTGATCACTATTTTGATGCTGAGTGGCAGCGTCTAGCTCGTGAGCGACAACCACTGACGCTAATCCTGTGTGATATCGACTATTTCAAGCGGTACAACGATTACTATGGTCATCCAACGGGGGATATCTGCTTAGCTCAGGTGAGCGATGTGCTCATGCGCTGTATTCGTCGACCGGCGGATCTGGTGGCCCGCTATGGAGGGGAAGAGTTTGCTGTGGTGTTACCCAACACAGATACCGAAGGCGGTCACAATGTGGCTTTGGCGATTCAGAAACAGCTGGCCCAAGCCGCTCTGCCCCACTGCACATCTGGCGTAGGCGACTCCGTTACCCTTACCATGGGCATCGCCACGGTTGTGCCCCAGCATCAGCTTGATTCCCAGGATCTGCTCCAGGCTGCCGATTTGGCGCTTTACCATGCTAAGCAGCAAGGTCGCGATCGCATCTACGTTCACGCCCATTACTGCGTTAGTAACGATCAGTCTGCGGACACCAGACGTCCAGACTCAACCCGACCCAGCCTGCTAGATCGTTAACGATAGATAAGCGCTAAACCTATTGGCCTACCTGCAGCCTTTTAACCTACTTGTAATTAACAATGCGGGCAAAGTTATCGGCTTCTAGGCTCGCACCCCCTACCAGCGCCCCATCAATTTCAGGCTGGGCCATGATTTCATCCACATTGCCAGGTTTGACAGAGCCACCATACTGAATGGGTACGTCTTTGTTGGCCAGCTGAGAACGAATTAGCCAGCATACGCGGTTTGCTTCTTCCGAAGCACAGGTGTCGCCGCTGCCAATGGCCCAGATCGGTTCGTAGGCAATAATCAATTTGCTTTGATCTATACCCGCTAAGCCCCGCTGGATCTGATTGACGACATGGGTTTCGGTTTCCCCTGCATCCCGCTGCTGTTTGGTCTCGCCAACACAGAGAATAGGGGTGAGTCCAGCTGCTTGTGCTGATTTTAGCCGCAGGTTTACGGTTTCATCCGTATCCCCAAAATACTCGCGTCGTTCACTATGGCCGACGATGACGTAGCGTACGCCAATCTCTGTCAGCATTTCCCCTGAAATCTCACCAGTGTAGGCACCGGACGACTCCCAGTGCACATTCTGAGCCCCAACCATCACCCGTGATCCATGGAGGGTTTTAGATAGTGAGGTCAGGGCTGTAAAGGGAGAACATAGAATAACTTCTCGATGCTCAGGTGTGGCCTCCAGTTGGGGCAAAAAACCGTTCAAAAACGCCAAGCTGTCCGCTTGGGTTTTATGCATCTTCCAATTACCAGCGATAACAATTCTTCGCACGGATGTTTCATTTCGCTCGCGACAGTGCATCAAGCATCGTACCGAGAAACCTTAACTCAGCGCAAATGTTCCCGCAAACACACCTCCATAACCGTTGACGGAGACCTGTCTTCAAAAGGTAGGCTCGCCAACGTCGATGGGAATCAGGTTATAAAAACAAGCAGAGGCTGGAGATATCTCCAGCCTCTGCTCGCTAGCATTGCTTAAGTAGTTAACGCTTATTCAGGAGCAAGTCCTGCAGCTTCTCTGGCTTTGGCCGCTTCATCTGGGTGAATGTTGAGACGCGTCAGATTGACCCGGCCACGGCCATCAATCTCTCGGATTTTAATCAACACTTCCTCACCCACAGTTACCTCATCCTCAACCTTATTAACGCGGTAGTCTGCCAGTTGGGAGATATGAATCATCCCCTCTTTACCGGGGCGATATTCTACAAAAGCGCCAATGGGAATAATCCGAGTGACCTTACCCACATAGACATCCCCTGCTGAGGGTTTGAAGGTGATGGCCTCAATCATCGCCTGGGCTCGCTCAGCCGCTGCCCCATCAATTGACGAGACAGTGATGGTGCCGTCATCGGCAATATCTACCTTGGCCCCGGTTTCCTCGGTAATGCTCTTGATTTGCTTACCGCCAGGACCGATCACCATGCCGATCATCTCTGGATTGATCTTGAAGTTGAGTAGCCGGGGCGCGTAGGGTGACAGCTCTGTGCGAGGAGAGTTAATCGCCTCCATCATTTTAGATAGGATATGCAACCGAGCTGGCTTAGCCTGATTGATGGCTTCAGCAATGGTCTCCATCGGTAGACCGGTGATTTTCATATCCATCTGCAAGGCTGTAATGCCGCTGTCAGTACCGGCAACCTTGAAGTCCATGTCTCCAAGGAAGTCTTCAATCCCCTGGATATCGGTTAAGATTCGGACCTCATCACCTTCTCTAATTAATCCCATGGCTGCGCCGCTCACAGGCTTGGTGAGGGGGACACCAGCATCCATCAGCGATAGCGTCGAGCCGCATACTGAGCCCATGGAGGTGGAACCGTTAGAGGAGAGCACCTCAGAGACGACACGGATGACATAGGGAAAATCGGCCATGGGTGGTAGTACAGGTAGCAATGCCCGCTCGGCCAATGCACCATGCCCAATTTCTCTGCGTCCTGGCGAGCGCATGGGTCGAGTTTCTCCCACTGAGTAGGGCGGGAAATTGTAATGATGGAGATATCGCTTCTCATCATCCGGATGGAGGTCATCGGTCATCTGAGCATCGCCTGGGGTGCCCAGGGTGACGACCGACATGACCTGGGTCAGCCCTCGACGGAAAAGACCGGTGCCATGGACACGATTGGGTAAAACCTGGGTGCGACAGCTAATGGGCCTGACTTCATCGAGCTTACGCCCATCGACACGCACACTTTCTTCAAGAATTTGAGCCCGCATCAGCTTTTTCGTCAGGGCCTTGTAAGCATTCCCAAAGGCTTTGCCGTTTTCCGCCACTGCAATGCTGATGGGGTCATCTTCGTCCAGTTCAGCGATCTGCTCACTGATTTCTGCTTTGAGGGCATCGAGCTTTTCATCCCGCTCGGGCTTAGCAAGCTCAAACTGTTTCAAAACATCTTTGATGCCATCGGTGGCTTTAGCGGCCAAAAAGTCGGCCAGGGTGGGGTCCGCTTCGGGCGCTGGCAGGGTAACGGGCTCAATACCCAACTCAGCCATCAGGTCCTTCTGAGCTTGGATAATATCGCGAACAACTTCATAGCCAAAGTCAATGGCTTCAATAACGTCCTGTTCAGGGAGCTGGTTAGCGCCTGCTTCGACCATGATTACTCCATCAGGAGAACCGGCCACGATCAGGTCTAAATCTCCATCTTCAATCTCTTTGTAGGTAGGGTTGATGATGAAGTCATCTCCGATTAAACCGACCCGCACTGTTGCCATGGGACCGTAAAACGGAATCTGGGCCAGTAGGGTAGCGATGGATGCGCCTGTTGCTGCTAAAACATCGGGGGGAACATCATGGTCCATGGAAAGGGTGGTGGCCACAATTTGGATGTCGTCCCGCATCCAGGATGGGAATAGAGGACGCATCGGTCGGTCGATCAGTCGACTGACTAATGTTGCCCGTTCGGGGGGACGGCCTTCTCGGCGTAAAAATCCACCCGGGATGCGACCAGCTGCGTAGAGTCGCTCTTCGTAATCCACTAGCAACGGTAGAAAATCAATGCCAGCGCGTGGGTTAGATTGGGTTGCGGTCACTAATACTGCGGTTTCTCCAGATTCAATTAGGACTGAACCGCCTGCCTGGGGTGCGAAAAGACCCACCTTAAGTCGAATATCCCGCCCATCAAAGGATATTAACTTGTCAATTTCTTGCATTTACAACTAAGTCCTTCTTACTTCTTCCACATTTGTTCTCTGGCAATCCTAGCACTGATGTAGAACAGTTGTTTCCTTGTCAAAAAAAAGATGCTGCTGGTGTTAAGGAGATACTTTTAAATGAAGCGGATGATGTCTGTCTATCAGGCCTTATTGAGAGTATGAGTTTGACTATTTAAAGCACTCTATGGCGCTTTGTGCCGGTCTACATGACCTGCTAAAAATATAGTGTTGGTCAGGATAAAGGGTATACAAAAAATTAGGAATAGCTTTATTTTTACTACGTGTCTTTTAAAGGACGAACTCTAAATCTTTGGGGAAGTTTCTGAAGTAATTCTATAGTTTTCCTCAGATTTTGAGGCGTTCTCTTCGCTGTACATTTTGAGGGCGATTTTGCCGATAGGCTAAATTCGTTTCACATTTGGCTATGGTCGGGGGAAAGATACCCTACAGATAGACACGTTTGACGGAATTGGGTTGTATATGAATGTTTTAGTAACCGGTGTAGCCGGCTTTATTGGTTACTTTGTGGCGCAACGGCTGTTGGCTGATGGCAATGTTGTGCATGGTATTGATAACTTTAATGATTATTACGATGTGTCTCTCAAGCAAGGGCGGTTGGCGCAGCTGTTGCCTCACCCTTCCTTTTCGTTTGTATCGTTGGACTTAGCCGATCGAGGCAAGGTGGATACTTTATTTCGAGCGCAGTCGTTTGACCGGGTGATTCATTTGGCAGCTCAAGCTGGGGTGCGCTATTCGCTCAAAAACCCCTATGCCTATGCGGATAGTAACTTGGCTGGTTTTATTCACATATTGGAAGGATGCCGCCACAGTGCTGTGGCGCATTTGGTCTATGCGTCGTCGAGTTCTGTGTATGGGGCTAACCGTAAGGTGCCGTTTGCTACAGCCGATAATGTGGATCATCCGGTGTCTCTCTATGCGGCGACTAAAAAGGCCAATGAGTTAATGGCCCATTCCTATAGCCATTTATATGGTTTGCCGACGACGGGGCTGCGATTTTTTACGGTCTATGGGCCTTGGGGACGACCGGACATGGCGTATTTTAAGTTTGTGGATGCGATCGCAAACGACCGCCCCATTCAGGTTTATAACCACGGCAAAATGCAGCGGGACTTCACCTACATTGACGATGTTGTCGAAGGGGTGGTGCGGGTAATGCAACATTTACCCAAGCCTATTTCTCATCAGGACTTTAGTACGTCTGCGCCTTACAAGCTCTATAACATTGGCAACCATAGTCCCGTAGAGCTCATGCGGTTTATCGAGATCATTGAGCAGGCAATGGGTAAGACTGCTGTCAAGGAGATGATGCCAATGCAGCCAGGGGACGTAACGGCTACCTATGCCGATGTTGCCGACCTCGCTGCTGATGTCGGCTTTGCCCCCAGTACTCCCTTAGAAGTTGGCATCGAGCGCTTTGTCGCTTGGTACAAAGACTATTACCGGCTGGCTTGAGCAACCCGGTTTTTATGGGCTCATCTGTGGTGACCGTTGTGACCTGATAAAACCGAGTTGTTCTGGGTTAAGTGCTTGGTCTACGCCGAATGGTGCGATAGCCCAGGACACCAGCAATGGCGACTATCAACACATAAGGACTGTAAGCCAGCAGCCACAAACCCACCTGCATTAATCCCACTGTTAGGTCGCCTACTGACTGGGTGGCGTCACGCCATGTGGCTCCAATGGTTTCACCCAGGGGCCGACCAATCGGCTGTGCAGCCACAGCCGCCGCCAGGGTTAAATCAATGGTGGAATAACGCACTTGGGTCTGCAGATTTTGCACGCGGGCATCAATTTGCTCGATCTGTTCACGAACGCGACCTAGCTCCCGCGAGACCTCTAATACATGGGAAATTTCCCCGGAGCGCTCCATGATTTTGAGCAATGACTCTTCTGACTTACGCAAGTTCCGCAGTCGAGCTTGGGCATCAACGATTTGGGTGGATACGTCTTCTGCGCTCAAACCCTGTTGCTGCACCGTACCCAGTTCACCTAATGCTTCTAATAGGGGGTCTAAATTTGCCTGGGGAACTCGAATGCGTAAATAGGCCGTACGCTGAATGGCCTCTATCTGATTATCTTGCAGATCTAAAATATCGCCCTGTTGAGCTCGGATCAGCTGTGAGGCGCTCTTGAGGCTATCATCTATCGAATCCACCACTAAGCTGAGCTGAGCCCGTTTGATTAATTGGGGTTGCCCTGCTGTGACATCGGTGTCATTGGGGGGCTCGCCAGGGCTGCTGGCATCTGCTTCTGCGGTAGCAGCCGCTTGGGCTACTTCCTGGTCTGTCAAAATGCTGGCAGATTCGGTTACTGCCCTTGACTCCATGGGAGCCCCTGCTTTGGAGCTAAAATCGCTGGCGGCACCACAGCTAGCCAAACTAGCTACTGCCACAAGGATCGCTAGACTCGATTTGATTGACGTTGCCATGGTTATTTTTCCGGCTCCTGTTGGGTGATTGCTCCCAGTATGGGCGGAGACGATCCATAGCTAAGCCGGGTTACAGAATTTGCAACCAACTATGAAAAGGCCCCGGTTTTCTTTGAAAACCGGGGCCTTTAATGCGGATGAAAGGACTTGAACCTTCACGTCACGAAGACACTAGAACCTAAACCTAGCGCGTCTACCAATTCCGCCACATCCGCTTGCGAATTCCATACTATCAGAGAATTCGAACAAGATATAGACGGTTCTCTGGAATAGACAACTCTGTCCTAACCAGACCATTATGATGGTGTGTACATGCGGTTAAGCTGCAGCACAATAGTGGCTTAGACTACTAAGTGACTACTATATATATGATTAATTGTGTAGACGGCAGTTATCGCCTCTACAGGCGCAGTGGGAGAAACCTAGCGGATGGGAAAGGTCGTCGGTATTGACCTCGGTACTACCAACTCAGTTGTCTCAGTCATCGAAGGTGGCAAACCGGTGGTCATTGCCAATATGGAGGGAATGCGTACCACCCCTTCTGTGGTGGCGTTTAGTAAAGAGGGTGAGCGCTTGGTGGGGCAAATGGCCCGTCGGCAGGCGGTGCTTAATCCCCAAAATACGTTTTATAACGTCAAACGCTATCTGGGACGCAAGTATACGGAGCTCAGCTCCGATTCAAAGCGTGTTCCTTACACCGTGCGTAAGGATGAGGCTGGCAATATTAAAATCCGCTGTCCTCGTCTAGATAAGGACTTTGCCCCAGAGGAAGTGTCGGCCATGGTGCTGCGTAAGCTAGCGGAAGAGGCCAGTCGCTACATGGGCCAACCGGTTACTGGTGCTGTAATTACCGTACCTGCCTACTTCAACGATGCCCAGCGTCAGGCCACTCGAGATGCCGGACGTATTGCTGGCTTAGAGGTGAAGCGAATTATTAATGAGCCCACGGCGGCAGCGTTGGCCTATGGTTTAGAGCAGCAGTTTAACCAAACTATTTTGGTCTTTGACCTGGGTGGGGGTACCTTTGATGTCTCCATTTTGGATGTGCGTAATGGGGTGTTTGAGGTTAAATCCACCAGCGGTGATACCCAGTTGGGGGGTGTCAATTTTGATAAAAAGATTGTTGATTGGCTGGCCGATGAATTTTTGGACGTTGAAGGTGTAGACTTGCGTCGAGATCGTCAGGCTTTGCAACGTCTGACTGAAGCGGCTGAGAAAGCTAAAGTAGAGCTCTCAGGTCTGCCCACGGTGGAGATTAACCTGCCGTTTATTACGGCGACAGCCGATGGGCCCAAGCATATTGAGAAAAAACTGTCGCGATCGCACTTTGAAACCCTCTGTGCCGATCTCCTGGGTCGCTTGCGTGCTCCTGTACAGCAGGCCATGAATGATGCTCGCCTATCCCCCTCGCAGATTGACGAAGTGGTGTTAGTGGGTGGCTCGAGTCGGATGCCTATGGTGCAGCAGCTGGTGCGCTCCATGCTGAGTAAAGAACCTAACCAGAATGTCAACCCCGATGAGGCGGTTGGTGTGGGGGCCGCGATTCAGGCTGGAATCTTGACTGAGGAAGTCAAGGACATCATGCTGCTGGATGTCACTCCCCTCTCCTTGGGTTTAGAGACCATTGGCGGTGTGATGAAAAAGGTGATTCCCCGCAACACCACCATTCCGGTGCGGCGCTCCGATGTGTTTTCCACCTCTGAAAACAATCAAACCGTTGTGGAAGTGCACGTGCTCCAGGGCGAACGGGAAATGGGTGTGGATAATAAATCCCTGGGACGCTTTAAGCTGATGGGTATTCCGCCTGCTCCGCGCGGTATCCCCCAGGTGCAGGTGTCATTTGATATCGATGCCAATGGCATTTTGCAGGTATCGGCCATGGATAAAACCACGGGCCGTGAGCAGAGTATTACGGTGCAAGAAGCCTCAAATTTGTCTGAAGATGATGTTCAGCAAATGCTGCGAGAAGCAGAGGAGTTTGCTGATGTGGACCGGGGCCAGCGAGAACGTATTGAGAAACGCAACCGGTCTGAAACGCTGACGTTTCAAGCAGAGCGGGCCATGCGTAGTGTTTCCATTGATTTTGGCTTGCAGTTTGCGCGCGATCGCAAACGTCGGATTGATCATCTGATTCAAGATTTGCGCGATGCTCTCAAACGCGAAGATGAGCGCATGATCGACATGATTCAATCCGAATTGCAGGATGAACTGTACGAACTAAATCGCGAAGCCTATCTGTACGACGCAGATAGCGACGACGGCAATATCTTTAGCCAAATTGGCGAGACTATCAAAAAGGCCTTTGAAGATGACGATGACTACTATCGTCGTGACTATGACTGGAATGGGCAGCAAAGCCAGTGGGATAGCCCCAGCTGGTCTGCGGGTCGCCGCGACAACCGTAGCGGTTGGGATGATTGGGATGATAGTTGGAGCCGGTCGCCAGCTGGGCAAGGCGGGGCTGGAAATCAGCGATATGATTCTCCACGCAGTGGCTATAACGGCAGCCAGGGCTCTGGCTATGATGCTTCCCCAAGGGACACCTATGGTCAGGGCCGCTACGGTCAAGATGCCTATGATCAGCCCCGTAGCGAGCCAGGCCGTTACGACCAGGGTGGTTACGATCAAGGTGGCTATGGCCAGGTGGGTCAGGGCCGCTATAGTCAAGATACCTATGACGGGCGGCCGTCGGCTCGAGACAGCTATGGTCGAGACAGTTACGGCCAAAACGACAGCCAGCCCTATGGCAATCAAGCCTATGGCCAGCAAGAGCGTCAAAACCGTTATGACCAGAGCTCTAATCGCCAGGAACGCTATGGCCAAAGTGATTACGGCTCATCGGGCGGTGAATCCAGGTGGGACGATAGCGCCCCTCGCAATCAAGGCTGGGAACCAGATTCTCGGAGTAGCTCAGGAAGGGCGTCTTCTTCGCCGTCTCAAAATGCCGCTGATAGTTGGCAGTCATCTCCCCCGTCTGATCAGGTCTATGGTGACCGTTCTGCCCAGCGAGATGGCCAGCGAGACTATCCCCAAGACCCTTATAGCCAGCAGCGGGGATATAACCAAGGCACTAATTCGTCTCGCCCATCCTACGGTGCGGGTGATGCGAGATACGATGCGGGCCGTTATCAGCCAGACGCGGCAGCTGAGAATATAGCCAGGGGAAACGCTGGCTCAGGACGGTATCAGCCTAATTCTGGTTACCCAGCACCGTCCGATGGGGGCTATCCAGCCAATCCACCGTCTGGTGGCAATCGTTGGAATATCGACATGTCTGCGGATGATGACCCTTGGGCCGATAAACCCAGCGACGCTCCAAAAGCTCCATCTCAAGGATACTCTGGTAATTCTGGTCGACTTCCCAATAACAATCCGCCCCGTTACAACGACGATGACTGGGGTGACCAAGACGAACGCTTGTAAGTCGGCCACACTAGACTATGCAAAATTTTCGAGACTACTATGAGATTCTCGGCATCGTTCAGAGTGCTGACGCTCAAGCGATTAAACAGGCCTATCGTAGACTTGCTCGACAGTTTCACCCTGACTTAAACCCTGGTGATCAAGAGGCTGAGGAACGCTTTAAGGCCTTGAATGAAGCCTATGAGATGCTTTCGGATGCCGATCGCAAGGCTCAGTATGATGACTACCGACGCTACTGGCTACAGCAAAAGTCTGAGGCCGATTACCGAGATTTAGAGGACTTTAACCACTTTGTCGATCAGCTTCTCAATCGCCAAGAGGCTCCTAAGACTCCACCAAAACCAGTTCAGAAACCTAAAAAATCTCCAAAACATTCCCAGAGCCGTGATGCGGAGGCTCTGCTCCAGATCCCGTTAGAGCGGGCGTTTCAAGGTGGGGCTGAGCGGGTACGACTTGAAGACGGGCGAGCGTTGGAGGTTGACATGCCGCCTGGCATGGTCACGGGGCAGCGTATTCGCCTCAGGGGGCAAGGTATCAACGGTGGCGATCTCTACCTCAATATCGTTGTGGAGCCCCATCGCTTTTTACAGGTGCAAGGGCGAGACGTTGTCTGTCATTTGCCAATTACCCCCAGCGAAGCTGTGCTGGGGGGGCAGGTGACCGTACCAACCCTGGATGGCCCTGTGCAAATGACTATTCCAGCCGGTATTCAGTCTGGGCGGAAATTACGGTTGGCAGGTAAGGGCTACGGTCGCGGTGCGGAGGAGCGCGGCGATCAAATTGTCGAAATAGAGATCGCTGTGCCCCAACGACTTAGCGATCAAGAATCTGAACTCTATGAGAAACTTCGCGCCATTGAATCCTTTAGCCCCAGGGTCGATCTGATGGCGTAACCCAGCACCGCTTAATGGCCAAAATAATCTGGAGCCTGTCCTGGTGTCCACTTGATGTTGCAACCGATGCTGGGCACCTGTGGGTTATCTAGGGGCTGCTCTGCTAAAACGGCATCAATGGCAGCACGCAAGTCTTTACCGGTTACTGGTTTGTCATTGCCAGGGCGGCTATCGTCGAGCTGTCCTCGATAGGCCAGCTTGAAGTCAGCATCAAACAGAAAAAAATCGGGAGTACAGGCGGCAGTATAGGCTTTTGCGACAGCTTGGGTGTCGTCGTAACAATAGGGAAACTTGAACCCTTGGGTTGCTGCCTGGGTTTTCATGTGTTCAGGTGCGTCTTGGGGATGGGTGGCGACACTGTTAGAGCTAATGGCCACTATCCCCAAGCTCTGATCCAGATAGTCGTGCCCGATTTTGGCTAGTTCCTGTTCCACGTGTTTCACAAAGGGACAGTGCACGCACATAAACATGACTAGCAATGCCTTGCTATCTGTAAATGTTTCAAGGGTAACCGTGTCACCAGAAACAACATCTACTAGCGCAAATGCTGGAGCTTTGGTTCCAAGCGCTAGCATTGTGGACTCGACCATCACCATGGCAAATACCTCACCTGTTTGGTTGTTGTGTTGTCAATAAATCTATTGAATAACGCTATCTAACCACCAAATGCCATGGCGGACATGACTAAGGCTGAGAGTAATAAACCAGGACTCAACAGCAAAATAAGTGTTAGCAGCTCATGCATTTCCATAGGGTGTGTGTTCCTTGATGTGTAGATTTGGGGGGAGTCAGTTGATTGACTTCACTATCATGGCGGATGAATCTACGATGCGTGGGGAATTTTTATCAAAAATATGGGTCATGCTTGACAAATTGCCGTATGCTTTAACCTTTAATCGTGTCATTGGAGTTCTGCGGATCAGGCCTATGGGGTTCAAGCGCCGTTTTTACCAGTGTTTTGGGGGGAGTCTGGCTACCCTCGCACTTGCTATCTCACCAGCTTTGGCAGAAGGGCTGACTGATTGGGCCTTTGATACGGCCACGAGCGAGCTGACATTTTCGTTGTCAGATACGGTATTTCCTCAGTTCTTTTTACTGTCGGAGCCTCCGCGTTTGGTGCTCGATATCCCGGATACGGAAATCGGTATTATTGAGCCGGAGCAAATCTATGACGGTTCAGTCCAAGCTATCCGGGTGGCGCAGTACACCCCAGACCAGGTGAGGGTAGTCATTGAGTTAGCCCCAGATATTGTCTTAGCGCCTGAGCAGGCTGATATCCAATTTGATGATAGTGACGGTCTGCGCCACTGGCGTTTTCGTCCTCTGATCGCTGATGGTGAAACCTCCGTAGCGGTTTCACCCGCTGTGTCAGCGCCGAATACTGCTGGGGATGTAAGTCTGTCGGCGGCGAATCTGCAACTGCCTGAAAAACCCACAACGACAACAGCGCTACCCATTGATCCCTATGATGCTGAGTCTTCTGCGGTGGTGAGCGTACCGCCGTTGGAGGACCTACCTACAGACTCGGGTTTGGTGGATGAGGTTGCTGTGGATGAGGTTGCTGTGGATGTAGATGTAGATGGGGTGGACGCTGTATCCCCTGCTGCGATCGCAACGGTGCCGGATCTACCCCCGATGACTGTGCCAGAACTTGAGCAGCCTGGCTCAGATCATTCTGCAATCAACAGCCCCGTGACGCCAACGGTGGCCGCAGCCCCCGAGAGCAATCGTGCTAGCTTGCCAGACATCAGCGGTGTCAGTGACCCACAGCCTGAGGTTTCTGAGGTGACCGAGTTGCCTCGTTCTGATTTGCCAGAGAGTGCGCCGGTAGACGTGGCCGTTGAGACTGTCCCTAACCTCAAGGACGTCCCTGACCTTGAGACTGTCCCTGATCTCGAGGACGCTACCATTGAAGCGGCTCCCGTAGTCGCGGCTGCGTCTGCATCTGAGGCGTCTAACGTGGCAGAAGAGTCGTCTGTGGCTGAGCCCGTATCGGACCTGCCTGGGTCTGCGCCGTTGACGGAAGGCCTTGCGCCGGTTGAGCTTTCCCTGGCTGACGTTGAGGAGGCTGATGAGACTGCGAATCTAGTGTGGGAGACCATCCAACAGCCTGCTGGTAATCGGACGATTGTGCAAACTCAACCACCTGAGCCGTTGACGTTTGGTCAGCCTTTCCCCAGCACGACCACCCGTTAGTTCTGGGTTAGTTACTCAGGATCTGCTGGGTGCGTGCTGATTTTGTTCCTGGGCGCTTTTTGGGTCTTGGGTGAGACTGTTGTATGGCAATGGGCAGCGTGAAGTAAATCTGTGTGCCTTGCTTTTTACCTGCGGACATGGCCCAAATCTTACCGCCCTGGGCTTCGACAATTTGGCGACAAATGGCTAGCCCCAAACCGGTGCCACCCACCGAACGGCGAAGCGCACCTTCTTCCTGATAGAACCGTTCAAAAACCGTTTCTAGCCGCTCCGGTTCAATGCCTCGCCCACTGTCGCTGACCGAGACTTCTATCTGGGAATTGTCTTTAACGCTGGCTTGGATAGAGATGGTGCCGGTGGGTTCTGTAAATTTGCAGGCGTTGTCTAGGAGTTTTGTCAGCACCTCAACGATCCATTCTCCATCGCCTCGAATCAGCGGTAATTCGTCTGGGACACTGACGGTGATGTTAGAGCAGTTGGTGTTAGACCGTCGACTGCTCAGGGCCAGAGCCACACATTCATTGAGGGCTAACGATTCTAAATTCCATTCGATGCGACCACTTTCTAAACGAGAGAGGGTAAGAAAGTCCTGGACCAGTTTTTGCATCCGGTCAGAATCTTCCATCGCGGTTTGCAGCATCACCTGCCGCATGTCCGCTGGCATATCGGGTTCTGTAAAAATGCTTTCCAAACAAATTCGAATGGTGGATAGGGGGGTTCGTAGCTCGTGGCCAGTGATGGCAATCAAATTGCTGCGGGTTTGTTCCAGGGCTTCTAATTGCTGATTTAGAGTTTCTAAATTGGCATAGGCTTCGGCTTGAATGACGGCCACACTCAGCTGGGCCGCCACTGATTCCACAAGGCGAATATCGTGTTGACTCCAGGATTGGGGTGTAGGTGTGCACTGGTGCAGCTCAATCATGCCCAGCAGACGTTCTTGGTAAATGAGGGGCACCAGCAAACAGCTGCTAATGTCCCATTGATCAAATAGCGCTTGAATAATCGAAGCATCGTCGAGCGTGTTGCCTGGTGCGTCTATGTCGGGGATGTCTGAGGTGGGTGGTATATCTGGTCCATAGAGGTATGTCAGTGATTCTCGCTGGCGGTTCACCGTTTGGAAGAGGGGATTATCTAACAGGGGCCAAGATTTTCCCCTGAGAGATGGTACGCCAGGCTTGCGAAATTCATGCTGAATTTCAACGCTAGTGGCGTGACTGCTGCGATAAATAATGCAGCGACAGGTAGCAATTTCCTGGCCGAGTTCGTGGGTTGCGATCGCAAACACCTCAGTCGGATTTAACGACTGGCGGATAGCCGCTGTAATCGAATTGATCAGCCGTTCTCGATTTTCCTGGGCTGCCATCGTTTTATAAGCTTTGAGCAGCTTGTACTGACTGGCTTGCACATAGGTCACCAACCGCTGAGCAAACGGATAGGACTCCGCAATTTCTGTGCCCCTAGACAGTCCTTGACGCACATCATCGGGTAAAAAATCAGCTTGAGCCTGGGCAACTTTACTCTCCAGGTCTGGGCGATACTGGGCAATACGCTGTAACAAAATATAGGCCGCCTGTTCGCACACATGACGATCTAACGTCCAAATGCCCTCAAAGCGACGGCTCTGATCGAGCGCGGGAGCCCCTGTCACAGCATCGGGTCTATGGGCATCTTGACGATGTTCACGACAGATTAAACAGGCTGTATATTGCTCACCTAAAACCACCAGGTGCCATTCATCTACTAGGGCATCCTCAGTATCAAAGGGAATGGTTTCGTGACTGGCAGCCCCATCTGCAAACTTAGTATCCGCCGCCGCCAATACATATAGCTGAGACGTAATCTCCGCCAAGCGCAGATACCGATGCGCTTCTTGACGATAAAAGCGCTCTTGCTGAAAACTCGCAATCATCAGGGGGCAGTCGTTTCCCGCCAATACCTGATCTTCCATCGCATGGGAAAGGGCCGTCAGCGATGTTTTGAAATACATTTGTGGCCTTAACGTCGGTAAGACCTCAAGCAACTCGTCTAGAACTGAAGCGGGATTGCCCATTCACCCTACTGATGTGATGGATGCCAGAACCATCTTGACCAACTGCCTAACCTTATCAGTGCCTATCCAGGCTGCAGGGGAATTGTAACTAAGCTTAGGGGAAGCGGTCAGTCAGTTCAGATGCGGAGTGGCCTTTGTAGAACCTCCTCTCCTTGCCGGGGCTAAAAGTGACCCATGGATAAACGACCATCGGTAGCCATAAGTTATGTAACAGTCTTAGCCTTATGGCTTGGTGCACATGGGGCAATCCCTTGTGGATGTCCTTCGATACCGGGCACTATCAGCTAGGATTTCCTATGACAACGGCTATGGGAATGTCTTTGCATTAAAAATGGGTGACTCCCCTGCGGAAATCACCCATTTTTAATGCAAAGACGCTTTATTGAGCCCTAAGGGTCTTAAGGTTTAAAGCCGCTTAATGACCTAAGCAACCCCACCCATATCGCTAGTGTCCTTAAGGAAACCGCTGTAAGCTTCCATGCCATGCTCACCAATATCCAAACCCTTGAGCTCTTCCTCGGCAGAGACGCGAAGACCAGAAGCAGACTTCAGAATAGTCCAGACAACAGAGCTGAAGATAACGGTAAACAGACCAATGGCAACAATACCAATAATCTGAGAGATTAGCTGGCCGATACCACCACCGTAGAACAGACCTGCAGAGGTATCAAAAAGACCCACTGCAAGAGTGCCCCACATACCACACACCAGGTGTACGGAGATAGCACCTACCGGGTCGTCAATCTTAATGCTGTCAAAGAATCCAACAGAGAAGACGACCAATACACCAGCTACTAAACCAATGATGACCGCGCCAAAGAAACTAGCGCCAGCACACCCTGCAGTAATGCCGACTAGACCAGCCAAGATACCGTTGATAATCATGGAAAGGTCCGGCTTACCGCTCATAATCCAAGCTGTAAAGGTGGCAGCAACACCACCAGCGGCAGCCGCCAGGTTAGTGGTAACAGCAATGTAAGGAACAGCGCCATCAGCAGCTAGCTGAGAACCTGGGTTGAAGCCAAACCAGCCAATCCAAAGGATGAGGCAGCCCAGGGTGGCAATGCTCATGTTGTGGCCTGGAATCGCATTGATTTGACCATCCTGATATTTCCCAATCCGGGGACCTAGAATGGCTGCTCCACACAGGGCAGCCCAACCGCCAACGGAGTGTACAACGGTAGAACCAGCAAAGTCAGAAAAGCCAAGGCCACCTAACCAACCTGCACCAGTCCAAACCCAGTGACCAGTGATGGGGTAAGAAATCGCCGTCAGCAAAACGCTAAAGATGACAAAATCTGAGAACTTGATTCGTTCTGCAACGGCACCAGAGACGATAGTCGCCGCTGTACCAGCAAACGCTGCCTGGAATAAGAAGAAAACCGGAGCGGTCAAGTTGCCAAACTCAGGTCCATCGGTAGAGTAGCCAGACAAGAAAAAGTTGCCCAGACCGATAAACGATGTTGCTTCATTGAACATGAGGCCAAAGCCAAGTACCCAGAAGGACAGTGTGGCTAGGGCAAAGACAATTAAGTTTTTAGAAAGGATGTTAACAGCGTTCTTCTGGCGACAGAAGCCGGTTTCTAACATGCCAAAACCCGCATTCATGAAAATCACCAGGACAGCTGCAACCAGCACCCAGATGTTATCTAAGACAAACTGCACATCCTCGGGAGTGAGGGCTTCATCCTGTGCATGGGCTGCTGTATCCCAGGTGGCAATAATGATCAGTGCCAGGGGAATACAAGCCAACCAGGCCCAAGAAAAGTTTCTGCCAAAAAAGCGCTTGGCCATTTGATCAAATGGGGGCGCATAGCTATCCCAGACAGACGACTTACGTCGTTTCGCCTTGCGGCTGAAATTTAGACTAGACATCTCAACAGACATTCCTACAACACAATCCAATCAACTAAGACTCACTCTCGAAGACATCAGTCCTAGACAGTGAAGCCTTTGGGTGAGGGGACCTTGACAGTTCAAGATAATCAATGACCGGCAAAGGGCTTGGGTGCTGATATGGCCACGCTAGAAAATGGGAATGTTGCTTAAAGAGATATTAAGAATTTCCATCGGCTAGCGAATGAAGGCCTTATACACACGGTCAAGACCATAGACCTACTTGCGCGGATGCATTATGCATATCTATTAGATAGATTCCACCAATTTCGGCCAAGTCATTCTGTATCAGAGAACACACTTGATTCGTGTGAATGGGATATTAGGTGTTTGAAGTCTACTAATTTTTGTTTTTTTGCAAAATTTAATATCCTCAAGCCAGGAAAAACAGGACGTTTAACGAGCTGTTTCACTGCTTTGGGAGGGAAACATTGTTTTTAGATAAGGATGGGGACCCAGGGTATCCAGGCGCTCTTGCTTTTGCAGTACGCTTTCTTCGAGTTCCTGGCGATAGGCTTGTACCTGCTTGAGAAGTTTGAGGTCGTAGGTTGCCAATATCTGAGCGGCCAGTAGCCCCGCATTTTTAGCATTGCCGATGGCGACGGTGGCAACGGGTATGCCACCGGGCATTTGAACGATGGAATAGAGAGAATCGAGGCCCTGCAGGCTGCGGCTTTTGACGGGAACTCCGATTACCGGCAGCGGTGTGAGGGCGGCCACCATGCCCGGCAGATGGGCCGCTCCCCCAGCACCAGCGATGATCACCTTGAGGCCACGCTCAACGGCGGTTTGAGCATAATTTGCCATGTGATTAGGGGTGCGATGGGCAGAAATAATCGCAACTTCGTGGGGAATGCCAAAGTCTTCGCAAACGATAATGGCTGCTTCCATGGTGGGCAGATCAGAATCGCTGCCCATGATGATGCCAACAAGGGGAGAGGTCATAGGTGTGAACGGTAAAACGGCATCCCTAGCGCTGCCAGGGTGATGCTGTTAGCCTACCGGGTTCCTATGGGATGATTTGTACAAATATTTGAACGTAAAGGGTCCATGTCAATTTTGCTCAATGTGCGATTACCTCATATGTCAGGGCTTTACTGTCTGGAGGTGGTGCGCAGTCAGCTGCGATCTATTATGCCGATGGCCAAGGTGTCTGCTAATGCGGTGCAAGCAGATGATTTGAATGGAGATTGGGTTTCCCTCGGTGGGGTAGATTTGCAAATTAATGGGGCGTTAGGTCTGGCATTTCCTGATTTGAGCGATCCCTTAGAACTGCAAAAAACAGCTAGCTTTCTGTGGAGTCAGGGTATTGACGCCTTTACCCCAACGCTGGTGACGGCAGACCCTGATAAGATTCAACGCAGTCTGGCTGTGATGCAGACATATCAGGCCGAAGGCTTTAACGATAAACCTCACCATGCCACTGTGCTGGGGGCTCATCTGGAGGGGCCATTTCTCAACCCGGTGAAGGGGGGCGCGCATCCCCGAGAGTATTTGCAACCCCTATCGCTCGATCGAGTCCAGGCCCTGTTGGAGCGCTATGTGGATGTGGTGAAAATTGTCACCCTAGCGCCAGAAATTGAAGCAGCGGCTGTGGTGATCCCGTGGTTGCGATCGCACAATATCACCGTTAGCCTGGGCCATTCCATGGCTACGGTGACCCAGGCTCAGCAGGCATTTTCCCAAGGGGCGTCCATGGTGACCCATGCCTTTAATGCGATGCCGGGGTTGCATCACCGGCAGCCTGGTTTGCTAGGCGCAGCCCTGACCCATCCCCAGGTGTTTGTCGGATTGATTGCGGACGGTCAGCATGTGTGTCCCACCATGCTAGACCTGCTGTTGCGTTCTAACCGTGGACAGTTGCAGGGGAATGGTAGCAGCGGTCTTTTTCTGGTCAGCGATGCCCTGGCGCCGCTGGGGTTACCGGATGGCGTCTATCCCTGGGACAGTCGTGAGATTGAGGTGATCAATGGCACGGCACGTCTGTTGGATGGCACCCTGTCAGGCACCACCCATCCCTTACTTGAGGGGGCTAAAAATTTGGTCAAATGGGGCCTTTGCGGTGTAGACGAGGCGATTAAGTTAGCGACAGATAGTCCTCGGCAGGCCTTAGGGTTGCCGGGATTGGCCCTCGGACAGCCTGCAAATCTAATCCGTTGGCATGCTGATGGTACGAGCTTGAATTGGCAGAGAATCCTAGAGGCCTAATGTGGAGCGGTGGACCAGGCTCATAAAGCCAGAGATCGCTTGAGCCCATGGGATATTCCCTCAGTTGCTGGGGAGCAAAACGTAATAGAATCTGACGGTAGAGAAATTCTATTACCCCTTTCTGCCTGAACCTATGACGAGTGCAACTGACGATAAGACCATCGTTCGTGACTACTTCAACGCCCAAGGGTTTGATCGTTGGAGCCGCATTTACGGAGATGGCCAGGTAAACAAGGTCCAGCGTGATATTCGGGAGGGGCATCAGCAGACTGTTGACCATGTACTCTACTGGTTTAAGCAAGATGGCAGGGCCGATGGACTCACCGTTTGTGATGCTGGATGTGGTGTCGGCAGTCTGAGCATTCCCCTGGCATCCATGGGCGCACAGGTGTCTGCCAGTGATATTTCCGAAAAAATGGTGGAAGAGGCCAGTGTGCGTGCCCAAGCTACATTGCCGCCTGAGGCATTGCCAAACTTTACTGCTCAAGATTTAGAAACATTAGACGGTCGCTATCACACCGTTATCTGTTTAGATGTGCTGATTCACTATCCCCAAGAAAAAGCTGGCGACATGATTGCCCATCTGAGTTCTCTGGCTGAAGAGCGTTTGATTTTGAGTTTTGCGCCCAAAAATGCCTTTTACACTGTGCTCAAACGCATTGGCGAATTTTTTCCTGGTCCCAGCAAGGCAACTCGTGCTTATTTACACAGCGAGGCCGATATTCGTGCTGCTTTGAAGGCTAATGGCTGGCAGATTAAGCGGAAAGAATTTACGGCGACACAGTTCTACTTTTCTCGCCTTGTAGAGGCGGTTAGGGTAGCCGATTAGGGTCTGATTTAGGCATCTAAAATCAGCCTGCTGAGGGTATCGGGCTGGTGCAGCTGTACCCGGTTTCGACCCAATTTTTTTGCGGTGTATAGGCCCAAATCTGCCATTTCGACCAGGGCACTCGGAGGAATCTCTAGCTGAGGGACAAAGCTGGTGACGCCCAGGCTCATGGTGACATGGTCGGTGGTCTCAGACGCTGAATGGGGCAGATGGTAGGCATTGAGTTTGGCCAGTATGGCGTGTGCGATCGCAACTCCCTGGTCTGCTGCCGTATTGGGTAGCAATACAACAAATTCTTCTCCCCCATAACGGGCGATCAATGCGCCCCTGGCTCTGACCGCTGTACGCATGGCTTGGGCCACTTGTTTGAGGCAGTCATCTCCCTGGGGGTGCCCATAGGTGTCGTTGTATTTCTTGAAGTGGTCCACATCCCCCACAATCAGGGTTAGGGGCTGTTGCGATCGCAAAGCCTTAAACCATAGCTGTTGCAGACTCTCGTCAAATGTACGGCGATTGGCTAATCCAGTTAATTTATCTTTGGCTGAGAGCACCTGTAGACGTGTGGTGCGATGGGCTCCGGTGAGAGCCGCTGCGACCCATAGCCCCAAAAGAGTCGGGATCATCGGCAGCCATAGTCCTAAAAGATTGAGTGCTCCATAGCTGCCAACGATCACGAATAAACTGGCGACTGGTATAAAGGTCAGTCGCTGCCAGAGCTTGGTGGCCTGTTGGGTCAAATAGCCCCCACCCAGAGTAATGCCGATAATTAAAAGATTCTCGATCCACTGAGGCCAAGCGTAAATGAGGGGGCGCTCATCAAGGGCGCTGCTAATAATTTGGCTGGCGATTTCTCCATGGATCTCCACACCAAATTTAATCGGGGGTGAGCCTTGAGCTCCCTGACCGGCTGTGTAAAAAATATCAGAGCGGCTTAGGGCCATACTGCCGATTAAGACGATGCGATCGCGCATCAGGTCCGATGGCAGCTGGTCGTGTAATACCTGCTTAAGTGAAACAATCTCAAAAGCGTGTTTCTGTTGTCGAAAATTGAGTAATATCTGATAGCCTCGCGCATCCGTATCAGCGTATCCCCCAGTGTGATGTTCTATGGGAGGAAATTGAGTCTGATTGAGGGTGAGCACCGGAGCGTCAGTCTGGGGGATAATTGCAGCAGGTTCACCTGCCAAATACTCTAAGGCTATACGTAAGCCAAACCCTTCCAATATGCGGGCACTATCTGCGGCAGGAAACAGCAGTCCCCGTCTGACAAGACCGTCTCGATCGACAACAATATCGCTGGCTGCGACTTGATCAGCAGCTCTCAAAATAGCGTTGCCAGGTATGGGGTATCTTTCATCATTGCCAATCACTTTCTCAATGCCGATGAGATTAGGTGTGCTCCTAAAGACCTGCGCTAACGCTTGGGTACCTGGTTTGTTAGGTAAATTTCGATAAAAATCTAGACCAATGACCCGAGGCTGGTGAGACCTAACTTTGTGGATGAGGTCCGCTATGACCTGATCGCTGACGGACGCTGTTCCTAAGTATGTATCTAGATCAGCATCCGTAATGCCAACAATCACCAGCCTTGAATCTCCAGGCTCAGAGGTCCGCAGGGTGATCATTGTGTCAAATGCCTTTAGCTCCAGGATTTGTAAGCTGCCTAAACACCGTAGCCCTAGGATGGCGCTGGCTGTCAGCACACTGGCAAGTATGACAAAACTGTTATTATTACTGAGATAACACCAGACCCTGATCCAGGACTCTTTCCAGGCGTTACCAATATTGTCTCTTCTCACCAACGGCTACCATCCGTGAACGACTTGATCGCGTTGCTTCAGTGCCACGGTGGTTATATTGCATCTGTCAGGTTAGTGAAAACGATGGATATCTCTGCCATCTTTGACATACAACCATCTTTGATATGCAACCGCTAACCTGACTAGCAAATGTCCCAACACATGAGAACATTTGCCATACCAACTGGTTTAGAAATGAACCACCGTTGATAGGGTTACCTCTGCTTGACTCTGACTTTGTTCCAAAAGACGCTGCACCATTGTTTCAACATCGGCTACTCCCTGATGTCTAGCCATCAACAGGGACGCAATAGCGTCGTACCAAATCCCTCGATCGGCATAGGTACTTGCCTGTTCCAGGCTAGATAGATTATCCACATTCAAGGATTCCCCATCTACCAGTTCAACAAAGCTACGAGCAGAAATTTCAGGTTGGGTTGCCCCTGGGCAGGATGCCAGCACTGTCCAGCGATATTTTGTATCTGGGGTCAGGCGTTTTTCCTGTGGCAAGGTCACACTAACCGTAGAGGTATGGTCAATGGCAATCGTTTGGCTATATATCGGTGTTGCCAAAGCCGGGTCCGAGAGATGAAAGGTCATCGAGACGGGAACAGTGGTGGTTACGTGCCATGCCAATGTCGGAGTTGCAACGGTGGTTAGGAGTCTGGAGCGGTCCCCTGGCACCATGAGAGATAAGCTACTGCCGGATGGGTTACAGCTAGCGTCTGTTTGCCCCCGTCGCCCCCCCGATAGCGTGGTGCCCACATTGCCACGCTCAGCATCTGGAGTCCAGCGAATGCGCTCGCTGGCATAGCTAGGGGTAAACACTCCAAGGCTTAGAGCGCTCGCCAGGATGACAGAAGATAGTCGGTTGCCTGGTTTTAGGGTGGCCATCAGTTGTTGTATGGGGAAGAGGATGGATAGGGTCATGACTGACGAGACATAGCTTTTAGGGGTTGGCAATCAGTCGATTTGAGGCGCAACATAGCAAATGTCCTGATGCATGAGGACATTTGCGCGTCAGGTTAGCCGCTGAAACTAAAGGCTTTCAGGGACATCCGTTGTATTGACTAACCTGACAGATGCTGTAGAATGCCAGCATTGCTAATTCTCGAGAGGATGGCATCTGAAAGACACTGGCCAAGCTGACCGCTCGACGCATCCTCTAAGTCAGCAATGGCAGCATGCCTTTACTTACTTCCCAATGTATCTTTTATGACTTAAAGCTGGATAAAGGATACTTAAAAGCTAGACATGTCTATATACAGACTGGGTGAAGCCTCAGCTCCAGGAACGTTGAGTGTTGGAGCGTATCCTATGGTTGATACTTCACTGCGCTACCTTAATGCCAGGGGTTGCCAACCATGGTAAATCCTGCCCAGTAAAAGGGATGGGAAAACTCTGCTGCTGGTAAGTGCCACTCGGCGGGAAGCTCAATATTATCCTGGAATGTGTTTAATATATTGTTTTTAATGTGGGCTTTACCATGAATCAATGAGAGTTGTGCCTGCTGAAGAGACTGAAATCTTAAGGGAGATTGGGATAGTTGAGAGTAAAATTCTGCCATTAATACCAATGTCCCTATATCTGAAACATTCCACAGGCTGCCCATGGTTGTTTCGATGCCGGCGGCCGCCGCGAGCCCCGTAAACCCTAGTTCAACCTCAGTACTGCTAAGAGCTGTGCCACATGCACTTAAAATTAATAGCTCTGACGCTGGCCAACTGAGTTCTTTCATCTGGTTAAACGTTAGCTTAGAGTTCCAAAACTGAATAAAAGATTTATCTAAATCACCCGCATTAAACTCGGCATGGGTGGCTAGATGTAACAAATTGGGCTGCTGAGATTGTTGTAACGCTAGAAAGTTATCCAGCGTAAATGCCTCATTTAAAAGTACATTGATAGCTTGAGTATTTTGAGCAACAATATCTAGCTCGGTGGGGACTGCCGGTAGCTCATCAAATTCAGTAAATTGGTTGGCCCCGGCTATGAGTGCATGGTGAACGGGAGGAACATGACCTAACTGATGTTGTGATAGCCCAACGCTGGGGATGATGGACAGACCATACTGTTCGACCACAAACGAGTCTCCTTGCATCATCGCCGCCAGGGGAATAGTGCGTAGTCCCTGATCCAGGGAGAACATTATATGGTCGATAGAATGTTGCTCTAACTCTGGTTGGAGAGGGGCTAAAAGCCAGCTATACATTTGTTGGGCCAGGGCTTTGTAGCTTAACGGATCGTCAGGATCTGATACCGCTAGTCGAAATAGGGTGGCTTGTTGGGTTAGCTCAGCTCTGGAAACGTTGACCAGATACTGTATTGGCTTCCCGGTTGCGGACACCATAATCAGCAGCAGCTGATCGTTTGGGGAGGGATTATTTTGAGTGCGAGGTAGGATAAATCCGTCTGTTAGGCGTTCTGCTGTCGACACTGGGGGGACATAGACAGCATAAACAACAGCTGACTGGGTTGAGTGGGTTTCGTTAGCTTGTTGTAGCGTCTTTTGAACAGTCTGTAGCGTAATGGGCTGAGTCTGGGGGAGTTGCCAGTAGTCTTCAAAGTCTTGGCTAAAGTTTTCCTCTAAATATTGAAATGCTTCCTCATCAAAGGAATGTAGCTGTCCGTTAAGCCTGGTAAGTTTTGTTTGTTCTGGCTCTAGACCCAGGGGTTGAGCCGTTTTTTCTTCTTGTGGCAGAATCTGTGGAGTATTGCGACTACCGGCATTGCGACTACTGGCATTGCGACTCACAGAGCTGTTAGATGTCTGCCGCAGATCCGAGGGGGGTGGGTTAGCAGACTGAGGCGATTGATCTGGGATAGATCTGATGGTTGAGGTAGGTGTTGATGGGACTGTCGGAAGACTGTTGCTTTCGACGGCTCCAAGATCGACAATGCCGCCCACAATTCTTGTCCGTCCATGCTGATCGCGAGCGGTAGCGGCGGCATTGTTGCCAGCATTAACCGCCGGGCTATCACTCAACAGTTGATGTGAAGGTAGGTCGCCGAAGTTGTTATTGATTGCGGTTAGTCTTGGGTCGAGGGGACTGCTGGCTGTGCCGACGAGTGTGCTGATGGTGAGGCCAGTACTGCCTTGATCGATACCAATGAGGTTATGGCCTCGATCGCTAAAATGACCGTCTACATCTGGATTGATGGCAGCACCGTTGTTGGCCACAATCGTGTTCTGTAGGGATGGTGTAGCGGCTGTGGTGCGATTTTCAGAGATGCCCCCGCCAGAGTTGATGGCACGGTTATGGGTGATGGTTACATTTGTGAGCTCAGTCGGACCGACGGTGCGAATACCGCCACCGGTCAGGGCCTGATTGCCTGAAACAGTACTGTTGCTAATTTCTAGCTGTGATAGCTCTGAGAGCGAATTGATGCTGGCGACTTCTATGCCGCCGCCGAAGGTTGCTGCTTGATTGCCAACAATGGCACTGTTTGCGATCGCAACCATCGTTGGCCCATCATCGGCCAAATTGAGGATACCACCGCCCTTGGTGGCTGAAATGTTGTTGCTAATTAGACTGGCGTCAATGGTGAGGGTGCCACCTAAGGTGTTTAGAATGCCACCACCGCCGTGTAGTGTTCCAAAGCCGATGGACTGATTTTCAGAAACAATGCTAGTCAGCAGGGTAAGAGTACCTTGGTTGTAGAGCCCACCACCGCTTTGAGCCGTGTTTCTCAAGAAAGAACTGGCGCTAATCTCACTATCACGATCTAGAAAAACAGCCCCACCCCGCTCATTCGAGCTGTTGCTGAGAAAGTTGGCTGTGTCGATTATTGTCTCACCTTCACTAAAGAGTGCCCCACCGTTTGTCCCAGCGATATTAGAGGAGAAATTGCTGTTGAAAATCCTCAGGGAGCCATTGGGGTCAACGTCAATGGCTCCTCCATGGCCCCCTGCCTGGTTATTAGTAAATACACTGTCAGCAATGACCACGGATCCTCCGAGGATGTCGATAGCACCCCCGTCAGAGCCGGTACGATTATTATCAAACGTAATGTTACGTAGGGTAAGAGACCCCTGGTTGTGAATTGCACCTCCGTCTCGAAAGCTGCCCGTTACCTGATTGTTCGTAAACCTGACATCACGAATAACAACATTATTTCCACGGTTGCTGAGGCCAGCACCATCTGATGCGCTGAGACCGTCTTGGATCGTTAAGCCCATGAGATTAATGTTGTCTCCACTGCTAGCAATGTTTAGAACTTGATGATCTCCAGTACCGTTGTTGTCTAAATCTCCACTGATGTATGTGTCCTTTTGCCCCTGTCCCACAAGGGTTAAAGGTTGATTTAGAGTGATACTATTTTCTTCTCGATAGGTTGTGGCTGCCAGGGTTACCGTGCCCCCGCTCGAGACGGCATCCACACCGTTTTGGATGCTGCCATTAATGCCCACATTAACCGTAGTGGCTGTGCCAGACAGCTGCCCACGGTCTTTTAGTGTGATGGGTTCGTTAAGCGTGAGGACAGAGGTGTCAATGAAGAGATTACCGCCATTGTCATTGTTGCTAGCATCGATAGCTGAGTCGACAATAATAGAGTGGGTGCTTTGTAAGGTCACATTGGTTTGATCTAAGGCATTGGCAACCGTTGACGCGTTGATGGAACTGTGGATGGTCGTGTTCGTCCCCGTGCTGATGCTACCTAGACCCTCATTCTCAACCACCGTTAGATCTGTTGGATCCAGGAGCCAAAGACCTGCTGATCCTTGCAGGGAGTTGGTGTTGATGTTGGCTTGAGGGCCAATGGTGAGCTGGGTGAGGCCAGACGTTTCCACGAAACCGCCATCACCCGTTGTCGCTTGAGCAGAGATGGTGCCATCAAAAGCGGTAGTGCCGTCTGACCAGACAATGACCTGTCCGCCATTGCCGGTGTGGATTGCATCGGCAAGGATACGAGGTTTGTCGGTAATGACCGTTTCGCTGGAGCGGGGCAAGGTTCCTTGCCCTTGATAGTCCCCTCCAATGCGAATGGCACCGCCGCCGCTATCGCCTGATGCGTTAAGGGTGCCATCTACTACCTGGATAGAATCGCCCAATAGGGTAATGGCACCGCCCAGTGCTCCTTGGGTGGAGATATTGCCAGAGTTTGTGATCACAGACGGTGGACTTTCTGGGGTAAGGTCGCCATTAACCAGGGCTGCATTGCCGCTCTCACTGATGATCAGTTCACTGCTGTGATCAATGTCTCCGCCGGTGATTAGGGCCGGTAGTAGCTGTGTTGGCTCTTGAAAAACCTCAAGGCTGAGTAAGCCATTCGGCTGTCTGAGACGAATCATTTGCTCTGTTTCTGGGGCAATCAGGGTGACTGTCCCACCCGGTGCGTTGAGCGTGCCAGTGTTGCTAATGGTTGGTCCCATGAGACTGAGGCTTTCGCCGTTGGGAACCATGAGCTGCCCCTGATTGACAAGGGGGCCGACATGTCTAAATCCAAACTGACTGGGGGGGCTAATCAAAGTTCGATAGTCAGGATTGCTCAGCACTTCGAACCATTGGTTGCCATGGCCAATGTGGGAAGCTGTGGTGGCTATAAAAGAGCCGCCAAGATTGAGACGAGCATTGGGACCAAAGAAGAGTCCGGTGGGGTTAATGAGATACAGGTCTGCCTGGCTGCCACTGACCTGAAGCAGCCCGTCAAGGGTGGAGGCTTTGCCGCCGATGACCTGGCCAATGATGGCTTCGGTAAGAGGGGGGGTGATAAAGTTGGCTGTCTCCCCCTGGCTGAGATTGAATTGGTCAAAACTGTGGAATAGATTGCCTGCCGCTGGGGTCCCCCCGCTGATGTCAATGCTGTCTTGTCCTGAGACAACTGTTGTGCGGCTTGTGGGCACAATTGCTTGGGCTACCAGGGTTGGTTGAGATGATGTGTCTGGTGGGACGGTTGCGGGATAAGGGGTTGCAATTGCCGTATGCTCGCTGGTGAGGATGGGTAATAATACGAATGCCACGGTCGCTTTGGTTAACAATTCCATGGTGCAGTGGTATCCCTGCCGAATGGGAAACAAAGGGGAAGGAACGACAGCTTGGTTTTCCTCTATGAGACTCTGAATTTGGTCAAAATTTCCTGTGTGAAACTGACTAACTTGGGTTTAAGTTTTGCTGAAGGCTCTGTCAGTACCGGTGACCCTTGGTTATCTCAACCAATCTCAGCCACATCTGTGCTTGGTTGGGGGCTGCTTGGCCTGAGTTAAGACTCAGATAGAGTTCCAAACTATTGTTTACTTTGAAAGAGTTCGTTTTTCTTGATGCACTATGAATGCTCGTCTGTGTATTGCGATCGCATCTATTTTCGGGGGCTTATCCGTGGCAGGTGGGGCATTTGGAGCCCATGCACTCAAAGCACAGCTGACCGAAAAGGCCCTGTCGACGTTTGAGCTGGGCACACGCTACCAGATGTATCATTCCCTAGCGTTGCTACTCGTGGGACTTCTGTGGTTGCAACTTCCAACTAATGGCTGGCTCAGCTACGCTAGCTTGGCCTTTATCATCGGCACCATGCTCTTTTCGGGCAGCCTCTATGGTCTGAGTTTGTCTGGTGTCAAAATGCTGGGGGTCGTTACCCCCATTGGTGGACTGTTTCTTATTCTTGGTTGGGCGCTTTTAGCCACTGCCACAGTCTCTCTGACAAACTAAAGCATCTCTAGCGAGATGTATCGACTGACTACCTGCTAATTGTTGAGACCATCTAGACTGCACCCTCTTAGTGCTCAGCAACCCAGGCATTCCTATTCTTTCGCCGTTATTATGTGTCGTTTACTTGCCTATTTAGGAGAGCCCATCCCCCTTGAAGAGCTCATCTTTAAACCAGAGCATTCCTTAGTCGTTCAAAGCTATCAGCCTAAAGAGCTAGAATTTGCCCTCCTCAACGCCGATGGCTTTGGCATGGGCTGGCATCATCCCGACGATATCACCGCAGAGCCCTTTATCTATCGCAATGTCCTGCCCATCTGGAATGATGCAAACCTACCCCACCTGTGTCGCTATATTCGCGCTAGCTCATTTGTTGCCAATGTTCGCAGTGCTACGCCAGGGTTACCCTTAGATTTCAGTAATTGCCAGCCATTCCGCCACGGCCGGCTGTTATTTGTTCACAACGGCTACATCGATAAGTTTCGCCAAACGCTCTATCGTCCCATGCGTGATTTGATTGGCGATGTGGCCTATCAAAATATATACGGGCTGACAGACTCTGAACATATTTTTGCCCTGATTACTCACTTGCTGGAGATGGACTCCCAGTTAGGTTTGCTAGGTGCTGTAGAGCAGACCATTGAGACGATTCAGTCTTTGGCTAATAAATATGATGTGCGGGTGTCTAGTGTGATTATTTTGAGCGATGGTCAACAACTGGTGGCTGCCCGATTCGATAATCAAGATAAGGCCCCCTCGTTTTACTTTTTGCGTCAGTCAGCCGGAATTGTGCTTGCCTCTGAACCTTTATTTGATGGCAATTGGGAACCCCTAACCCAGGCCCATAGTTTGACTGTTGCTGCTAACGATATTCAACCCCACATCCATGGTTTTTCTGGCGTCTCCTGACCTTAGCGCCGCTGATGAGCGGCAGCTGCGCACCCATGTTAAAGCTACGCTCCAGGCCTGTCGCCAAGGTACCCTCGCATTAGTGGCCGGTATCAGTGCCGATGTCCTACGGCAACAGGCCCACCCTGACTTTAGCCCTGTGGGGTGGCATCTGGGGCACATTGCGTTTACCGAATCTCTGTGGATTTTAGAGCATTTGGCGCAGCAGCCCTGCTCATTTCCTGACTATCGAATCCTGTTTGCTGCCGATGGTTTGCCCAAGTCTCAGCGGCAGCTGTTGCCCAAGCTAAATGACTTGTTGGGGTTCTTAAGTGACGTTCGACAGCGGACCTTAACCTATCTGGCGAATGCTCCCCTTACCGATCAGATCCGCCTCTGGCGCTGGCTGATTCAGCATGAATGCCAGCATAGCGAGACGATATCCCTGGTGATGGCGCTCCATCAGCATCAGGGTCGAGACACTCCCCTGGTCAAACCAGTGCCTGGCCTAAGACAGGACAAGATGCCGATGGACACACCCACAGAAATGATAGCTATTCCCGGTAGGTCAGTTCGTTTGGGGGTAGAGCCTGGCTGCGGTTCTCTCAATGGTGATGTGGCCATCGATAATGAATATCCGGCCCATTGGGTCGATGTTAAACCTTACCAGATAGACCGCATTCCAGTGACTTGTGGGCGGTACCAGTGCTTTATGGCAGCGGGAGGCTATCAGGACCGCCAGTGGTGGTGTGATGCTGGCTGGGAATGGTTACAGTCTGTGCCAGTGGGTCAGCCGCTCTATTGGCCCCAGGATAATGTAGACGCGTTTAGACATCATCCGGTGTGTGGGGTGAACTGGTATGAGGCCACCGCCTATGCTCGGTTTGTGGGTAAGCGCTTGCCCACGGAGGCGGAATGGGCTCTGGCATCGAGTGGACTAACGGCCAAACTACCAACGTTGCTGGCGACAGAGATTAACTGCGATCATCGTCTGGGTCAGACTAGCCCCGTCGGTCTTTCTGAGCAAGCGGTCAGTGACTATGGCTGTTATGACATGTTAGGCAACGTGTGGGAATGGACTGACAGCTGGTTTGCGCCTTACCCCGGTTTTAGAGCCTATCCCTATCGAGGCTATTCGGAGATCTATTTTGATGGACGTCACCGGGTGCTGCGGGGAGGCAGCTGGGCAACGCGTCCATGGGCGTTACGCCCTAGCTTTCGCAACTGGTATGAACCCCATGTGAGGGAGCTGTTTATGGGGTTCCGCTGTGCTCGTTAGAGAAGGGAACATTCTTCGCTACACTGGCCCTGTTGATCCCAGTATTCTATGACTTTTTCTACAGCTGCTTGCGATCTCAGTGTCCTGGGTCCATCCCGGATTTATCTTCAAACTTTGCTGAACAACACGTCTGGGTCGAACCGTTTAGACGGCCAGGATGTTATCGAAGGATTAACCCGCACACCAAAATCCCTCCCCCCTAAGTATTTCTATGATCAGCTGGGTTCAGAACTTTTCGAGCAAATCTGCACCTTGCCAGAGTATTACCCTACCCGCACTGAGGCGTCTATTTTCAGACGCTATGCCTGTGAGATTACTCAGCTAACGGGGGCCTGTGAACTGGTGGAACTCGGTAGTGGGAGTGCGACAAAAACACGCATTTTGTTAGAGGCTTACCAGGCCCAGCAGCTGCCGTTAAGATATGTGCCGGTAGATGTCAGTGGCACCATGTTAGAGGAGAGTTCTCACCAGCTTCTGTGTGATTACCCTAATCTCAGTATTCACGGGTTGATTGGCACCTATGAACGGGCACTCCGGGCGCTACCGGTGGCTCAACTGTCTACCCGTATGGTGATGTTTATTGGTAGCACCCTAGGTAATTTACCCCCTGCCGATTGTGTTGAGTTTTTGGGGCAAGTCAGTGCTGCTTTAGAACCAGGGCAGTTCTTTTTACTGGGTGTGGATCTGCAAAAAGACACGGCTATTGTTGAGGCTGCTTACAACGATGCCCAAGGGGTAACCGCCAGATTTAATCTCAACATGCTGAGGCATTTGAACGATCGCTATGGTGGGAATTTTCTTTTGACGGACTTTTGCCATGTGGCATGCTACAACGCCAATGATCATCAGATCGAGATGTATTTGGAGAGTCAACGCGATCAGACAGTTACCCTCAAGCAACTGGATCTGACGGTGGAGTTTGCGGCCGGGGAGCGTCTGCTGAGTGAAATCTCCCGTAAGTTTAATCCTGTACAGATTGATCAGCAGCTGACTCAGCAAGGATTAAACGTCCTGAAAACATTTACTGATGATCGGGGGTGGTTTGGGTTGATTTTGGCGCAAAAGGTTTGATGGTATCCCGTTTCCTGTAACGCTCAGGTGGGCTAGCTCTGTCCTGTGGCGATGGATCTAGAAACGTTGCAAATTGTGCGATCGCAACCAATACCCCGATCGCAACGGGATAAAATACCACGGTAGAAAATTGGCACCATGCTTTGCAGTCCTTACTCTCTATCGCCCGCAGGATAGATGCATTCACAAATCAGGTAGGAAAATTTGCCTACTGGCTAGTGCTGGCGATGATTGGCGTCGGTACGTGGAATGTCATCGGCCGCTACCTTGGCAATTTGGTGGGTCAAAACCTCAGCTCCAACGCTCTGATCGAAGCCCAGTGGTATCTATTTGACATTGTCTTTTTGTTGGGGGCAGCCTACACCCTGCAAAAAGGAGGGCATGTGCGGGTGGATGTGTTTTACGATCGCTGGTCCCGTCGTGGCAAAGCGTTGGCCGATTTTATCGGGACGGTGGTTTTTCTGATTCCGTTTTCGGCTCTGGTCATTTATTTCTCATGGGGCGCGGTGGTTAAATCCTGGCAGATTTTTGAAATGTCGCCAGATCCCAATGGCCTCCCTCGATATCCCATCAAGGCCATGATTTTGGTGAGCTTTGGTCTGTTGATACTCCAGGGGATTTCAGAAGCAATCAAAAACTGGGCCATTTTTTCAGGATATTTGCCAGCAGATGAGTCTGCCACTCTTCTAGATGAGGAGACTGGTGATGCTAATTGATTGGCTAGGACCGCTGATGTTTGGCGGAGCCCTGGTGCTTCTGTCCCTGGGCTATCCGGTAGCGTTTTCCCTGGGCGGTGTGGCCATTTTGTTTGGGCTGTTTGGCATTGCCTTAGGGGTGTTTGACCCTATCTTTTTGACAGCAATGCCGCAGCGCATCTTCGGCATTATGAATAACTTCACCCTGCTGGCCATCCCCTATTTTATTTTTATGGGGGCAATGCTGGAAAAGTCAGGCATTGCAGAAAACCTTTTGGAAACCATGGGCAGCCTGTTTGGTCGCCTAAGGGGTGGTTTGGCCATTGCTGTTGTCGTCGTGGGTGCCCTGCTGGCCGCGACGACCGGTGTGGTGGCAGCAACGGTGGTCACCATGGGGTTGATTTCCCTACCGACGATGCTGCGCTATGGCTACAACAAGGATGTTGCCACGGGGGTGATTGCGGCGTCAGGTACGCTGGGGCAGATTATTCCACCCAGTATTGTGCTGGTGGTTCTGGCGGATCAGCTGGGGGTCTCGGTTGGGGATTTATTTTTGGGGTCATTTATCCCTGGGTTGCTGATGGCCGGAGCCTTTGTGGTACACGTGGCCATCATGGCATTTGCCCGACCGGACCTGTTGCCAGCACTACCGCCAGCGCTATTAAAAGTTCGTGGCACAGCCCTGGCGTTCAAAGTATTAAACGTCATGGTGCCGCCGCTGGTACTGATTTTGCTGGTACTGGGCAGTATTTTCTTTGGGGTGGCGACACCCACCGAGGCAGGGGCTTTAGGGGCTGTCGGTGCCATCGTGTTAGCTGCCTGTAACCGACAGCTAACGATCCGCAGCCTGCGAGAGGTCTGTGACAGTACGCTGCGCACCACCACCATGGTGATTTTTATCCTATTGGGCTCGACCGCATTTAGCTTGGTGTTCCGAGGATTGCGTGGGGATAGCTTTATTTTTGATGTGCTGACCAACTTGCCAGGCGGGGCTACAGGCTTTTTAGTTGTCAGTATGCTGACGGTCTTTTTCTTGGGGTTCTTTATTGACTTCTTTGAAATTGCCTTTATTGTGATTCCCCTGTTTGCGCCCGTGGCTCAGCAGCTGGACATGGATCTGGTTTGGTATGGGGTGATCATCGGGGCCAATATGCAGACGTCATTTTTGACACCGCCCTTTGGGTTTGCCCTGTTTTACCTGCGGGGTGTGGCTCCGAAAGACGTGTCCACGGGCAATATTTATCGGGGTGTGGTGCCCTTTATTGCGTTGCAGCTATTGGTCTTGATGGCGATTATTGTGTTTCCGGGCCTGGTGAATTGGTTGCCGTCTATCAGTAGTTAAGGGGTATGGGAGAGATGTTCCATGGAATGTCTGTACGGGGGGTATGGGAGAGACGTTCCATGGAACGTCTGTACATTGGGGTATGGGCGAGTCTGTACATTGGGGTGGACAGGCAGGGATATGGCATGGAATGTCCGTATATGTATGTGTGATTGGTGATTTCCCATGAGTAATGCAGCAGTAGGACGGCGAATTCTTTGGCTCCAGGTGTTAGGTTTGGCGGCGGTCCAGGGGGCTATTTCCCTGACCTGGGTTATTTACAACCTCTACCTCAAGGATTTGCTTTTGGTGTTTGGGTTTTCGGCTGGTTTAGCCACCCTACTCTTGGTGATTGAAAATGCCATGGGTGCGCTGATGGAACCGCTGATGGGGACGTTTTCGGATCAGCGTCAGCATTGGGTGGGAAGCCGTTTTCCTCAGATTGCCCTGGGTTTGATTTTGTCGGCTGTTTGCTTTTTGGGCATTCCTGTAGTGGTTGTGATTGGTGGTGTCTCGCTCAAGGCGCTACTGCCTGTGGCTATGGTTGCCTGGGCGTTGGCGATGACGGTTTTTCGTAGTCCGGCTCTATCATTGCTGGGGCGCTATGCTTTTGAGGCTGATTTACCCCAGGCGGCTAGCGTGTTGACGATGGTGGGCGGTGTGACAGGAGCCATGGCTCCTTTGGCTAGCGACTTTATTTTGAACTTGGGGCCGTTGGCAGCGTTTTCTATTGGCACGGTTGTGCTGTTGTTGGCGGCCTTAGTCCTGCGTCAGGTGAATCCTAGTAAAACTGTATCCAGTTCTCCCTCATCGACGGGGGCCAACGCCCAAATGCAATGGGCCAATCTGCCCTGGATATTTGCCACAGGAGCCAGTGTGGCCCTGGGGTTAAGGCTGCTGCTACAAAGCTTTCCTAAGGCGGTTGCTGGGACAGGGTTTGCCCAGCCTAAATTAATTATGGTGGCGTTGTTTGTGACGGTGGCGGTGAGTGCGTTGCCCTGTGGTCAGCTGGCGACCAAATTGGGAAATCGTCGGGCGATGATGATTGGGTTTAGTGGTTTGGTTTTGGCTGTAGGTGTGACGACGGTGATGGGGACGGCAGGGATAGCTGTGTTGGTTGCGATCGCAATCGGCATTGCCTTTAGTTTGGTGGCCAATGGCACCCTACCCTACGCGCTATCCATGGTCCCACCGACAAAAGCAGGCTTAGGGACCGGTCTCTACTTCAGTGGTGGCGCTGCAGCTATGAGTGTGTTGGGTAGTATTGGCGCTGACTTGGGTTTAACAGCTTCGTTGTTGATTGCGGCTGTTAGTTTTGCCACAGCTGCCGGCTGTGTGATGGCTAAACAGCCCTGAAATCATGGTTGCTAGTGTGTCTATTTTTATGCGGATAAGCTTTATTTGATCTTTCGATAGTCAGCGATGCCAGCCTGTGATTGGGCAAATTTCGATAAAGAGGCTTTGTCTAAGGGTGCTTTTCCCCCTGGGGGGTATTGAGATACAACAAGGTCAGCGTTTCAATAAGAAAACTGCTTTAGGACAAAAATTATGAACAGGGATTGTTCTCGACTGTGGAGTTTGGCCGTTCTCCCACTCCTATTAGGTGGCGTGGCCTGTACTCAGTCGCCCGACGCTCAGGTTGGTACGTTAGAACTTGAAGCCAATGGCGAAGACTTCATTCGACAAGGGTTTATCACCAAAGATGGCTGGCAAATCGAGTTTGATCATGTCTATACCAATGTTCAGGATGTGGTTGCCTATCAGGCAGATCCCGCTTTCAATCCGGAGACGGATGTGGACATTACCGCTGAGACCAAGGCCCTACTAACCGAATCAGCTAGTTTGGACCTGGCAGAAGGTGATGAAAATGCTGAGCCTATCCTGGTGGGTCAGGTAGAGACCCCAGCAGGTCGTTATAATGCCCTGTCTTGGAAGCTAGTGGCAGAGACTGAACCTTCATTGCGACTCATCGGTACCGCTAGCCGTGATGGTGAAACCATTCCCTTTGAAATTGCCATGAACCCATCGTTGGCGTTTTTCTGCGGTGATTTTGTGGGCGATGAGCGCAAAGGGATTCTAGACCCTGGTGAGACAGCTGTGGTAGAGACCACCTTTCATTTTGATCATCTGTTTGGCGATATCGATACCCCTGAAGACGACATCCTCAACCGGGGTGCCCTGGGCTTTGATCCGTTTGCAGCCTTAGCTGAAGATGGCGTTGTCAATTTGACTCCTGAAGACCTAGAGGCAAAGCTGACTAAGGCAGAGAAACTTCAGCTGGCTGATATTTACAAAGGTCTAGGCCATGTTGGTGAAGGACACTGCCGAGCAGAGGAAATTTAGCCGTTGCTGATTTAGAGGATGAACCGAGCGGTGAGATATGCCATAGGACAGTATCTCGTAGGTAAAATCAGACTGAGGAGCAGCAACACCGAAATGTAAGCTGCGGTGGCTGGCTGTAATTGTCATATAGCAAATGTCCTGATGCATTAGGACATTTGCGCGTCAGGTTAGCCGTTAAAACTAAAGGCTTTCAGGGACACCCGTTGCATTGACTAACCTGACAGATGCTATATGTGTGATGGGCAAACCTCTGGCACTAATCTAGGCGTGGCGATATCGTGACTGATTAACACCACACTTGGGTTAGTGCCAGCAGGCGATGTCTTGACCAAGCTGCGTTGGACCTGTGGATATTGTCAACATATGGAGGCTCTATGCCTTGTTGGCGAACCCGGCGAAGCCTAGCTCGTTTAGACGATTCCACCCGTAGACTGATTCACGAAAAGCTTGCCACTGGTCATAGATTTCTTTGAAGGCGTCATCCTGGGCGGCGTTCTCTTCGTAGATTTCGAATGCGGCCTTCTCGGCGGCGGCCAGGATCTCATTGCTAAAGGGTTTGAGCTGTACACCAGCACCCACAAGACTTTGGAGGGCGGCTCCATTGACGGCGTCATACTTGGCTAAGGTGCTGGCATTGGACTCTACACAGGCCGTTTTGATGACTTCTTGATAGGTGGGGGGCAAGGTGGTCCAAGCGTCCAGGTTGATCATCATGTCAAAAGATGGACCCGGTTCCCACCAGCCGGGATAGTAGTAGAAGTCAGCTGCTTTTTGTAGACCTAATTTTTCGTCATCGTAGGGGCCAACCCACTCAGCGGCATCGATGGCACCGCGTTCTAAGGCCAAAAAGATTTCGCTACCGGGTAGGTTTTGTACGTTTACCCCTAGCTTGGCCATGACTTTGCCCCCCAGACCAGGAATCCGCATTTTTAGCCCCTGGAGGTCAGTGGCGGTGTTGATTTCTTTGTTAAACCAGCCGCCCATTTGAACGCCAGTGTTACCTGCTGGGAAGTTGATGGTGTTAAAGGTGGCATAGAGTTTTTGCATTGCTTCTAAGCCGCCGCCGTGGTAAAGCCATGCGTTCTGCTGCTGGGCGTTGAGACCAAAGGGCACCGTGGTGCCAAAGGCTAAGGCTGGGCTTTTGCCCACGTAGTAATAGGCGGCGCTGTGGCCACATTCCACGGTGCCGTCCTGGACCGCGTCGAGCACCTGTAGGCCAGGGACGATTTCACCACCGGCGTAGGGTTCGATGGTAAAGCGGCCATTAGTCATGGCGGCGATGCGATCGCAAACAATCTCGGCCGCACCATACAGCGTATCGAGTGATTTGGGCCAGCTAGTGGCCATTTTCCACCGCACCGTAGGCAGCGCTTCGCCATCGCTAGCGGGAGCGGTTGATTGGGCACAGGCGGTCAGCGCTGCTGTACTGGCGGCACCGGTTAAGCCATAACCAATTAGCTGTCTACGTTTCATAGCAATCTAGAGCCTTTTAGAGGCTTACATGGGGTGAAACCGTCAGCTCGTATCGATTGATACAATGCTGCATCAACATGTATTAAATCACTCTGTTCAGAGGATTACCCACCTTGGCAATAGTCGTTAATAAAGGGGCGTTGCTGAGCCGAGCCATAGGGAATGGGTTTTGCTCGCCCACCAGCTCACCCACCAATGTAATAATGCTTGGGATTAGTTTGTTTGTCTCTCAGGTTTCTGAGCGTTTAATTAATGACGCTAAAGCGGGTTGTTTTATCGATTTTGACGGGGCTGGTGGCGCTGGTGGTGGCGTCATCACTGTATGAAAGTTTTTCCCAGCCCCAGGTGACGGGACAGCTCCAGCTTTATCAGAGTGATTTACTTCTGCAGGCGTCGGAATGGGATGAACTCTCGGGGGATGAGTTTAAGCAATTGGGCAATGCGCTGCTGGGGGCAAAACCCTTAGAGTCGGTGGCTAAGCAATATGGGGCGGTGCGTAAAGAAGCGGCGGCTGGAGTGGTGCGATCGCAAAAACAGCTCGCTGCTCAAGACGATGTCATCACCCCCCAACCTGAAAAATTTCAGACAGCCATCGCCCAGCAGCAAACCCTAATTGATGCCATCGACCTCAAGCTAGGTATCATTGCCACCGCACAAAACAACCTTAGCGATGCCCGTCAGCGCTGGCAGTCCCTGACCGATAGCGCTGGCCCTACGGCTGATGTAGCCAATGTTTTATTGGGGCTGTGGGCAACCCCCCCTGTGATTACCCCTATGGCTGAAACCACCATCACCAGTCAGCTCAGCGGATGGTTTCAATATCGTGGTTTAGAACGGCTCTACACCTTGGACAATCGTTCCGTCGACCTCGTTCAATTAAACGAGCAAGAGCAGACAACGGCTCAATCTAAACTGGTGAAACTGGTAGCGGTGGGGACGATGCCAGTTCTGGGTTGCATCATCGGTGTTGGTGTCCTCATTGTCTTAGCCGTACAGTGGTTAACCAAGCGTGATGAGTCACTCCTGGGGCAGACAGTGCCACCTTGGGAGGTGCCCTGGGATGGTGAAATCATCTGGCAGGTGCTGATTGTTGGCTTTTTCTTTGTGGGGCAGCTGCTAATTCCCTTTTTATTACAGCTGTCAGGGGTAAACTTTGCGGCCGCTGGCAGTCGTGGACGTGCCCTTTACTCCATGATCTTTTACTTGCTGATGTCTGCGAGTGGCATTGCGGTGCTGGCCGGGTCAATTTGGACCCATCGTCCTTTGCCCAAGGACTGGTTTCGGCTCAAGCTGTGGGATCGCTGGCCCCTGTGGGGCGTGGGTGGCTATGTGGTAGCGCTACCGCTGATGATTGGTATCTCTGCCCTTAATCAACAAATTTGGCGCGGTCAGGGGGGAAATAATCCACTGCTGCAAACGGTATTGCAAGAAAGCGATACTGTAGCTCTCTTGTTATTTTTTCTCACGGCTGCCGTGGCCGCGCCCCTCTTTGAAGAGGTGCTTTTCCGTGGCTTTTTGCTCCCCTCCCTTACTCGCTACATGCCGGTTTGGGGGGCAATTTTGCTCAGCAGCTTTATCTTTGCCTCGGCCCACTTAAGCCTGTCGGAGGTAATACCGCTGACCCTGTTAGGGGCAATTTTGGCATGGGTGTATACGCGATCGCGAAATTTACTAGCTCCCATGTTGATCCACAGCCTTTGGAACAGTGCCACCCTACTTGGCCTGTTTCTGCTCGGCAATTGAATGGCGTGTTAGCCACACAACAACTCAGCATGATGTCTGATGTGATCCTCCATAAAGGTGGAAATAAAATAGTAGCCATGGTCGTAACCCGTTTGCATTCTCAGGGTCAAGGGTTGTTCTGCTACTTTACAGGCGGCTTGAAAGATCTCAGGTTTAAGCTGCTGCTGCTCTAGAAATGCATCAGCCGACCCCTGGTCAATCAAAATTCGGCGGTCGGCTCGGGCACGGTGCTTGACCAATTCAGTGGCGTCATAGGCACTCCAGGTAGACTGATCGGGACCCAGATATTTGCCAAGTGCTTTTTGCCCCCAGGCACATTGGCTAGGGGCGGCAATCGGCGCAAAGGCTGAGATGGACTGATAGCTATCTGGGTTCCGGAGACCGCACACCAGGGCTCCATGCCCTCCCATCGAATGGCCAAAAATACCCTGACGGCTAGCATCCACGGCAAAGTTGCCATGGATTAAAGCTGGTAGCTCCTGAGTCACATAGCTATACATGCGATAGTTCTGGGCCCAGGGGGCTTCGGTGGCGTCTACGTAAAACCCAGCACCGCTGCCAAAATCCCAACTTTCTTCGTCAGGAATAGTGTCTCCACGGGGGCTAGTATCTGGGGCCACTAACATCAGACCATGGTGTGCGGCATACCGCTGGGCTCCGGCCTTAGTCATAAAATTTTGCTCAGTGCAAGTAAGGCCCGATAGGTAATAGAGCACGGGTACTGGCGTGAGCTGTGCCTGGGGTGGTACATACACTGCAAATTTCATGGCGCACTGACACTGCTCAGATGGGTGGCTATAGATACTGACGGTGCCGCCAAAGCAGCCATGCTGACTCAGTAATGTGAGTGTTTCACGTGGTTGGTGTGCCATAAAGAATTCCAGTTTGCGTTTGGTATTACTATCCCACCCCCATCCCAAATTTTCAGTTCAAACCCAAAGTCTGCTTTTAGCCTTGTTTTTCGCCGTTGTCTCAGTGCTTTCTCAGGTTTTGCTTAGCTTTGTTACAAACTTCTCAGTTGTTTCTCAAAGCTACCTCAGCGCAAAATTACCCCCCTCACCAAGAATCCTCTCAGGGGGATGCCTTTCCTGTGTCAACTGTGAATGTCTCTTTTTGTTTTAGAGATATGACACCCACCGGTCAGGCTCTTGTATGTCCACTGAAGTCTTATCACTCTAGCTATGAATATGTTTGCTATTTTCTCTCGCCATCAGGTGGCTATGGCTGCTGCGATGGGTTTGGGAGCTATGACAACGATGGCGACAGCTGCATCTGCTGCCACACTTAGGGTGACTGTCGAAAATCTGGCACCTATTAACGGTGGATTTCTAACGCCAGCATGGGTTGGTTTTCACGATGGCACCTTTGATCTTTACAATCGGGGTGAATCGCTAGCGGGTTTTACTGGATTAGAGTCCCTAGTAGAAGATGGCGACACAGCTGAGCTCACGAATGCTTTTGCAAACGAGGAGCCAGCTGGTGTCCAAGCTACATTACTCAGCGATGGCCCTCCGCCTTTGGAGCCCGGTGAGCTGACTAGTTTCTTGTTGGATGTAGATCCTGCGACTAATCAGTACTTTAGCTACGCATCCATGATTATTCCTAGTAATGATGCATTCATTGCTAACGGTAATCCCTTAGCCCATGAAATCTTTGATGATGCGGGTAATTTCCTGGGTGCTGACTTTGTTGTCCTAGGGAGCGAAGTGCTTGACGGTGGTACTGAAGTTAATGATGAATTGCCGTTTAGCACTGCTTTCTTGGGGCAGGCTGCTCCTAATACAGGCACTGATGAGAATGGTGTTGTCACAGAGCACCCTGGTCTAACGGAAGGGATTATTTTGGGTACTACAGATTCTAGTGCTCTCAACGGTTTACCCCTAAACTTTACTGGCGCTGACTTTACTGCTCCGGGTTATGAAGTTGCTCGCTTCCGCGTAGAACTTGTCGAAGATGTGGATGTTCCTGAGCCTGGGACTATTTTGGGTCTTATGGCTGTGGGTGGCTTAGTGGCTGCAAGCCGCAAGCGTAAGCAGGCTGCCTAGTAACCTCAACTGTGCACACAGATAAATAGAGTCAACTGGGGAGGGCGTGAGTTCTCCCTTTTTTATTGGGGTGTGCATCCGATAGGATTTGGCAGCCGTATACCTGTTGCAAGCTGATCAGTAGAGTTGTGATTCAGGCAGTAGATGGGACATCTGTGATGGAGCATGAGGCCGATGGGACTCTGGTGGCTCGCCTGTGGGAAGGGGACTTGTCTGCTTTGGGCGTTCTCTATGACCGCTATGGCAGCTTGGTATATGGCATTGCTATGAAAGGGCTGCGACGGGTGGCTGAAGCTGAGGATCTAACCCAAGAGGTGTTTCTGAGTTTGATGCGTACTCGGTCCTACCGATCCCATCGGGGGTCTCTGGCCAGCTACTTGACCACCCTGACTCGTTCTCGGGTGATTGATCGACTCAGGGCTCAATCGACTCAGCAAAAGTATCTGAACCAATGGCATTACAACCAATCTGGTGTTGACTCGGTGACACCTATGAAGCACATAACCCAGCAAGAACAGCGCACCCTGGTACGTGCAGCTCTGACCACCTTAAAGGCACAACAGCGAGAGGTGTTAGAGCTGAGTTATTACGAGGGACAGTCCCAGAGGGATATTGCTGAACGACTGGGGGTGCCGTTGGGAACGGTGAAGAGCTGGGCCAGGCGGGGGCTATTGCAATTACGTAAGCAGTTGGATGTACTGAGGGAGGATTTATCATGACCAGACCTCTTTCGCCTCAAGAAATTCAAGAGCTGGCTGCTGGCTATGTACTGGGGGATTTGAGTTCGGCAGAGGCTGAAGCGTTTCGTTCTTTGCTGGTTCAACAGCCGGAGCTGCGGGCTGAGGTGACTTCGTTGCAAGAGGTGTTGGCAATGATGCCCTATGGGTTGGATGAGGTGGATCCGGAGGATGGGTTGCGATCGCAAATCCTGTCCGCCGCCCAAGCCGAACTCTCCCAAAGTTGTTCAATTCCTCGTCCAGCCAGACGCTTCCAGCCGCGACTCCCCTGGGCCATGACTATCGCAGCCGCTGCGGTTGCCATCGTTTCCGGTTTAGCGACGCTTCACCTCAGCGATCAGGTTCGCAGTTTGCAGGCCCAACGCCCCCAGTCTGAGCTGGCCCAAACCGATATCACTCAAACCTGGTCAGGTCTGAGTCAGCTGCTGCAAGACCACCAGCAGTCTTTGGTAAACCCCAAGGGGCCCGTTGACTTTGTTGTCCAGAAACCAGATGACATTCCCTCGCTGTTGCAGGGGTTTCAAACCACTGTGGCAGCATTACCCCTGCTGCCTGCTAAGCAGGGAATGCTGTTGGGTGGCAGCAACTGCCAGCTTGGCGATAACCCAGGGCTGCGGCTTACCTATCAGCTGCCAATGGATAAAACCGTATCCGCCTATCAGCTGGCATTGGCGGACGAGGAGTTTCCTGAGTTTCAGTCAGCCCAGCTGACATTACAGCAGCCTGATGGAACTGGCATTGTGCTTTGGCGCGATGACGACTACCTCTATGCCCTAGTGGCAGAGTTGCCAACGACAAAGTTGCAAGACCTTGCCTATGCCATTGAGGGCATTTGATTGTGTGGGGACATGCCATGGCATGTCCCCACACAATCAGCAGGCAAATAAAACCAAACTTTAGCTCCATATCTTTAGAAAAATGGCACGCAAACGTAAACAACCAACCACCTGGATCCATCGTAATTCTCGTTATTTACTAGCTGGTGTAGCTACGGCAGGACTGCTTTTATCCATTGGCTGTATGGCCAAGGGCAATAGCGCCCTTTCAGGCAGTGCCTATGTGCAACTGGGCGGTCTTTCTCTACCACTTTTAGGGGCAATCGCCTATGGCTTGATGGGGGCCTGTGCCATTGGCCCCGTCGTCACCAAAAACAAATCCTTAGAAAGTCCCACGTGGCTAGGATTATTCATTGGCAGTACTGCGATGACCATTTTTAGTGGTTATTTGCTCTATATTATGCTGGCCGTCTTGCAAGAACCCTGCGTTCCCTGCATGCTGTCAGCATTTCTCACCGTTGGTTTATGGGGGCTGACGCTGGTGGGCAATCGCTGGGAAAGCTTTGGCCAGCTCTTGTTGCCGGGGATATCCGTTGCTTTGGTGGCCTTCATCGCCACCACTGGTTTATACGCCTATGCCCAAAATCCTGATACTTTTACTGCCGGTAACCCACCGCCTGTGGTTGAAACTGACTCTGGCGCTTCCGAAATTGCCCTGGCTAAGCACCTGAGCGATATTGGTGCCAAGAAGTATGGTGCCTGGTGGTGCCCCCACTGTCATGCGCAACAAACTCTGTTTGGTAAGCAAGCCTTTGATCATGTGACCTATGTAGAGTGCGATGAAGAAGGTATAGATCCTCAGCCCAATGCTTGTCGCGCTGCCGGTGTGCAAAGCTATCCTACCTGGGAGATAAATGGTCAGACCTATGCAGGTGTTCAGTCACTGCAATCCCTAGCCGCGGCGTCTGGCTACTCTGGGCCCCAAGAGTTTGTCAATCAGAATGCTGGGAATTAGTAGGCATCATCAGGACCCGTGTTCTGAGCTGACTCTACCCTGACTTTTTCAGTTCTAATATGTATCTATTCAAAGGTGCTCATTCAGCCGAATGAGCACCTTTGTTGGTTCATCATCGTCGTCACGTTTATGCGTTGCCCTAAGTGCAAACATCGCTCAGTGCAAAAGCATGGAGCACCGGCTAAATTTCTTCAGCCGTATCAATGCACAGACTGTCACCATATTTTTTATCCATTGATGCGTCAGGCTCGTCGATGGCTAGTGGGGATTTTGCTGGTTGTGGGGCTATCGCCGTGGTGGTTGAACAAGATGTTTCAGCTCATGGTTACTCAGCCAGATACGGGTGAGTCGGTTGATGCCATTGTGGTGTTGGGGCGCGGTCCAGACACGACTGAATCTCGGGCGGCGGCAGCTGTGGAACTGTGGGAAGAAGGTCGGGCTCCCCAGGTATTTATGAGCGGCGTTGCTGATGCCGACCTGTTGGTGAATGCAGCCAAAGAAATGGGCCTACCGGAGGCTCACCTGAGCAGTGAAGGCTGTTCTCGGAGCACCTGGGAAAATGCATTTTATACCGAACTGTTGTTTCCGTTTGAGGACCCGTCTAATCCGAAAATTTTGCTGGTAACCGATGACCTGCACATTGCTCGCTCTACGGTGATCTATCGTAACTTTGGGTTTGAGGTGATTCCTTACCCAGTGAAACTCAAGCCCTCAGCATGGCGTCGGCACCTCTTTCGTGAGTTTTTGGTGGCTGCTTATTACGTATATTCAAGGCAGCTGCTACCGCCTGGCCCTGAGAATTATAAACGGGCAACCGCTACTGCTGAGATGAGAATTAACGAGTGGAAGTGCCTTGAACCAAGGGATCGAGGTAATAAGTGATGATGTTGGATCACTCAGGTAAACTACCCTAGCAAGCCAGCCCGGTCAAAAATAGTTTGGGCAGAAGTATTAAGTTCTGGCAATTGTGGCTCATCAATGGTTGTATTGCCACGATAGGTAACGGGTACTGCTTCAGGATGAAATACGGTGACGGTTTTTGCTCGTGGGTCTACGATCCATACGCTGAGCGTACCTGCCATTAGATAATCAAACGCTTTTTCAGCCATAGCTCCAAAGGTTTGATCAGGTGAAATGATCTCAATGGCTACATTGGGCGGTACCGGACATGGACCATCTTCGTTGTTGGGCCACGCACTTTGTTGACCCAGCGATAAACATTGGATCGGCCAATATTCAGCTCGTTTGCCAGCTGAGTTTGGCTGATGCTACGGTCAGCTAGGACTTCTAAGATAAGAGACCCCATGCCAGATTTCCCAGCACAGGGTCAGAACTTGAGTTCTTGATGTGATGTTAGCTTGAACTAGCTGTGTATCAAGCCGTTGCTAACTTAGGC
>JBCAWO010000023.1:0-69158 GCA_038534515.1 Cyanobacteria bacterium J06554_1
CTTTTCCATGAACTTGCTCAGGTATTCCACTACAAGGGGATCTAACATATTGCCCCTCCTTAAAATCCACAATATGCAGCTAGTGTTCAGACCAAAATCAATATTCCCTGATGCAATTTAGCTCATTTCAGTAAAGTAGCTGAAATATTCATAAATCCTGATTTTGGTTAGCTTGGATCGTTGTGATTGCCTTTACATGCAGTAAAGCAATAGCTACCTAATGCTTCGTACTGAGGTCAATCATACGGAAACATGCCATCGGCAGCATAGCTGTTCCTGGCTCTTTGCAGCTGTGGAAAGCAAGTGGCTACTTTGTCAGTCGGGTTCAAGAAATGAAACAGATGAGCTACTTGCAATGGTTTTACTCAGTTGCCAAGGAATTAGATCCCACCGACTCCAGGTGATCTCAAAGAACCTGTTGGGTCAATGTCGGGTAAATGTTGGGTAATTCTCCATTTCTAATGGAGTCAAAAATAAGCCAAAGCATTACACGTCTTTAAAGAACACTGAATAGACAAAGCTTTCAGCAATCCAGGTCGTTGCGTTTTTTGTAACTCACGGGACATCAAAGATTTGCATCAGCCATACTAGCAGCCATAGTTTCCTGTATGGAAAGCAGCCTATGGATACCTCTAAAAATCGACTGCGTTTTACTCTATCCAAAGATGCCCGCGACTACCAAATCCTTTGCCTGACGCTATTTCTCGGCTTAGGAGTCGCCATGCGCGACTGGTCCCTACAGCCAGTCATCGTCGCAACGGCAATCTTAACAGCAATGGTTAGCCAAGGAGTGTTTTCCTGGCTAAGCTCTCACAAAGAACTAAACCTTCACCTCAAAGAGTTCATCCATGGGTTCACCTTACCAAGGAGAACCGCCAGGGAGGGGTTTCGACATCTAGCGCAAGCAGTCCAGACCCCTTCGCCTTCGGCATCTCCCCTTCTAAAGGGGAGGACATTCAACTGGCGCAGTCCCCTAATCACCGCCCTGGGCCTGAGTCTCCTCCTGCGCACCGACCACATCGCCACCATGGCCTTCGCCTCCGCCATCGCCATTGCCAGCAAATCCCTCTTCAAAACCAACGACAAACACTTCTTTAACCCCGCCAATCTCGGCATCATCGCCGCCCTCACCCTCACCAACGATGCCTGGGTCTCCCCCGGCCAATGGGGCGATGAGATTTGGTACGCCTTCATTTTTATCGGCGCAGGCGGCATGGTCCTCAAGCGAGTAGGGCGTTGGGACACCACCGGCATGTTTTTAGCTAGCTATGCTCTGCTAGAGGCATTGCGCAACTTCTATCTTGGTTGGACCTGGGATGTATGGGCACATCGCATGAGCAGTGGTTCGCTACTGTTGTTTGCGTTATTTATGGTGACTGACCCGAGGTCTATTCCCAATGCACGACCGGCAAGACTGATTTGGGCCTTGGCCATTGCTGTACTGACGTTTGTATTACGCAATCAGTTTTATCTTTCGACAGCAGTGTTCTGGGCGTTGTTTGCCTTGGCTCCATTAACAGTTTTGCTAGACAAACTGTGGGAGTCTCCACGATTTGAATGGAAGCACTTTAGAAAAGTAGCGTTATCGTCTGCAAGATAGACAAAAATATCCCAAAAGAATTCCATTAACATCTACCACGTTAACCAACATCCCCTCTCGGGAGGGGTGCCGAAGGCGGGGTGGGTTAACCCATGACGCCAATGGCCAAAATACTTTTGTACACGCTCTCGAAGAACCCACCCCGTGGCCCCTCCTGGGAGGGGATGAGATATCGGCTTCGGCACGAGTACTGCATTAATCTCTCTTAATTCTCTATTTTTCCGTTAGGAACTCCTGTATGACTAATCTGTTACGGATGGGATTAGTGGCCATGATCGCCATGATCACGCTGTTTATAAATCCCCAACCTGCCCACGCCTTCTGCGGTTTCTACGTTGCCAAGGCCGACACTGAGCTGTATAACAAAGCATCCCAGGTGGCTATTGCTCGCGACGGTAACCACACTGTGCTCACCATGGGCAACGACTACCAGGGAGATGTAAACGACTTTGCCCTTGTTGTGCCTGTCCCCACCATTATCGATGAGAACCAGGTGGATGTGGCCGATAAAATTGTTCTGGACCGTCTGGATGCCTTTAGTGCTCCGCGTCTGGTGGAATATTTTGACAGCGATCCCTGTGAGGTGATGTACCGGTTTGCGGAGGACGATCTCGCCCGAACCGCCAGGGTACAAGCACCCAGCTCGCCATCTCCGGCACCCGCCTCATCAGAGGCGCTCGGTGTCACCATCGAAGAACAGTTTTCTGTGGGTGAGTATGACATTCTCATTCTCAGCGCCCGCGAGTCGGACGGTCTAGAAACCTGGCTGAGACAAAACCAGTATCAGCTGCCCGATGGGGCCGCTCAGGTGTTGGCTCCCTACATTCGCCAGGGGATGAAGTTCTTTGTGGCCAGGGTGAATCTGGCGGAGTTTGATAGCACCGGCTACCAGTCTTTACGACCGCTGCAGATTACTTACGACTCTCCGAAGTTTATGCTGCCGATCCGTCTGGGCATGCTCAATGCCGATGGCGATCAGGATCTGATTGTTTATCTACTGTCGCCGGAGGGGCGCATCGAGCTGACGAATTACCGGACGGTGAATATTCCCACCGATATTGATCTACCTCTATTTGTACAGGACGACTTTGGTGACGTGTATCCAGAGATGTTCCAGCGACGCTATGAGCAAGAAAACAAAAATGTGGCGTTTCTCGAATATGCCTGGGATATGCGTAGCTGCGACCCTTGCTCGGCTCCTGTTCTAAGCCCGGCTGAGCTGGAGGCGGCTGGTGTGGGTTGGCTCAACCAAACGACCAAACAGCGGCGGCCTGCTCCTGGCAACATCATCGCTCCGCCGCGTCCGATGCCCCCATCTATCTTTATCTCTCGACTCCATGTGCGCTACAGCCGCGATAAGTTTCCTGAGGATCTGATGTTTCAGACTACATCCAATCGTAGGTTCTTTCAGGGGCGCTATGTGACTCGCCATGCGTTTACCGGTAGCCTGGACTGTCCGGCGCGGCTGCGCGAAGATTATCCTGATGCCGAGGCCCGACAACAGCTAGAGGATTGGACCGGCCAGAACTATGGTGACATTGTTAGCGGTGCTCAAGATCGAGGCCAGCAATATTTGCGTAGCTTAATGGCTCGCTTTGAGCGCGAGTCTCAGAATCTGGCAAGGCTCACGGGTCAGGATATCCAAACCATCCGTCAGCGCATCAGCGACGAAGTCCCCCAACCCATTCCTTCGCCCTGGCTCATCCGATATCCCAAAGGTTAAATTCTTCAACGAATTCATCGTAGGGGCATTCCCTTGTGGGTGCCCGTCAGCCAACCCGCTAGAATAGCTAGAAACTGTGTCTGGCTGTTCTTGTTTCTATGGGCTTTCGTATGTTTCGCAGGTGGTCCTACTGGTTGATGAGCTTGGTGATGGTGGTTGCGATCGCAAGCTGCTCCCTAAACAACTTCAAAGCAAGCGATGTCGAACTATCGCGGCTGGTTTATAGCATCCTCAGCGATCCAAAAACCTTTAACTACGCCCTAAACAGCGAACGACCCAATATCTTTGGCCTCACCTATAAAGGACTCATTTCTGAAAACTACGAAACCGGCGAAATTGAACCCGAGCTAGCTGAATCTTGGCAATTTTCCGACAATGGCCTTGCCCTCACCTATACCCTGCGCGAAGACCTCAAATGGTCCGACGGTGAGCCCCTAACCGCCGACGATGTGGTCTTCACCTATAACGATATTTTCTTAAACGACACCATCCCGACCCAAATTCGCGACATCCTGCGGGTAGGAGAAGACGGCACACTCCCCACCATCACCAAGCTTAACCAGCGCCAGGTCAAGTTTGAAGTCCCCGAACCCTATGCCCCCTTCCTGCGCAATACCGGCGTCAGCATTCTGCCAAAGCACGCCCTTGAAACGGCCATTACAGAGACAGATTCTGACGGTAATCCCCTATTTTTATCCACCTGGGGGACCAGCACTCCACCCGCAGAAATTATTGTCAATGGCCCCTTCAAACTCAAGGCCTTTACCCCCGGCGAACGGGTGATCTTTGAGCGCAATCCATACTATTGGCGAACGGACGATGCTGGCCAGGACCAGCCCTACCTAGAAGAAGTTATTTGGCAGGTAGTAGAGTCGCAGGATAGCGAATTTGTCCAATTTCGCTCAGGCGGTCTAGACCTAACCGGCGTAAAACCCGATAACTTTTCCCTACTCAAGCGGGAAGAAGAACGGGGCAACTTTACCGTTTACAACGGTGGTCCCTCCCCCGGCAGTCTGTTTATCTCCTTTAATCTCAACAAGGGCTCCCGCGATGGAAAGCCGCTGGTTGATCCAATTAAATCTCGCTGGTTTAATACCTTAGAATTTCGTCAGGCCGTGGCCTACGCCATCGACCGACCGACGATGCTAAACAATATTTATCAGGGGCTAGGGGTTTTGCAAGACTCATCTATTTTTCCCCTCAGCCCCTATTCTGCCAGCCCCGAAGAAGACGGCATTCGCGCCTATAACTACAACCTGGATACCGCCAAAGAGCTACTGCTGTCGGCTGGCTTTCAATATGACGACAGCAATCAACTGCTCGATAGTGACGGTAACCGGGTGCGCTTTACCCTGGTTACTAATGCCGGCAATAAAGTCCGTGAAGCCATCGGAGCTCAAATCAAACAGGACCTGACCAAGATTGGCATCACCGTAGACTTTACCCCCATCAGCTGGGGCTCCCTGGTGGAAAAACTGGGGGACAGCCTTGACTGGGAATGCCACATGATTAGCTTAGGCGGCGGGTTAGAACCCAACGGCGGCTCCAACGTATGGAATCCGGACGGTGGCCTCCATGCATTTAACCAAAAGCCCCTACCGGGTCAAGACCCCATCGACGGTCGAGTGGTGGCCGACTGGGAGGCAGAAATCGGTCGGCTCTATATTAGAGGAGCCCAAGAACTAGACGAAGCCAAACGTCGCGAAATTTATGTGGAGGCCCAACGCATTGTCCAAGAGCAGGTGCCCTTTATCTATCTGATCAACCAGTATTCCATGTCCGCCATTCGAAACAAGGTTCAAAATGTCAAATACTCCCCCCTGGGAGCCCTATGGAATATTTACGAAATTAACCTAGCCGAGGAGTAGTTTGTTAGTGGTTTGTTAACAAATAGACTACTTTGATACGGAATTGCAATGGAGCCTTAAGGGAATTGGAGGTTCTAGGGAAAGCGGCAAAAACAATGGTCATAATCTGCGTACATCAGCTCCTTAACCCATTGATCGGCTTATTATTTCTAATCATTTTTAGCCTAGCGACTGTACGGCAGCGCCTTCTGGGCAGATCCCGGTGTTGTCCCTATCAACTAACCGTTCCGTCACCGCTTTTATAACTCTACCTATGGACGATATCGCGCAAGCCTATACCGTACTGGAGTTAAAACCTGGTGCTTCACTCTCAGACGTAAATCAGGCTTACAAAGATCTGGTATTTATCTGGCATCCCGATCGGATTCCTGCCGATAACACACGGCTACGCGATAAAGCCCAAGACAAGCTTAAACGTCTCAACGATGCCCGCAGTCGTCTCAAGCAATATCTGCGCAGCGGCAAAACAGCCTCTAAAACAGGCAGTAGAACCAGTAACTACAACCCCGAGCGTTACGGCAGCAGTCGATATAGGTCCTACAGCGAAAACCGGTACACCCGTTCCTACGGGACAGCCAATAGCCCTGGGAATACAAACGGGGCCAGTACCGCAACCCAAAATGGCAATAGAGCCACGTCCCCCTATCGATCATCCTCTAACGGCAGGTACGGCAGCCAAACCAGCAGCTCGACCAACGGCTCGGCCTCATCCAACGGCTCGACCAACGGCTCGGCCTCGACCAACGGCTCGGCCTCATCCAGCCAATCTACTAGCCAAAATAGCTCTGCCTCATCGACTAATAATGGCTCTGCCGCGGCTAACGGCAATGGCTCCTCTAATGGAGTAGCCGCCAAGCATAGCACCAGTACGGCCAAAGCTAGCACGAGCGGCCACAGCCAAGCCCCATCGTCTAACAGCAGCTCGGCCTATAGCTCTTATAACTCCATACCTCGCCCCGTTAGTGACGGCTATGCTGACTACATCTACCAGGTTCCCCAATCGGCCCCCTACAACCCACCGCAGAAATCTCCATCTCGCAGAAACCCTGACTTAGAAGGATCTGACTTTAAGGGAGCCAATCTTAAGGAAAAGGATTTCTCAGGACGGAACCTGAGCAAATCAAACCTAGAGGAGGCAGACCTCAGCGATGCGTTTTTGCACAAGGTAAACCTGAATCAAGCTAATTTACACAAGGCTAAGCTCTTTAGGGCTAACCTACTGCAGGCTAATTTGAGCCATGCCAACCTGCGGGAAGCAAACCTGATTGGCGCAGACCTTAGTGGTGCAGACCTTAGTGGTGCAGACCTCAGCGGTGCCATCGTCGGCTATGGCAATAAAATTATGGTCAAACTCACGGCAGCCAGGCTAACGGGCACCATTATGCCCAATGGCAACATCCATGAGTAATCCTACCAATCATTGGTTTGAGTCCATCGTGTCTCAACAAACTCACGCACTGCATTCCGGTTAGTATCCGTACGATGCCCCTGTAGCTGTTTGAGAAGAACTTTTTTTCTAGCGTGGGTCTGGTTGTGCGGCTGCAGTGTGAGCAGCAAGTCGACAACCTGCATCGCTTCACTGTCGGCATCAAGCTGCATAAAAAGATCGCTCAGCAGCACCAACGATGGCACATGATTAGCATTCTGCTGCCTGGCTTTTTTCAATAGTCTTACTACGGAATACAGCATATCTTCATTGTCGTAGATGCTGAGGTTAACAACTTTTGCCCACAGGGTGCGCGCCTCCATATATAGGCTGTCAGCAGAACGGTTGTTTTGATTATTACTTCGCTTAAATATCATCCACTCAAGCCTCAGAATCCTTCACACAGCAGACAGATTGAAGTAGGTGTCGTCAAACCCAGACATCCGGCGATTGCTACAAAAAGCAAACGCCCAATGGGACCTGACACGACGCCCAATGCAAACTATCTATCGCCACTATCAATGACTGTACTTAATTCAGTACAGTTCCTCGTTAAGCCATTTTGTAGAGCATTTGTATTTGCTTAAAGAGTTGAGCTTCTGACCACAGGCTATTTCTGTGATGAAGCAGCGACAGATTAGCCAGGCATATCTTCTAAATTTGTGGCATCCCACTTCAGCACCGAGGCGTTAATGCCTTGCTCCTGTTTGCGCTTAGAGTCGGCCTCAAACCACGTAATAATTTGCGCTGTGGTTAACTCATCGATAGATGTACCCAGATCTTTGGCAATAAACGCTAGCAGCTTGGACGTGGATAGGGTTAACCGGGTCAAGAACTTCTCTGGTGTCGTCAACAGGGCTTTATCTACCTCAGCAGATTCTTCCGGGGTCAAAAATTGAAGGGTTTGGTCAAACATGCCGTTGTTGATTTGGGGGATGAATCGAGCTGGTCGATCTATAGGATCTGCAATGTATCAATATTTGGTGGATAGGATTATAACGGGAATCAGCAGTGCCTCAAACATAAACACGCCATCTGCCAGGAGGTGGCCAGCACCTACCTTAACGACGGCAAGAACTATTTATGGGAGTTATTTCTTTGCAATTTTATACCCACACAGGTGCTCGCCCCGCACCAGCCAATGGGTGCGTTCCACCTGACAGTCGGGTAGGGCCACTGCAAACATAGCCAGCTCATGGCCACAGACGGCTGGGTAAGACTCTGCTACCTGGGAAATGGCACAGTTGTATTCGGTAATGATGTAGGTGTCTTCGTCCTCACCATGGTGAAACTCTGTCATATACCCTTCGGCTTGGCGCAGATTGACTAGCTGCTGCACTCGCTCAGGTAGCGGGCCACTGCCCAAGGTTTCACAATAATGCTGGGCCTTACGATGCCACTGCTGCCGCAGAATCACCCCCACCTGTTCAGGGCCAACGGTTTCGGTTAGGGTGTCGAGCAGTGAAACCGCAAACTGATCGTACTGGGAGGGAAACTGAGCCCGCCCCTTAGAGCTGAGCTGATAAATATAGTTGGGCCGCCCCATGCCCGACTGCATCGCCTGGTGTTCCACCAGTTCCTCGGTTTGCAAATCCTTAAGGTGACGCCGAATCGCTTGGGGGCTAACCCCCAAATTTTCAGCCAAAGCCTGCGCTGTTGACTGACCTGATTTCAGCAAGAACTGAAGGATATCGTCCTTTGTGGATGGCTGCTGCGCTGACATCATCGGACCTGAAGTTGCGATCGCATATTACGGACTGTAAACAGTAAAGCTCAACTGCGTCTATTTAAACAACACATATGTTGCTAAAGTCTGCTGCCTCGATTACTCTTTAAATAGTTAAGCAACTTATGTGTTGTTTAATTATAGAATCATCTGGTTGTCTCAGCATCCCCATTCATCACATGAGCATAAGTAAGCCTACACAGGCCACAGACAAAAACCTTGAGCTGATGCGGAATTTTGCCCAAAGTTATGCCAAGCGCACCGGCACTTATTTTTGTGCTGATCTCGGTGTGACGTCGGTAGTGCTCGAGGGTTTGGCTAAGCATAAGGACGACTTTGGTGCAGCCCTATGTCCCTGCCGTCACTACGAAGACAAGGAAGCTGAAGTCAAGAGCGTTTATTGGAACTGCCCCTGCGTCCCCATGCAGGAACGTCGTGAATGCCACTGCATGCTTTTCCTGACAGAAGACAACGACTTTGCAGGCAAAGAGCAAGACATCTCATTTGAGCGGATTCGTACAGAAACAAATAAGTATTAGATACCCCAGACAGCAGGGGAGCTCCCCCCGCCTTCCTGTAGATCAGATAGCTTCAGAGTTCATCTAAATTCCTCCACACCCCTTTTCGGCCAATCATGAGCACTAGCGTTCAATCCGTTGTTAGCCAGCCTTACAAATACGGGTTTGTCACCGATGTAGAATCCGATGTCATCCCTCGCGGGTTGAATGAAGACATCATTCGCCTGATTTCTAAGAAGAAAAACGAGCCGGACTTTATGCTAGAGTTCCGCCTCAAGGCCTACCGGCAATGGCTGAAGATGACAGAGCCTACCTGGCCCAACGTCAGCTATGAGCCCATGAACTATCAGGACATTATTTATTACTCTGCGCCCAAGCAAAGTGAAAAATTAAACAGCCTGGATGAGGTGGACCCTGAAATTCTAGCCACGTTCGAAAAGCTAGGGCTGCCGCTCTCAGAGCAAAAACGGCTGACTAATGTGGCGGTTGATGCAGTTTTTGATAGTGTTTCCATTGCCACCACATTTAAAGAGGAACTGGCAGAACACGGAATTATTTTTTGCTCAATTTCCGAAGCTATCCAAGAGTATCCCGAACTCATTAAAAAGTATTTGGGTACCGTTGTACCGTCAGCAGACAACTACTTCACGGCCCTTAACTCAGCTGTTTTTAGCGATGGTTCCTTTGTATACATCCCTGAAAACACCCAGTGTCCGATGGACCTGTCCACCTATTTCCGCATCAATAACGGAGATTCTGGTCAGTTTGAGCGCACCCTGGTCATTGCCGACAAGGGCAGCTCCGTCACCTATTTAGAAGGCTGCACCGCCCCCATGTACGACAGCAATCAGCTCCACGCGGCGATTGTTGAACTGGTGGCCCTGGATGATGCCAAGATTAACTACTCTACGGTGCAAAACTGGTTTGCTGGCGATAAAGACGGCAAGGGCGGCATCTACAACTTTGTGACTAAGCGCGGCCTTTGTGCCGGTAAGAATTCTAAAATCTCCTGGACCCAGGTGGAAACGGGGTCTGCTATTACCTGGAAGTACCCCAGCTGTGTGCTGGTGGGCGACAACTCCGTGGGTGAGTTTTACTCAGTTGCCCTCACCAACAACAGGCAGCAAGCCGACACGGGTACCAAGATGATCCATGTGGGTAAAAACACCCGCAGCACAATCATCTCCAAGGGGATATCCGCTGGTAACTCTAAAAACAGCTATCGCGGTCTGGTTAAGGTAAATCCAAAGGCCGAGAACGCCCGCAACTACTCCCAGTGCGACTCCATGCTAATTGGCGATACCTCCAACGCCAATACCTATCCCTACATTCAGGTCCAGAACAACACGGGTCAGGTAGAGCATGAAGCCTCCACCTCTAAGATTGGTGAAGACCAGCTATTTTACTTTGCCCAGCGGGGTATTTCCCCAGAAGATGCAGTCTCCATGATTATCAGCGGATTCTGTCGCGACGTGTTTAATAAACTGCCCATGGAGTTTGCCGCTGAGGCCGACAAACTGCTGGCCCTAAAGCTCGAAAATTCTGTTGGCTAACCCCACCCTCTAGATACACTTTCATGATTAATCCAGACGCCAAAACAATTCTCTCCGTCAAAGATCTGCGGGCCAGCGTAGACGGGACCGAAATTCTCAAGGGGTTTACCCTTGATGTAAAAGCGGGTGAAATCCATGCCATCATGGGTCTCAATGGTTCTGGCAAAAGTACCTTTTCAAAGGTGCTTGCCGGTCATCCAGACTATGAAATCACCTCAGGTACGATTGAGTTCAACGGTAAAGACTTATCCGAACTTGAGCCCCACGAGCGGGCCACGGCGGGCATTTTTCTAGCATTTCAATACCCGCTAGAGATTCCTGGCGTCAGTAATCGTGAGTTTTTGCGGGTGGCCTATAACTCTCACCGCAAAGCCCATGGTAAAGACGAAGTGGATGTGTTTGACTTTGACGATCTGATCGAAGCGAAGACCGAAGTCGTCAAAATGGACACAAGCTTTTTAGACCGCAGTGTTAATGAAGGCTTTTCGGGTGGCGAGAAAAAGCGCAACGAAATTCTACAGATGGCACTGCTGGAGCCCACACTAGCCATTTTGGATGAAACCGATTCTGGTTTGGACATTGACGCTTTAAAAACTGTGGCAGAAGGCGTTAACAAGCTGGCCACACCGGACAGTGCCAACTTGGTGATTACCCACTACCAGCGATTGCTTAACTACATCGTGCCGGATTATGTCCATGTCATGTGCGGCGGGCAAATCATTAAAACCGGAACCCGAGAACTAGCCCTAGCCCTTGAAGCTAAGGGGTATGAATGGCTCTTGGAAGAGCAGGCGGTGGCCTCATGAGTACGGTAGCCGTGGGCGATCGCTACTTAGAGTCGCTGCTGGCTCAGGCCGCGAGTGCAGCCCAAAATTCTTCTTTAGCGCTGGATACCCTGCGCGCTGCCGCTCGAGCCCTGGTACAAGAGCGAGCTTTTCCATCCAATCGAGATGAGGACTGGCGGTTTACCGATTTATCCTCAATGCTGGAAACGGCCTTTCAGGTGCCAGAAACGCCAACTGATACTATTCTGGGACAGGCCAAAACACTACTGACCGATGTCAGTCTGACCAACGGCGGTCGGGTCGTGCTTGTAAACGGCACCTTTACAGAAAGCCTCTCTAACCTGGGGGAGGGCATCAGCGTTCTAAGCCAGCTAGCGACGCCCCCCGACTGTCTGGCTCAGGTCCAGGGCAACAACGAAGTCTTTACTGCCCTCAACACCGCTGGCTTTGCCGACGCGGCGGTGGTTCATATAGATAAGAACACTGTGGCTGAGCGGCCGCTTCAGATTATTTATCTGACCATAGGCGATGCCCTGTTGGTGCAGCCGCGCTGTCTGGTGATCGCAGAAGCTAGCAGCGCTGTTACCCTGGTGGAAGAGTTTCACGGCACGGGCTCTAGCTTTACTAACAGCGTCACTGAGGTCTGGGTCCATGACAATGCTGAGGTGACCCACCTGCGACTACAGCAAGAATCCGCTGAGACCGTTCACATTGGCAAAACCGCCGTTTCCCAGGCGCGAGATAGTCGCTATCGGACCACGGCCCTGAACCTGGGGGCAGGCATTTCTCGCCATAACCTCGAGGTTTACCAAACCGGGCCCCAAACGGAGACCAGCCTCAACGGTCTGACCGCTATCCGAGACAAACAGCTGGCCGACACCCACAGCCTGATCGCCCTCAGCCATCCCCACGGGACGGCCAATCAGCTCCAGAAGAACATCATGGATGAGCGGGCCCACGGGGTGTTTAATGGCAAGGTTTATGTGCCTCAAAAGGCTCAGCTGACCAATGCATCTCAGCTCAATCGCAACTTGCTACTGTCGGCCAAATCTCGTGTAGACACTAAACCCGAGCTAGATATCGTGGCGGACGATGTCAAATGTGCCCACGGAGCTACCATCAGCCAGCTGGCACCGGACGAACTTTTTTATCTGCAAAGCCGGGGCATTGATCGTGACCAGGCCCAACGGCTGCTAATTTACGCCTTTGCTATGGAAATTATTGAGCCTATTCCCGTGGCTCCCCTGCGAGAGCGTATGACCCAGTACATTCAGCAATGGACAGTGTAGGCAATGACTTTGACAACGGCTAAATCTCTGGCCCATGACGTTCGGGCAGATTTCCCGATTTTGGACCAGATGGTCAACGGCAAGCCGCTGGTGTACTTTGACAACGCAGCCACCTCGCAAAAGCCCCAGATTGTTCTGGATGCTCTGTTGGATTATTACACCCAGGACAATGCCAATGTCCATCGCGGTGTACATACCCTCAGCGCTCGGGCAACGGCCGCCTATGAAGCCACCCGCGACAAGCTGGCCACCTTTATCAATGCGGCCAGCCGAGATGAGATTGTCTTTACCCGCAATGCTAGTGAAGCCATTAACCTGGTGGCCTATGCCTGGGGTCTGAACAACCTTAAGGCGGATGACGAAGTGATTTTGTCGGTGATGGAACACCACAGTAATCTGGTGCCCTGGCAGCTGGTGGCCCAGCGGACCGGTGCTGTGCTTAAGCACGTACAACTGACCGATACCCAGGAGTTTGACTTAGAGCAGTTTAAGGCGTTGGTTTGCGATCGCACCCGTCTGGTGGCCATCAACCACGTTTCTAATACCCTAGGCTGCATAAACCCCGTCGAAGACATCATCGGTCTCGCCCAGGCCCAGGGTGCCAAGGTGCTACTGGACGCCTGCCAAAGCATCCCCCACATGCCCGTAGATGTCCAGACCCTGGGATGCGACTGGCTGGTCGCTTCAGGCCACAAAATGTGCGGTCCCACCGGAGCCGGTTTTCTCTACGGCAAACTGGACATCCTTGACGCCATGCCCCCCTTCCTAGGCGGTGGCGAAATGATCCAGGACGTCTACCTGGACCACTCCACCTACGCCGAACTACCCCACAAGTTTGAAGCGGGTACCCCAGCCATTGCCGAAGTCATCATGCTCGGTGCTGCCGTTGATTACCTAACCGGTATTGGCATGGAGCGCATCGCCCAGTACGAGCATGAACTAACCCGCTATCTGTACGATCGCCTGGCCCAGCTCCCCCAGCTCAAGCTGTATGGTCCAAAGCCCAACGCAGACGGCAGTGGTAGAGCGGCGATTGCCACCTTTACCGTGGCCAATCTCCATGCCCAAGATCTATCTACGTTTTTAGATCAGGCCGGTATTGCTATCCGCTCGGGCCACCACTGTACCCAGCCCCTGCACCGATTCCTGGGCACAGACTCCACAGCGCGAGCCAGCCTATATTTTTACAACACCTACGAAGAAATCGACAGCTTTATCGCTGCCCTCAAAGACACCATTGAGTTCTTTGGCAATATCTTTGACTAGGCCTAGGCGGGTTTTGCCCATGTTGACCCTGGGTTTAAGGCAGCGATATGCAAAATCTTGCCCCACCCAGTTAAGATGCGGCTGTTCTGAGGAATCCTTATGGAATAGGTCTGATGTAGTTTGATCACCCGTAGATCACGTTTAACCGCATCGGGTCAGTCCATTCGTATTCAGTCAGGATGTCCCTTGCATCTGAGCAATCTAGCCAACCCTTAGTAACCTCTGTTTTTTTAGACAGTCAGTCATCCCATAGCGCCCTGTCCCAAGTACTCTTGGAGCTCAGCCAGTGTGAGTCGATCTACGACGGGGATGTGGAAACGGCAACAGCGGCTATCAGTTACTCAGTTGTCAAAAATTTGGGTACGACCAGCTGTCAGGTTTGGTTATACACAGACGACCGCAATAGGTTTACCCCCGTTGCCTACTATGGCACCGTCGCCACTGATAAACCCAGTCAAGACCTGTTAGTAGCTAACTACGCTGACTATTTTCAGAGTCTGACCCAGCGTAATTGGCTTGTGGTCAACACCGGCTCACAGCACTCAGCCAACAACAGCTCTACCGGCAAGGAGAATCTGCCCCCCTATCTGTCGGATAGAGCCCAGACCATTACCGCCCTGGTCGAAATTCCGATTTACCATCAAAAACAACTTGCGGGCATTTTATGCTGTGCCCAGCACTATTCTCCCAGGGTTTGGCAAGCAGCAGAAACGTCTTTTATGGTCACAGCCGCCTGTCTGATTGCCTTGGCCATTAGCCATAACAATCAACAACACCAGACCCGAACCCTAAATAAACAAAAACGTCAGCTCACCCTGGAAATGATTGAACGGCAGCAGGCAGAACAAGCCTGGCAGGAAAGCCAACTCTTTATCCAAGGTATCTTAGACGCCAGTACTAACATTCTTTACGTCAATGATTTTGCCAGTGGGATAAATTATTACGTCAACGGCTACATGGAAAATATACTGGGGTACTCTCCCGAAGAAGTGCGACAAATTGGTGCGCAGTTTTTAGAAGCAATTGCCCACAGGGACAATATAAAAACTATTCATCAGGCTCGACAAAAACTTGCCCAATCTAAAAGTGGCGATATTATAGAGAGCGAATATCGCCTACAACACAAACAAGGTAACTGGCGTTGGATGCTCTGCCGAGAAACTATCTTTAAATGGAATCAGGATGGCACCCCCCTACAGCTTTTGGGGACAGCAACCGATATTACCGTCCATAAGAAAAATGCAGAGGCCCTGCAGCAGCAGAACCAGGAGCTTACGGCCCTAGCTCGGGTAGATGCCCTCACCCAAATTGCCAATCGCCGCGCCTTTGATGAGTTTCTCAGCAACGCCTGGGCAGCCCGTAACCACACCCCATTGACCCTCATCCTCTGCGACATTGATTACTTTAAGCTCTATAACGACACCTACGGTCACCAGGCTGGCGATGAGTGTTTACGGCTCGTAGCCCAGGCACTCAAAAAAGCCGTTAAGCGTCAGCCTGACTTAGTGGCTCGCTATGGTGGCGAAGAATTTGCGGTGGTTTTACCCAATACGGCCCTGGCCGGGGCAAAACACGTGGCTCAGACTATCCAAACTACCGTGCAGGCGTTAGACATTGAGCATCGTCTTTCGACGGTGAAGCCATACGTCACCATTAGTCTAGGAATTGCCACCGTTTCATCCACCGCCAACGGGTCTCCCCAGGAGCTAATAGCCGCCGCTGACCAGGGACTTTATCAGGCAAAATCGGAGGGTCGGGCTCAATTTTCCGTTGGGCACACCGTTGGGCACACCCCGTAAGCCACCCCGCATCGGGCATCTAATAGCTCTAATAGACGATATGAAAACCAACGCGGCTCGCCTCCTCGACACCCTGGCCATTGACTACCAGATCCTGACCTACCCGGTCGATCCGGATAACCTGGTGGCCAGCGCCACGGCCGATAAACTGGGACTGCCCCATGACCAGGTGTTTAAGACCCTGGTGATTCGGGGCGACCGCCATGGGATTTGCTTAGCTGTCCTTGCGGCCAATGCCCAGCTAGACCTCAAGGCGTTGGCAAAGCTTACTTGCGATCGCAAACTAGCCCCCGTTGCCCTCAAGGACGTCCAGCCCCTAACCGGCTATATCCGAGGGGGCGTCACGGCCCTCGCCTGCAAAAAAAGCTATCCCACCTATGTGGATGAATGGATTGAGGCCTACGACCACATTGCCGTCTCCGCAGGTATGCGCGGTGCCATGCTCTGGCTCAGCCCCCAGGATTACATCAGGGCCACCCAGGCGACGGTGGGGCGCATCATTGTCTAGGAAGCGCCCCACCCCATAATGCAGATTAGACCTAACCCACACCCATCAGGTCAACAACATGTAACCTCGCCCTTGAATCGTCATAATTCGAATCTCACTTCTATCGAGCTTAGTCCGCAGACGCGAGATATGAACATCCAAGGCCTTAGTCTCTAGATCCGCGTCGTTGGTATATCCCCACACCCGTCGCAAGATACTTTCCCGCGTAAAAATTTGCCCCGGAGTTTGGGCCAACAAATACAGAATATGAAACTCTATCTCAGTCAGGCGAATGTAGCTAGTTTGATCATAGACTTTTCGAGTTTGAGGGTAGAGGATAAGATCGCCAACAGAGACCGCTTCTAAGTCGCTAACACGAACAGAGGGCTTGCTCTTAGGCCCTGGAGACAAGCGCCTTAATATGGTTCGAATTCGCGCAATCAGCTCTCGACTTGAAAAGGGTTTAACAATGTAGTCGGTGGCTCCTAAATCTAAACCAGTCACCCGATCAGCAGGACTGCCAAGTACGGTCGCCATCACAATGGGCACATCCGATTCTTGCCGAATCAGCTGACACACCTGCAAGCCATCTAGCTTAGGCATTAGAATATCAAGCACAACAAGGTCCACATCATAGGCCCTAAACTGCGCCATGGTTTCTTCTCCATCAGCCGCCACAACCACCTCATATCCGGCATTGATGAGGTTTCGCCGCAAAGCGTTACGGATATGAACTTCATCCTCAGCAATTAGGATGACAGCTTTAGTTTTATCCACCTGATATAACCTCAATGCACGGCCCTGCAAAATGCGTGCCAACAGACACAAATTTTGCTCGTTCGGAGCGTCTTGGAGGATAAATCGGCAAAAGTATTCTAGGTCTTAATACTTAGCTAACCCAAAATATCAATGGCTAACCAAATAATTGAACCGCAGGCACAAAGACAGCGTTCGCACCCATGAGCGCAGGACCCAATAAAATTTTCCCTCAAAGAGGAAACAAAAGTGACTTAATTACTTTTCGTCAAATTAAATCCCCTTAACTTTGCAGCGTTTTATGTGTTGATGAAGTCTAACTAGGTTGATACTTTAGCATTGGAAAGGGCTGGTTAAGGCTTTGATTTAAAGACAGATAGAGGGTCTTAACAATTCGAAACATTTTTAAACAAATGTGTCATATAATCGACGTCGGGGAATGACTGGAGTCTAATACCCCTATGAGTTCATGTGAGGTTCTAAATCGGTTGCCTTATTCGCTACCTACGTTCTGGTAAAGGTATGAAGGTTTGACTTACGACTTGTTCATAGTTCAAACGTCTGCTCTTTAACCCAAATGAAGTAGCTTTGAATGGAGGCTTAAGACAACCATTTAAAGGGCTATTGATCGTTAATTTTTAATTTTCTTAAATTTAAAAGCCCGTTAATTTACCCCCTAACTATGTGTGCGGATTGACCGTGTTGATGCAAGTCTTTAATCCGTTCATTTCTTATAAATCATATTTTCCTATTTTCGTTTTCTCTGGTTTTTGAGATTTTTTTAGTTAAATCGTTCTAAGGTTTTTCTAGTTTATTTTTCATATATTGCTTAAGATACTGAACTGAAAAAAAGTTTTATTTCTAGCAGTTGATTCAGCCGTTAGAGACTAGCTCTAATGCTTTTTCAGCTAGCTAACTCGATATGATAAGTTGCAAATACCGGCAAATTTCCGACGTCTTGATGAGATGTCGTCAAGGACGGTTTTTTCAGCTTGACCGAACGTCTTGACCGAATATGAAGCGGCTTTGGAGAAGGAGGCTGGGCAGCTTTGGTGAGTAGTCGATTTGAGCAGGATTCATCTCAGGCTGGGACAATTGATTCAGGCCAACTGGTTTCGCCTGCTCTAGGGACTTCCCCTGATTCAGCCAATTTTCAGTCTTTAGTAGAGAAAATTTTAGCGACCATACAGCGGGGAAGTTCTACCCAAGAGTTAGTTGGTTGGTTACCAGAAGAGCTAGTCAGGGGCTTTGGGCTACAGGGCTGTCAAATAGAGCTATATGATGAACAGCAACAAACGGTAACCGTAGTTGGTGGTGTGGGCGATCGGCTGTTGGGGGCAACGGATGGTCCCCGCGCAGCCTGGGGGTTTTATGAGCCGTTAGTTCGCGGCATCTCGCTACAGTTTTGTTCTCCCATTGTAAAAAAGGGAAAATCTTCGCCAGCTACTTTAGCCTGGGTGGGGTGTGCCATGATGCATCATGGCAGATTATTGGGCTGTGTCTGGTTAGCGTGCCCTAGCAATGAGATTTTCAATGGTGTTGAGCTAAAACAGCTACAGCAAATTGTCAATTGTGTTGCGATCGCAATTCACCAAACCCAGCTAGAAGAAACCTTAGAACAGCAGCAGACCGAGATCCGACAGTTACGCAAAGCTAAGGATGAGTTTTTGCAGCTGATCTCCCATGAGTTATTTATTCCCCTCGGTAGTATTCAACTGTCGGCCCAGACCCTGGAGAGAATTTTTAAAGATGTCTCGTGGCGTAAGGTCCCCCAGCGCAGTACCGTACTCAAGGTATTAAGCCTACTCAGTCAGGAATGTCGACGGCAAAAACAGTTTGTCGACAACCTTATTACCCTGATGTTCCCTGAATATCAAAAAGTATCGGAACCCGTGCTGATGAACCTCAGTGACTGGCTGCCGTCTCTACTACGCACCTTCGAAGCGCGATTTGAACAAGAGTCGTTAAACTTTAACACCAACATCCCCAAGGAACCGCTGACATTTGAGTGCGACGTTGCCCAGCTAGAGCGCGTCATTACCGAACTGGTCACCAATGCAATCAAATACACCCCAGCGAAAAAAACGGTCACCCTTACCGTCAATGCCGACAAAACCAGCGTGGAAATTGCGATCGCAAATACCGGCGTCCATATTCCCACCAACCACCAGCCCCACATTTTCGAGAAGTTTTACCGTGTCCCCGAACTAGACCAGCGCCAATACGGCGGTAGCGGGCTGGGGTTAGCCATCGTCAAGCAGCTGGTTACCAACCTGGATGGCACAATCGAACTAAAAAGTACAAAACAGAAAACAACGTTTACCGTAAAGCTGCCCAGATAGACCGGCCCGTGCAAACAATCTAAAGGCATCCACAAGGGAGTGTCCCTACACAGGGTTGTCTAATTTTTAATTGGGTTTAATGAATTTGGATTTGGTATCAATCAGCAATGCTAGAAATTTCACCCACCACCGAATACTCACCGCTTTAATGGACTAAACTGTGGTGATGTTGCCATAACCTGCTTAACTATGCGCCTGTCCCAGATGCTGTTTGTCACGCTGCGTGAAGATCCGGCTGAGGCGGAGATTCCTAGCCACAAGCTATTGCTGCGAGCAGGTTACATACGACGGATTTCGAGCGGTGTGTTTGCCTATTTGCCCCTGATGCTGCGGGTCCTTAACAAGGCCTCGGCCATCGTGCGCGAAGAAATGAACGCCACGGGTGCCCAAGAATGTTTGCTACCCCAGCTACAGCCAGCAGAGCTCTGGCAAGAATCGGGCCGGTGGGACACCTACACCAAGGCAGAAGGGATCATGTTTGCCCTGACTGACCGTCGCCAGCAGGAAATGGCCCTGGGCCCCACCCACGAAGAAGTGATTACGACCATAGCCCGCGACATGGTGCGCTCCTACCGGCAGCTGCCCACCCATCTGTACCAAATTCAAACCAAGTTCCGCGACGAAATTCGGTGCCGGTTTGGCCTTATGCGCGGTCGCGAATTCATCATGAAAGATGGCTATTCGTTCCATGCGGATATCGATAGCCTTAAGGTCACCTATGACGAGATGTACCAGGCCTATACCAACATTTTAAGTCGCTGCGGTCTCAGGTTTCGAGCCGTGGAAGCCGACTCTGGAGCCATTGGCGGGTCTGGCTCCCATGAATTTATGGTGCTGGCCGATGCGGGTGAAGATGAGGTGCTTTACACCGAAGATGGCAAGTACGCCGCCAACGTGGAGAAAGCGGTGTCTTTACCCATCGATGCGGTGCCCTCAGCATTTAGCGACTACAAAAAGCTAGAAACCCCCAACACCTCCACCATTGAGACCATGGCGAAGTTTCTAGCCTGCTCGCCCACCCAGATTGTCAAAAACGTTCTTTATCAGGCGGTCTATGACAATGGCCAGACGGTGCTGGTGCTGATCAATATTCGTGGTGACCAGGACGTTAATGAAACGAAATTGCAAAACGCCCTGACTAATCTGGCGACCGACTACGACGCATCCACCCTGCTAACCTTAGCAGTCCCCGACGCTGAGGCTCAGGCCAAGTGGGCCACCCAGCCCCTACCCTTGGGTTACATTGCCCCCGACATTTCAGATGATTATATTCAGAAGCAAGCAAACCTAGCGCCCAAATTCCTGCGGCTGGTGGATAAAACCGCCGTGGACCTTAAGGACTTTGCCACCGGTGCCAACGAAAAGGGCTACCACGTGGTCGGGGCCAACTGGGGCGACCAGTTCACCCTGCCCAAGCAGGTGGTTGATGTGCGCACAGCCACCGCAGGCGATCGCGCCGTCCATGACCCCAGCCAAACGATCCAGAGCGCACGGGGAATTGAAATCGGGCATATTTTCCAGCTGGGGACTAAGTATTCAGCCGCCCTGGGGGCCACCTATACCGATGAAGGGGGCAAGTCTCAGCCGTTGGTGATGGGCTGCTACGGCATCGGTGTCTCCCGTCTGGCTCAGTCAGCTGTGGAACAGTCCCATGACAAAAATGGGATTATCTGGCCGGTTGCGATCGCACCCTACCATGCCGTCGTTGTCGTCCCTAACATCAACGATGCAGACCAAATGGCCACCGCAGAAAAGCTTTACGAAGACCTGAATGCGGCTGGAGTGGAAACCTTATTGGACGACCGCAAAGAGCGGGCTGGGGTGAAATTCAAAGATTCTGAACTCATTGGCATTCCTTTCCGGGTTGTAACCGGTCGCTCATTGAAAGAAGGTAAGGTAGAGGCGGTCAAACGGGCCGATGGCGAATCGGTAGACTTAGCCCTGGATGAGGTGGTCAGCACCGTGAAGCAATGGGTTGACGATGCCATTGGGTAACCCCGGTTCGATGCCAACTTTTGCATAGGCCATGGAACTTATTTCAATCCTGCTTTCTAGCCTGATTTTTATCGGTTCACCCATTGGCTTTGCCCTGGATACCATTGCGGAAAGCGCTCTGCGTTCACGGCTTAATGGCATCGAGGATATTCAGGTGCGGGTGGACAACGGTTCAAACTTGAACCTGTTAAAGGGCAAGATCAAACGGTTGCAGATTGGGGCGCGGGGGGTGTATCCGGTGGCGGGGTTTAGGGTTGCGATCGCAGACCTGGACACTGACCCCATCGATCTAGATTTCAGCAATCTTCAGCGGGGTAAGGTGGTCCTCGATGAACCGCTCAATGGCGCACTCCATGTGGTGATCACCCCAGAGGATCTCAACCAGTATTTACTGTCACCGCAGTTTACCGAGCGGCTCAACAACATTGAAATCAACCTGGGCAATGCGGCCCAATCCCGTGAGGTCAGCCGCTACCAGTTTAGTAATCCGAAAGCGACATTTTTACCCAACAACCGGTTGCAGTTAGAGTTGGACCTCTCGGAACCGAGTCTGGGGGAAGGCTTAAAAATTAAGGCCCAGACTGGCTTTACCATCGAAAACGGTCATCGTCTAATTTTGCTTGACCCGCAAGTATCGGTAAACGACAGTGCTGCCCCCGAACAACTGCTCGATGCCTTTACTAACAACCTTGGCGACCGCCTCAGCCTGCGACGATTAGAAGAGTCTGGCATTACTACTAGAATTTTAGATGCCTCCATCAGCCCAGAACAGTTTGACCTGGTGATGTGGGTCAGCATCGATCCAAGCTTTACCCGGTAGGTCTCTAGCAACATTCTCACCTCTGCTAAAGAGGCATCGCTTATGGGGGTTGAGCCTTGTGCCAACCCAGCAACCCAGTGAGCTATCAACCAGAGTTTTCCACTAGTCAGTCCTGAATTTCTAGTTGCAAGTTGATAGATGACCACGCTATAGTTCAATCATTCAGAACTTTCGAACAAATAAATCAGGAAAGTTTTATGCCTATCTCTACAATTAAATCCCCAACCGATTCAGAATTAGCCGCTCTTTTTCAACCTCTGCAGCTGGGCGCGATCGCAATTTCCAACCGCATTATTATGGCCCCCCTCACCCGAGCCCGGTCTGGCCTATCGCGCATTCCCAACGACCTGATGCTAGAGCACTACAGCCAGCGGGCCAGTGCTGGACTCATCATTACCGAAGCCACCCAAATTTCCGAACAAGCCGCCGGGTGGCAGCAAACCCCCGGCATTTACAATGCTGACCAGATTGCCGGTTGGCAAAAAATCACCGAGGCTGTCCACCAGCGCGGTGGCAAAATGGTTCTACAGCTGTGGCATACCGGACGTGCCTCTCATCCTGATTTTCAACCCAACGGCGAGTTGCCAGTCTCGGCCTCGGCGATAGCCCCCCAGGGAGAGATTCACACCCCCCTGGGCAAAAAGTCTTATGTTGCACCCCGCCCCCTCACCCTAGAAGAGATTCCGGCAATAGTAGAACAGTACGCCACAGCAGCCCGCAATGCCAAAGCAGCCGGATTTGACGGTGTCGAAATTCACGCGGCCAATGGCTATCTGATCGACCAGTTTTTACGCGACGGCTCTAATCAGCGTACTGATGAGTATGGCGGCAGTGTGGAAAATCGAGCTCGATTCTTGCTCGAGATTACAGAAGCGGTGGTGAACGCATGGAGTTGCGATCGCGTCGGCGTACGTCTGTCTCCCTATGTCGCCTTCAACGACATGAAAGACAGCAATCCCCTGGCTACGTTTACCTATGTCGCCAAGGCCCTGAGCAAATTTAACCTGGCCTATCTCCATGTCATCGAAGCCCTACCTGGCCACTTTATGGCCGCAGAGGAAGGTGCCGAACCAGCCCTGCCCCATCTGCGCCGAGCCTTTAGCGGGGCCATCATCCTCAACGGAGGCTACGACGCCCAAACTGGAGCTGCCGCCATTCAGACTAATAAAACAGATGCCATCGCCTACGGTATTCCCTTTATTGCCAACCCCGATTTAGTCGAGCGCTTCCAGCAAAGTGCCCCCCTAAATACCCCCGATCCTGACACCTTCTACACCCACAATCGTAAAGGCTATGTGGACTATCCAGCCTTAGCGGCTTGACGTGCCCCAACAAACAACTGACAGGGCTTGATTATTGTTGGCCGTGACAACAATAATCAAGCTCTTAACGATATGTCCGTACTTTCTTATACGGGTCCTGCTTTCGAATCCACCCTAAAAACTTCTCCATATGGGGATGGGACCTTAAGCGATCCACCGTATTTAGCTCCTGGGCCAGCTGCTTATTTGTAAACAGCGTATGGATCTGCTTGTGGCATGGTCCACAGATATCCGTCGTGGGTCCCGGATCTGCCTTTTTTCGCCTTGTCTGCTGACGTGGCACTAGATGATGTTCCGTCAGCTTTGGACAGTGACGCTGGCAAAGTTCACACTGGGGCATAGAAGAAAAATAACAGAATCCCTCTCCATAGTAGTGTGGGACCGCCCACGGGGTATATTGACGGCACAATCACCCGATCGGTGCATTGATTAAATCAGCAACGGTTCTTCTGACAGAGGCGCTATCAAATATCTAGGCTTATAGTTAGACAGTAGCTAAACGCAGCGTTGCCATGCTCGATCGTCTAGTCCGCCCTCTGGTTCGTACACAGATTCAACTTTTGGCCCAAACCCAGTCTGCAAATACTCGGCTGATGGGCATGGTGTCCCAGTGGCTCGGCTACCTGGGGGTAAACGCAGATGTCACCCATCTCAAAACCGAACAGGGGAGAATCCAGATTTCGCTAGCAGTGGGCAAGCCTGAGCAATGTACTGAAAATGAATGGTCTAAAATTCTGACCAATATTGAACAGAATAGCGATGAGTCAGATGCCGAGACTGAGCTGACCTATGTAGAGATGACCCAGGGTCAAAAAAGTAAGGTTCACCGTCTCTTGGCCAGTGTGATTCAAGCGGGCAACAAAAATGCGGTCCAGTCCTGGGATAGTCTGTACCCCCAGCTAGCCACGATGGGTATGAACAAGTCCATGCTTGAGAATATTAGGTCGGCAATGAAAGTACCGGCCATGCTAGACGCACTATTGGAGGATTTAGAGCCGGAGGTGGCCGCCTATGTGTTGTCAAAAGCAATCACAATTGCGCTCATTGATCGGGAAATCAATCAGGATGAGGACACCGTTCTCAAATCTATCTATGGCGCACTTGAGACTAAGACCAGGGTCTAAAAACCATGTCTTCCCTGGTCAATACGCTACGAAAAGCCATGGGGCTGTTGGATGCCGGTCATGCAGGGCTAAAGGCAGCGGTGCTGCGTCAGTGCGATCGCATCGCCCAGCCCACCCTACGCATCACCGTTTTTGGTCCCTTTAACTACGGCAAATCCACCCTACTCAATGCGCTGCTAGGCAATAAAACTCTCCCCATCGATCTGGTGCCCACCACCGGAGCCGCCATCACCATCAGCTATGGAGCTACCTTAGCCAGCCGCATTTCCCTGGCGGATGGCACCACCCTAGAAGAACCGGGTACCGACCTGTTAAAACGCTACGCCATCCTGGATGATCAGCGCCACATGCGCCAGGATGTAACCACCGTCGAGGTGCAGTGCCCCCACCCATTATTGCAATCGGGGGTGGAGCTGGTAGACCTACCGGGCACCGATGATCAAGCTATCCAAAATGAGCTGGTCCACACCCAGTTGTTAGAGGCTGATGCCGTCATTCAGCTCTTGGATGGACGCAAGCTAATGACCCTGACGGAGCGGGAGCATCTGCGGGACTGGCTGCTGAAGCGAGGGATTACCACAGTGATCTTTGTAGTAAATTTTCTCAACCTGATGGAGCCCGAAGAGAGACAACAGGTGCTGCATCGGCTGCGGCTGGTCGCCCAAGATTTTCGGGCCACCCTACCCGATGGTGTGAGTAACCTCTACGCTGTGGATGCCCTGCCAGCCTTGCGAGCGCGGTTAAAAGGCAATATGGCCGCCGCCACCCAGACTGGGTTACCGGCTTTAGAGTCGGCATTACAAACGCTGGTCCAAAAGCGATTGCCCCAGATAACAACCCATCGGATGCCCCGATTGTTATCCCTAGCAGCCCAAGTGCAACAGATCCTGCAACAACAGTTGGCAGCCCTGACCCCACCACCGGATCGCCGGGTTGAAATTAAACAGCGGGTACAGGTTCTCCTACAAACAGGGTTTCAACAAAGTGTAGGCGAGTTTCAGGACTGGCTACGCTTAGATAGTTTGTTAAACCAGTATCAGTCTAGTTTTGCAATGGCCATCGAAGCGGGAGCTGCAGTTCAGTGGCTAGAAAACACATTGCAGCCGATATGGAAACAAAAGAAACGGGCAGTAACAGAATGGGTTTATAAGGCCTGTGATTTTTTTGAGCAACCACGCCCGGTGGATTTGTGGGTAGACTGGCGTAAGTCAAATTTTTCTCAGTCAGCAGAACCAACGATCTCTCCCGAGACAAGCAATGGGATTGCCCATACTTACCTGACCCACTTCTCTAAAACGACCCTAGAGGCGCTCGATAACTATAAAATAACAGCTAACAGAGTTCTACAAACACCGGTTGTTGCTCCCCCCTCCCAGACACAACAAAACGGCCAACGATTACTCTTAGAAAATATATTGGCAGACCTACAACAGCAGACAAACTGTTAGACCGCTTTAACTCGTGAGCCTAACCATTTTGTGAATGTTTCACGATCCAGTGAACCTTCTGCCAGTGAAAGAACCACAGCTTCTTGTTCGTCAACTGTAGCTGCTATTTCTAAATCATTTAGAACTAGAAAAATCTCCATCGCTGCATGACCAGTCCTCTTATTGCCATCAACAAAGGGATGATTCATCACCAAGGAAAATCCTAGAGCAGCGGCTTTATCTATCAACGTTGGATAAAGTTCATCTCCATCAAATGTCATCATGGGTTGCGCTAAAGCAGACTCCAGGGAACCCAAGTCTCGAATTCCTAGAGCTCCCCCTGACTGTTCAAGTATTTGGCTATGTATAGTGAGAACGTCATCTAGCGTGAGATAGCAAATCATGCTAGACGTCGATACAATTCAGCATTTTTCTTTAGAACATAGCTAACGGCTTTATTAAAGCGATATTTATGCTGACGTTGCTGGCCAGCCGACTTATAAGAGAGTAATCTCTCAGGAGCGATACCATGTTCTCTAGCTATTACGCTTAATTTCTGAACTTGTTCATCTGGGCTGTCAATGGCTGTAGCAGCCATAACTTCTATAACGATGCGCCTTAATTTTAAGGCTGGATCTAAGGTATCAATATCTAGATTGGTAACTACCTCTTCTTCACCATCAGCACAATCGTAGACAACATATGTCCATATGCCTGGGTTGCCAGCTTCTGCACTTTCTCCCTCATAAAAAGTAGTAGTGCCATCTTCCTCAGAATCATAGTAAGCAGAGTAAATATCCTCCCATTTGCAATCTGAATTTTCTAGCGTGCCTCTAATGTTAGACAGCACACCAGCAATATGGTCAGGTTGTGTTTCTACTTGTACTAAGCGCACCCCTTCCCAAGTAAAGTTATGCAACTCAATAGACATAGCTGCTCCTTCAAGGCGCTCGGCATAATACTTCCATGCCTTAAGTTTACCAACGCTGAAGCAGTCTTACCCGAAACGATTGGGTAAGTGAATTCTTCTTAGCTCTATGGAGTGCGTTGTGAACTAATTTGCCCCAATCAATGTAAATGCCGACCAGGCTATGGGATGTTGATGGGTCTCCGCAGATGCCTTCATATTTTTCCTAACCACCGCAGGTCTTGTTTACAAAGTCACAGCCAAATACATAGGGCTCCTGCCAGCTTAGGGGAATCTCTAATAAGTCTCTTGTTCCGGTAATTCCCTGACCGATAAATAACAATAGGGCAATGCAATTTAGGGCAATGTGCACCTTCCGCCATGTTTTTGACTTGTAGATCTCTGGCAAAATCGCAAGGGAAATGATCATCAGTGTGGCAGCGACCATGCCGTAGTAATAGTGGGATACCTGCCACTCATAGGTGCGACGAAATACACCATCCTGGCTACCTAAAATCCAGAGCCCTGCGGTTGAGAGGGCGGCAAATAAACCTCGAAATGCTTTTTGTGGTGCTGTTGAGCGATACAGACACACTAGCGAACCTATGGTGAATAAAAACATCACTACGATAAACGCCACCGTACCGGGCTTCTCGGCTAGAACATTGTTTTTGACAATGTTTTTGATGATGGGATGACCGACACCGACGAGGGTTAGACCAACAACAGCACCGGTGAGCACCTTACCTAAATTGACATGTTCTTTACCTACAACGGGGGGGATTTTTGACTTTTCCTTTGCCTGCACAGCCAGACGGCGCTGCCGAGTCTGGGTAGCAAAGTAAGTCACCATGCCAATAAGCGGAAATACTACGCTTACCGCCAGAATCGGATGCATGAGTCTAAACCAATCGTTGATGCCCATTTTCCTCTCTCTTTGTGAGTAATGTCTGCTAGATAACAATAGGGTTTGCCTAGACTTTGTCTAGGATTTTGCCGTTGCTGATCCTCGGGATGATTTTATCTGCAAGATACTGTCCTGTGACGTATCTAAGCGATCGATTCATCCTCATAAATCAGCAACGGTAGGATTTTACCCAGTGCGCCAGGGCAAAATTTTTAGTGGCCAGCACTACTGTAAACGGCCTGAAAACCCGCTGCATGATGAAAATAAAAATAATGGCTGATGGCCGCCTGAAAAGTTTGGTGGTGACAATTCATTCAGATCTCAGCAAAATTTCAGCCCAGTATGCGACTTATTGAACAGTTGGGATATGGCCTATCTGTGTAAGTTAATCATGGAATGAATCCATATTCAGACTCTATTCGTAAGCTTATATAGACTTGACTCTAGTAATGCGTGTTAACTCATGGAAGATTCAATGCTTCGGACCAGTAAGCCCCTGCTGCCAAGGCCGCTTTCTATTTCCTACGCGACTGTCATGATGTTAGGCGTAGTTGCGATCGCACTCGCCCTATCTTTTGCCTGGTTCACGGGGGAAGGGCAAATCAGTCGGATTTTTGCCCAGCTCAATCTGCTCCAGCAGTCTCCTCCCATGTGGCTAGAAGCCCCCATGGTGGCGGGTCACTATCTAATTTTTCCAACCGTGGCCCTGTTTTTATGTGCGGTGGCCATTACGCGCATTTCCCCCCAGCCCAAACCCTGGTCGCGGACCTTGGTGGTGAGTGTGCTGCTCATTCTGGTGGGACGTTATGTTACCTGGCGCAGTTTATCCACCCTCAACTTTAACGATCCCGTCAACGGTATTGCCAGCACGGTGCTGTTTGTGATGGAAATGTTGGGACTGCTGGTGAGCATTATCCAGCTACTGCTGCTACTGCGGGTGCGGGACCGCCATAACCAGGCCGATCAAATGCAGCTGGCGGTGATGGACCAAACATTTTTACCATCGGTGGCGGTGTTTATTCCCACCTACGATGAGCCTGAGTTTATTTTGCGGCGTACCATCATTGGCTGTCAGGCCATGGACTACCCCAGTAAAACGATCTATCTACTAGACGATACCCGTCGCCCCGAAATTAAGCAGCTGGCAGAACGGCTGGGGTGTGAGTATCGGACTCGGCCCAATAATGACCATGCTAAGGCGGGTAATTTAAACAGTGCGATCGCAAACACCAATAGCGATCTGATCGCCTCATTTGATGCCGATTTTGTTCCCACCCGCAACTTTCTCCTCCGCACCGTTGGGTTTTTCCAGGACCCAACGGTCGGCCTGGTCCAAACCCCCCAAAGTTTCTACAACCCTGACCCCATCGCCCGCAACCTGGGTCTAGAGGATATTCTCACCCCCGAAGAAGAGGTTTTCTACCGACAGATCCAGCCCATGCGAGACGGCGTAGGCAGCGTCGTGTGCTCTGGCACCTCGTTTGTCGCCCGCCGCAGCGCCCTAGAAACCGCTGGTGGGTTTGTCACCGACTCCCTCAGCGAGGACTACTTTACTGCTATCCGCCTGGCCTCCAAGGGTCACAAAATTATTTACCTAGACGAGAAATTAAGCGCAGGTTTGGCCGCAGAAAATATTACCGCCCATGCAATCCAACGACTACGCTGGGCCAGGGGCACACTCCAGGCCTTCTTTATTGAAACTAATCCCCTCACCATTCCAGGTCTTAAGTTTATCCAGCGTTTGGGGCATTTAGAGGGCATATTGCACTGGTTTACCAGCATATCGCGCATCATCTTTTTGATTGCTCCACTGTTCTACGCCTTTGGCGTCATTCCCATTCGCTCCACCCCCGAGGAAATTATTTATTTCTTCCTACCCTATTACTTTGTGCAGATTACGGTTTTCTCGTGGCTCAATCACCATTCTCGCTCTGCCCTACTCTCCGATGTTTATTCCCTGGTGTTGGCATTTCCCTTAGCCGTCACTGTTATCCAGGCAATGTTATCGCCCTTTGGCACAGGGTTTAAGGTAACTCCCAAGGGAACATCAAGCCAGGGGTTTCGCTTTAACTGGAACCTGGCCTGGCCCCTAATGCTCATGTTTATTCTCACCGCCTGTAGCATCTGGTTAAATCTGGGTGAATGTCTGGCCCGGGGTAACTGGGTACAAGAAGTCGGTACAGCCGAAGCCGCTAATCACCTACGTGGTCTTGGCATTGGCTGGATCTGGAGTTTGTACAACTTGATGATGCTGGGCACAGCCCTCCTGGTGCTGCTGGATGTCCCCCGCCCGAGTCCCTACGACTGGTTTGATCTGCGCCGAGTAGTGCGTCTACAGATTGGCGATGATTCAGACCGCATCTGGTGGGGAACCACCACAGCCATCTCAGAAGTTGGAGCCACCATTACCCTCACCCAGCGAGGGTTGCCCCAGCTAGCCCCCGGTGAAACCCGTCCGGTTCAGCTGTCCATTAGCGAAGATCTAATCAGCCTGCGGGGACTCCTGACCGGTGCCAGTAATGAGGGCGAATTTCCCTGTGTTACTGTGCAGTTTCACGATGTTACCCTGTCAGAGGCGCGTAAACTGGTGGAGTTGCTTTACTGTCGCCCCGGTCAGTGGCAAAGATGGAATACCCCCGGAGAATTGCAATCTCTGTGGATTTTAATTAAGACCCTCTTCCGACCACGGGTATTAACAGGAGATATTCGAGTTAAGGCCATGACCGTGGCCAAAGGATAGTGAATAAGCCGTTGTTAGCTACCCCGTTTGCACCAGCTTATTTAAATCCTGGGGAGTAGCTAACCCCAGCAAACTGTTATCGCGTTTTATAAATGCCTGCACCATCCCCGATGTGTAGGGAGACACTAACATCAGCTGATCGCAATTTACACGGTCTAGCACTTTTTCAATCAGCAGCTTAGTACCTTTAACCGTCATGTCCCAGGGGATGCCAATTTCTCCATAAACAATCCGACACAGTATCACCAGCTCTGTCTCGACCACCCTGGAACTCCCCTCGAGAAAACTCAACCACAGATAGACTTGAAACATACTAAAGTCTCTGAGGGAGGAATGTTTTACATCGGGATGCTCCAGCCCTCCCCTGCGCGCATAGTAGTACGGAAAACATTGGTACCAATGGGTGTGGGCCGCAATAGAAATGGCTGACACCTGGGGTATCATCTGTTCTACTAAGGTCACCACCGGGGCAGCGGCTCCCGCTGCTGCCGCGCACAGTCTCTGCCACGGCATAACAATCTGTTCTTCTAAAAAGTTGAAATAGGGACTGATTAGCGCTTTCTCAACAGCATCCAACGGCTGAAGTAGGAGAGCGTTGGTGAGATTTACCTGGGTTGTGATAAAGCCCAGGGTTTTCCAACTGTCTGAGATAATGCCCTGCAGTCGAAACTCAGTTAAGAAAGGCTCTAGATGCTCCGCTAACTCCCCGAGATTATCGATATAAAAAGCTCTACCCAACTGAGCGGGAGACATATGCGCTAGCTCTTCTGGCGTAGCCGCTAAGGTGGGTGGATAGGTCTGATAAAGCTCTATCAGCTGTAGATACACACGGCTAGTCAGCTGGGCTAAGTTCGTAATTTCCTTGAGGTCTAATTCTTCAAAATGGGCGTACAAATCTTGGGTTCTAATGGCAGCCTGTTTACAGGCCTGGAGCACCACCCGAGGAGCCAATTTTGCAGATAGTTCTTTGCGACCTGGGACTAGCAGCGACTGCTCAATCTCTGCCAAAATGATCGAGCTAGCACTCGCGGCTAACAAAGAAAAATCAGGACGATAGCGAGCGGTCCAAAGATTAACTAGCCGGCTGACAGCGTCTGACTGAGATCGCTGAGAACTCTGTGACATAGGGAAACGTTTCTAATCTGCTGAGATAACAATGCGCCCAACAAAACACCCAACTGAACCGAGCATTATCACCCGCATTGCAGCATTCTGTAGACTGACGTCAGCCCGTGATGTCAGGTTTCACAATTGGAGATTGGTTTGACGTTTAAACCATCAACATTTTGGTGGTCTATTTGAGGTTTTAAACAGGGCCGCCATAAATGGATACATGTAATCTCTAGTTACACGGTATGTGTATCTGTCAAAAAAGCCAGTGGCGTGGCCTACCGGGTGGCGAAAATTCGTACCATCCCTTCAGTATAGGGAGAGATCATACCTTGCTCACTCGAATTTAAGGCGTTCAATATTGCCTCAGCCAGAAGCTTAGTGCCCTTTACCGTCATCTCCCAGGGAATACCAATCCCTCTATAGACCAGGGCCGACAGCACCACCAATTCCTGCTCAATCGCCTCTAGATTTCCCTGTAAAACACACAGCCACAAGTAGACTTGAAACATACTAAAGTCTCTTAGGGTAGAACGCTTCACCCCTGGATTGTCCAACTGACCTCTACGGTTGTAGTACCCACCAAAAATGGTGCTCCATTGGGTATAAACCGTCATAGAAATCTCTGAGACCTGAGACAACAGTCTCTCAACTACTCTAAATGTGGGTGAGGTCGGCTCGTAATTTGCCGCCGCCTCACAGACCCGCTGCCAGGGAATCGCCACGTATTCTTCTAGAAAGTAGAAATAGGGTGCCAGCAACACCTGCTCAGCCGGGCTGAGGGTTTCTAGCAACAGCCCATTGCTAAGACTAAGCTGGGTGGTCAAAAAGCTGCGCGTTTGCCAGTCAACGCTCAGGGTGTACTGTGTATGAAACGCCGATAAAAATGGGTTTAGCGTATCGGCCAATACCGTAATTTTGGGAATCGCAAAAACGTTGGTTGGTTGATTGATGGCTGTTGACTGTGTCAGCGGAGACCGGACAACAACTGGCGTGTGGTTCTGATAAAACTCCAGCAGCACCGGATAAACCTGGCTGGCAAACTGAGCTAAGTCGGAAACGCCTATGAGGTTTAAGTTCTGATGATGTGTATAAAGATCTTTTGTTCTAATAGCGGCCCGTTTACACGATTGCTCAATCAAAAAGTCACTAAATCGTCTGCAGGTGCTCTGCCGCCCCTGGAGCGAAGCGGCATCTTCTAGGGCATAGGAGCTAGGGCTAGCGGTCTCTGTGTAGATTAGGGAGTTGTTAGAAAAGTAACGAGCGGTCCAAATACTAGCTAGACGCTCAGAACTGCTTAGTTCAGACGGCTGGGATCGGTTCACCATGGTGGATTGTGTAGCCGTTCTACTTAAATTTTTACAAATGTTGAGGATATAGTATAGTCGATTTTTTATGCTGAGATGTCTTGATCTGTTAAAGATATCTCCCTTGGTCCATGGGAAAGACTGCCTCGCCCGTCTAAGATTGCTCAGGTACTGTCCTAAGGCGATGGCTACTCTAGCCGCCATAGTGGATAGTCACCCTCGGCCAGTTTGACGGATCTCCCGGTTCTAGATGCGATCGCATCCAATACGTCCCCTGTCCCGTAGGCAATAAAATAATCGCTATAGCTGGCTGGAATCTCGGGAATTTGCCCCGGCTTAAACAGAAAAAATGTCGTTTCAGGAGCCACCGCATAGCTCAAGGAAATACTATTGCCCAACCCTGTTGAGCCCAGTTCAACCATAACCAGGGGGTTATCTGTTTCACGAATCACCGCCCCCATAGTGTTAGCGTGATAGCCAATATTTTTATTCCACCACGTAAATGACGCGGCGCTGAGGGTGCCAGACACTAAGCCAACAATTAACAAAAGCGAAAAAATCCCCTGTCCGTAAAGGCGATAAACACCTCGATCGGACAGCATTAGCTGTCGTAGCCAGCCGGCGAGGATAATCGTTACCATCAGCAGCGACGGCATAAAATAGCGCGTGCTGATCGACAGCTGACCACCGTTGATCAAGTCGGGCAAAATCAACCCCAACGCTGGCACCATCAGGGTCACAATGCAAAAGGCCAAGGTGCTCGGAGAGGTCACCAACAATAGCTGCCAAAGGGCCACCAGCAGCAATGCCAGAATCATGGGCGGCACCACATAGGTGTAAATACTTTCCACCGGCCACCCAAAATCTATCACCACTGAACTGAGATGCAGCCCCCAAAACCTAACCAGCTGTCCCAGGGGCTGACGAAATGATATCCATTCAGTGACTGAATCTAATTTGCCATAGTTGTTCAGAACAATAAACAGCCAGGGGGCAAAGAGAACCATCGCGCCGCCAAGGGCCATGACCCATCGCTGCCAATGTTGTCGAGAGCCACTGACCAATACATACAATCCGTGGGCGACCACCACCAAAACACTTAGAAGTGTGGTGTATAGCATGAGCACCAGCCCCACACTGTACAGACCCCACTGCCGCAGCATCATTTCCTGGGGAGAGCGCACAACGACAGCATCGCTGGAATAGCGTCCAGACACACGCATTGCCCGTAGCAACCAGCCACTAGCCAACAAAATGGTACAGGCCCATAGGCTATATTCTCGAGCTTCTTGAGCATATAGCAGCTGTACAGGAGATAGGGCCATCAGACAGGTGGCAATCAGGCTCGCCCAGCGATCTTGCCAGAGTTGTTGCCCCATCCAATAGGTCAGGGGCAGCAGCCCCAAACCAAACACCACCGCCAGGGCCCGAAACGAGGTTACTGAAGGGGCAAAAACCCCCACCCACAACCGCTCTAATAAATAAAATAACGGCGGATGTTCAGGGTGACTGGCCAGGGCGGACCAGGTATCACGCCAACGTCTGATCTCTGGAAATTGCTGAAATGCTTGTAAATCAGCCGCAGACACCAGGGTTTTATCTAACACGTGCTCCTCGATGGCAGAGCCTGAATACCCCAACACCCGGATGGTCGTAAACACCTCGTCGTGCCAGTACACCTTGTGGGCAGCATTGGTACAGCGCAAGCCGATGCCCACCAACAGACAGACAACAAACAAAAGTTGTAAGCGCTTTTTGACTGCTGCAATTGAACGAGAGCTAACCACGGCTTGGGTATGCAGCTAGCTGCAACCATTGATCATCAAAGTAAGTTATTAAGCATACGCTACTTTTCTGGCGTACGCAGCTACAGGGGGACAATGTTGGCTCTACAGCAGACTTAGCTGCTCAATATCCGACGATTGCTTCGTTCGTCGACGGATTTTTGGCGGCGTAACATTTACATGGGCAACAAACCATGTGCGTAAATCTCGACATTGTTGGGTATCAAGGCTGTCGAGATCTAGCGCTGCGGGAAACAAACTAGGGGTTTTAGCGGCCGCCCAGCCGACGTCACTAGCATAGCGCTCAGCTCCAAAAGGCGTCACATCGTCCGGCAGCTGTCCTAAATAGGGCACAACATTGTCGCGGGTCAAAAACTTACTCCGCTGTTGTTCTAGCTGACGTACACGATGCGATCGCATCTGCCGATAGTCCAAAATCGGAGCCGGATAACTTTTGCTAGGCGGCGGTGTCCCCAGCCGTTCTGGTAGCAGATGAGCCAGCTCTGGCACCCAGCGCTTTATAAACAATCCGTCTGGATCACAGCGGTCTACGGCCACTTGCTGGGGATTATAAATCCGGGTCCAGGTCTTATCCAGACAGTGGGTCACCCCAGACTGCATCGCCCACTGGTAGTGGTCGATGGGGCAGTCCCCATCGATCAGGTGGCGCATAAAATGCAGCGCCCCATAGCGCCAGTCCATCCCCATCAGATTACTCAAAAAGCTGGAATAGATTGCCCGCACCCGAAAGTTAAGGGCCAGATAGCCACCCGTAGCCTGTAGACAGCGGGCCGCCGCATCCACTATGGGAAAGCCAGTCTGCCCCTGCTGCCATGCCTGGTACAGAGCATCATCAAACTCCCAGCCGTCTTCGTCAAAGATGCTATATAGCGATCGCAACTCCAGCTGAGGCAAATAGCGAAAGCGCTGGGTAAAGCCATTGCCCCACCGCAGCCGAGAAATCAGCTGATAAAAGCTGCGCTGCACCCGGCGGTCACCCCGATCATCCGCCCGTTGAATGATCTGCACACACTCACGCACCGAAATAACGCCAAACTTAATATGGGGGCTCAGTCCCGTTGTAATTTCAGCACTGGGGTAAGACAGTTGCCAGTAGTAGCGATCGGCCTTTTCCACCAAAAATCGCTGCAGCAGCTGGCGAGCAGCCCTTGTACTCCCAGTGGGAATAGGTTTACCATCCGCTCGATGCCCCAGATGCTCCAACTCAGGCAGCTCGTCACTTGCCAGATCGGCGGGCACCTCTACTCGAGCCGGGGCCGACACCACAGGGGCAGACATCTCCTGATACCACCACTGACGATATCGCGGATACGCCATCAGCTCCGGGCTACTGGCCACTGGCTCAAACCAACGAATTTTCATCTGCCTGTCGGCCAAAACCCGATTTAGCTTGGCATCTCGTACCCGACCATAGATGCGTTCACAGTCGGTGTAGCTATAGATGCCATCGGCCTGGGTAGCTTCGATCAGCTGGGGCAGCACCTCTGTGGGGTCGCCATGGCGCAAGATTAAGCGCCCTCCCAGCCGCCGCAGGTCTCGGTCAAGGTGACGCAGACAGTCCACCATAAACGCCACCCGAGCCGCCCCGGTCTCTGGATGTCGCAACAGCGAACGATCAAATATAAATACTGGGATAACGGCCCCACGCAGCGCCGCACGATGCAGCGGCTCATGGTCACATATCCGCAGATCGCGACGGAACCACACCAGCGTTCGGCTTACCATCAGCCACCGGACCTGTCACTTAACGTCATACAGCCAAACCCTTTAACCATCGCAATCCACACCTTAATCATAGAAACTTTCTTGATTTTTAGTCTGGTGATAGACCAAATTTAGTTCATTTGTACTAATATAAAGCCACAACCTCTAAAACGTTTGCTCCATGGCTCACTCCCCTCTATATGGTCCATCCAACCGCCCGTCTCATCAGGCACCCCGCCAGGCTGGCTACCATGTGCGCCCGCGGCCCCGATCACCACAGCGCTTTGCCTGGCTACTCAGCAGCGTCGCCCTATCGGCCCTAGCCATCGCCCCTGGCGATCTATGGTCCCGCTTCTCAACGTCCCTGTCTCCACAGCCCACTCAACAAGAGTCGATCCAGCCGTGGTCCTTTAACCGGGCGGAAACGGCTCAAACATGTCAGTCCATGGTGAATGCCAACCAGCGTCTTTCCCGCGGTCAGCTCACCCAATTTTTATCCATTGCCCAAGATTCCTCCCAGGCCTCCATTCACGAAACCATCGCTCCACCCTACTGCACGCTGTCAAAAGAGCATCAATCTAAACAGAGCGAAGCATACCCCCTGGCCTTTGATCCAGATACCTGGTTTGTAGTGAATTATGACCAGGGCATCTACAAAGACTACGACTTTGTTTTTCGTCAATAGGACAAGCCTAATCTAGGCCTACGCTCTGCTGAGCAATCAAATGAGCGATCTAAGCTTCAATTTCCTGAAGCAATCCATCACAGGCATCCATTAGTAACCCAATCACATAGTCAAACCCATCGGTACCGCCATAGTAAGGGTCAGGCACTTCCCGGTCAGGATAGTCGTGACAAAAGTCGCACATGCGTTTGACCTTGGTTGCATACTGCCCCGATGAGTCAAGTGCCAAGATATTGCGATAGTTGCTGTCGTCCATTGCCAAAATCAGGTCAAACTGCTCAAAGTCCTCAACGGTAAACTTTCGAGCGCGACCGACCAGGCTGATGCCGCGTTTTTTAGCTGCCGCCGTCATCCGACTGTCGGGGGGACTGCCAATGTGATAGCTGGATGTGCCAGCCGAGTCACAGCTCACCTGGGTTTGCAGACCTCGCTGTGCTAACAGATGGTTCATAATGTTCTCCGCTGACGGAGAGCGGCAGATATTTCCCAGGCACACAAACAACAGTCGGGTTGTCATGACAGAAACTCACTGAGCACAAAAATGGAACAAATTACCCACATCAAAAGCGATTAGCGGCCGATCCGCTAATCGCTTGTAGATAGCCTAAATTCGATTGAGTTACAGACCTGGCAGCTGTAGACCACCGGTCAATTCCTCCATGCGCTCACGCATGGTCTCTGTTGACTTGAGATAAGCATCGCGCATGGCTGCCGACACCAGGTCAGAAAGAACCTCTGCCCCTTCATTCATGGCATCAGGAGAAATAGACACCCGTTTGGGCTCTTGGTTTCCACTGAGGACGACCTTAACCAAGCCACCACCTGACTGGCCTTCAATCTCCATTTGTTCAAGCTCTTCCTGGAGTTTTTTTGCTCCCTCTTGAACCTGCTGAGCTTTTTTAAACGCTTCGCTCAGTTCTTTCATTTTTCCAAGACCGAAGCCAAAACCTTGCCCTTTGTTCATAACTGGCGGCCTGATTTTACTAAATTAACTGTCAAACTATACGTCGCCTTGGCCGGAATTGCAATCATTGGGCAACTGAGGGTAACGCTAACCTAGACAGCTTGAAAGTCGCCTAAAATTTGCACTTCGGGTCTCAATTGCAGAGACCACTTGTCATCCACAATGTCTTGGATATGGCGAATCAGTTTAAAGATATCGCTAGCGGTGGCACCACCGCAGTTGAGAATAAAGTTTGCATGGCGTTCTGCCACCTGGGCCTGCCCCACCTTAAATCCCTTGAGGCCAGACTGTTCGATAAGCCAGCCAGCGCTTTTGGGCTGCGGGTTGCGAAACACGCTGCCGCAGCTGGGTAAATGATAAGGCTGGGTGGTGCGGCGCTGCTCTAAATCTGCGGCGGTTTCAGCCCGCACTATTTTTGGATCGTGACCGGGCTGCAGTTGGAAGGTGGCCTGGGTAACAATCCGTGGGTCTGATTGCAGCACCGACGTGCGGTACTTAAACCGCAGCTGATCCGGCGTCAGGGTTTCCAGGGACCCGTCGGGGTTAAGGACATCCGTGCTGACTAAGATTGTTTGGGTATCGCTGCCGTGGGCCCCGGCGTTCATCACAACGGCCCCTCCCACTGTCCCCGGAATGCCGACGGTCCAAGCTAGACCGGTCCAACCACGCTTTGCCACTTTCCAGGCCAGGGTGGCCATGGGCATTCCGGCGGCGGCGGTCACTCGCCCCATCTCGTCAAACTCTGCCTGCCGTAGATAGCGGGTACAGAGCACCAAACCGGGCAAACCGCGATCGCTAATCAGCAAATTAGACCCCGCCCCCAGACGGGTGATAGGTAGCCCCTCAGCATTGGCCCATTGGACACAGGCTTGAAGTTCGCTGACGCTGCGGGGGGCAGCAAACCACTCGGCTGGTCCCCCCACCTTAAACGTGGTCAGATTTGCTAAAGAAAACTGGGCCTTAGCAACGCAGCCTGTGGCGGTTAATTGCGTTTCAATTGAGGGCATTTGACAGGTGGGGTCGCACTTTAAACACTGGTCAGAGTCGCTTGTTCAGCTCGCTTGGCCTGGTACTCCATAGCCTCTGGAATCACCTGGTTTAAGTTGCCCGCTGTGAGGAAAATAACCAGATCGCCAGGCTGCAGTAGTGATGCCAGTTTTGACTTCACATCGTCTAGGGTGGCACCATAGGCGACCTGGGTGTGGTGCTCACCAATGGTACTGGTGACATCCTCCCCCGTAATGCCAGAGGCGTTGGTTTCCCCTGCGCCATAGATATCGGTCACAATCACCTGATCCGCATCCCCAAATGCCGTGGCAAACTCCTGGAGCAGCGTGGTTATACGACTGTAGCGATGGGGCTGAAATACAGCTACCACCCGCCGTTGGCTGACGGTGGGTAAAATCTCCGTGCTTTTTACCTTGGCCGCCGCCAGCGTAACTTTAATTTCGCTGGGGTGGTGGGCATAGTCATCGATAAACAGGATGTTGTTGTGGAAGCCGCGCTGATCAAATCGCCGTTTAGCCCCGGCAAAGGTGGCCATGATAGTTGCGATCGCATCAAACTCCACCCCCAACCGTCGTGCCACCGCAATTGCTGCCAGGGCATTGCTCAAATTGTGACGCCCCAAAATAGCCAGATGTAAGGTCCCCAGCCGCTTTCCCCGCTCCCAAATTTCAGCGGTTGTTCTCTGGGCAGTTTCACAAATATCGGTAGCGATGTAGTCAGCATTTGAGTTCTGCCGCAGGCTGTAGGTTATCGCGGGCTGAATTCGCTGACGTACCGTATCGCAATCGGCACTGCCAATCACCACATCACATTGGGTAGCAAAGTGCTTAAAAATGCCTACTACTTCATCCAGGGTGCTGTAGTGGTCTGGATGATCCAGCTCAATATTAGTAATAATGCCAATGGCCGCCGACAGCTTAACCAAGGAGCCATCCGACTCATCCGCCTCAGCCACCATGTAGTCACTGGTGCCCACATAGGCATTGCCCTCCCAAGCAGACACCTCCCCACCAATAACAATGGACGGATCAATCCCTGCTTTAAGCAGCAGGTAGCCCACCATACTGCTGGTTGTGGTCTTACCATGGGTACCCGCCACAGCAATCCCCTGGGTGTCATTCATCAATGCCGCCAAAATATCAGAGCGATGAAACATAGGGCAGCCGGCATCGAGGGCTGCCTTGTATTCAGGATTGCTGGGACCAATGGCCGTAGAACAAACCACCTGAGGCAGAACCACGTCATTTGTAGATGACGTACGGGTCATCTGGGCAATGTTGTCCGCCTCCTGACTCCAAAAAATACGTACGCCATTTTTCTGAAGACGCCGAGTAATATGCGTTAAGCGTTGATCAGAGCCAGACACCGGTAACTGCCGCTTTGCCAATACATAGGCCAAGGCTGACATCCCAATACCACCAACACCGATAAAGTGAAATTGCCTGCCACTAAAATCTACTGCCCTCGGCATAAACTCACCTCACACACCACGCACAGATATTTCAGGCGTATGATACCAGGAATCTATGGGATGGCCATACATCTGCCCAACAGGCTCCATGGTTTCGCCTAGCCGATTAAGCACAATCCCCATAGCCCAGGAACTGGCATCAGGGGATCGCACCCTGCTCAGGGTTTGTCAAAATTTTATAGGTATTCCCAAGACTGACTTGTAAGCCAATACCGTGAGCAATTATACTTAATTCAAATATAGGACGATAATCTAATTGTTGGGCTCGGGGATCAAGTTATTCCATGGATTGGAGTGTACTAGTTCTGATCCCGGGTCGTTCAGGCAATGGGATATCATTGGGTTTGCACATGCAAACGCTAATTTGACGCAGTTGTACGACAGAGGGTAAGCGCAGTGATTAGAGTAGCTATCAACGGTTTTGGACGCATTGGGCGCAATTTCCTACGCTGTTGGTTGACCAGAGAAAATTCAGGATTTGATATTGTTGCAATCAACAATACCTCCGATCCTAAAACAGCCTGTCATTTGCTGAAGTATGACTCCTTGCTGGGTCGTCTAGATGCAGATGTAAGCTTCACCGATGACACTATTACCGTCGGCGATAAGACTATCAAGTGCTGTTCTGATCGCAACCCCAACAATCTACCTTGGGGTGCTTGGGATATTGACCTTGTAATTGAATCTACCGGTGTTTTTGTTAGCGAAGAAGGCGCGCGTCGCCATCTTGAAGCGGGTGCTAAGCAGGTGCTGATTACAGCCCCTGGTAAGGGCGGTAATGTTGATACTTACGTCATCGGCGTCAACTCCGATGAGTATGTTCACGGCAAGAACCCCATCATCAGCAACGCTAGCTGTACCACTAACTGCTTGGCTCCAGTAGTCAAAGTTGTTAATGATTCCTTTGGCATTATCAAAGGTACAATGACCACCACCCACAGCTACACAGGCGACCAGCGTATTCTGGACGCTAGCCACCGCGACCTGCGTCGTGCCCGTGCAGCTGCCATCAACATCGTGCCCACATCCACCGGTGCTGCTAAGGCTGTTGCCCTGGTTATTCCTGAGATGAAGGGTAAGCTCAACGGTATTGCCATGCGTGTCCCGACACCCAACGTATCCGTTGTTGACTTGGTGGTTCAGGTCGAGAAAAAGACCATTAAAGAAGAAGTCAATGAAGCCATGAAGGCTGCCGCTAACGGCCATATGAAGGGCGTTTTAGGCTACACCGAAGAGCCTCTTGTTTCCATTGACTATCGTAAGACCGATGATTCTTCCATCGTTGACTCCAGTCTTACTTTGGTTATGGATGGCGACATGGTTAAGGTTGTTGCTTGGTATGACAACGAGTGGGGCTACAGCCAGCGTGTTGTTGACCTAGCTGAGCTAGTTGCCGCTAAGTGGCCTGCCTAGAGGATAAGGGTTTTTCCAGAAATTAATTATCCAGAAATACGGTAGAGGCGTTCCATGGAACGCCTCTACCCCCATAAATCACTCCATTGGATAACAAATTCTCTAGAAACAAATGCATTAGGATATGAGCGTGTAGATTGGATATCTACTACGTTTCATCCCGCCCTAGCGCCTATTTTGACAGCCTCTGTATTAACAGCAGAACGACTGCTATTTACCCCCGCTACCGCCACAGCCGACGCGGTTCCGGTGGTGTTTGCGTTTCCCAATGACTATACCGTTGGCATCACTAGCTTGGGCTATCAGGTCATTTGGGCAATGCTGGCCCAGCGCAGCGATCTGGCCGTGGGGCGTCTGTTTACAGATATTTCTGACAATCTTCCAGCTAACCCAGAGCTGATGGGGTTTTCAGTGTCATGGGAATTAGACTATATCAACATCTTGAATCTGCTGGAGCAGCAGCACATTCCTATCCGCAGCTGCGATCGCACCCACGCCCATCCCCTGATCTTTGGCGGCGGCCCCGTTCTCACCGCCAACCCCGAACCCTTTGCCGACTTCTTTGACGTTGTTCTCTTAGGCGATGGGGAAGATCTCATCCCCACCTTTATCGACACCTACCAGTCGGTGCGCACAGCTGAGCGCCAGGAACAGCTCCGGGCACTGGCCCAGGTTCCCGGCATCTATATCCCTAGCCTCTATCAGCCGGTATATGAAGCCCCCACAGGCCCCATTAGCCGAGTAGAGCCCGTTAGCGGCGTACCGGCTGTGGTGAAAAAACAAACCTATCGCGGCAATGTGCTGTTGGCCTCAACGGTGGTGACCGAAAAGGCAGCCTGGGAAAATATTTTTATGGTGGAGGTGGTGCGCAGCTGCCCAGAAATGTGTCGCTTTTGCCTGGCCAGCTACCTGACACTGCCCTTCCGCACCGCCAGTCTGGATGAGTCCCTGATTCCCGCCATTGAGCGGGGGCTGCAAGTCACCAAACGTCTGGGGTTACTGGGGGCATCGGTCACCCAGCACCCAGGCTTCGAAGAACTGCTGGACCATATCAACCAGCCCGCCTACGACGACGTGCGGCTAAGCATTGCGTCGGTACGCACCAACACCGTCAATGAAAAACTGGCTAAAACCCTGGTAAACCACGGCACCAAATCCATCACCATTGCGGTGGAAAGTGGCTCTCAACAGGTGCGTCAAACCATCAACAAAAAGCTGGATACCGCCGATATTGAAAAGGCCGTGGTCAATGCAAAAACCGGCGGGCTCAGCAGCGTTAAGCTCTATGGCATGGCGGGTATACCCGGTGAAACCGAAGCGGATCTGGAGGCCACCGCTGCCATGATGCTACAGCTGAAAAAAGCCGCTAAAGGACTGCGGCTAACATTGGGCTGCAGCACCTTTGTGCCCAAGGCTCACACCCCGTTTCAGTGGTACGGGGTGAACCCTAAAGCCGAGAAACGACTGAAGCTGCTGCAAAAGCGGTTGCGATCGCAAGGCATCGACTTTAGACCCGAAAGCTACAGCTGGTCAGTCATTCAAACCTTGATTTCTCGAGGTGATCGCCGCATCAGTCAGCTCTTGGAGCTTACCCGCCACTACGGTGATTCCCTAGGCAGCTATCGCCGTGCCTTTAAAGAACTTAAGGGCAAACTGCCACCCTTAGACTTTTATGTCCATACGGACTGGCCCACAGATCAGCCCCTACCCTGGGACCATCTAGAAGGCCCCCTACCCAAAACCACCCTAATCAAACATTTGCAAGAGGCCGAAACCCACATGGATCAGCCCAGACTGGTACTAAATAGTCCTTAAAAGCTTGGTTGATGTTGGATTGCGCAAAGTATCCAGGAGCCGCCGCCCTCCGCTCTCCTGCCTCTAGATAGTGTGGCTCCGCCTGAAGTTAAGCTCAATATCCCCTTGCTTAAAAAACAGCGCCGATAGCTTTTTCCAAACAATAAAGGGCAACGTAATCGGCCACAACAGACCTGTTACGATTACAAATGCCCAGTTCAGTACACTAGTCTTGCTTGCAGCCGTATCGTTAAAGAACGCGTACAACGCTATTAGAAAGGCGGTTACAGCAGGCAATACGTAGTACAGATAGCTCATAATCAATCAGTTCACAGCCTAAACATAAGTTTGAGAGCACAGACGCCAAAGTGCTACCCATAGCTAACTTTTTAACGCTAGTCAAGGGTTAGCTGGTGCCCAACCCCACTCACTTACCTGACATCGTAAAGATTTTGCCGCCTGTAAAGTTGACATCTCAGATACATCAACGGTGGGAATCTGTTTGCCGCGACGGTCCAAATCATGACGGTAAGTACGATCATAATAGGTCAATATAATGGCCGCTGCCGCTGCTAGTTCACCCCTCTTAATGTGTTGAACCGCCTCCTGGGTGCGTAATCCCCCTAAACGCTTCTCTAAACGTTGCGTAGCAGCGATTAGCTCATCTGGATTGGCCTGTCCGTAAACATCCACCAAGATATCCAAACGCTCTGACTCCGAGCGGATCACTTCAACGGTATGGGCTGCTTCCATTTGGGCCATGGTTTCAGACGGCACCCGACAGGTCCCCACCCGAAAGCTCTCCGCCTCAATCCACACGGGGCGCTGCGGGCCAAACCCCACCCACTGCTCAGCAATCAGATTTTCATACTGCTCGGTACTGGGCTGCGGTGGCAGCATCAGGGCACCATAGCTGCTACCACGATGGTTAGCTAGCCCTTCTAGATCTAAAACCTGTTCCCCCAGCTGCCTCAGGGCATGGAGAATGTCGGTTTTGCCGGTGCCGGTCATCCCCCCCACCACCACCACATGACGGGGGGTGGCCAGGGTTGAGCGCACCCACTGACGAAACGATTTATACCCCCCCGCCAGCAGCTTGACCTCTAGACCGCTAGTTTCCAATAGCCAGCCCACCGAACCACTGCGCATGCCGCCACGCCAACAGTGAACACGCACCCGGCGCTCGGGTGCTAAAACCTTAGCCTGTTTAACTAGCCCGGCCATTTTAGGCCCCACCAGCTCCAGACCTAGTTCAATGGCGATTTCTTTCCCCTGCTGTTTGTAGCAGGTCCCGACTTGAGCCCGTTCATCATCTGAAAATAATGGAAAGCTAACGGCATCGGGCAAATGCCCCTGGGCATACTCCCCCGGACTGCGAACATCCAAGATCGGACCATGGGCCTGCCAAAAATCATCAATCGGGAGAAGTTGGGTCACCGTGACACTACCTGAAGAACAAATTGCAAACCCCTACCCTCTGATTGTAAAAGGTGCTCGACCCGCTACGGCAGGGACAACGTCTCCAATGTGACGGCTATGGCTATAGCCCTGACGCCGTAGGGCCGCTAAACAATCGCTGACATTTTCTGGGGGAATAGCAGCCAGCAGCCCTCCCGAGGTTTGGGGGTCAAACAGGAGCGGATAGGCCCCATGGGACAATGGCTGGTTTAGGTGGCGCTCGATCTGTTGGTTACGCTGGTGCAGAGAACTCACATAGCCCGCCTCCAGACAGTCTGGAACCCCCGGCAGTACGGGCAGCGCTTCTAGGGTTAGCTCCACGGCCAGTCCCAAACTCGACCGCAGCATTTCATCCAAATGCCCCAGCAGACCAAACCCTGTGACATCGGTACAGGCTAAAACGCCGTGCTCTCGAAAACACTGGGCCGCCCTCTGGTTTGATTGCACCATGCTGGCAACGGCGGCCTCAATCCAACGGCCTTTGGCCGCCCGCTGCATATCGGCAGCAAACAGCACCCCAGTCCCCAGGGGTTTGGTCAAAATCAGACTCAGACCAGGTCGTAGATTTTGCTTGGTTAAAATCTCGTCCGGAGCAACCCACCCGTTACAGGCAAACCCTAAGGAGAGCTCTGGTCCTTCGGTGGTATGCCCGCCCACCAGCCAGGTTTGGGACGGAGCCAAGGCTCGGTAGGTACCAGCTATGAGCTGATACAGGGTTTCGGATTGGACAATGTCTGTCCCATAGGGCAATGTCGCCAAAGCCAGCACGGTTTGAGGAGTGGCCCCCATGGCGAATAGGTCACTCAGACAGTGATTGACACATATTTGAGCAAAGACATAAGGGTCGTCCACAAGCGCCCGAAACTGATCCACCGTCTGGACCGCTAGCTTCCCCTTGGGTATGGCCACCACCGCCGCATCATCTGGGGTTTCCAGTCCTACTTTCACCGGGTTAGGCCATTGGTCCATCGCGGGGAAGTCTGCCTTAGCACGGGTTAAGGCTCGGCTGAGCACGGAGCTACTCACTTTTGATCCACACCCGGCACAGTGGAAGGCAGGCGTGGGGCTTTCTTGGCTGGGGACGGTGCTGGTTTCCATGGCTGGGAACTGCTCAAACAGCGCCATAAAATTGCCATCGATTTTATGTTTCCAACGGCGAAACCACACGGACTCTGCCGACCATCGCCCTCGCGAAGCAATGGCTCCGCCGGTCCCCAGGTCAATAATGTTGAGAAACTGACGCTGGGGCTTAAAGGGCTTGAGGGGTTGTCGCAATAGGTAACGCTGCAGGTTGTTATGGAGGGGCGGTCCCTGCCGTACGGCAAACACCCCGGCCTTGGGTCGGGGGTGGTTTGCCATGGTGGCCACATCCCCCACAGCAAATACATTTGCATGGGACAGGGTTTGCAACGTATCCTCCACTAAAATAAAGCCGTCTTTATCGGTCGTCAGACCGGTGTGGGCCAGCCAAGGGGCAGCGCTGGCATTGGTTACCCAAAAGGCGCGATCGCAACTCACCCGCAGCCCCGACTCACATATCACCTGGACCGTGTCTGCCGCCATGGGCTCCACCGCACAGACAGATTCTGATAGGTGGGTGTGGATGTTGCGATCGCGAAAAATCTTAGCCAGCTGACGCTGGGTAGCGCGGCTACGGCCCGTCGCTAGCTGCGCCCGCCGATGAAAAATATGTACATTAGCCCCCTCGCCCACCAGCTGCTGCAGCCGCACCTGCATATTTAGGGCGAGCTCCACCCCACCCACCCCACCACCCACAATCCCAATGGTGGCCGAGTCTGCCCCCTCTAAACCTTGTAAATAGCTCCGCCAGGCCCGGAGTAAATCGGGTACTGGCTTTGCCGGAATGGCATACTCGTTTGCCCCTGGCACCGACACTGTCCCCGGAGTACTGCCAATATCAATTGAGAGCACGTCATACCTCATCGGGGGGTGGTGACGACATTGGATAACCTGATGATCCGCATCCAGCGCCACCACCTCATCCATAATCAATCGACAGTTGGCAAACCGGGTCAGGGGCCGCAGATCAATGTGGGACTGGTCAAAGTCATACAGCCCCGAAATGTGACAGGGCAGCATTCCTGAATAGGGGGTGTCTACCAAGTTAGTAATCAGCGTTAGACGCACCCCCGCTGGCAGCCCCCCTGTCATGCCAATTTTCCGCAGCACAATGGCGTGGGTATGGCCGCCACCGATTAAAAATAAGTCTGTATGAATTGAAGTTGCGGCCTGCATGGCTGGCTATCAGGGCTGGTTATTAGGAAAAAAACAGAGGGAAACGGAGACAAGCAACGCTCAATAAAACTAACCGCGCCCATTACAGATAGCAGAAAAAATGGGGTGATGCGTGAATTTTTCCTGAGGACCCGACCTAAAACTATAAAACGATCGGGTCGCCCCCACAGCCAATCGAGCCTAACTCGCCATCAGCACCTGAAAACGGGGATCGCCCCTGAGGGAGTCAAACGCCGTCTCCCTCAGGGCCATTTCAATCCACTGTGTGGGGTTTAGGGCCACCGCCTTTTGTAAGGCCAGCAGGGCAAAGTCATCCGCCTGCATCTGGGCATGACAGTAGGCCTTTAGATACCAGGCCAAATCCAGATCCATTTTGAGGGCCACGGCCTGATTAAAATTTGCGATCGCAGGCTGAAAGTCCGCCAGCAGCATTAGCGCTAACCCACGCCTTACCCAGGCCTCGTAATAATCGGCCTGCAGTTCAATAACTTTGCTGTAACATGCGATCGCGTTTGTCGAATGCCCTTGCTGATCAAACGCAATCCCCTGTTGATACCACTGGTCTGGATCTTGCAACTGCTCATTCATCGCTCACCCTGCCCCAGACAACACCAGCCGCCAAGATACACCAAACCGCCACTTCCTTGATTACAACCACTAAAAATAACGTTGTGTTTACTTTAGAGAAGTTATAGGCAATTTAAAGAAATTGATGTACATTATCGGGCAATGTCGCAACCAGTGCCATAGCTAACCATCGGCTTAATTGGCCACCGTCGCAGCAAATTTCGAGACAGAATTTATTGACTGCGCCCAGTCCCATCTCCCCCGGTCACTGCTATCGGCTTGGAAAACGTTTAAAACACACCCTATTTTTCTGCCTTTACTAAACACTAGATATATGAATCCGAGTTCTGTTAAATCCACATCTATCAAAGGGTTTACCCAGGCTCTCAGGGGTTACTTGAAACGGGTTATGCAGCCCCGTCATCGTTCAAGTATCTATGCCAGGTTTTTGCTGCTGGGTGGTCTGTCCCTGTGGACAATCACAGGTCTGGTACTGCCCGCCCAACGCAGGTCGGCAAAGGCAGCCGAGGTTGAGCTAGCTAAAGCCACAAATCCCTGGAGTTTTGCCTCATTTCCAGTGGAAAATTTCCAAGCTTACACGTCTCCTTTTGGCTATCGTCAGTCACCCTACGGTGGTGAGCAGTTTCACTACGGGTTAGACATTGCCGCCCCCCTAGGCAGCTATATCCGCAACTGGTGGGAGGGGGAGGTCGTCGAAATTTCAGATGACAGCGCCTGCGGCACCTCCGTTGTAATCGAATCAGGCGACTGGCTCCATATCTACTGCCATATGCAAGGCTACGTCACCCATGAAGGTGACAGACGGGTAATGGTTGACCCAGAGGGCAATATTCGCATCCGGGAAGGGGCCAGCATTAGTACAGGTCAACCCATCGGTCGGGTCGGGATGACCGGCCGCACCACCGGACCTCATCTGCACTGGGGTCTCAAATTTGAGAGCAGCTGGGTAGATCCCGCCATGGTATTGCGGGCAATGTATGACGATCAGCAGGCAATTAGATAGATCTTGCAAACAGATCTTGCAAATCTTCCACAGCAAACCAAATCTAATGCCTTCCCTCTCTGTAGGTGCGATCTCTCTTCAGTCTTTATGATCTGCAGCACAATCTATCGACCAGTCAAAATGTTATCGTCTACCTAAAGCCATCTTTGCGAGTGGCTGGGTACATTAACAGCTGTACCCCTGTTCGACAACCTCCTAACTACCTATGACTGCTCCAATGTCTGAAGCTGAAAACACTCGCGCTGTTCTTCGTTCGCAAGAGCCAGAGTCACAGTACGAACTTCCTTGGAACCGTGAGGGCGAGTTCGAAATAGAGGCACTTATCGTCAGTCAAAGTAAAAGTGACTTACTTGTTAAAGTCCAAACTGACCACGGCGAGAATCATCTGACTATTTCGGGATTCCTGCCAGGTCGGGTTTCAGGTCAACGCTGGCGTCTAGAGTGCGTTCGCTCATCCGGCAGCATTGAGCTACTGGATGGTGAACCTCTCCAATAGCCACAGCCGGCTTAGAAAGAGGTCGGGACCTGGCAGAAGATTTTAGGGTCTCAAATTTTTATGGCTTTAGATAACATTGCCCTGCCAAAGGTAAGGGCAATGTATGAGATTGTTGGCGGCAGCCTAGCCCCGGACTGCTGGCATGCTTATCTACACGCCTACTTATTGGTGGAAGGTATATTTATATACTCACTAACGATGCCACGAAACTCTTCACCGTCGATGGTCTCTTTTTCCACCAACCGGTCCACCAGTCGATCTAGCAGTGAGCGGTTGTTTTTTAGCATTGAACGGGCCTGGCTATAGGCGGTCATAGCAATCTCTCGCACACGGTTATCGATCTTAGCCGCCATCTCTTCAGAATATTCCGAACGCTGCATCAGATCGCTACGACCGAGAAAAACAGCACTGCTGGGTGATTCCATCGCAAACGAACCCAGCTCAGACATGCCAAAACGGGTGATCATCTGACGCGCAATATTGGTTACCTGCTGAATATCATTAGCCGCGCCCTGGGTGACTTCATCCGAACCAAACACAATTTCTTCGGCAGCCCGGCCCCCCAGCGCCATAGTGATCCGGTCAATTAGTTCAGCATAGGAGATTAACCCATCGTCCACCCGATCTTCCTTGGGCAGATAGCTGGCAAACCCGCCTATACCACCGGACCGGGGAATAATAGTCACCTTTGCCAATGGGTCCGAATGTTTCAGCATAGTACTCACCAGGGCATGGCCCACTTCGTGGTACGCAATCAGCCGTTTTTTCTTAGTGTCCAGCAGCGGCGTCAGGGTAAGACCGATGGTTAGACGATCAATGGCATCGTCGATTTCTTCCATGGTGACGGAATCTTTGCGACGACGAGCAGTTAAGATTGCGGCCTCGTTTAGCAGGTTAGCTAACTGGGCACCAGAAAATCCTGGAGTCCGTCGGGCAATGGCATCAAGATCCACATCATCGGCTATTTTTTTGTCCCGCGCATGCACATCTAAAATACCGAGACGGCCTTTGTAGCTAGGCAGGTCAACGGTAATTTGGCGGTCAAATCGCCCCGGTCGCAACAGCGCTGCGTCTAATACATCGGGGCGGTTAGTTGCAGCAATCACAATGATGCCACCGTTCCCCTCAAAGCCATCCATCTCAGTCAGTAGCTGGTTCAGAGTTTGTTCGCGTTCGTCATTGCCACCGCCAATACCGGCTCCTCGCTGTCGCCCCACCGCGTCAATTTCATCAATAAAGACAATACAGGGGGAGTTTTCCTTAGCCTTTTTAAACAGGTCGCGAACGCGGGAAGCCCCCACGCCAACAAACATTTCAACAAATTCAGAGCCTGAGATGCTGAAGAACGGTACTCCGGCTTCGCCGGCAATGGCTTTAGCTAGGAGCGTTTTACCCGTTCCTGGCTGCCCGATGAGGAGCACCCCCTTAGGAATGCGGGCTCCAATGGCGGTAAATTTCTCAGGGTTTTTCAGGAAGGTTACCACCTCCTGGAGTTCTTCCTTGGCCTCTTCAATCCCGGCCACATCGTCAAACATGACTCCCGTTTTAGCTTCCATTTGAAAGCGAGCGCGGGAACGACCAAAGTTCATGGCACCGCTAGCGGAATTGGCAGACCGCCGCAAAATCATTAGCAGCGCAAACACCACAATTAGAGCCAGCAAGGCATTGACAGCTAAACCAGTTAGGGCGCTATTGTCTGAGCGTTCTAATACTTCATAGTCAACGCCGCTGCTACGCAGCTTTTGCAACAGCTGCTGGTTATAAACATCGTTAGCAAACAGCGTTACCGGGCGTAGGGGGACATTATCGTCGTCCCCTTTGATGCGTACGTTGGCCACCCCCCGCAGATTGTCTAGCTCAACCCGCTCTATTTCGCCTTGATCGAGCTTTTCTAGCAATTGACCATAGGTAATTGCGGGTTCTTCTTCCCCCTCTACTACCTGGGCAGATGCGGGCAGAGCCCCCGTCAAAGGAGCAGCAATCAAACTTTGCAGCGCAAACCATCCAATGGCCAAGGTGCGGGTAGCACGTCGGCTAAATAGGGACTGACGGGGTGAGCGGGTAGATTTATTCATACAAATGACAGCTAAAAATTAGATGAGGCGGGTACGGTGGTTAACGGCTTGACAAGATTTGCCAAATCAATGTGTTTAGTTTAGCGCCCCAGTCAGCTAACCAGCATGGCCAAGCGCCACAATGACGTTCTGGCCGCCAAACCCAAAGCTGCTGCACAGCACATGGTCTATGGGCCCGGTATGGCGAACGTCGCCGCTGACAAAGTTAAGGTCAAACTCAGGCCGATGTAACCCAACGCTGGGGGGCAAACGCTGCTGCTGCAGACTCAATAGACTAAAAACGGTACCGATGAGCCCGGCCGCACCCAGGGTATGACCGGTAGCGCCCTTAGAGGAACTGACTGCAGCTTGGGGAAATAGCTGTTGTATCATGTGGGCCTCGTTGGTGTCATTTAACCGGGTACCGGTGCCGTGGGTATGGATATAGTCGATATCACTTGCGTGTAAACCACTCCGCTGCAGACACTGGTGGGCCACGGTCAAGGTGCCATCTTGCCTGGAGGAACTAATGTGATAGGCATCATTACTGAGGCCAAATCCTAGTAGCTGACCATAAACGGATTTACTGAGGTTTGCCCCCCTGGTTTCTAAAACTACAGCGGCCGCGCCCTCCCCCAGGACTAAACCGTTGCGATCGCAATCAAACGGATAGCAACCATCGGCGGCCATGGCCCCCATGCGACGAAACCCCGTCAGCGTCAGGGGAGTAATTGGCGCATCCACGGCTGCCACCAGCACCCGCGTACATTGCCCAGTCTGCAGCAGCATATAGCCCTGAAATAAGGCCCACAGCCCCGTGGCACAGGCCGCCATGGGGGCCTGTAAAGGTCCCTGACTACCGACCCATTGGGCCACCTGTCTGGACAGACTCCCGGGTAATGCCGCCAGCCATTGATCCAGAGCCAGCTCTCCACGGGCCATGGCCTCCCAACGGTTTAGATAGCTGCGGCTAGACCCCACCACCACCCCACAGTCAGCTAGCGGTGGGGTTAAACCAGCATCGGCCAGGGCTTCAGTGACCGCAGCCCTAAGCAGACTGTCGGGGTCAGCGGGCAGTTTATCCGCCAGCGCCAGGGGGACAGGAGGAAGTGATAGGAAGGGCTGACGAAATGCGATCGCACTTTTCCCAGCCAATAAATTTGACCAAGTTGCCTGGGTTGCAGCCCCAAGGGCCGTCCACAAACCAAGGCCGGTCACTACGACATCCACCATCGCACCAGCTACGGCACCACCCAAGCCCCCAAATTCAGCCCTACTCGGTCACCAGATTATCCAAACCCTCAATCACCGCAGCCGATTCAATCACATCACCCTGTTGAATAGCATCCACCACATCCAACCCTTCGGTCACATAACCAAAGACCGCGTAGCTACCATCCAAAAACGGTAAATCTGCCAGGGCAAAATAAAACTGAGCCGAGGCCGAATCCGGAAACTGAGACCGGGCCATCGCCACGGCACCATGGGTATGCTGTAGAGCCGGTTTAACTGTCTGACCTGCCGATTCAAACGTCTGACTATAGATCGGCTGCTCTGCACCGTCAGGGGTAATCTCTAATGGAATAAAACGCTTTTCTTGGGTGTCGGGGTCAATAAACCCACCGGTACCCAACTGCTGCACAGGTACCGAAGGATCGGTGCTCTGGGGGTCTCCACCTTGGACAACAAATGGTTGAGGTTCCCGCACCACCCGGTGAAACACTGTCCCATCATAGACACCACGCTCAACTAAATCGACAAAATTACCCGCCGTAATCGGCGCTTGGGTACCATCAACCTCAACGACAACGCTCTCTCCGTTGACCAAAAACTCGACAGTAGCCATACCCTGCAGCTGGACTAGCCCTTCGGGTGCAGGCGTCACAGCCAGCTCAGCCGGTGCAACAGGTTCCGCTGGTGCAGCAACTGACTCTGAGGGGTCGCTCGCCCCAGCGGTACAGCTCACCATAAACAAGGCTACAACCAAACCAATGGCCCATCTGATGCGGAAACCTAAAATCATGATGATTACTCCCTTTGTTGTTTAAAGGCACCATATCTTGTCACAGGAAAACTGCCTTTTCAAGAGGGATGGCCCGGATCGAACCCATAAATATTGCTACAGCTGCTACAGCCCTTCTAAAGGAACCTGGAGAAATCGAGCCAGTTCAGCTCCCTGATTTTCCACAGCTGCTAGGGACATCGGCTGACCAACTCGAGTCAGGGGAATATCTCCTTTACCCTTAATTTTGAGGTAAAGCGCCCGCTTTGGATTCAAGCCTTCTCGAATATCCACCCGGATTGCCGTAATCGATGACAGCGGATACTTAAAATCAATCGTGCGGTTCTTCCCCGGGAATCCCCATCGAAAGATTTGCGCTTCCTCAGTCGTCTTATCAAATTGATTGTAGCCACCGCCCACATTCCAAAGACATATGAGCCAGAGGTACAGCGATAGCAGTAGAGCCGCTGTGCCATAGAAACACATCGCAATACCCTGGGGAATGAAAATCAGCTGGGTCGGATTGGCAAACGGCAGTAGGTTAATCCCTGTGTAGCTAGAGACACCCGCCAACAAAAACCCCGTTCCCCCAAAGGTCGTTACCAGTGCCCACCAATAGTTGCTCCAACGGCGAGAGCCTAAAATTTCACGACGTAAAACAGTATCTTTTTCGGTTGCGTCAGAAACAGTCGCTTTGGAAACAGCCATGTTAATCAGAAAAAGTGTGTTAAATGCGCATTACAAACTGACCGGGGCCCATATGCAATGCAATCAACTCAAATCAAACGCTATTAAATTAGCCTCGGCCAGGACAGCAAACGGTACGACTCCCAGTCACAAATCCTAAGGAACAAATGTCATGAGCTCAGCTCATACGGCTACCCCATGTCCGAGCATTCACCTGCCGCTTCTTTTCCTCACCCAGGCACCTAAATAGGCTATCAAGAATTTCAGATAAACACCCCCTTTTACTCCAGATATCTTCACCTTATTTACTAAGTAAAAGCAGGCCCATCTCCAGTCTTTCAAAAGGCTACAGATTCTGATAGGATCACTTTAACTTTTGCAACGTTCAAAACCCGCTGCCGATACCCAACTGAGCCGGGGTTCATAGGCTCGTTGATTGGTTTCGCACATATTTGTAAACTGTTTTCATAAGAGGATTCCATGACCAGTCAGCCCGACCGCGTGGTTCTTATTGGTGTTGCCGGTGATTCAGGATGTGGAAAATCTACATTTTTGAAGCGCCTCAGCGATCTTTTTGGCGAAGAGTTCATGACAGTCATCTGTCTAGATGACTACCACAGTCTAGATCGCAAGCAGCGCAAAGTAGCTGGGGTGACGGCTCTTAACCCTAAGGCAAACAACTTTGATTTGATGTACGAGCAAATCAAAGCTCTAAAATCGGGAACGGCGATTGATAAGCCAATTTATAACCACGAAACTGGCTTTATCGATCCACCAGAACGCATTGAGCCTAATCACGTCATTGTGATTGAGGGTTTGCATCCCTTATACGATGAGCGTGTGCGTGACTTACTTGATTTCAGCGTTTATCTTGACATCAGTGACGAAGTCAAAATCGCCTGGAAGATTCAACGCGATATGGCTGAGCGGGGTCACACCTATGAGGATGTTCTGGCCTCTATTCAAGCCCGTAAGCCTGACTTTGAAGCCTATATTGACATCCAAAAACAGTACGCTGATGTGGTCCTACAGGTTCTACCAACGAATCTGATTAAGGACGACAAAGAGCGCAAGATTTTACGGGTACAAATGATTCAGAAGGAAGGTGTAGAAGGCCTGGAGCCCGCCTACCTGTTTGATGAAGGCTCCACCATCAACTGGGTACCCTGTGGCCGTAAGCTTACCTGTTCATACCCAGGTATTCGCATGGCCTATGGTCCTGACACCTACCTGGGTAATGAAGTATCAATTCTTGAAATTGACGGTCAGTTTGAGAAGCTAGAAGAGCTGATTTACGTTGAAGAGCATCTCAGCAACATTTCCACCCGTAGCTACGGTGAAATGACCGAACTACTGCTAAAGCACCGGGAATATCCTGGCTCTAATAACGGTACAGGGCTATTTCAAGTACTGGTAGGTCTCAAGATGCGAGCGACCTATGAGCGCCTAACCAGCGCAGTAGCTGGTCAGGCAGCCGTCGTAGCTTAGGTACGGCAAATAGAAACAACTATTGATGCCGCTTTGCTACTAACTTTTGAGCAAAGCGGCATTTTTTGTGGCTGTACCCTTACGGACAACCTGACAGAGGCAACAAATATCCAGCATGCTCAGCAAAACTCTGTTCTAACTAATTTGCCACCGGATATGGTTAGCGGATGGTTATGCCTGACTGAGGTTAGTAGTTATGCTCCAGTGGTTAGTAGGGAATGCTATATTGGCTGCTATGCTTTTGTATAAATTGATGTAGTAGCTGTTGCTGCTAGATTAACCTAACTTTCTGTAGAGAAAGTGAAAAGGCACTGAAAAAATATGGTTGCCCCATTGCATAAAGCTGAATAGCAAAGGAAAATCCTGAAGGCTTTGAATACTGACAGAATATTGACAGTAGCGACATTATTGACGGCCTGATTTTTCTCTAAGATTCATCATTTCATGGTTAGCATGGCTTCAGGTTCTCACCTCAGCAGTATTCTTATCGTCGAAGATAGCCAAGGTCGGCGGGAAATTGTCCTAGACAGCTCCGTCTATTCTGTGGGTCGTGATGCGAAATGTGATATTCGCTTAGCGTCACAGTTTGTGTCTAGACATCACGCAACATTAGTACAGCTTCCCAGGGATGATGAAACCTACTATTACCGCATAGTAGACGGGAACCTTAAGGGCAAACCTAGCGCCAATGGCATGTTAATAAATGGCCGCAAGCTCCAAGCCCACGATTTAAAGAATGAGGATGAAATCGTCTTTGGCCCTCAAGCCCGAGCTATTTATTACCAACTAAAGCGGGACACCACATCAACCGTACCTCCTGATGAATTTGACATCACCTTAATCAGCCCCAACATGATCGTTGAGGACGAGGAAAATTCATAGCGCGGGGCTAACGTGTCAGTTGAGCCAGCCAATAGGGTGTCGCTTGTTAAATCAAAAGTTGGCACTTACCGCGAGATTAAACAACGAGATAAGATATTCTCGCAATAATCCGTCTTGTAAGCACAACCATAGACCCTGTCCTCAGGGCTCGGCACAGAAAGATGTGGAAATGCAAGCTGGACTTAATCAGCTAGCCTTACTTTCAATGGCCTGGTTAACCAGTTGAAACACCTTATGGCAGTGATTATTAGTCTTTAGGGGTAGCTCTTCATTCTTGACTACCAGGTTTACGGTGGCGGCAGGATCCTGGGTCACTAACTCGGTTTCATCAGTGGAGCCAATCAATACTTCAACAGTGGCCAATTGGCTATAGGAAACCATGCCAGGAGGCTCTTTTGCCATCATATAATCACCATCCTGATAAACCAGGCGTAGACCACAGGCCTGGAGAACATCTGGTAGCGATTCCCGAAGATTATTGGCAGGAAGAACGCTGATGAGAAGGTTGGTATACCGGGCCATAGAAAATTCTAAAGCTACTGCGCAAGTCTAAAATCTACAGTGCGAACAGGATGAAGCGATTAATCCAAGCTAAACAATTGGTCAGGACTCTACATTTTTTCTAGGTCTACTACTTGCAGAGTCTTAGCCGTAAATCTGCATTCGCTTTTACCCTTCTAGGGAACAATAAGCTTTTCAGGATAAACCAAGGTTAAGCTTGTTAATTGCTATTAAGTTTAATGTCAATAATACCCCCTTGAGTCATATTCACGTAAACAAGTGCATTTTATTTAGGTTTTGTCTGTAACTATCGACATTCTGTATAGAGTAGTTTGCGGTGTTTATTTGCGGTGTTTATTGACTGAGATAGCATAGGCCAAGCAGTTAGAGCCGCTTATAGCTATTGGGGAAAAGATGCGTGGTAAGCTCATTGTCTTTGAAGGGATTGAGGGAAGTGGTAAAACCACGCAAATACAGTATTTGCGCCAGTGGTTGGACAACAAATTTACTAACGGTGGCTTATCTAGCGACCCAACGGGGGTGATTGTTACCCGACAACCCGGTGGCACTAGCATCGGTCAGCAGATAAGGCAGGTCCTGCTACAGCCATCGATAGGTGCTGAGAGTCTAACCAACACCTCAGAGTTATTACTCTACGCTGCCGATCGCGCCCATCATGTAGAACGAATATTGCTCCCAGCACTTGAAACCGGGCATTTGGTACTTTGCGATCGCTACACTGCATCCACGGTGGCCTACCAGGGCTATGGACGAAAGTTAGATCTAGAGCTGATCAAAACCCTCAACACCATTGCAACCAAAGGATTGACCAGCGATCTGACCCTATGGCTCAAGTTGGACGTAGCCGTAGGGTTAGAACGGATGGCCAATCGGGGACAGACCGACCGGATTGAACAGGCCGGCATCGAATTTCATCGTCGGGTCCATGGAGGGTTTGCGGCCCAGGCCCAGCAAAATAGCTTTGTTACCGTAGATGGCAGCCTTACCCAGGAAGCAGTAGCTGAACAAATTCAAGCCATTGTTTCCAACTATTTACAGCAGTGGTATGCCCTCTAAGTTGTCCTCAGCCATGGAGCAAAAGCAGCAGCTAATCCAGAACTTTGACCACATTGTGGGTCAGGCCCAGGCGGTTGAGCTGCTGGTGCAAGCTGTCATCCGTGAGCGCATCGCCCCTGGCTACCTGTTCGTTGGTCCGGCAGGCATCGGTCGTGGTTTGGTGGCAGCGGCCTTTGCAGCTATGCTGTTGGGCGGCAACGGCGAGGCCCCGGACAATCTTAAACGACGAATTCAGTCTCGAAATCACCCCGATTTATTATGGGTTGAGCCCACCTACCTGCACCAGGGCAATTTACTGACCGTTGCAGAAGCGCAGGAGGCTGGGATTAAGCGGCGCGGACGCCCCCAGATCCGTCTAGAACAAATTCGAGACATTGCTCGCTTTCTGAGCCGTCCTCCATTAGAGGCCAACCAGGCTATGGTGGTGATTGAAGCCGCCGATCTGATTGCGGAGGCAGCCGCTAACGGCCTTTTAAAGACCTTAGAAGAACCTGGCAAGGCTACGCTTGTGCTGATTGCCCCCGACCAGCAGACACTTTTGCCCACCATAATTTCACGGTGTCAGACTGTTCCTTTTCGGCGCTTAGGTCCAGCCGACATGGCCCAAGTGCTAACCAAGTTGGGCCACGGGGAGATTTTGAAACACTCTGAACTGCTAAACCTGGCCCAGGGGAGTCCGGGGAGTGCGATCGCAAGTTGGCAACAGCTCCAGACCATTCCCACCGAACTGCTTCAGCAAATCGACCAGCCCGGTGCTAACCTGCGCAGCGCCCTGGCCCTAGCCCGGCAAATTGCTCAAACGTTAGAACCAGAATCCCAGCTGTGGCTTCTAGACTACCTACAGCAGAGCCGTTGGCAACGGGGCCATGGGCAGGGTATGGCGCAGCTAGAATTAGCCCGTAAACAGCTGCTCCGCTACGTGCAACCGCGTCTCGTCTGGGAAGTAACGCTGATGAATTTAGTAGACGAGTCGTAAGCAATTGTGAACCAAAACAGGCTCATTCATCATGACTTCTGTCAGAAGAATTAAACTAGATACCGTAGCTCTTACTACGTTCTCTCGCCCCATCGCCGTAGAGAAAAAACCAGAGAAAACGGTCTGGCATAGCGCTTTAATCCCCACAGCTATAGCCTTCAGACTTAGTGCATCTAAACGATCTGTATGGTTCCACAGTCGGTTCAACGCCCCTTAAAAAAGACAAGTTTTTGGATTGGGATGGCGCTGCTTTTATTGGCGGGTAGTGCCTCTTTACTGGCATTACGCTCAGTGCGCCAGTCACGACAGGCGGCCATCGAAGAAGCTGCTAAACCGCCCCCAGAGCGAGTGGATGTGGCCGCCCTGGGCCGAATTGAACCCAAAAGCGAAGTTATTGATATTGCTGCCGCCGAAACCGGTGTCTTGGCCAGAATGCTAGTGGCAGAGGGTACCCAGGTAGAGGCTGGGCAAATACTGGCTGAATTAGACATGTACGACGTGCGCAAAGCCGAGCGCGACTATGCCGCTAGTCAGTTAACAGAGGCCCAGCAAACGCTAGCAGCTGAGCGCAATTTGGGGGCTGCCCGCATTGTCGAAGCCAATACAAAAGCTGAGCAGATCGATCAGCCTCAGATTCAGGCAATTGAGGCCCAAGCTGCCAAAATCCGTAGTCTAGGTGCGAGTTTGTCCCTGGCAAACATTGATCTGGCAAGATTTGAGGATCTATTGAGCCAGGGTGCCATCACTCAACAAGAGTTTGACCGTCAGCAAACAGAGGTGGATGAACTCATTAGCGATATCGCTAACGCCGAGGCCACCAAAGCTCAGCTAGAACTCGCCCGAGATACGGACTTGGAGAATGCCGCTGCCCTAGTATCTATGGCCGAGGCAGATTTGCAACTGGCCGCCGTAGAATCTGGCATAGTATCGGCCCAGCAAAATCTGGCCCTGGCAGAGGCACGGCTTAACCGGGCGGTGATCAAAGCCCCCTCAACGGGTCAAATTTTAGATATCTATGTACGCCCTGGCGAAGCCGTCTCTAACAATCGGCTGCTGTCCATGGGCAACACAGATGAAATGTACGTCGTAGCTGAGGTCTATGAAACCGATGTGGGACTAGTCAAATTAGGGCAAAAAGCTACCATTACCAGTCGCAATGGAGCTTTTGAGGGAGTGCTCAGCGGCACCGTAGAAACCATTGGGCTACAGATTTTTAAGAATGACGTGCTAGATGACGACCCAGCGGCCAATGCCGATGCCCGCATTGTGGAGGTACGGATTGCGGTGGATCAAGATCAGACCGTGGCTATGCTGACCAATCTGCAAGTAGATGTGCTGATTGACATCAAATCCGATATCAACGCTGGGGAAAGCTAGCTATGGCTAGGATCTCGGTGGCCTGGTCTAACTTAATGCACGAGCGGACAAGACTGGTGGTTGCGATCGCAGGCGTGGCCTTCGCCGTTATCCTCATCTTCATGAACCTGGGTTTCATGGGAGCCCTAATTGCCACCGCCACCAACTTTTATGAGCAGTTCAACGCCGAACTGTTCTTAATTTCACCAGAAACGCTAGAAATCAGTACCTCCACCGCCTTTCCGCGAGAGCGGCTCTACCAGGTCGCCGGTGTAGACGGAGTGGAGCAGATCATGCCCCTCTACAGCGAATATCTGCTGTGGCGTAACCCAGAAACCGGTGTCAGTCGCGCCATCTTTGTTTATGGCATCAACCCCAATGACCCCGCATTTCTGATGCCCGAATTACAGGGAAATGAGGCCCGTCGCATTCTCAGCCGGCCCGATACGGTATTTATAGATCGGCTCTCACGCCCAGAGTTTGGCCCCCAGGAAATTGGTACCACCACCGAGGCCGACCGTCGCCGCGCCATCATTGGCGGCACCTATGCCCTAGGGGGCGGATTTGCCGCCGACGGCACGCTGATCATGAGCGACCAAAATTTTGTCAGATATTTAGAGCCCCGCCCGTTGAGCCTGGTCAATGTGGGGCTGGTGAAACTCACCCCAGAAGCATCCCCCGAAAAAGTAGCCGACACCATGCGCTCGCTACTGCCCGCCGATGTGGCTGTTTACACCAGAGCAGGCATCATCGAACACGACTCCGCCTACTGGCTAGAATCCACCTCCATCGGCTTTATTTTTAGTATGGGTGTGATCGTATCGTTTGTTGTTGGAGCCGTAATCGTCTATCAAATTTTATTTACCGACATTCGCGATCATCTCCCCGAATACGCCACCATGAAAGCCATGGGCTACCGCTCCCAGTACTTGTTCAAAATTGTGCTGCAAGAAGCAATGTTGTTAGCAATCCTGGGCTACATTCCCGGTCTTGCAGCTGCGCTCGGTCTTTATCACCTGACGGCCACCGCCACCGCTGGGACCCTGCCTGTGGCCATGAACGGCGGACGAGTCCTGTTTGTTCTGGTTTTAACCCTACTAATGTGTAGCCTGTCGGGTCTCGTTTCTGTGCGCAAAGCCGTCACCGCTGACCCAGCCGAAATCTTTTAAGGGCCCATGGTTTTTCACCGACATGATTAAACGCATCCCCCTCGCCTGGCTCAACCTTACCCACGACCGCAGACGTTTTGCCACCTCCCTGGCGGGCGTCGGATTTGCCGTACTGCTGATGTTTATGTTTAACGGGTTTATGAACGCCCTTTACGACAGTCAGCTACAGCTGCTCAACCGGTTTAATGGCGAAATCATTATCGTTAATCGGCTGCGCACCAATATGTTTGTGCCCCGCGCCTTTGCCCGCAGACGTTTGTATCAGGCCCGGGCCTTTGAGGGGGTACAAGACGCTTATGCCATGTACATCAGCGAAGTGAATTGGAAAAATCCAGAAACCCGCAAATCTCGTGGGGTAAGGGTCATCGCAATTAATCCTGATGAGCCCGTGCTCAATATTCCTGAAATTGAAACCTATCGACAACCACTCAAGCTGCCAGAAACCGCCCTAATGGACACCAAATCTCGGGTAGAAGTGGGGCCTGTGGAAGCCGGAGTCATCAGTGAGCTAGCCGATCGGCGCATTCGCCTGGTGGGCACCTTTACCATGGGTACTGACTTTGCCTCGGGCAACGGCAACTTGCTGATGAGCGATCAGAACTTTCTGCGCTACTTTGCCGATCGAGGGCCGGAGGAAGACAAACGCAGTTTTGCCACCGTAGACATAGGGGTGGTGAAACTGGAGCCAGACACCAACGTAGAGCGGGTAGTTAACGTCCTGCGGGAAAATTTACCCAATGATGTGCTGGTCATGGCCCGCGATGGCGACAACGGCTTTGTCATTCGCGAGCGAAAATATTGGCAGGAAAACACCAATATTGGTTTTGTGTTTTCACTACTCACCAGCATGGGCTTTTTTGTAGGGATTATTTTGGTTTATCAGATTCTCTACACTGATGTGGCAGACCATTGGGCCGAATATGCCACCCTAAAAGCAATGGGGTACAAAAACGGCTATCTGTTGGGTGTGGTCATGCAAGAAGCCGTCATTCTTTCCGTATTGGGTTTTATACCGGGCGTTTTAGTCAGCCAGCTGCTCTATACAGCCGCCGGAAATGCGACGGGTCTATTTTTTCAAATGACACCGGAACGGATTGTGAACCTGCTGATCGCCACTTTTATTATGTGTTTGATGTCGGGTGCGATCGCAGTGCGCAAAGTTCAAACCACCGACCCAGCAGACGTGTTTTGAGCCCTTACACTGGTGTTGAGCCAGGTTAGTAGCAGGTTAGTAGCATGGTTAAAACTCAGCCCCAATCTACATTTGATCCCCCCAGAGACGACCTGGCCGTCCATATCCAGCATCTCAACTATTTTTTTGGCGCAGGCGATCTGAGCAAGCAAGTCTTGTTTGACATCTCCCTGGACCTGCCCAAGGGCCAGATCGTAATTCTCACCGGACCCTCTGGCTCAGGAAAAACCACCCTGCTGACCCTGGCGGGGGCACTGCGCCGACTACGGGACGGCAGCCTGCGGGTTCTTGGCAAAGAATTAGTCGGTCTAGGCGATCGCGCCCTCGTCAATGTTCGACGCAACATTGGGTTTATCTTTCAAGCCCACAATCTCTTTGAGTCCTTGACCGCCAGCCAAAATGTAGAAATGGCCGTGGAGCTAACCGGTAATTTTTCCTCAAAACGAGACCAGGCAGTCGCTATGCTCAGTGCCCTTGGCCTGGCGGACCGGGTAGACTACAAACCCCAGTCTCTTTCTGGGGGACAGAAACAGCGGGTAGCCATCGCCCGCGCCCTCGTCAACCACCCCCAGCTAATTTTGGCCGACGAACCCACCGCCGCCCTAGACAAAAAGTCGGGCCGAGATGTGGTGACCTATCTGCATACGCTATCGCGGCAAGAGGGCTGCACCGTGCTGATGGTCACCCACGACAACCGCATTTTGGATGTGGCAGACCGCATCATCAATCTGGTGGACGGTCGCCTAGAGTCAGACAGTACTCCCAACGCGTTTGTTCACAGTAAAACCCAAGAAGCCATCGCAGAAGTCAGCGCCGACATGTTCATCATGTAAGAGACTAAAAGAGCAAACTAATTATGAAATTCACAAACGGTGCTCAAGAGCTAACCTATGGGCGGCTGCAAGACTACCTCAGGGGTAGCTTGTTTAAATGCACCATGCGAGCCAGTGACGACCAGCCTTCGTTTGATCTGGTTTATCAAGATACGACGCTGATTGAACTTCAGGTACTGCCGTGGGATACCCATCCCTATCCAGATATAGAAATGGCCATTGTGCGAGCCAGCAGCTGCGTCGCCATTGGTTGCGGACCCGAGCTTGACCTGCTGCGTTTTTTGTTAGACGAAAATCGTAAAATGCGATTTGGCTCGTTTCAAACCGATGATGCGGGTGCGGTCTTCTTTGCCAACCGAATTTTGGGTGGAGAGCATATGGACCCAACAGAGCTAGAGGTGTGCTTGCTGTCGGTGGGTGCGATCTCAACCCGCTATAGCGACATCATCATCAATAAGTTCGACGGTCAGCGTGCCCTCAATTCGGCACTACCCTCTAAACTATAGAAGTAGAAAAAACGAAAGACTGTCGCCCCATGGAAGACCTTGCAGCCTACGACGGCATTTTTGTAGTTCTAGCCATCATCATTACAATCAGCGGCTTTATTATGCTGTTTGGCAATCTTATCGGCGTAAATAACAACTGGAAATAGTCAATGATTGACAGCAGTTCATAGGTTGCTTGGGCACGTATGATCATAGAACTCGATGATGCCCAAGAGCATCTAAAATCTCTCATCAATGAAATGACCGCCAAAGGTGCTCTGGAATAAGCAGAGTTTCAGAGTTCCTCAGGTTATGCTTGTTCAAGTTTAAGCTGTACTTAGAAACCGTTGAGAAGCTCATTGCTTTTCAACCTGAATTTTTCATATGAGGCAGACCGAAGCATACATAATCGACCTCGCCGTAACCCCAACCTATGCAATTAGGAATAATCTAATATGAGGGTTGTAGGGCGGCATCCCGCCCTGCCCATAGGGGTTTGGGGAACTCGGAGGGGCCCCAAGCAACCAACTTTGCTTCGTACCAACTGCTCACAACACATCGAATTAGTTGAAAATTGGTTGATAGCAGCAGACGTTTCTCAAGAACGAGAAATTAGCCAATTTCCGACCGATATAGAACCCGTTGGGTAATTTCTAAGCTCAACTCAAAACTCAACATTTCAAACTCAAAACTTAACCCAACCTTACCCTTCTTAAATTAGTGAACTTTTTCAAATCCCCTGTCATCAGAGGTTTACAGCAGCGCTAGGCTAGCCATATAACCCAGGGAGTCATAACTTCTTAACCTAAAGATTTCGCCCTAAATGCCCGTTGAGAGGTAACGTCCCCTGACCTTTAAGTTCAGACGCCCTACAACCTAACACCCCCCAATCTGAACTTGGCCAATCTTCTTCTTTTTAGAAAAAGGGGTAAACCTATGGCAAAAGCCGCTGTCTCTCGTTCACGAAACGTGGCGATTGTGGGTCCATACTCAAGTGGTAAAACCACCCTGCTTGAGAGTCTGCTTTCGGTCACAGATACCATTTCTCGTAAAGGCTCAGTTCCTGAGGGTAATACGGTTGGTGACCATACGCCCGAAGCCCGCAATCGCCAAATGACGGTCGAAACAAATGCCGCCTGTACTGAGTACGGCGGCATTCGCTTTACATTCCTCGATTGTCCAGGGTCCATCGAACTACTTCAAGAACCGCTACATATATTGATGGGAGTAGACGCCGCCATTGTGGTGTGCGAACCGGACCCAAGTCGGGTGCTGACCGTATCGCCGCTACTGCACTTTCTTGATAAGTGGGAAATTCCCCATGTGGTCTGGCTCAACAAAATGGACCGAGCAGGGACCCCCTTTGCAGAAGCGCTAGACGCCCTAAAATCAGTGTCGAGTCGCCCCCTGGTCCCCCATCAGTATCCCATCGGTGCCAGGGAAGACCTGGTGGGGTTCATCGATTTGGTTAGCGAACAGGCCTATCATTACCATGCTGGAGCTGCTGCCGATCCGGTCCCACTCCCCAAAGAACTGGCCACAGAGGAAAAAGCAGCCCGGACAGAAATGCTGGAAACCCTAGCAGACTTTGATGATCATCTGTTAGAAGAACTGCTTGAAGAAATTGAGCCACCGGAAGATGAGATTATCCAGGATCTCAAAATGGAATTGGGCGCAGACTTGGTAGTGCCCGTCTTTATCGGTGTGGCCTCAAAGGACTACGGTGTCCGGCCATTATTGGACGCCCTGGTCCGTGAAACCCCGGAACCGCAGGTCACCGCCGAGCGCCGTGGGATTGATCTCAGCTCCAGCGAACCCCTGGTCCAGATTCTCAAAACCTACTACAGCCCTCAAGGCGGCAAGCTATCCCTAGCAAGGCTGTGGCGCGGCACCCTTAGGGATGGAACCAGCCTCGGTGGTGACCGCATGGGCGGTCTGTATTCTTTGATGGGTAGTCAGCATCAGGCTCTCAGCGCGGCTGAGGCGGGTAGTGTGGTTGCGATCGCACGTCTAGAACACGCCAAAACCGGCGACACCCTCAGCCCAGCAGAAACCGCCGAAACCTTACCAACAGCAGACATCCTGCCAGCGGTTTACTCCCTGGCCATTGCCCCCGAAAAACGGGCAGACGACGTCAAGCTCAGCGGTGCCCTCAATAAGCTAGTCGATGAAGATCCGGCCCTGCACTGGGAACAGCACGGCGACACCCACGAAGTCATTTTGTGGGGTCAAGGGGATGTCCATCTAAAAATTGCCATGGACTGGCTTCGCCGTAAGTACAATCTATCCATGGCTACCCACCTGCCCCGGGTGGCCTACAAAGAAACCATTCGCAGTGCCAAGGAGGACATTCGCGGACGATATAAGCACCAAACCGGCGGTCACGGACAGTTTGGCGATATCTATATCGACATCAATCCCCTACCCCGAGGAGAAGGATTTAAGTTCAACCAAAAAATTGTCGGCGGCGTAGTGCCCAGACAATACATTCCCAGTGTCGAGACGGGCGTACGGGAATTTCTCAAACAGGGCCCCTTGGGCTTCCCTGTAGTAGACGTGTCCGTCACCCTCAAAAATGGGTCGTATCACCATGTGGACAGTTCTGACCAGGCCTTTAAGCAGGCCGCTCGCATTGCCATGCAAACCGGGCTGCCCGAGTGCAAACCCACACTGCTAGAACCGGTTGCGTCTCTGTCAGTGTCGGTCCCCAATCGGTTTACCGCCAACGTACTCACCCTGATCAGCGGTCGTCGTGGTCAGGTCATGGGATACACCAATAAGGCCAACTGGCCTGGTTGGGATGAGGTTTCAGCTCAACTACCCGTGGCTGAAATGCAGACCCTAATCCTTGAATTGCGCTCCCTAAGCATGGGTGTAGGATTCTTTAGTTGGCAGTACGACCACCTAAGTGCTGTTCCAGAGCGACTCAAGGAAAAGATTGTGGCTGATGTGGGAAGCAGCCATTAGGTATGAATTCATGAAATCCCTCCTGTAGGGAGGTTGCATGCAACCTCCCTACAGGAGGAAATCTAGGCTAGAAACTGAATGCCACCCCCAAACATGCGGAGACCGATGACCACCAGCAGTAGGCCAAAAATTCGTCGCAGCTGCTGAGGTGAAATTGAGTGGGATAGTTTTGTGCCAATGGGGGCCCCAATGACGGTAAAGGGGGCCACTAAAGCAACAGCGGGCCAGTAAATATAGCCCGTTGCCCAGGAGATATCGGTATAGCCCTGGGAAAATAACAAAAACGATAGGGTACCCACGATGGCAATCGGCAGGGTAAACGATGCGGATGTCCCGCTGGCCTTGCTCATGGGTAACCCGCAATAAAGCAAAAACGGAACGCTAATCGCGCCACCGCCAATCCCCAAAATCCCCGACTTAAAGCCAATTAAGATACCAACCAGGGCAAATATCCACATGGGCGGTGTGGTCGTTTCTTCAAAGGCAGGCTTCCAATCGAGCAAAATTTTAACGGATACCGCCAAGAGAAAGACACCAAAAATAACCTCTAACCAATGGGTATCTAATCGATTAGATAGTAAATTGCCCGAAACTACGCCAATACCAATGGTGGCAATAATGCGGCCAAAAATACCCCACTGCACATCACCCCGCAAGTGATGGGAAAATGTGGACGATGCGGAGGTGAAAATCATGATGCACATGGCGCTACCCGCCGCCAAATGCATCAGGCTATAGCTGGGCAAATCCATTAACGAAAATAGATAAAACAGCCCAGGTACAATGATCATGCCGCCGCCAATGCCAAGCATACCGGCCATAGTGCCGGCACCAATTCCTAACAGGGCAAACAGGGCAAAATCTAGATAGCTCACCATAGGTGTTCGCAACAACAAGAGGCTATTGAGTATTGTATCGCTTCCCCTGTTGCTATAGGGTCTGAAACGGCTACAAATCGAGCAAATTCAAGCTTTCAATTGGGTTTTCTTGGGTAATGTGAATCGTTTGCAGCCCAACCTGTCGTGCCCCTATCAAATTGTTATCCGTATCGTCTAAGAACAGCGTTTTGGCCGGGTCTAGATTATTCTCGTCAATGACTCGCTGGAAGATGCTGGCATTTGGTTTGCGATCGCAAACCAAATGCGAATAGTAAGCCCGCTCAAACTGATCGGCAAGGGTGCCAATGTCAGTGCCCATGGCTTCAGCAAACTTGCGATCGCTCGTCGCCAAATGTAGCTCGTTAATATTTGACAGCAAAAAGATACGTTTGCGCCGACCTAACTGCCGCAACAGTTCCACCCGCTCTGGGGGAAATTCAAGGATCAGCGCGCTCCAAGCCTGATCAATCTCATCAGCCCCTGCCTCAAACCCTAGCAGCTGCATTAGCCCCTGCCGAAATTCAGCTGCCGTAATCCTCCCCACCTCAAATTTAGAAAATATATCCGCCTGCTGCTGCTGACTATACTGCTGGGTAATGTCATATCCTGCCAACTGACTAAACGCCCGAATCGTCAGACCATAGTCCAAATTAACAATTACCCCACCCAGGTCAAAAATAATACTGTCAATATTGGTCGGCACAGTTATCCTACTCAGGCATATCAACTCCAATGCTGTTGCTGATCGAGAGAATGAAATGATCTAAAAAATGCCACATACCAGCATTTCCCAGATTAATTCGCCCCAAGTATCAGCAACACCACCTTAATAACAATATCGTCCAGAGGAACTGGGTGTCTGTTGTTCCTGTGCCTGACGCATCGCCCCCAATAGGTTAGACATAACCACACAGCGTTTAATCGATGGAGCCATGCTACTCGTCAGGGTAAGGGTTCGAGTACGCGATGCTAATTTTCCTTGAAAATTAAACCGTACGTAATAAGCTCCATTTCGACGGTCCAGCGTCGTATCGGCCAAATCAATATCGATAGCAGCTGCACCGAGGGATTGCCAAATCGTTGGTATCTTGTTCTGAGGATGATTAGCCCATTCAACCTCTCCCGTAGAGGTCTCACGAATACTAAACTGCCAGTTGAGCCTGTTGTTT